>CAYNTJ010000019.1:0-2584 GCA_964400515.1 uncultured Oscillospiraceae bacterium | reverse complement strand
GCGTAACAGCCTGTCATTTCGAGCGAAGCGAGACCACGAAGTAGCAGCGAAGCTAAATCTATCACATAATTATCATTTTACAAAATACTTAGTCGGACCCTAGTGATAATCATCCTATAACTAGAATAGAGCCTTTGTTCTTAAAGCATTATTGTCTATATTTGCATTGCTGTTGCATATTTATCCACTCAAATTTTGGTTTATGTTTATTAAAAGGGATATAGCGGCATTGATTGAGGAGTACCTAGAGTATTTCCCGGTGGTTTGTGTAACTGGCCCTCGCCAGTCGGGTAAAACTACGCTGGTTCGCAAGATGTTTCCCGATTATCATTACTTCACCTTTGAGGATCCTGACCATAAGCTGTTATTTAACAACGATCCAAAGGGCTTTTTAGAGTCGGTAAAGCAAGGCGCAATAATTGATGAAGCTCAGAAAGCACCTGAAATTTTTTCGTATTTGCAGGGAATAATCGATGAACCCAACTATAATGGAAAATTTATTATATCAGGATCACAAAACTTTCTATTACTTAAAAATGTAACTCAAACCCTTGCCGGAAGAGCTGGAATAGTGAATGTCCTACCTTTTTCGGTGGCTGAAATCGGTAAGGAATTTTCACTCGATGCCAATACAAGAATACTACAGGGCTTATATCCCAGAGTATTATCAAAAAATATACCCCCAGAGCTTTTCTATCCAAACTATATTCAAACATTTATTGAGCGAGACATAATAGATGTTAAAAGCATTACCGATAAAACGGCATTCTACCGATTTATTAAACTTTGCGCGGCAAGGTGCGGCCAAATACTTAACTACTCACAGCTCGCTCTCGATTGTGGAATTGCGGTAAATACAGCTAAAGCATGGTTATCGCTGCTCGAAAGTTCTTTCATCGTATTTCTTTTGCCACCCTACTATGTTAATATTTCAAAGCAACTTGTTAAAAGCCCAAAGCTATACTTCTATGATGTTGGTCTTGTTTCCGCATTGTTGCAAATCAAAACTACCGATCAGTTGAAACATCATGCAATGTATGGTGCACTGTTCGAAAACCTCCTTGTAGCGGAAATGATGAAACTTGCTGCATTATCCAAGGGGGCTATGATGAATTACTTTTTGAGGGATAAAACAGGGCATGAGATCGACCTACTGGTAAAAGGGAGCAAAACATCGTTTGTTGAGATTAAATCGGGCCATACCATAAAGGATGAACACATGAAATACCTGTTATACTATGCGGGTATTATTACCCACGATGATAAATACATACTACACCAAGGCCAAAGTAATTTAAAAGTAAAGGGAATAAATATTCTAAATTGGCTAGGTTTATTGAATATTGATTGGTAAACTAGTTCCAGTTCGTTCCTCATTAGGTTTTTTCGTCAGAAATAAAATTACCAAACCCTGGGCATTATCAGCGAGCCCTACTTCGATATGGATTTCGACCAGTTTTTCTACCTAACCGATAGGGCGATTATGCGAGAGGAAACGAGAGGGGTTAGAGCGAAAAGCGAGATCATCGCACATACGAAAAAACTAACCGATGAGGCGATAAGGCGAAGGGCAAAACGCACACCTCCACCCATAAATTTCCTAAGCAGATAAAAAAATTATGCGAAATGTAATGCATTACAAAACAAATGGCTAAATTTGTGTAATGCAATCCTAAAATGCTATGGAAAACCTATATGAACAAAGCCAACAGTTTATTTATAAACAAGAAAGCAAGAAGTACAGGAGCCTGTACACGCAAATAGATTGGAGTAATAGGCTGATAGAGGTAAATGGTGCCAGAGGAGTAGGAAAAACTACCCTTTTGCTGCAGAGAGCCAAGGAGGTTCTTTCTGGCAATTCGCGGGAAGTGCTGTATGCTTCGCTTGATGATCCTTACTTTTACAGCAACAGCATTGTTGATACCGCCGAAATGTTTGTTAAGTACGGGGGAAGCTTCCTGTTTCTTGATGAGGTACACAAGTACCCACCAAAGCAAAGGGATTACGACTGGAGTGCTGAGCTCAAGGTTATATACGATCGATACCCCGAGCTCCAGATCGTTTACTCTGGGTCGTCGTTGTTGCAACTATTCAAGGGGAGTGGTGACCTTAGCCGTCGTAAATGCAGCTATAACCTGCCAGGGCTTTCGTTTCGTGAGTTTGTTAACTGGTACCATGATCAGACCTTTGAAGTTTTTTCGTTAGCCTCCATTCTGAATAGCCACGAAGGCATAGCAAAAGATATTGTTGCCCAAGTAAAGATTTTGCCACTTTTCCAAAACTACCTTAGGTTTGGCTACTATCCATATTACCATGAGGCCCCAAATCATTTCTATAAGCGATTGAAGGACACCATCACCGTAGTCCTCGAACAGGATATTCCTGCTGTAGCATCATTCTCTACAGAGAGCAGTATTAAACTTAAAAAATTATTGGCGGCTCTTAGTATTACTGTTCCCTATACCCCCAACCTCTCTAATCTCCGATCGGAGCTATTTATAGCATATCAACGCACGCTTCTAAAAAACTAAAATGCACTTGAAATAGCGCAGCTAAGTGCCACCCTAGAAAGAGATGTCAAAGG
>CAYNTJ010000018.1:0-4331 GCA_964400515.1 uncultured Oscillospiraceae bacterium | reverse complement strand
TAGCCATTCTGCACGTTGCTATAGAGATTATAACTACCCGTTACTCCAACCGATAGTAGTGGCTCGCTGGTTGCCACCTCGTACAGGTACTGCTGCTTTATAAATTTGTAGTAGCTGTGGCAAATGGTACGCAACTCAACCTGTACTGGGAAAAGATTGGTTACCCAACCAGCATTATTATGGTTTGAGGCGCTGCCCGTTGAGTAATTAATGGTCATGGTGTAGGTGCTACCCTCAATTAGCTCGTTGCTAAACACGGCCATGGGCAAGCCCTCGTTGAGCAGAACAGGGTCAACAAAATTGAAAGGATGAGCTGCACTTGTATAATCCTCGTGCTCAAAAAGCCTAATAGCCACCTCGTAGTATACGGTTGTATCGGGTAAATTATCGAAAGTTACCTTAACGGCAGGATAGGTTAACCCCTCCTCATCGACCCCTGCCATATTAATATGTTCAAATTCTACTATGTTCTGATGCTTGGGAATAACCGTAGAGCATGTGGCTGTTGGGTAGCCGGGTATAGTAACCTCACAGCGGTACTCCCTATCCTCCTGTGCAACGAGCTGCGATTGGTAAAGCCCATCGCCAATGTACTCAAGCGTTTCGGCTAATTCATTGTTGACGTATAGAGTAACCTCAGCGTTATCTACATCAGGGGTTGGCTTGGCAGTAAAACTCACTGCCTTTGAAACCTGAATTGTAACGGGGCTTCCGCTCTTAATAACGCCATTAACAACGGGCTTTTGCTCAAATTCGGGTGGGTTCCAGTCGAGCTTTTTGTAGCAACTACTGAAAAGAAACACACAAACCAAAGAAAACCCTACAACACCTCGTATTCCCTTGTTATCAAAACTTATAAGCATACGTTATATTTTAAAACTTAAATGATAAACCGTACCTGAGATTTGTATAGCTACCATATCCAAACTCCCCATAAACACCAAAATGACGAGTAAAGTAATATGCCGCTCCTGCGTAAACACCGTAATCGGAGAAGTACTTATGAGGCAGGGGTGAAAAGTTCTTTCTTTCAGGATTAATACCCCCAAGTTTCCCCGAAACATAAAGGTCAAACCGTACTTTTTTCTCCTTAACAATTAGTGGCAGAAAATGAAAATTAGCATTCAGCCCATAGTTAGCAGCTGCGTAACCTGATATTGTCATACCTGTGGTTGTCCCAATATTTTCTCTTTTTATATCTTGATAGAAACCAAACCCTGCGTAAACACCAACCTCAATAAAAGGAACTATTTTATAGTTAACCTCAACCCTAAAGTTTGGGAGGTTATTGTGTGTGTCCTCTGGGTTACTAAGGGAAAAACCCAACTTAGCGTTAATCCTTTTTGGCACGGTATTAACCTGAGCAAAGGTGTTAATTGATATTAGCAACGAGGCTAAAAGCAAAAGTCTTTTCATTTGTTTGTTTTTTTGAAGTTCACAACTCACAGTATTCAGTAGCAAAACTGTGGCAAAATCAGTTTTGTAGAAAGATGAAACTGTTTGATGGAAAATCAATATATTATTGGGTTCTATAAAATATACAAAATTAATTACTAGCCAGTTCTCCCCTGTTTATAGCTATATCTTAATCACAATACCAGCTGATAATCTCGAACTGCTATCGTTGTAAAAATGCCCCGCCGAGCAGCCTATATTTATACCCAGCCATTGGGTAAAGAAATAACTTGCGCTTAGCCCAACACCATACTCAGGGAAAGGGCCATTCCACGATTCCTCCCAATTCTCACCATCCCCTTCGGTCCATTTTGCCGATACCACTCCTACTTTAGCATGGGTGGAAAATTTAAAACGGAGATTATCTTTACCTGTAATCAGTGGCAGCAGGTCGTACCGAATTGCTAAACCATAAAATAGGGTGTTGCTGGTTAAATAGACACCACCTGTGGGTATGGCCTTGTGAGGCATGGTAGAGTATGCTAAATAGGTACCAACCTGCAAATTACTT
This sequence comes from uncultured Oscillospiraceae bacterium, assembly GCA_964400515.1. Classification (GTDB taxonomy): domain Bacteria; phylum Bacillota; class Clostridia; order Peptostreptococcales; family Anaerovoracaceae; genus JAAYHV01. The sequence goes on along the minus strand of CAYNTJ010000018.1, from coordinate 2,365 downwards.
AAAACATCAAAGTTTACCTTAATAACTGGTGCTGTTTCGGGTAGGGATGTTTCTGCAACATTTCCATCTGCTAAAGTTTGACTCCCCCTTTTTTCGGCTGTAACCTCATAAACACCTAAGGTTATCGAAACCCGCCTATTACTTTCGGGATTACTAGCAATAGAATTAGCCGTGTACAAAAAGCTACAAACTACAATAGCGAACACCATTAATGCTCTTTTCATAAGGTTTATTTGTTTAGTTGTAATCTTTACTTACCACATCAATCAATTTCGAGGAATATGTTTATCCCCCAATTAACAAATTGAAAAAGTTAAAAGAGCAAGAATACAAAAGAGTGACCTTGCTCATTTTAACGATTCTCGTATATTTTTATTGTTGAAATGTTTTCTCACAACCCATACTGTTTTTAGCATGGGCATAATAATATGAGAAATAGGGTTTGTAATCCCATGTCAGTGCATCCGACTGCTTGTACTTGTCATCACCCCTATGAACAGCACCGTAAACATTCTTGTTTAATCCATCAGTAGTTACAACTCTTTCTTCATTTGATCTGTCGTCAATGCTTATTAGATGAATCTCATAATCTGTGTACAATTTTGTTTGAAACCATACTCCCAATCGTCGAAGATAGTTAGTAATTCTATACTCAGTTTCTCTATGTGTTTCTACTTTACCAGGTAGTGTATAATGAAATATTTCTGTTTGGATAAAAAGTTTTATTCGATATTTTTTATTTCCCACCCATTCGTCATCATGATCTTCATACTGCTCTTTTTTAGAAGTGTTTGGTTTTTCTTTATCAATTTCTTGAATTTTAAACAAAGGGTTATTCTGCACCTCGCCAACATTTTCTATCTGCTTTAGTTGTGCGATATTCTGAATTTCCGATGAAACCAAGACTCTATCAAGTTTTTTATAGGCGTAGTTACCAATAACATACATTTTTTCCTCATTTATCACAAATCGTGCCTCGTTATCAAACTCTTGAGGTAAACAGTAGGTTTCACCTGTATAATCGGTATGGAAAGTTAAATATTTACAATTTACCTCAACCATTTGATGAATGTCCTCTATACTCTTAATTTTGTTGATATTAATAGAGTAATAAAACTCATCGCATACCCTCCCAAATGACTTGTAACCCATAGACTGCTCATACTCTACCAGTTCACACTCAGTCATGCTATTGGTTTTACTTACTGCTTGCGCATACTCCTCATAATCCTTAAAAACCAACATCTCTGTTTTAGCCGTTTCGACATCGGGTACTAATTCCTTATCCTTGTTACATCCGCTATTAAATACTGTTAAAACCGTTGTTGCTAACGCAATTATTGCTACACTTGCAAAACTTTTAATTTTAATCATCGTAATAAGTTTTAATTCGACTTTAATTAGTTGAGTTGGCCTCACCTCCCAGAGTGATTTAGTAGTTGTTCTATGGGGGTGGGGCATTTTTTTTGCCAGCTTTTGGGCTGCTGCTGGCCTCCCTCCTTAATTGTTTTAAGGGCTAAGGTAATCCCCTGCACCAAGTAGTTTACCTTATAATTTCGGGGCGGTATCAACCCCGCCATATGGCCTATTGCCTTGCAATGGCATATGGATAATGGATTAAATAAATGCTTTTGATTGTTTTATATATTATTATGTGATTAGCAATGTGTTTCTGTAAACAAATTTAGCACTTTATATCGACATTACCCCCCCCGTATTTAAGTGTTATATAACACACACAAGTTCATAGAGTATATCATTGCCTAGAAAAATCCTGACCCCCGCTGCCGCACGAGTCCCCTCGTGTGGCTTTTGCGATAGCAAAAACATTACCTAGCCAAAATAGCACTTATGTCAACATCGAAAATATAACCATCTTCTTTGCTTGGTTACCACGCGTGGGGACGCGCGCGGTAGCGGCGAATAAATCATTGCTTAGCAAAAAAAGCAATGCCTGGTGGTAAAGGATTACTGCTGAGGATTTGCAGCGGGTTGATGAGAGAAAAATCCTGACAGGTTTTAGAAACCTGTCAGGATTGGTATGCACCAGCCTCCGGTTAGCAACACTTGCTAATGATAGACCAGCTCTGGTGCAACCCACCTTTGGCAGGTAAACCTGAGCCAGAAGAGGAATAGTAAAAACTTTACCGAGGGGTTAAATTTAAGGGCTAAAGCCCATTTTACTAAAGATTTTTCCCCTGCCCTAAAGGGCAGGGTTATTGACAGCCCCTGCCTATTTACAATTTCAGATTCCTCGTTCGACTAAGAGCTGTACCACTGCAGAACGAAATAATCCGAGTGGGACGGTTACTGAGCACTTCGGCTAGCTCAGTGTAACACCTGCCGAAGCATAGTTGCGCTCGGA
>CAYNTJ010000017.1:0-6410 GCA_964400515.1 uncultured Oscillospiraceae bacterium | reverse complement strand
TTAAAACAACTAATTTTTTTCTTTAAAAAGTACTTGACTTCATATAGTTAGTCTCCTAGGTATTATTAATATATTTACCACTATTCTAAATACCTAAACAAAAAAGCACCCTTGGGTGCTTTGGTGCGGATAAAGGGATTCGAACCCCCATGATTATTAATCACACGGACCTGAACCGTGCGCGTCTACCAATTCCGCCATATCCGCAAATAAATAATCACTTTTTTTATATTAACACTAGCTAATGATTATGTCAATTATATTAATTATTTAATTATTTTTTCCAATTCATCTTTGTACTTAAAGAGTACATCTTTAATAAACTCTATCTTTTCCAAATAGTCCTTCTGTTTAAAGAAAGATACAGCCACAATATTATTGTACCTTTTGTCAAGACCTCTTATGGGCACCCCGACTCCTACTATATACTCGTGGGTTTCTTCAATGCTTAGTACATACCCCTGCTTTCTTATTTTTCGATATTCCTCCAGAATATCCTCCGTCTTTGTAAGGGTATTAGGGGCGGTTTTTTCAAATGTGTATTCATCTAATACTTCTGCTGTAATGGGATTATCATGAAAAGCCATCAGGCCTTTTCCGTAAGTACCTTTGTTCATGGGATAGAAGGTCCCGGGTCTATCATTCATTTTCATGGATTGATGGGCTTCTACAGCATAAATTGATACAACTTTATATCCATCTCTTCTGGCCAGTCCCACCGATTCTTTTGTTTCCACTGCAATATTCATAAGTATTGAATATACTTTTTCTTGATAATTGGAGTTACTAAGATATATGTTTCCCAATCTGTATGTGGTGGGTCCCAAAGAATACATCTTTGTTTTTTCGTCCTTTACCAACAATCCGGCACTTTCCAAGGTGCTTAGATTTCTGTATAAGGTTGTCCTGTTCATGGCTGTTTTTTCCACAAGCTGTGGCATTGTGTATCTTAGCGGAGGCTCCGTAAATAATTCCAGCAGTGATAATCCTTTTTCCAGGCTGGTCATTTCCTTTAGCTTTATTTGTTTATCTATATTGCTGGCTGTTCTTATGAGATAAGTAGCATACATTTTAGTTGCCTTCATCATACTGTCTATGGACAAACGTTCGTTTTCTTCATGGGCGCCACTTTCATCATTTTCAAAAACCGGTCCCCATGATACACAATTACTAATTGCTTTGGCGTAAGAAGCCCCATCGGCAACCTTAAAACTCCCGTCGCAATTAAAATCCTCTGATACTTTTTTCATAATCTGAAGATGCTCTTCATTTTTGCTTACCATCATGGGTTCTAAACATTCCTTTAATACTGATGCAAAGGAATACTCTCCGCCCAATCGGTTAAATGCTTCAATAATATCTTTAACGGATAAACCGTATCTTTGCCTAATATTTAAGTTTAAATATACACCCGTTTCTGTCAGCCTTAAAATAGTCGGTGCAACTGAAGTTTTACCCACATATTGACCCTTGTAATATTCTGTCCCGTCATCTAGCCCCATGGCTAAGCCCTGATGCTCCTCCTTGAAAAAATCCATGATAAATCTTACAAAATTGAAATCATTTTCAAGATTGCTTTCCAAGCAAAGCTTTTCAATAGCATTGATTCCTTTGTCAGGGGTAGAACTATGAACCGAAACCCCGTTATACTTTTCTTCCTTTGAGTCCTTTAATTTTATTACAGCCTTTGATGGTATTGTATTTGGACTGTCCCCGGATTCAAGCTTCTCCAAAAGCTGTCTCTTTGGCTCCGAAAAAAACAATTCCATGTCAGCGTAACCCTTTTCTATATTGTAAATGGGAAATTCACCATCCGGCGAAAACCCATAGTTTGGCACATCAAATTCCTTCTTGAAGTTTTCCATATCGGTCCAAACGCCTTCTTCACTGGTTCCTATTATAAGCCAAATCCTTTTATTTAGTTCTATACCCATTTCCTTGATTGCTTTCATGGCATACAAAGACATAATTACAGGACCCTTATCATCAATGGTTCCTCTTCCCCATACATATCCATTCTTAATAACACATTCAAAGGGATCCGTCTCCCATTTGTCAATATCACCAAGGCCTACCACATCAACATGCACAAGAATTCCGACGCATTCATCTCCCTGCCCCATTTCCACAATACCCACATCATTAGTCGTGGTTTTCATTGTTTTAAAACCCATACCCTCGGCCAATTCCAAAGCACAGTTAAGCGCGTCCCTTACCTCTTTGATATTATCAGTAAAACTTTTAATTCTCACAAGTTTAGAAATATCCTCTAATATTTCATCTTTACTTTTGTCTATATATTCATTTATATTACTGTTAATACCCACTTATTCCTCCTTAATACAATAATCTAATATTATTCCTATATATAGCTTTACAGCCTCTTCAAGCTCATCTATCCCAATTAATTCATCGGCAGAATGGGCCAGTGTCAAATCTCCGGGCCCCAAAACAACACAGCTGCTATTGGTTTTTGCACTTATCATGCCCGCATCGCTCCAAGCAGCAAAGGCCATTACTTCTTTATCAAAAATCCCATTATGCTCCATGGAGTTCTTTATGGATACTACTATATCACTTCCCTCATCAGTACAAAACGGTAAATGTGAAGGAAAATTTTCATCCTCAAATAAATTTGATATTTTAGAACTGAAGCCGGCATATTTATTGGATAAATATCCGGTTATACCCTTAAGCTCCCCATATACTTGTTCCTTTGTCTCTCCAATAATAAAACGCCTGTCCAATGTAATAATACATTTGTCGGGTACCGTACTAGGTTGGTCTCCACCGTTTATAGTGCCGATATTAATAGTTGCCTCCCCAAGTATTTTATGTTTTCTTGAAGACAATTCCAAGGAATAAACATCTTCCAGGTAGTTTATAAGCTTTGCCGCCATATTAATGGCGTTTACACCATTTTTCATGTTTCCGCTATGTACTTTTTTACCGGAAATCTCCACCTTTATCCATTCTAAACCTTTATGTCCAAGGCAAATGTTCAGCCGAGTAGGCTCTCCCACAATAACAGCATCGATATCAGGCCAATCAATGATAAGAGCTTCTACACCGCTTCCCCTCTCCTCTTCATCTATTAATGCGCTGAAATACAAATCTCCGTCCAAGGTTATATGAGCTTTTTTAATTGCTGCCATTGCCACCATCATAGAAGCTAAAGGTCCTTTCATGTCACATGAACCTCTACCATAAAGTATACCATCTTTGATTTCTCCGGAAAAGGGATTCTTCATATCATATGGAGGCACTGTGTCCATATGACCACAAAGCATAAGAGATTTTCCTCCCTTACCCGGTATCTTTGCTATCACATTCGGTCTGCCTTCATCTATATATACTTTTTTTACTTCAATATCATTATTTAAAAAGAAATTATAAATATAATCGGCTATTTCTTCTTCTTGGTTTTCCATATATGAATAACTGGGGATTTTCACCATGTCACCGGCTATCTTTCCCACATTTATTTTTTCAGCAATATTATATGCATTCATGAATTTTCCTTTCAGCTGAGTCCTCTATCATATGGCACGCAGCAAAATGATCATTTCCTATTTTTTTCATTTCAGGTTCCACTTCAAAGCAAATTTTCTTCGCCATAGAACATCTGTTGCAGAATTTACAACCCCTATATATCTCAGTGGGATTTGGGACCTCTCCTTCCAAAACATCTCTAAGCCCTTTTCTTTTTATACCCGGCTTTGGCATAACATTCATTAATGCTTTTGTATAGGGATGCGCTCCGCAATTAACAATTGTATCTGCTTCTCCTATTTCCATTATTTTCCCCAAATACATAATAGCTATTCTATCCGAAATCAGCCAAGCCAAAGATAGATCATGGGTAATAAACAAATATGCCAAATCATTTTTATCTTTTAGCTCCAGCATCAGTTTAAGTATGCCGGTTCTAATGGATGCATCCAGCATTGAGACAGGCTCATCTGCCACTACAAATTTAGGTTTCATTATCATGGAACTTGCTATTACAACCCTTTGTCTCTGACCACCGGAAAGTTCATAGGGATATCTATAGAAATAGTCTTCCCCGGGCTTTAGCCCCGCCTGCTCCAAAGCTTCCTTTGCAAGCTTAAGCCCCTCAGCTTCATTATCAACTAGTTTATTAACCTTTAAAGGCTCTAATACTATATCTAATATCTGCTGCCTTGGATTTAACGATTGATATGGATCCTGATAAATCATCTGGGCTTTTTGTCTGAATTCTTTTAATCCCTTTTTATCCAATACTATTTCTTCATCTTGAAATTTTAAGATATCGTATTCGCTTTCCACAAGCTGAAGCAATGCTTTACCCGTAGTTGTCTTTCCGCTTCCGGATTCCCCGACTAATGATAATATCTCTCCCCTTTTTATTTCAAAACTAACACCATCCACCGCCTTTACTACTTTTTTACCGCCTTTGCTAAAAACATTTTTAAGCTTAAAATAAACTTTAAGGTTTTTCACTTCAATAATATTATTGTTCATTATTGATTACCTCCCAATTATGGCATGATACATAGTGTTTTTTCTTTACTTCGATTATACATGGTGTTTCTTGTTTACATCTGTCTGTTGCGTGTTCACATCTTGGGGCAAAATGGCAGCCCCCGGGTAAATCTATCATATTAGGTGGAGTCCCAGGAATCCCTTCCTTAATTTTTCTTTCTCCCTTCATATCCGGAAAACAACTTATTAATTTCTTCGTATAAGGGTGCACAGGATTACTAAAGAGCTCCTCTGCCTCGGCCATTTCAACTATTTTACCTGCATACATTATGGCTATTTTATCGCAGGTTTCCGCCAGTATGGATAAATCATGGGTTATTAAAATAAATCCCATTTTAAATTCTTTACGTAGCTTTTCTATTAAATTAAGAATTTGAGCCTGTACCATAACATCCAATGCTGTTGTGGGTTCATCTCCTATTATTATTTTCGGATTACATGCCAAGGCCATGGCTATCATTACCCTTTGCTTCATGCCACCGCTAAATTCATGGGGATAATTCATTAGCCTTTCCCTTGGAATTTCCACCAGTTCTAATATATCTCCTGCTTTTTTTAAAGCCTCCTCATTTCCCAGTTGATGATGTAAAACGATGGCTTCTGATATCTGCTTTCCTATTCTTTGCACAGGATTCAAAGCATTCATTGCTCCTTGGAAAACCAATGAAATCTCATTCCAGCGATATCTTTGCATCTCCGAGTCGCTTAGCTTAGCCAAGTCCACACCTTCCAAAAGGATTTCACCACCATAAATCTTACCTTCCTTTGGCAGTAATTGAACTATGGATAAAGCGCTTGTAGTCTTTCCGCAACCCGATTCTCCCACTAATCCCAAAGATTCTCCATAATCCAAATCAAAACTAACATCATCTACAGCTTTTACCTGTCCTGAAGAGATATTAAAATAGGTTTTTAAATTTTTTACTTCCAACAGTTTCATATTATCTCTCCTTGAATTTTGGATTCATTATTTCATCAAAAGCATATCCCATTAGGGCAAAGGATAATACAACCAATACCACGCAAATCCCCGGCGGCAAATAATACCAATAAGCATCTGCACTGGCAGCTCCGCTCTCAAAGGCATAATGAAGCATCATGCCCCAACTTGCCCTGGTGGGATCCCCTAAACCCAGAAAACTTAAAGTGGTTTCTGAAATAATCGCAGTCGCTGCAATTAGTACCGTATTTGCAAAAATCAAGGGAAACACATTGGGCAAAATATGTTTAAGCATTATATGAAAGCTTCCCGCTCCCAAGGACACCGTCCTTTCAACAAACTGCCTTTCCTTTACAGATAATGTTTGAGCTCTTACTACCCTGGCCGTCCCCGCCCAACTGGTAATACCGATTACAAAAATTATATTCCATATACTTGTACCTAGGATTGCAGCAAGTACCATCATCAATGGCAGCCAAGGTATTACCAAAAAGAAGTCTGTCATTCTCATAAGAATATTATCGACTGCTTTCCCAAAATAGCCGGCGCTAATGCCTATAATCGTGCCTATACCCATGGATATTAGCGTTGCCAAAACACCGATTAAAAGCGACACCCTGGCTCCGGAAACTAAATTTGCCAAAATATCCCTACCCATATCATCCGTGCCCAGTAAGTGCTCAGGGCTTGGGGGTTTTAGCATATCCTCAGGATTACCGAAATCCAAAGTGGAAAATGGCATAATAATAGGCCCAAATATGGCAATCAAAACAAACACGCCCAGTATAATTGTTCCTATTAGAGCAGTTTTATTATTATATATGCTTGAACCCAGGGATATGATACCTCTGTTTTTTATTTTTCCTTTAAATAATTTCATAGCATTACCTCGTCAATCCTTTACTCTTGGGTCAAGATATGAATAAGTTATATCCGTTAAATA
>CAYNTJ010000016.1:0-8795 GCA_964400515.1 uncultured Oscillospiraceae bacterium | reverse complement strand
TTAGGAAAATTGGGATACCCATTGGGGCATAGTCGAGCAGTCCTGCTGCGGGATACACGTTAAGCGATGTACCCACCACAGCAAAAATATCGGCTTGAGCAGCAATTTCGGCGGCCTCGGCAATCATGGGCACTGGCTCGCCAAACCATACAATGTGAGGCCGAAGTTGGTGCCCCCGCTCGCACACATCGCCCATTTTTAGCTCCTTCCCGCCAATATCGTAAATCAGATTTGGGTCGCCGGTTGATCTAACCTTAGATAGCTCCCCATGAAGATGGGTAATTTTTGTACTTCCAGCCCGCTCATGCAAATTATCCACATTCTGGGTGATGATATGCACATCGAATTGCTGCTCCGCTTGAGCAAGCGCAAAGTGACCCGGATTTGGCTCAACGGTAAATAGCTGCTTCCGGCGCTCGTTGTAGAACCGCTGAACCAGTTCAGGATTACTATCCCACGCCTCTGGACTTGCCACCTCCATCACATCGTACTCCTCCCACAGACCACCCATATCGCGGAATGTTCTAATACCACTCTCAGCCGAAATACCTGCACCAGTTAGCACCACCAATTTCTTCATAAGCACCTTTTTTGTGTAAAGATATCGATATTTTGAAAAAACAGAAACGGGCACCCAAAACCTATTGGATACCCGTTTGCATATCTTTTGATATTTTTACCCTAGATCAATCCCTTCGCGTGCTTCTCGCCAATAACCTTAAGCATATCGTCGGTCATGGTCTCTAAATTCCATTTCGGATTCCAGCCCCACTCCTCACGGGCGCAGCTATCGTCCATATAGTTTGGCCAGCTGGCCGAAATAGCTTTCTTAATAGGATCCACATCGTAATCCATTACAAATTCGGGTATACGCTTTTGGATGGCTGCCATAATCTGCGATGGATCAAAGCTCATAGCCGTTACGTTAAAGCTGTTTCTGTGCACCAGCTTGCTGGGATCGGCCTCCATCAAATCGACGCAGGCGTTTAGCGCATCAGGCATGTACATCATATCAAGGTAAGTTCCTTGAGGTAAAGGACAGGTAAACTTTTTCTCCTTAATGGCGCCATAGTAAATCTCCACGGCGTAATCGGTGGTCCCACCACCCGGTAAGGTTACATTTGAAATGATTCCGGGGAATCGCACGCTGCGCGTATCGAGCCCAAAGCGCTGGTAGTAGTAGTCGCTAAGCAACTCGCCAGAAACTTTGCACACGCCATAAATGGTGGTTGGGCGCATTACAGTATCCTGCGGGGTATTGTCCATCGGTGTCGATGGGCCAAATGCGCCAATGGAGCTGGGGGTAAACACTGCACACTTGTTCTCAAGAGCAATATCCAATGAGTTGAGCAGCGCACCCATATTAATTTTCCATGCAAGCTGTGGGTTCTTCTCACCAGTAGCCGATAGCAAAGCCACCATATTGTATATGGTGTCAACCTTGTACTTTTTAACTACCTCAGCAAATCTCTTCCCATCCAAAGCGTCAAACTCTTCTAAAGGGCCTGCCTCACCCAGCTGCTTACAGGTGCAGCAGTTAATATCGGAGGCAATCACGTTGGAGTCGCCATAAATATTTCTTAAATGAGGTATCAACTCGGAACCAATCTGTCCGCCAGCACCAACTACTAGTATTCTTTTCATAGGGGAATCTCTTTTGCAGTTCGAATTTATAATTAAATCTCTTGCGATTACAGAAAATTTATTAGACAAAAGTATATTTTTCCGATTAACTGTAACACTTCATTTGTCATTCCCTTAATAATTTTTTCTACCCGCCAAATGGTAGGCCTTAATTTGCAGATAATTAAACCAATAGATATGTGTTGAAAAACATTTTAGACTATTTAACGCTTTTGGTCGAACATTCTGTTGGTTCATATTTATTTCGGTTGTAACTTTGGACCATATTAAACGAATAGTCGAATTACATTATGGACAGTGATAACAAAACGATGGCCCACAGCAATATGCGAAATACCATTGTGAGCATTGCCTCAGAGGTGTTTGCCAAGTTTGGGTTTAAAAAAACAACTGTTGATGACATTGCCCAAGCGCTTAGCAAGGGTAAAAGCTCCATATACTACTACTTCAGCAGTAAGGAGGATATATTTAAAGCCGTGGTTGATAAAGAGGCCGATACCCTTCGCGAAAAGATCAACGAAATACTGCAAAGCGATTTAAAAGTAATAGACAAAGTTAAGGCATACGTTAGCACCCGAATGCAGGCTGTACAGGTTATGGCAAACTACTACACCATGGTTAACGACAGGGAGGTGAATAACCTTGATATGGTTGAAAAGTTGCGGTCGAAGTACGATACCGAGGAGGTATCAATCATTAAAGCCTTGCTAACCGAAGGGGTTGAGCAGAAGGTTTTCCAAGTTAAGGATATTGAACTCTCATCGGTTGTGTTGCTAACGGCAATGAAGGGTCTTGAGGTTCCTCTCTTCCTGGAGCATTGGCGTACCGGAAGCTTGGACACCATACTTAACGATATGCTCAACATGCTTTTCTATGGAATTGTAATTCGAAACAGCTAATACGATGAAAAAAGGCTTTCTATTTACCCTTTGTCTTACGGTTGTCATACCCCTTGTGGCTCAGCAAACTCTCTCCCTCAACGATTGCAAAAGGCTTGCTTTGGAGCATAACTACACGATTCGTATTGCAAAAGAGGATATTGGCTCAAGTGAGGCTATGGCTAGTTCGGCTCGAACCAATTACTTTCCAAACATCAGCGCAACGGGGCTCTACAATCGAACCAATAGAAATATCCAGCTGCTCGAGAACGACATGCTCATTCCGGTAGTACCATTTAGTGCAATCAATCCCGAAACGGGCGAGTTCGACCCCAATCGCGATCCTGCCAACACATTTGTGTTTAACCCCATAAGTGGTGGGTTGATTTACGACAAAGATGGCAACCCCGTTTTCACCAACTACGCCTGGCTGCCTAAGGATCAGTTGCAATATGGTGGTAAGAATCTGTTTATGGCGGGCATTAGCATAACCCAACCCATTTACACTGGGGGTAAAATACGAGAGATGCACCGTATCAGCCAGCTAAACAACCAAATTGCTAAGTTTTCGCTAACCAAGGAGCAGAACGAGCTGCTTTACGGGGTGGAGGCAAACTACTGGCGTATGGTATCGCTGCAGGAAAAGGTGAAAACAGTTGAGAGCTATATCGCCCTGCTTAACAAGCTTAAAACCGATGTGCAAAACCTATACACCGAGGGTATAGTCATAAAAACCGATGTGCTAAGGGTTGATGTAAAGGCCAACGAGGCGCAGCTAAATCTGCTTAAAGCGCAGAATGGACTAGAACTGTCGCGCATGGCGCTATGCCAAATGGTTGGGCTTCCGTTCGAGTCAAACATCATGCTTAGCGATAGCCTGGACAAACCCCCCAGCAGTATTGATGCGGAACTTCTAGCTGATAGTACCAATACTACCCGACCCGAGCTGGCCATGCTTAGCCATGCGGTAAGCATAGCGCAATCGGGGGTAAACATTATGAAATCGAGATACCTCCCAAATGTCGGACTTACCGCTGGATACACCTTTCTAAACCCTAATCCTTATAGCGGTTTTTCCAACAGTTTTGGTGGCGATTGGAACGTAGGTGTGGCTATAAACATCCCCATTTTCCACTGGAACGATAGAGCACACACCCTTAGGGCTGCGCAACACGAGCATAAAAAGGCTGAGCTACAGCTGGCCGAAGCTCGCGAAATGATAGACCTACAGGTTCGGCAGGCTATCTTTGCCGCTAACGAAAGCTACAAAAGGGTTTCGATGGCCGAAGAAAATCTATTGCTTGCAACCGAAAACCTTAGAATAACCAGCAATGCCTTTGCCGAGGGAATGGTTAAAACCACCGATGTGCTAGAGGCTCAAGCCTTGTGGTTAGAGGCAAACAGCAACCTTATTGATGCTCGAATGGAGAGCCAACTGAGTACCGCTAACCTCCGAAAGGTAACGGGGCAAATTAACATTGACGAGGAAATCTGGTAAAATTTCGAAATGCATACTAATCTGCCAACAAAGAAATCACTATAATAAACAGGATATGAAGGTTAAACTATTAATACTATTAACCGCAATTGCCCTAATCAGCTGTAAAGGCACAAAAAACGAGGGCGAGGAAATTCTTGCGGAATTCCCCGTGGTAAAAGTTGCCAAGGCAACCGAGATGCCCTACTCACCCACTCTTAGCTTCACAGGCACTGTATTTGCCAATCGCGAATCGAATTTGGGTGCGGCAATGCCCGGAAAAGTGGAGAAGATACACTTTGCTGAGGGGGCCAAGGTTAGGCAGGGCGATTTAATTGTGGAACTGGCCGACGAGATGCTCACCCAGGCCGAGGTGGAGAATCAGGCGCTGCGAAAGGATTACGAGAGGGTAAAACGACTTCGTGCGCAGGAGAGTATCAGCCAAATGGAGTACGACCACATAAAGGCCAAGCTCGAAGCATCGGATGCTAAAACCGAAATGATTCGTAAAAACACAAGGGTTTACGCCCCCTTCTCGGGAACCATTGTTGAGCGGATGATGGAGGAGGGTGAGATATACTTTATAAACCCTGGCCTCGACCCTGGCTACTCCACCATGCGCTCGGGCATTGTACGGCTTATGCAGCTCGACCCGGTTAGGGTAAAATTCGATGTGAACGAAAAGGACTTATCCACAATAAAACCTGGTTTAGCCGCAGAAATTACCATCGACGCACAGCCCAATAAGCGTTTCAATGCCAAGATTAACAGCGTTAAGCCAATGCTCTCAACCTTAACCCGAACTGCCTCGGCAGAAATTGTACTGAGCAATGCGGTTGGCGAGCTAAAGCCTGGTATGTTTGCACGGATTAACATATCGCTTCCTGAGCAACAATCGGTATTTGTGCCATTAAGCAGCATTGGCCAGCTACCCGGAACTGGCGAAGAGTTTATTTACGTTATCGAAAACGATATTGCCCAAAGGATAGTAATTAGCCGTCTGCATACAATGGGCGATATGGTAGCCGTTACAGGCGCTGAGCCCAACCAGCTAATTGTTGTAGAGGGAAAGGCAAAAATTAAGGACGGGCAAAAGGTTGAGGTAAGGAATTAATCTGCGTTACAAGCAGCATCTCGCCAAAGTATATTGTAAATCAATATCGTATAATTTATACGAGTTCAGTAGAAAACAAGAAATTCAACGAATATGAATCTCCCCAGAATATCTGTTCGCCGACCCGTAGCCATTGCCATGGTGTTCCTCGCCACGCTCCTATTTGGGTTGGTATCGCTCACCCGGCTACCACTCGATGTTATGCCCGAGATGGAGTTCCCATCGCTCACCGTTATCACCCTTTACCCCGGTGCATCGGCCATTGAGGTGGAGCAGCAGGTAACCCGTCCGCTTGAGGCTGCACTGGGAGGCACCGAGAACCTTAAGGAGATAAGTTCTCAGTCGAAGGAGAACGTTTCTTTTATCTCGCTACAGTTCGAATGGGGCTCCGATATCAGCGAGTCGGCCAGCAATGCCCGCGACCTCATTGAGCTGGTGAAAACCCGTTTGCCCAGCAACGCATACAACCCCGTTATTTACAAGATAAACTCGTCGCTACTTCCGGTTCTGGTATATGGCGTGTCGGCCAACGACAGCTACAATGGGCTCGATAAGATTATTCAGGATCAGATTGCAGCACCACTGCGCAAGCTTCCAGGCGTGGGAACGGTAATGGTTCTGGCCACTCCCAAAAGGGAGATAAAGGTTGATGTCGACCCTCACAAGCTTGCCGCCTACAATATCACCATAAGCCATATTGAAACTATCCTTAGCGCCGAGAATATCACTATTCCCGGGGGGAATATTCGAGTGGGCGATAATGATTTTGCCATTCGCATACCCGGCGATATTGAGCATGTTGATGAGCTGGGCGAACTGGCGCTCATCAACTTCAACAATAGAATTATCCGCCTTAGTGATGTGGCCACCATTACCGATGGGTTCAAGGAGCTCGACGAGCACTCGCGCACCATTAATGGCTCGGGGGTGGGTATTATGATTCAGCGCCAGTCAGGCGCCAACACCCTTGAGGTGGTACAAGCCGTAAGGCAAAAGATATCGGAAATTCATCCCACTTTACCTGCCGATATTGAAATTGCCGAGATTATGAACTCCGATGAGCTGATTGTGGAGAGTATTAAAAACCTTACCCAATCGTTCTGGTATGCCCTAATCTTTGTGGTGCTGGTGGTTTTTGCTTTTCTGCGTGAGTGGAGGCTAAGCCTAATCGTATTCCTAACCATCCCCTTTTCGCTTATTACATCGTTTATTCTGATATACGCCATTGGCTGGACTATCAACATCTTTAGCCTAATGTCGCTTATTATTGCTATGGGTATGGTGGTAGATAATTCCATTGTGGTGCTCGAGAATATCACCCAGCATATCGAGAGGGGGTCGCGGCCAAGCCAGGCGGCCATTTTTGGAACCAGCGAAATGGGTTCGGCCATTACCGCATCAACCCTTACAACGCTTATGGTGTTTATCCCCATGATATTTATGGGAGGATTGGTTGGGGTGATGTTTAAGCAGCTGGCCATCATCACGTCGGTAACCATGGTGGCATCGCTTATAACTGCCCTAACGCTAACGCCCATGGCCTCGTCGCAATTGCTGAAGGCCAAAAAAAGGGGAGAGGAGCGAAAGCGCTACCTACTGTACCGATTAAGTGAGAAACTATTTGTATATCTAGAGATTATATACCAAAAAACCCTTGGCTGGGCGGTTTACCATAAAACCTTCACCCTAACCATTGTAGGCCTTGCGCTAGGCGCTAGCCTTTGGGTTGGCAAGGGGTTAGGCACCGACTACATTCCCGAGTTCGATGCTGGGGATATTATTGCTACCATTGAGATTGATATTTCGGCAACGGCTTCCAAAACCGACAGCATTTCGCAGGTGGTGATGGATATTTTTGAGCGCGAGGTTCCAGAGATGATGCCCGGCAGCTTGGCTTCCATTTCGGGGCAATCGGAAAATGGAATGCTTACCTCAGTTGGGTTTCGCGAGGGGAAGAACATTGCCACTGTGCTTTGTCATCTTTCGCTACCCAATAAGCGGGCACGCTCGGCCAAGCAAATAGCACACGAGCTTCGCCCACATATTGCCCAAATACCCGAGGTGGAAAACTTCAACATTGTGGGCGGAAGCATTATCTCACAAGCGGTTACGGGCAACCTAAAGCCCATCGAGTTTCATATCTCAGGGTCAAACTACGAGCACCTAAATGCGATTGCAACGAACCTAACCCAAAACTTGTCCGGCTCGCCAAACTTTATCGATGTGGTAAACACCATTGACAAGGGCAAAATGGAGGTTCAGGTTCGGGTCGATAGGCAAAAGGCATCAGCCTTAGGGCTAAACACAGGAATGATTGGGTTACAGGTTCGCCAAAGCATATATGGTGCAGAGGCGGGAGGGTTCAAAGAGGAGGGTAACGAGTTTCGGATTGTGGTTCGCTACCACCCCGACTACCGCAGTGATATCGAGTCGATTAAAAACATAAGCCTTACTAACCTGCTGGGGCAACACATTCCCCTCTCGTCGGTTGCCGATATCGAGCTGGGAATGGGGTCGCTACAAATCGATAGGCTTGCGCAGGAGCGCATAGTAAGGGTTATGGCCGAGCTCAACGGCATATCTTTAGGAGAAGGCCAGGGCGAAGCCCTGCAAATGCTGAAAGACTTGGATATACCTGCTGGAACCGAGGTGAAGTTGGCAGGCCAAACCACCGAACAGGGGGCTTCGTTCGCCGATTTGTACCTAATCTTCTTCCTGGGAATTGCGCTGGTGTACATGGTTATGGCTGGTCAGTTCGAGTCGTTTCGCGACCCATTCATCATTATGTTTGCCGTTCCTCTAACCTTTATTGGAATAATATGGGCTTTTAAGCTAACCGGTGTAACCCTAAGTGTAACCACCTTTGTGGGTGTGATTATGCTTATAGGAATAGTTGTGAACAACGGCATTGTGCTGGTAGATTACACAAACCTGCTTCGTAAACGAGGCCTAAAGGTATACGAAGCGGTGCAGGAGGCTGGTCGTAGCCGCCTTCGTCCAGTGCTCATGACCAGCCTAACCACTATGCTGGGGATGTTGCCCCTCGCAATGAGCGAAGGAATGGGGCGCGAGGCATATCAGCCATTGGGAATTACAATGATTGGTGGGTTATTGGCCTCTACTTTTATTACCCTGCTAGTGGTACCTACTGTTTATGCAGTTTTCCATGCTAAGAGCGTTAGTAACCAATAAATCTGTTTGTAATGAAGCTAATATACTGCACTTGCAACGTAAGCGTTCTCGACGCTTTAGTAAAGAGAATAGATGAACTCGGGATTGAAAGTTACCAAATCATAGAGCAGGTTCTGGCCAAAAATTCTAAAGGCGATAGTCGGCTAAATACCGCTGTTTGGCCAGGGTACAACTCATCCATTGTTATGCAAATACCCAACCACAGCAAAGCAACGTCCGTAATGGAAGCCATACGAGAATTTAACAAATCGGCGTTTAATGACAACGAGTTGGTAACTGCCGCCCTATTACCTATGGAGGATTTCTGCTGCGACTAGTAGAGAAATCGTTCAAATAAGCCAAAGGATTTGTATCGTTTTGCTAAACAAAGCCATTCGCTAGGTTGTTATATCCTAAATTATCTATATCTTTGTATTTGTTTCTACTTGAAGAGGAAAAAGTGTTCTTTCTACATCTTGAAAACCATTAGTTTATAACAAAATTTACTTAA
>CAYNTJ010000015.1:0-26974 GCA_964400515.1 uncultured Oscillospiraceae bacterium | reverse complement strand
AAGCTCTTTAGCGCTAATGATACTTGGCGGGAAGCTGCCTGGGAAAGTAGGACGTTGCCGGTTTTTCAATATGGCCCCATGGTCAAGCGGTCAAGACATCGCCCTTTCACGGCGGTAACCCGGGTTCGATTCCCGGTGGGGTCACCATTAATATGCGCGATTGGCGGAATTGGCAGACGCACTAGATTTAGGATCTAGCGGGAGACCGTAGGGGTTCAAGTCCCTTATCGCGCACCATTAGCACCTATAGGGTGCTTTTTTTATTAATAATGATATAAATAGATTAAAGCTGTATTTCCTTTGAGAAATGCAGCTTTTTATTTTAAAAAAAGTGTACTGTAAGTAAAAATAATCAATGGTATATTTTATTTAAGGAGAAATTTATGAAAATATTGATGATAATAAATGATCAAGCTTATAAAGTGGCCTTAAGTCGAGTAATTACAGCACATAAAAAAGAAATTAATATTATTTATGGAAGAAACAATTCAATAATTAAAGAAGATTACGACATGATATTAACAGACGGAGATTACAAAAAGGATGATAGTTTTAAGGACAATGATTTAAAGCATAAGGTAATATATTTGGTCAGAGAAATAAGCGAAGACAATACAACAAAATTTCAGGAATCAGAAATGGAAGCAAGTGAAGAATACAAACGAATATTCAAATACAAAGGAGCCCGATATATAATTTCCGATATAATGTGGTTTTATTATATGATTAATAATATTAGTACTGTTAAGAAGGGTAGCGGCGTTATCGTCTCTGTTTTTAGCGATGACGGGGTGAATGAATGCACTAAGTATATTAGAAAGCTTGGGGCTGATATGGTCTCTGAGGGCATGAATAAAGTTTTGATTATACCGCTTAAATATATTAATCTCACCGATAACAAGGAAGTTGATATGGAGCATAGCTTTAAAAGGTTTATGTATTATATATGTGCGAAAAAGAATATAGAGCCCGAGTCTTTTTTCTTCAATGATATTCATGGGATATATAGAATGAAAAACAATGAAATCATAAATCCCATAGCAAATTTAAAACCAAGCGACTTTGACAGATTCATTGATGTGTTAATAAACAATGCTTTTGATGTGATAATATTTGATATAGGGAATTGTCTAAATGGTAATAACCTTAACCTTATAAAGATTAGCGACTATAGGATAATAGTGTATGAAAGGAAGAACTTTAGACTTATTAAGGAATTAAAAGAGAAATGTAGGCTTGATGATAAGGAAATTATTAACATGGTTGAAAACGGAGGAGACATAATAACCACATATGATACTAAAAGAATCATAGAAAGTGTAATGAAGAGAGCAATAATTTATGATAGGAAATTCTGAAATATACAAGAAAGCCATATCAGAAATAACCCTTAAGGTAAGGGAATCATTAAGAAAAAATGATGATATTGACTTGGAAATTCATATAGAAGAAGAATTGTTTAAATCAAAATATATTAATGACATATATGCCGGGGATATAACAGGGTTAATAACAGAAATAAAATATAGAATAGAAAGTAAATACGGTATACTTTATCCCCTTCTTTCCGATGAAACCATTAATGAAATCATGGTTAACGGGCCTGAAAATATTTTCATAGAAAAAAACGGAAGGATGGAATTGACTTCCCTGTCATTTTTGTCAGAGCGTGAATTGGAAGATATGATAAGACTTTTTGCAAGTGATGTACATAGGGAAATCAACGAGGTGAATCCCATCGTGGACGCAAGATTAGAAAGTGGATATAGAGTCAATGGGGTATTAAAGAATGTGGCATTAAACGGACCTATACTTACCATTAGAAAATTTAATAAAAATACCATAAAAATGGATGATTTAATAAGGTTTAACACCCTAGATTATGAATGTGCACAGTTCTTAAGCATTATAGTTAAAGCAAGATATAACATAATGATATCCGGCTCCACAAGCAGCGGTAAAACTACTTTTCTCAATGCTTTAACGGGATATGTAGACAAAGAAAATGAAAGAATAATAGTAATAGAGGATTCCGCAGAGCTTAAGATAGATACCATAAAAAATGTGGTGCATATGGAATGCAGAAATTCAAATTCCGTGGGTAAGGGGGAAGTCAGCATGTCCAAGCTTATTAAAACAAGCTTAAGAATGAGACCGGATAGGATAATAGTAGGAGAAGTAAGGGGAGAAGAGATCAAGGATATGATACAAGCAATGTCAACAGGTCATTCAGGAAGTATGTCCACGGGTCATGCAGGTTCTTCTGAGGGGATGCTGTACAGATTAGAAGCCATGTATCTTATGAGTGCAGATATCCCTTTAATCTCAATAAAAAAACAAATATCCGATTCGCTGGAGGTCCTCATACATTTGGAGAGAGATAAATATGGAAAAAGGAAGGTGGCTGAAATTTCAGAGTTGGTGGGATTAAATGACGATTCATATACTCTAAACAAATTATATGTTTTAAATGATAACGGAATGCTTATAAAAACAGGAAACAAATTGATTAGAAATCGCAAATTGAAGAGAATGGAGATAAATGAATAGCTTTGATACTTACAGCTTTAACAATAGGGAAAAACTATTTATAGCTATAGTCTATATAATAGTATCAATTACCATAGCGTTGCTTTTTTATAAATCATTGACTGCTTGTGTACTTTCAGCCTTTCTGATTCCTTTCGTATTAAATAAAATTAAAGCATATAAAATTGAAATAAGAAGAAAAAGACTGATGGAGGAATTTAAAGATTTTCTGTTCAGTATAGCGTCTTTAATCGGAGCCAGAAACTCACTGAGAAAATCTATACAAGAAACTGTTGAAGTGATCCATGGTATTTATGGAAAAGATTCTGTTTTAAAGGGCGAGTTAATGGAAATGCATATAAAAATGGAATATATGGATGATGTGGAAGTCTTGAAGGAGTTCGCCCAAAAAACCGGCATAGAGGATGTTTACGATTTTGCTCAAATATATGAAACCTGTAAGTATACAGGTGCTAATATGATTGCTGCTATAACCATGGCTTCAAATGTAATTATAGAAAAAATGACCATAGAAAAGGAAATATATGAAATCATCCATAGAAAGAAGAAGGAGGGATATATAATACTAATTATGCCCATTGCAGTTCTACTGCTTTTAAATATATGTGCTGCTGACTATATAAGTGTTCTTTATAATAATTTGGAAGGAAAAATAATTATGACATTAGTAATTTTTTCATATGTCATTATATATAAGCTAATTGAAAGAATAACGGATATAAGAATTTGAGTGTGTGATGGATAATATAAAATTGATAAAACAAATAACCATAATTGTTATGATTACATCTATTATGTTGGCAGCAAGTTCATTAAAAACAAAGATTAATAAAAATGTCTATATAACCAATAATATGGGGGAGTTGGTTGGTATAAGATTAACAGAAGGTGATAACCATTACGATATCAGTTTAAATGCCCAAAATGATGAGGGTGAGATTGTGGTGGCGGATATAAGCATTAATAATAATCCTGAAGGGGAAAATGTGAAGGAGAATGAAGGAAAGACCTTTGATGAAAAAATACAAGATATAATATTTGATATTGAAAATAAAAGGGATAATAAAATAGATTTGCCCGACAAAACAGAGGAAGGTGATGATATAACATGGAGCATTCATGAAAAACAAAACTACGACGGATTTTTATACTTATTGATATCTATTGGGTTAATTATGATTGTCATTAAGAATGATAAATATGAAGCCATAAAAAAGAATAACCAATATAAAAAGTCGGTTTTGATGGAGCTGCCCAGATTCAGTAATCAGCTAATTCTATTATTAAACAGCGGATTAATACTAAATGATTGTATTAACAGAATTATTGATAGTTATAAAAGTGAAAATACAAATGAAAGAAATGTTTTTAAAAATGAATTGATTGAAATACAAAGACAGGCGACGGCTGAAAATGTCAATATTCTATTAAAACTAAATGATTACTCAAATAATGTTAAAATCAAAGAATTAAGCAGGTTGACTGCAGTTATTGTTGAAAACTCTCAAAGAGGAAATGATATAAGAGATAAAATCGAAACTGAAAACAAGTATTTGTGGGAAACACGGAAGGTTATAGCCAGGGAAAACGGTAGATACATAGAAACAAGAATGATATTACCCCTAAGCTTATTACTGATGGTGTTGATCTTAGTTACTATGGCCCCGGCCATTATGAATATGTGAGGAGGATTTATGTTTAAATTATTAAAGAAAAAAGATGGTATGGAATTGGTACAGGCGGCCATATTGATTGCGGTTGCCGTGGGACTTGGTATAATTTTTAAAGGAGAAATAACTTCATTTATGAATGAAACGTTTAGTAATCTTGATGCCGGGAATTTTTAATAAGCTTAAACTCAATAAAAAGGGTGAAGAAATGATCGAAGCATCAATTACAGTGCCTTTGATAATTATAATTACCTTTTTACTTATAAGACTTACCATATTTTATTATGAAATAATGAATACTAGAGTAGAGATGCATGAAAATATAATGGAAGATGCTTTGGCAACTGATGAGCTTGTGGGGGAGGCAATCGAAAAGAATGAAAAGATATGCCTAATTGATAATGAATATTTAAACAAAATTTTTGAATTTAACGTATATTCCACTTATCATGTCTTTTCAGAAACGAATTTGGTTATGGTAGGTGATATGATTGAATAACAGAGGTTCATCAATAATAACTCTAGCGGTTTTGTTTACAGTGATGATTACCATGATAGCCACATTTATAAATATTACTAAGAATCAAGTGACAAAAGCCGAGATCAATTCCCTTTCGGTTCTATGGGGCAAAGCAATCTTATCGGAATATGACATAAATCTTTATAACGACTATGGGATAATGGCATATTTTGGTAACGAAAATGATATAAGCGGCAAATTGAATAAATATTGCAGCTACACGTTTAAAAACAGAGGCAGTATAGATTATGAAGGTGTTAGCTGTGATTTATCTGAATATAGGCTTATTGTTCCGGAAAACTTTATGGGTACTGCGCAGAAAAGTATATTAAGCGATAATAATAAAAAAACATTTAGGGAAGAGAAAAATGGCACCAATATAATTATTAAAAATAAAGCTATAATAGAAACCCTACCATCCATAAATGTAGTAAACGAAAACAATTATAAAGTTTTAAAAGATCTTTTATTAGGGGGGACGGATTTTAATGACATAACAGATGGATGCATAGAGCTCGCCTATATAACAAAATATTTTAATAATCATTTGTATGTGAAGGGTAAAAAAGATTGCGTTTTTGATAATGAATGGGAATATATATTAAACGGCAGCATGGATGACAACGAAAACTACGAAAAAGCAAAACTTAAAATATGGTTACTTAGGAATGCATTGAATCTTAGTTATTTATATAAAGATGCAGAGAAAAGACAATTAACTTTAACCATAGCCGAAACCATTTGCCCCGGTCCATGGTGTGTTGCCACACAATTTCTTATTATGGAAAGCTGGGCCGTTATGGAGACAGAATGGGATATAAAGACATTACTAAAGGGAGAAAAGGTGCCAATAATAAAAACAAAAGATACTTGGAATACGGATATAGATTCCGTATTAAGAAGCGATGCATTCATGGAAAAATTAACAGATGAAGAAAAAGATAATATGAAATATTTGGAAGACAATTATGAAAACGAAAAAAAGACTGATTTTGGAGGCTTGGACTACGAAGAATATTTAATGATGTATATTGCCTTGATGAATGACGATATAAGATTGTTTAGAATGATGGATTTGATACAGATCAATATGAAATACAGGTACTATAATGATTTTAACTTTAAAGAATATAATAATGGTTTAACCTTTTTTATAAAGGCCAATGGTAATGTATATGAAAAAGAAATCACTTATTGACAAAAAAGGTAGTTATATAATAGAATCTGCGTTTTGTTTGCCCTTTTATGTAATAGCAATATTGTTTATGGCTTCCATAATAATAAAGTATTCAACAGTTGAGAATATAACCTTTTCCCTGGGGGATGAATTAAGATTAGCGGCAATGGAAGCTAAGGTGGTTAGAATAAATCCTTTAGTACCCATGAAAATAAAGGAAAGAATAATTGATGAGAATAATAATTTAGATGATGTTAAGATATATAAATACGGCTATTATGAGAAATATAAAGGTATTAATGACATAATAATTCTTAATCTTAACGCCAAGTTTGAAAATGATTATAATCTCTTTTTTAATAATCTTAACTTGGATATGAAAGTGATGACAAGATGTTTTATTGGGGATAGAAGAAATTTAAATCCTTTGGGAATAGAAGAAATCACAAGCGATGAATCAGAAGTGGTATATATATTCCCAAACTATGGTAACTGTTATCATAATGAGAGCTGTGATTTGATAAAGAATGGGTGTATAAGTGTTATTCTTACCGATTATTTAATCAAAAACTACAAACCGTGTGATTTGTGTAAAAGTAAAAATGCACAAAAGGGTGAACAGGTATATGTATTCCCCAATTCAGGTATGAAATATCACTTGTCAGATTGTAAGCTGATTGAAAGGGATTATTTAAAAATTGATAAGAAAATTGCCATAGAGAGGGGTTATGTGCCCTGTAAAAAATGTGGAGGTTAGTATGAGTGTAACCAGAAGAGAGAGGGTAATAAAGGAGCTTATACCTGATTATATTATTGATATAATATCAATGAACTATAACAAATGCTTTTTAAGAACCAGTGTAATAGAAAATAATGAAGAATTGGAAATGGTTTATCATACTGATGGTTACAGTAAAATAGATTACAGCAAGTGTACTCTTAAGGATGCCCTAAGAATTATAAGTAAATTAATAATCTATGAAGAATTAAGCGAAAATCATCTGATTTTCCCAGAAGATTATTTAATTAACGGAGATATGATATATATTAAAAATGATACTAACGAAATAAAACTAATTTACTATCCGGATTCTGATAATAACACTTTATATATAAAGCTGAAGGAGTTAATTGAAGAAATAGCGGATCATTATCAATACGGAGAAAAGGCAATAATTATGTCTATTATGTCAGATGTTGATGAAGACAATTTAAATACTCTTTCCTTGGTAAATAAAATAGAAACATTATTAGCTAATATGTCACTTTAGTACTTTAAAAAAGGTAACATTTGAGTTATAATATATAGAAGTTGTTATTTTAATTATTAAGGAGTTATAATATGAGATTGAAAATTGTTAAAGTAATAGGAAGAGAAATACTTGATTCCAGAGGCAATCCGACTGTAGAAGCTGAGGTATGGCTTGAAAATGGCATTGTAGGAATTGGTGATACCCCAAGCGGAGCATCAACAGGCATATATGAGGCTTTAGAGCTTCGAGACGGGGATAAAAATAGATTCGGGGGAAAAGGTGTCACTAAAGCAGTTAACAACGTTAATACGCTAATAAACAGCAAATTAATGGGTATGGATGCTGCTGATATATATGCGGTTGAAAAAGCCATGATGGATTTGGATGGAACAAAGGATAAAAGCAAATTAGGAGCAAATGCTATTTTAGCAGTTTCGATAGCTTGTGCCAATGCAGCTTCTAAATCCTTAAAGTTACCACTATACAAGTTTATAGGTGGCATTAACGGCAATGTATTACCTGTACCTATGATGAATATATTAAACGGTGGTGAGCATGCATCCAATACGGTTGATGTTCAAGAATTCATGATAATGCCCGTGGGAGCACCAACTTTTAAAGAAGCATACAGATGGTGCAGCGAAGTTTATCATCAGTTGGCTAAAGAGCTAAAGGCAAAGGGACATTCCATTGCGGTGGGAGATGAAGGTGGATTTGCACCAAATCTAAAGGATGAGTTCGAAGTAATGGATTATATTGTAGCGGCCATAGAAAATGCAGGATATAAGCCGAAGGATGACTTTGTAATAGCAATAGATGCAGCGGCAAGCGGATGGAAAACTGAGAAAGAAGGCATGTATAAGATGCCAAAGTCCGGAAGAGAATTCACAGCAGCTGAACTCGTGGCTAATTGGGAGCACTTCGTTAATAAATATCCTATAGCATCCATTGAAGACGGAATGGATGAAGAGGATTGGGATGGTTGGAAGTTATTAACTGATAAATTGGGAGACAGAGTTCAACTGGTGGGGGATGACCTTTATGTTACAAATCCCACCAGATTCAAAAAAGGTATCGAACTGGGATGTGCCAATTCAATATTAATTAAATTAAATCAAATAGGTAGTATTTCAGAGACATTGGAGACAATAAATTTGGCAAAGAAAAATGGATATACAACTATAATATCCCATAGATCAGGAGAAACCGAGGACACTACAATTGCCGATTTATCAGTGGCAATTAATGCAATGCAGATAAAGACAGGTGCACCTTCGAGAACTGAACGAGTGGCTAAATACAATCAATTATTAAGAATTGAGGAAGAGCTTGGGGATGCCGCCAGATATTTAGGAAAAGAAGTATTCAATCAATAAATAGATTCCGGCTTATAGCCGGAATTGTTTTTAAGGAGTAATATGATACCATTATCAACAAGATTAAGGCCGGACAATTTGGATGATTTTGTAGGACAGGAGCATTTTTTATACAAAGGCTCCCTCTTATACAATTCCATTAAAAATAAAAGTTTTTCATCGGCTATATTTTATGGGCCTTCCGGTACCGGCAAGACCACTTTAGCAAGGATAATTGCAGGAGAAATGGATAGCAAATTCGTAGAAATTAATGCTTCTGCAACGGGTATAAAGGAATTAAAAATAATAATAGATAATGCAAAAGATAGGCTGTATGGAATAGAAAAAAAAGCTACCTATGTATATATCGATGAATTTCACAGATGGAATAAGCTACAACAGGATTCTCTGCTTAAGGCCTTAGAAGAGGGAATAATCAGGTTTATAGGCTCAACCACGGAAAACCCCTACTTTGCAATTAATAACGCCGTTATAAGTCGTGTGAGAAACATATATGAATTTAAAAGACTTGAAGAAAAAGATTTAATAAAGATTATTAAAAGAGCTTTAAGTGATAACACATACGGCTTTGGTATGCTTAGTATTAAATATGAAGAAGATGCGGTTAAGAATTTGGCAAGTATGTCAAACGGTGATGCAAGGGTAGCCTTAGATGCGCTGGGATTTATTATAGAAAATTTAGATAAAAACGATATAATCAACAACAAAATAGTGGAAGAAGCAATGCAAAGAAAAGTTGGGTTTTATGATAAAACCCAGGACAGATATAATTTACTTTCAGCATTGCAAAAATCCATAAGGGGATCAGACCCTGATGCGGCCATACATTATTTTGCTCGTTTAATTGATGGCGGAGCCGATATAATGATGATAGGTAGGAGGCTGCTTGTGATAGCGGCAGAGGATGTGGGTATGGCTTATCCTGCTGCGCTATCGATAACACATTCAGCTGTCCAGGGAGCTTTGATGGTAGGTCTTCCGGAAGCGTCTATAATCTTAAGCGAAGCGGTTATATTATTGGCATCATCACCAAAATCCAATAGTTCGTATATGGCACTTAATAAGGCTATGGAAGATGTTCAAAAAAAAGTGGTTGATGATGTGCCCGGCCATTTGCTTAATGTAAGTAGCAACGTAACAGAAAAGAGGAAATATAAATATCCTCATAATTACGGAGGTTATGTAAAACAGCAGTATTTACCGGATAATTTATATAAAGAGGGAACCAAGTACTATGAGCCTACGGAAAACGGTTCAGAAAGGTCCTTTAAGAAGTATTTAAATGAGCTGAAGGAGAATAAATAATGAGGGAAGTTTTAAGAGCGCCTGCTTCCGGGTTTTGCTTTGGTGTAAAAAGAGCAATAGATATTGCCAATGAGCAGATCAAAATGAAAAAAGAGAAAAATATTTATACCATAGGCCAGTTGATACATAATAAAACCGTAACGGATTCCCTTGAGAAAAAAGGGATAAGAATTATTTCTGAAATTGAGGAAGCAGAGAATGGCAGCACCATAATAGTAAGATCCCATGGCGCACCCAAAGAATTCTTTTTAAGGGCAAAAGAAAAGAATATTGAAGTAGTAGATGCCACTTGCCCTTTGGTTAAAAGAATACATGAGCTTGTGGAAAAAGCATATAACGATGGAAAACAAATAATAATAATCGGTGATAGTAAGCACCCGGAGGTAATTGCCACAAACGGTTGGTGTGAATATAATGCAACAATAATAGGAGAACCATTTGAAGCAGAGAATGTTTTAGGAGATAACTATTTTATAGTTAGTCAAACAACCATCAAGGAAGATACGATTAATGAGATTATTAAAGTCCTAGAGAGTAATAATGTTGAATATGAATTAAAAAATACCGTTTGTAATGCCACAAAAGAAAGGCAGGATAGTTGTGCCAAATTAGCTAAAGAAGTGGATTGTATGGTGGTCATAGGAGGTATAAACAGTTCGAATACAAAGAAATTGTATGAAATTGCCAGTAAATATTGTAAAAATACAAAATTTATTGAAAATATTTCCGATTTACCATTGAAAGATATTCAAAAATGTAATAAAATAGGAGTTGCAGCAGGCGCCTCGACGCCTGAATGCATTATTAAGGAGGTTATTGCTAGTATGAGTGAAAATATCACTGAAAACTTTGAAAAGAATCCTATGTTGGATTTAATGGATGAAATTGATAAATCTTTGAGATTGCCAAGAACAGGTGAGATTGTAGATGGTAAAATTCATCAGGTAACAGATAATGAGATTATCGTAAACATAGGATGCAAAAAAGATGGTATAATACCAAAAGAAGAGGTTTCCCTAGAGGAAGGCCAAGTATTAAAGGACTTGTTTAAAGAAGGCGATGATATACAAGCTAAAGTCTTAAAAACAGATGATGGAGACGGTGGAATTATCCTTTCCAAGAAAAAGCTTGAAATCAATGGTAATTGGAATGAGATCAATGAAGCTTTAGAAGATAAGTCCAGTATTAGCGTTAAGCTAATAAAAGCCGTAAATGGCGGCGTAATTGCAGCATATAAGGAAGTATCAGGTTTCATACCTTTATCACAGCTTTCTGATAAATATGTTGAGAAAGCAGATGAATATATCGGACAGGTTATGGATGTTAAGGTAACCAGAGTTGATATGAGAAGGGGTAGAGCAGTATTTTCACATAAAGCAGTTATTCTGGAAGAAAAGCGAAAAATGATAGCTGAAGTTTGGTCTGACCTAAATGTTGATGATGTTGTTGAAGGTAAAGTAATGAGGTTCACTGATTACGGTGCTTTTGTAGATATCGGTGGCGTAGACGGGCTATTGCATATATCAGAGATTTCATGGGGTAAACTAAAACACCCTCAGGAAGTCTTAAAAATCGGTGATATTATTCATGTGAAGATATTAGCAATGAATGAAGAAAAGGGAAAAATTTCTTTAGGATTGAAGCAAACTTTACCGGAACCTTGGACTATTATTGAAGAAAAATACCAAATTGGACAAATTGTATCCGGAAAAGTTGTACAGATTAAGGAATATGGTGCATTCATTGAACTTGAAGCTGGACTTGATGGATTGGTACATATTTCGGAAATTGCAAACAAAAGAGTAAGCAATGTGGCTGAAGAGTTGGAATTAGGACAAACAGTTGAAGCTAAAATACTGGAGCTGGACGTTGACAGAAAACGTATTAGCCTAAGTATAAAGGACGCTTTAGGTGAAGAACCTTCAGAAGAAATTGTTGAAGAAGAGCCTGCAGAGGAAATTATAGAATCTGTTGAGGAAGAATAATAAAAGAATAAAGACCGGCAATGCCGGTCTTTATTTAGTTATTGTTAGTGGGATAAATATGAGAAGCGGAATAATTAGTAAAAATAAAAATGGGTTTGCCTTCATAAGAATGGAGGAGGAAAAGGATATATATGTTTCCTCCGATAATACATTAAACGCCATGGACGGCGATGAAGTAGAAGTTGACCTTATACCTGAAATTTATTGGAATGGTGGGCCGGAAGGCATAGTAACAAGAGTTATTAAAAGAAATACCAAAGAAATAATAGGAACCTTGTTTAAACATAGAAGCTACGGTAAGGTAGTTCCTAAAGGTAGAGCGGTAGAAGAAGTATATATAAACAACAAGGATATAGGAAAAGCAAAACACGGAGATATAGTTGTTGCGGAAATTACAAAGTATCCGGGGGAACATAAGGATGCAACCGGGATCATAACTGAAATAGTAGCTAAAAAAAATCAAAAAGATGCCGAGATTCTAACTTTGATAAGGGAGGCGGGAATAAGAACTGAGTTTTCCGATAAGGTATTAAAAGAAGCAAAGAATATTGAAAAGATAGCAAGAAAAACGAATACGGATAACAGAACAGATTTGACAAATTTGTTAACGGTTACAATTGATGGAAGAGATTCCAAGGATTTTGATGATGCCGTAACGCTAGAAAAAAAGGAAAACGGTAATTACTTACTTTATGTTCACATCGCAGATGTTAACCATTATGTAAAAAAGAATTCGGAGCTGGATAAGGAAGCGATGCTAAGGGGTAACAGTGTTTATCTTTACGACAGAGTTATTCCCATGTTTCCCAAGGAGCTTTCCAACGGAATATGCAGTCTTAATCCCAATGAAGAGCGTTTTACATTAACTTGTAAAATGGAAATAAATGAATTGGGTAATGTGGTGGATTATTCCATATTCGAGAGTCTTATAAAATCCGATGAAAGATTGGTTTATGATGATGTTTCCGATATCATAGAAAATGATAATAAAGAATTAAAAGAAAGATATTCATATCTGTTAATTATGATATCGCAAATGAATGAATTGGCCAATATTTTAAGGAATAAGAGAAAGGCTCAAGGAAGCCTAGATTTTAATATGGAAGAAGCCAATATTGTTTTAGATAAAAATGAAAAGCCGATATCGATAGAAAAAGCAGAAAGACGAATTGCAAACAGGATAATAGAAGAATTCATGCTGGTTGCCAATGAGACAGTTGCAGAACACTATTATTGGCTTGAAATGCCATTTGTATATAGAGTACATGATAAACCTGATTTGGATAGGATAAATGAACTAAGGGGATTTTTGTCTGGATTTGGTATTAACATAAGTAACAATTTTGATAGTGTAAATTCTAAAAAGCTTAGCGAAATACTTGTTTCCATTGAAAACACACCAAAGGAGAATATAATTAACAGGGTCATGTTAAGAATGATGAAAAAAGCGGAATACAGAACTAATTGTACAGGACATTATGGCCTTGCATTTAAATATTACTGTCATTTTACTTCGCCTATCCGAAGATATCCTGATCTGATAGTGCATAGAATAATAAAAAGTAGTATTAGAACACCGGAGTTTACAGAAGATATTAATTACCTGGATGAAGTATCCAAGCATTCCTCTGATATGGAAAGAGTTGCCATTGATTTGGAGCGAAAAGTTGAAAAACATCTGATGGTCCAATATATGAAGGATAGAATTGGGCAGGTATACGAGGGCATAGTAAGTGGTATAGGTAAGACCGGCATATTTGTGGAGCTTGATAATACAATAGAGGGCTTTGTGAGATATGATAGCATACCGGGAGACTATTACATAATCGATGAAAAGAATTATAGGGCAATTGGCACAAATACCAATAAAAGCATTAACATGGGAGACAATGTAAAAATTGAAGTTATAGATGTAAATGAAAAGGATAAATTGATAGATTTTAGGATATTAAAATAGGAGGTTTAATGATGCCTCCTATTTTATTTTATTCGTATTCCAAAAGTTTCTGTAAAAAAGCAAGACTATGGCATAGAATTCAAGTCTGCCACCTACCATCAGTATTGAAAGTAATATTCTGGCGGGATGAGAGAATATGGAATAATCTGCAACATTAGAAAGCTCTCCAAAGGATAAACCCGTATTTGAAATTGCTCCTATAGCTCCGCTTAGAGTTGTTTCCATGGATAGATTATCAAGGGATAGCAACAGGGAACCGATTAGGAAAACAAGGAAATATAGCAAAACATAAACCATGATTGTAAAAACATTATTTACAGAAATTGGTTTTTTTAAAAATACTATAGGCTTAACACCACGGGGATGAATCCTTTTATATATACCCCTTAGTATTAATTTATAGAAAACTATAATTCTTGAAATTTTTATTCCTCCGCCGGTGGAAATTGCGCAGCTGCCAATAAACATAGTCATAATAAGTATTACCTTGGCAATTGTAGGCCATATGGAATAATCGGTAAAACAATAACCCGATGTGGAAATAAAGGATATTGCCATGGATAAAGCATTGATGAAGTCATTAAAATAATGTTTTGTTAAATCCGTGGCAAATAACGAAATACATATAATGAAAGTCGTAATAATTACAATGGAAACATAAACCCTATATTCCAGATCCCTGTAGATTTCACTGAATCGTCTTTTATACATATAGAAATATATACCAAAATTTGTAGCTGCCAAGAAGGAAAACAGTGTTATTACCAATTTGTTATAGGTGGTCAAAGAGGAAGTTATACCTCCGGTATTTAAATGTATACCGGCGGTGCTTACTCCGCTTAATGTATTTATAGCGGCATCATAAAAACCAAGGCCGCCCAATTTTAACATCAAAAATTCCAAGATTGTAAGCAGTAAATAAAAATAGTATAGATATCTGGCTGTACCGTTGAATTTTGGAGACATTTTTTCAAGGGTAGGACCGGGAGCTTCGGCTGTGGAAAGCTTTTGGCCGGAAACATTGAAATAAGGATTTATTGATACAATGAGTATAATCATACCAATACCACCGAACCAATTATTTATTGCCTTCCAAAACAGTAAACCCTTTGGTAGCATATCGGCATGTATTACAAACGCACCTGTGGTGGACCAACCGGCTGCTGCCTCAAATATACAATCACTCAGATAGAAATCATTATTGCTAAAATAGTAAGGCAGAGATGATGCGATAACTATAGTCAGCCAAACAAAGAATGTTGTCAAATAGCCATCCCTTACCGTGGCCCTTATATTATTACGCCCGCTGCTTAAATAAAGAAAAATACCCGTGAAGAAATAAATTAGGCCCAAGACTGCCATTGAAAGGGCATTATCGTTTTCACCGTAATATAGGGAGACCATTATGGACGGAATCATAATAACAGAA
Source organism: uncultured Oscillospiraceae bacterium (assembly GCA_964400515.1). Classification (GTDB taxonomy): domain Bacteria; phylum Bacillota; class Clostridia; order Peptostreptococcales; family Anaerovoracaceae; genus JAAYHV01. The sequence continues at coordinate 11,752 of CAYNTJ010000015.1, read as the reverse complement.
AGAAGTATTAAAGTTAATGATATTAAGTTTTTTGATAAATTATAGTTTAAATTCACTTTAACCTCCTAAGCTTTATTTGAATTTCTATAGTATCTGGAAAATAAAATGAAGAATGTAAATAATTCCAGTCTGCCGGCAATCATCAAAAGTGATAATACTATTTTTGAAAATCCTGAGAATATGCTGTAATTCATTGTAGGTCCGACTAAAGAAAATCCGGGGCCTATATTACCGATGCATGCTATAACACCGGAAAAACTAGTCATAATATCAAAATTGTCAAGGGATATTATAAATGTCCCCATAAATACCAATAATACATAAAAGAATATAAAATTAGCTATGTTGGAAACAGTATCTGATTGAAGCTGTTTGCTGTTTACTTTTATATTTACTACTCTGTTCTCATGTGTTTTTAAAGCAAAGCCCCTGAGGATAAGTTTAAACGAAACCAGTATTCTGATTATCTTAACTCCGCCGCCGGTGGAAGAGCTACAAGCTCCCACAAACATTAATATAAATAAAAGCATTTTAGCAAAAGTTGGCCATAAATCAAAATCCGCAGTCGCATAACCTGTAGTGGTTAATATGGAAGCCACTTGAAATGCCGCGTCAGTAAAGTATTTAAAAAAGGATTTGTCGCTTTCAGTTATAGCCAAATTAAGAGTTATTAGTACAGTGAAAAATATAATAATTTTTATGTAAAAATTGAATTCATCATCCTTAATAAGCTTCTTAATGCCTTTTTTTAAAGCCAAATAGAATAGATTAAAGTTAGTTCCGGAGATTATCATAAATATTGTGATTACCCAATGTACATAATAACTGTCAAAATAGGCTATGCTTGCTCCGTGACTGGAAAAGCCACCGGTACCCACGGTACCAAATGTATGAACTAAAGCATCATAAAGACTTAAACCACCAAACAGTAAAAGGAGTACTTCAACTACAGTAATCAATATATACATTTTATACAAATTCTTGGCTGTGTCTGAAAACCTGGGGGTTATTTTATCCAGAGTAGGGCCCGGAGTTTCTGCGCTGGCGATTAATTGCCCGCTTATGCCAAGCCTAGGTAACAATGCCATAGCAAATACCACAATACCCATACCTCCCAACCAATGGGTAAATGAACGCCAAAAAAGCATTGACAGTGGCAATGCTTCTATATCAGTTAGTATCGATGCTCCTGTGGTGGAAAATCCGGAACAGGTTTCGAAAAAGGCGTCAATTGGGCTTGGAATAGATCCTGATATGACAAATGGAATGGCGCCAAATATTGATGCGAATAACCAACTACCTGTTACAATTAGGAATCCATCCTGTAGTTTAATTGTTGATATGGATGGATTATGTCTTCCGTTAAAAATCATACCAATCAGAAGACATATAATCATATTTATCAAGAATGCCTTAGTGCAATCATATTCTTTATATAAAAGAGATACGATTAAAGCAGGAGTCATAGACAATGCTATTACTATAAGTAAAGCTCCCAATAAATATATAATTCTCTTTTGACTAATAGACATAATTATAATATGTTCCTTCTGTATTTAAATAATTTTTCCAAATTACCTATTTCGGTTAATAAGCTTACTATTATTACCTTGTCATTTCTTAGCAGTCTGGTGTTACCATCAGGAATAATTACCCTATTGCCTCTATGAATTGCAGCTATAATAATACCATCGGGCAATTGCAAATTCTTTAATGGAATATTTAGCATATTCATTTTTTCATAAGCATATATTTCCAATAACTCTGCTTGACCCTGTAATAATACCGAAGACAAGACTTTTTTTGATCCTCTTATATTTCTGAGTATTGCACTTGCAGTAATATCAAGGGGATTCAAAACCATATCAATTCCCATTTGTTCAATGAGATCCTTATAGCTTTCTCTGCTCACCTTGGAAATAACATCTTCTATACCATGTTGCTTGGCGGTTAGAGCCAGTAAAAGATTCTCTTCATCATATCCGGTGGCAGTTACAAATGCATCCATTTCATCCAAGTTTTCTTCCTGCAGCATTTGTAAATCCGTACCATCTCCATAAAGGACCATTACATTGTCTAATCTTGTAGAAAGGTATTGACATCTTTCCTTGTCTTTTTCAATTAATTTTACACTGGCACCAAACTCTGAGAGTCTGCTGGCAAGATAGTATCCTGTTTTACCGCCGCCTATAATCATAACCCTTTGTACATTTGTATATTTTACATTGACATGTACTTTGGAGTTGAGTTTAAAAATAGGTTCTTTTTCTCCTATTATATATAATGAATCATCTGCAAGTATTGTGTCATCACCATGGGGGATTATCATCTTACCTTTTCTTGATATACCAACAATTAACATGTTAGGATATAGTTTTTTAAATTCCGGAAGGGATAAGCCTACAATCCTTTGAAGCATATGGGCTTTAAATTCCAGTAAGGCTATTTTACCACTGGTAAAAATACCATTGCTTAAAGTATATTTTTCAACTAAATATTTATGTATTTCCTGAGTTATCAATAAATCGGGGTTAACAATGAAATCAATATTCATTTTTTCTCTTATGAAATCAATTTGTTTCATGTGCTCCGGATCCCTTACTCTGGCAGATACGTACTTACAGCCTAATGCTTTGGAAAATGAGGCGATAATTATATTAACCTCATCAGAATCAGAAGCAGCAAACATAAAATCATATGAGCTAATCTGTAAACTCTTCAAAAAATCTATTTTCTTTGCATCTCCGTAAACAGTTAGAACATCTAATTTTTGATTTATCTTTTCCAATAAAGATTCATTTTTATCTATTATCGTGATTTCATAATCACCGTCCACCAAAGCTTCGGCTATTCTCAAACCAAGTTTACCGGCACCGACTATTGCAACTTTCATATATTACCTCTTTATTTTTAATTAATTTATTATATAATAATAACAATAAAACGATTATAAATCAATAGTAGTGGTTTTGCAACATAAATATGCATATTACGAAAGGAAGCTTATGAGTATTAAAATAATCGGATTAGATTTGGATGGTACAACTTTAAACAGTAAAGAACATATAGAAAAAGAAACAAAAGAAGCATTGGAAGCTGCTGCAAAAAGGGGTATTCATGTGGTTTTTGCCACGGGGAGATCTTTTGACTCTCTGCCTAAGGATGTATTTGATGTGAAGGGGTTGGAGTATATGATAACTTCAAACGGTGCACAGGTATTGAGAATCAACGATAAGCAAGTTATTTATAGGAACTGTATAGACAGCGAAGTAATTATAAAGGTAGTAGATATAATAACAAGGCATAGGGTTCATGTGGAAGCTTTTATTGATGGAAAAGCATATATAGATAAAAAGGAATATGAAGATATAAAGAATTCTGGTTCGACTTATAGGAGTGCGGAATATGTATTGAGAACAAGAACTCCTGTGGATAATATAATTAAACATATGTATAAGAATAATGATTCCATAGAAAATATTAACCTTTTATTTGAAGACTCTGAGAAAAGGAGATTTATCAGAAAACTTATGGAAAATATATCGGATATAACCCTTACCACATCTTTTGCCAATAATTTAGAGATAGGGGGAGCTACAACCAGTAAGGCAGATGCCCTTGCTCATCTTATGAGAATTAATAAACTGAGCAATTACAATCTAATGGCCTTTGGGGATAATCAAAACGATATTTCCATGATTGAATACGCAAGGATAGGAGTGGCCATGGGTAATGCAGATATATTGGTGAAACAGGCCGCAGATTATATAACTGCCGATAATGATAATTTGGGAGTGGCATTGGCCATTAATAAGTTTATACTTAACGATTAGCAATAAAATATCTAAATATATCTTTATAATACCCTTATTTATATAACTGTTGACTTACAAATAATTAAGTGATAGATATTATAAAAAAGGAGGGATCATGAAGATATACTGTATAGATAAAAATTCAGAACTATTTCCATATGGCCTAAAACATATCAATAAATCACCTGATAGGATTTATGCTTCAGGTGATATTTCTTTGCTTAAAACTAAAAGCATAGCTGTTGTGGGGGCCAGGGAGTGCAGTGAATACGGTATGAAAATTGCCAAGCTGGTGGGTGGCACTTTGGGGCACAACAAAGTTACACATGTAAGCGGTATGGCAAGGGGCATAGACTACTATTCTCATAAGGGGGTATTGGAAGCTGGGGGTAAAACAATTGCGGTGCTTGGATTTGGATTAAATAAATGTTATCCCAAGGAAAATATAGGAATTAAAGAAGAGATATTAAGAGAGGGACTGCTAATATCTGAGTTTCCTGCGGAATTTGAAGGTAACAAATACTCCTTTCCCTTAAGGAACAGATTGATAAGCGGAATCAGTGAAGGGGTTGTGATTGTTGAAGCCGAATATAAAAGCGGTTCATTGATTACGGTGAATTACGGATTGGAACAGGGGAAAAATATTTATGCCGTGCCCGGTAATTTGGACAGTAAAAAAAGCCTGGGTACTAATTTGCTTATTAGGGAAGGTGCAACGCCACTTGTTATAATTGATGATTTGATAAGGGATTTAGGTATTACACCAAAACTAAGAATTAATAAAGATGATAATATTGGAAGAGATGAGATGGAAATATTAAAGATAGTATCAAATCATGATGGTATTAAGCTGGAAGAGATATCTCACAAAATCAACATAAACTCAAGTATTCTAAGTGGTATACTTACAATATTAATCATTAAAGGGTATATAATTAATATGGCCGGAAAATTTTTTATTGCAAAATAGCTTCCATTATCATATTATATTATGGTAAGTGATACAATAGTCAAATAATTTAGAATATTCAAGGAGTGTATATATGGCAGAAAGAAAGAAGACATTATTAATAGTAGAGTCTCCTTCAAAAGCAAAAACGATTGGCAAATATTTAGGGTCTACATATAAGGTAATGGCATCGGTAGGGCATATAAGAGATTTACCTAAAAGTAGACTCGGAATTAAAATAGAAGAAAATTTTAATCCTGACTACATTAACATTAGAGGTAAGGGCGATTTAATAAAGGAATTAAAAAAGGAAGCCAAGAAAGCAGGTAAAATATATCTTGCAACTGACCCGGATAGGGAAGGCGAAGCCATTTCCTGGCATTTGGCTCATATTTTAGGTATAGATCCAAACAGCAATTGCAGGGTTGAATTTAACGAAATAACAAAAACTACAGTAAAAGAAGCGATTAAAAGTCCAAGAGCAATTAATATGGGTCTTGTTGATGCCCAGCAAGCAAGAAGGATATTAGATAGACTTGTGGGATATCAAATAAGTCCTTTATTATGGAAAAAGGTCAAGAGAGGTCTTTCTGCCGGTAGAGTTCAATCGGCTGCACTAAAAATGGTGTGTGACAGGGAAGAAGAAATAAATTCATTTATACCTTCAGAATATTGGAATATAAACGCAATATTTGAAAAGGATATACAGTTTTCTGCAAAGCTTCAATCATATGGCAATAAGAAGATAACTGTTCAGAATAAGGAGCAGTGTGATGAAATCCTAAAGGATCTAAAAAAAGGCAAATTTGTGGTGGAAAGCATAAACAAAAAGATGCGCAAAGCCAAACCTTATGCTCCCTTTACCACAAGTAGTATGCAACAAGAGGCTTCAAATAAATTAGGGTTTTTTACAAAAAGAACTATGCAGACGGCACAACAATTATATGAAGGCGTAGATATACAGGGCAAAGGCACATTAGGTCTTGTAACATACATAAGAACAGATTCCGTTAGAATTTCAGAGGAGGCAAAAACGATTGCCAAACAATTCATAGGAGAAATGTTTGGGAAGGAATATGTTGGTAATAATATTTTTTCCAACAAAAAAAAGGATATACAAGATGCGCATGAAGCCATAAGGCCCAGCGATGTTATGTTAAGACCTGATGATATTAAAGATTCATTAAGTAAAGATCAGTATAAACTGTATAAGCTAATATGGGACAGGTTCGTAGCGTCTCAAATGTCAGAGGCTGAATATGATTCTGCTGTTGTAGAAATAAAAAACGGAAATTACGGATTCAAGGCCAATGGCTCAAGATTGGTATTTGATGGCTACAAAAAGATATATAAAGCAGATAAGGAAGACGAAAAATTATTACCTGAATTAAGAAGTGGCGAAGAACCTAAGCTTATAGAGATAAAGAGTGAACAGAAATTTACTATGCCACCACCTAGATATACTGAAGCCAGCCTCATAAAGGATTTGGAAGAAAAAAACATAGGAAGGCCGAGTACTTATTCGCCAATAATTGCCACCCTTACCGGAAGGAAGTATATAGTAAGGGACAAAAAAACACTGATTCCCACAGATTTGGGTTTTGTGGTAACTAAGCTTTTGTCACAGTATTTTGCTGAAATAGTAGATACCAGATTTACGGCGGAGATGGAAGATAAACTTGATAATGTTGAATTGAAAAAACTCGAATGGAAAGAAATAGTTAAGGAGTTTTACGGACCTTTCAGCGAAGAATTAAAAATAGCCGATGAAGAAATCGCAAAAATCGAAATGGAAGTAATTTTAAGTGATGAACAGTGTGAGATATGCGGTAAACCCATGGCAATTAAGGAAGGTAGATTTGGGGAGTTTTTAGCATGTAGCGGTTATCCCGAATGTAAGAACACAAAACCTATAATTAAAAAAATAGGTGTAAAATGTCCGGTTTGTGGTAATGATATAATTGAAAAGAAAAGTAGGAAAGGCAAGATTTTTTATGGATGTATGGGTTATCCGGAATGCACCACAGTATTTTGGGATAAACCAACTGACAAAAAATGCCCCCAGTGTGGTTCCGTTTTAGTGGAGAAGAAAACTAAAACAACAACTTTGAAATGTTCAAATAACGATTGTAAATATAAAGAGTAGCGGAGGTATATTATGGTACAATTTCATGCAACAACGATAGTAGCTGTAAAAAGAGGAGAGAATGATGTTTGTATAGGTGGTGATGGTCAAGTAACCATGGGTGAAACCACCATTATGAAAAATGGTGCTAAAAAAGTAAAAAAAATATATAAAGATACAGTTTTAACAGGATTCGCAGGATCTGTAGCGGATGCTTTTTCCCTTACGGACAAATTCGAAAACAAGTTGGAAGAGCATTCCGGCAACTTAAAAAGAGCTGCAGTGGATTTGGCTCAGCTTTGGAGAAAAGACAAGGCGGCGAGAAGCTTGGAAGCTCTGATGATAGTGGCTGATAAAGAAGATTTACTTGTGATATCAGGAAACGGAGAAGTAATAATACCGGATAGCAACTTTATTGCCATAGGTTCTGGAGGTAATTTTGCATATTCTGCTGCTAAGGCTCTATTTGAGAACACAGATATGACTGCAGAGGAAATAGTTAGAGAATCATTAAATATTGCTTCACAGATATGTGTTTACACTAACGACAATATTTCTGTTGAAAAACTATAAGGAGAGGTGAACATAATGAATACAAAATTGGCAAGCATGACTCCAAAGGAAATAGTTGCGGAGCTGGATAAATATATTATTGGGCAGGATGAAGCTAAAAAGTCAGTTGCAATTGCCCTTAGAAACAGATATAGAAGAAGTCTTTTAGATGATGAAATAAGGGAAGAAATAAGTCCTAAAAACATTTTAATGATGGGGCCGACCGGTGTGGGAAAAACTGAAATAGCCAGAAGGTTGGCTAAGCTTATGGATGCTCCCTTTGTGAAGGTGGAAGCAACAAAGTTTACTGAAGTAGGCTATGTGGGTAGAGATGTGGATTCCATGATAAGAGATTTGGTGGAAGCATCTATCAGAATAACAAAACAGAACCGTCTGCAGGAAAAATATGAAATTGCGGATCAAATAGCAGAAGAGAAAATTATAGAGGCTATTATTCCCGGCAAAAAGAAGAAGAACGGCAAAAAAAGCAATAATGCATTTGACTTCATATTAAACAGTGGGGGATATTCCAGTCAAAAACAGTTATATGAGGAAAGCAAAGATAATAACGATGTGGACCCTGACTTAAACGATGTCGAAATGGCCAGAGAGCAAGTTAGAAAACAGCTTAGGGAAGGGCTTTTGGAGAATCAGTTTATCGAGATCGAAGTAATGGATAATCCAAAATCAAATCAACTGGATATGAGCAATGAAGGCATGAGTATTGCGATAGGTAATATATTCGGAGATATGATGCCTAAAAAGACAAAAAATAAAAATGTCAGAGTAAAGGATGCACGAAAAATCCTTAGAGAGCAGGAAGCTCAAAATCTAATAGATATGGACCAGGTTATAGATGAAGCCTTGGAAAATGCCGAGCAAAACGGAATAATCTTTATAGATGAAATCGATAAAATAGCATCGGGTTCATCTATGAGATCGGGTGCAGATGTTTCAAGGGAAGGTGTACAGCGAGATATTTTACCTATTGTGGAGGGCAGCGTTGTTAATACAAAATATGGCCCGGTAAAAACCGACTTCATGCTCTTTATCGGGGCTGGGGCTTTTCATGTTGCCAAACCGTCGGATTTAATCCCGGAACTACAAGGTAGATTCCCTATTAGGGTAGAGCTTGATAATTTGGATAAAGATGACTTCCTAAAAATATTAACCGTTCCTGAAAATGCTTTGACAAAGCAACATAAAGCATTGCTGGAAACAGAAGGAATAACAATTAACTTTGAGGATGAGGCTATTGATGAGATAGCTACCATGGCATATTTAATGAATGAACAAACAGAAAACATAGGAGCCAGAAGATTACATACAATAATTGACAAACTGCTAGAAGATATTTCTTTCAATTTACCTAGTGATGATTATAAGGAAATCATAATTAAAAGGGAAGATGTAAAAGAAAAATTCTCAGACAGATTGAGAAAAGATAACGTAGATCAGTACATATTATAATCAGGGGTAAAAAATGGATAAGAAAATATTAAAAAAATTCAGAAAATTAAATTGGGTTTTGAGCCATAGCGAGGAAGGATACTTTTCCTTTGAAGATTTAAGTGGAATATTAAGCGAAGTTACAGAATCTTGTGTTATTATTCTATCTAAAAAAGGTAAGGTATTGGCAAAATCCATCGACATGGAATGTGATATCGATGAATTGGGGGAAAATGAGAATATAAATCTTTCAAAGATTAAAGAGACTGTATATAATTTAAATGCATGTGAGGTTAAAAAAATATTTGGGGATTTATCATTTATTAAAGAAGGATTTTATTCCATAATACCTGCAATATCCGGAGAAATCAGAGTGGGCAATATTATAGCGTATAAAGAAGATCAAGAATTCAATGAAATAGATATAGCTTTATGCGAATATAGCGCTACGGTTGTGGGATTGGAAATAGGTAGAGGCAATGTCTTGGAAACAGAAAAAACCCAAAGGCAAAAAACAATTGTAAGACAGGCATTGGAAACCCTGTCATATTCCGAGCTTGAAGCGGTAAGATGCATATTTGACGAGCTTGACGGAGAAGAGGGTTTACTTGTTGCCAGTAGAATAGCAGATGAGACAGGTATTACAAGGTCTGTTATAGTTAACACCTTGAGAAAACTTGAAAGTGCCGGGGTAATCGAATCAAGATCCTTGGGCATGAAGGGCACAAGGATAAAGATAACCAATAAATATCTTATTTCTGCGATGGATGAAATAGTATAATGGAAAAAGAAAAGGCAATAATTAGCGGAATAAATTTCACTAAGAATTGGGAGAATTCAATAAAAGAATTAGAAGGCCTTGCGGAAGCCGATGATATAACTGTTATGGGAATATGTACGCAATCTTTGGAAAAACCCAACAATGCCACATATATCGGTAAAGGCAAGGTGCAAGAGCTAAAGGAAATGGTCTCCAATATGGAGGCCAATTTAGTCATATTCAACAATGAACTTTCCGGGATTCAATTGAGAAATTTGGAAGATATTATAGGCGTAAAGATAATAGACAGGACCATATTGATACTTGATATATTTGCAAGACGAGCAAAATCAAAAAACGGAAAATTGCAAGTGGAATTGGCGCAGCAAAAATACAGGTTGTCAAGGTTAACAGGCTTTGGCAATTCCTTATCACGCCAAGGCGGGGGAGTAGGGACAAGAGGCCCCGGAGAAAAGAAAATCGAAACCGATAGAAGACATATTGAACGTAGAATAGACGATATCAAGGATGAAATCAATAAGGCGGCAATAGTTAGGAATACTCAAAGAAAGCTTAGAGAAAAATCAAATATACCTGTGGTCGCATTGGTGGGATATACAAATGCGGGTAAATCCGCCTTGATGAATGCGGTTTTGATGGAAGTCAATAAGGAATTTAAAAATGTGTTTGAGGAGGACATGCTTTTTGCCACGCTGGATACTTATCAAAGATCAATTAAATATGATAAAAATGAGTTTATATTAACGGATACGGTGGGTTTTGTAAGCGAACTGCCCCATACATTGGTGGATGCTTTTAAAGGCACTCTTGAAGAGGTTTTATATGCTGATTTATTGCTTCATGTAATAGATATATCTAATCCGGAATGCGAGTTTCAAGAAAAGGTAACAAACAAGGTGTTGGGCGAAATGGGTGCATTGGAAAAGGATATTGTTAAGGTATACAACAAAATAGACTTACTTCCTTATGAAATAGATGAAAAGGAAGGGGAAGATAAGATATATATATCTGCCAAAAAAGCAATCAATCTTGAAGCAGTAAAGGATATTATCTTAAAAAAGCTTTTTGATAATAAAATAAAGACAACCCTTTTAATTCCATATGATAGAGGAGATATAGTCTCGTATTTATGTGATAAATATTTATTGGAAAAGATGGATTACACCGACAACGGAACATTATTAATCGTAAAGCTTGAGATTGATGATTATAGGAGACTAAACAAATATGAAGCTTTATAGTACGGTCTTAAACGAGGCAATATACGAGGAAATAATAGATAAATCTAAATTTATAGCTTACGTAAAGCCTGTTGAAAGCAGAGATGAAGCAGAGGCGTATATAAGCTATATTAAAAAGCAAAACAGAGATGCAACCCATAATGTACCGGCTATGGTTATAGGTGAGAATATGAATTTGCAGTGGGCCAGTGATGATGGAGAACCCCAAGGGACTGCCGGTAGCCCTATAATCAAAATGCTTGTTGCTTTAAAAATCACTAATGTGGTAGTTGTGGTTACCAGATATTTTGGTGGTATTAAACTGGGTACCGGAGGTTTAGTAAGGGCTTATACAAAAACTGTGCAAAAAGCTTTAGATGAAGCTAATATAGTAGATGTTGTATTGAAAAAGAAGATAGATTTTGATGTTGATTATACCTATTTTAATAAAATTCAAAGTATAGGGCAGGAAGGTTTTCTCGAAATATTAGAGACAAACTATACTGATAAAGTAAATGTTACAATTGCGGTGGAGAATGAAGCAGAAACATTAAAGCTGCTTAATAATATTACAGCAGGAAGTATTAATATAAATAATATGGAAAATATATGTACCAAGTCTTTGAGAAAAAGTTGAAAACTTATTGACAAAGAAAAGGGGTTATGGTATTATAATTTTCGCCACTTAAATAAGTGGCCTTTTAACGAAAATGTTTGGTAAATAAATTCCAGTATTAAGCCAAAAAAATCTTGACATGAATATTTAGTTCGTGTATAATTATCAAATGTGTCAAGCTGATAATTAAGGGCGTATAGCTCAGCTGGGAGAGCACCTGCCTTACAAGCAGGGGGTCATAGGTT
>CAYNTJ010000014.1:0-27136 GCA_964400515.1 uncultured Oscillospiraceae bacterium | reverse complement strand
AATCACTATGGAAAAGATGACTGATGAACAGTATGAAAGAATCTTAGAAGAGAGAGAAAAAGAAAAAGAAGAAGCTGCTAAAGCATTAGAAGCTTAATATCACTAATTCAAATCACCGGCTCTGCCGGTGATTTTTATTTTAAAAAAAGACCCCATATCATATGGAGTCCTCTTTTAAGAATAATTATGAAGTTATTATATAGCTACTTTCATTTTTTTACTTGGAACCTGTACCAAGGCTCTCAACTCTTCCATTCTATCCTTTTCCATGGCCGGAATATTTTTTAATCTGTATTCCATTCCTAATTTTTCATATTTATCAATCGCCATTTTATGGTATCCAAGAAGTTCCACCTTTTCTATGGTTTCAAAATCTTCTATAAAACCATTAAGCTTATCAATATATTCTTCGTTGTCATTTATTCCGGGTATTATAACCTGTCTTATCCACAGGGGCTTTTCCAGCTCTTTTATGTCTCTTAGTACCTTATACAGGTTTTCCTGCTCACACGCCGTTATTTCGGCGAATTTAAGGGGGTCTGTATGTTTAATATCCAGCAATATCAAATCGGCTTCTTTTAAAACATCATGGGTTTTTTCGTCATAATATGTACCGCTTGTGTCGATTGCCGATTTAATGCCTTCCTTTTGTAATTTATGCATTGTTTCAATTAAGAATTCCCCTTGAACTAAAGGCTCTCCCCCCGAAAAAGTAACTCCGCCATCTTCACCGTAATAGGGAATGCCCCTTTTTGCCCTATCAACCAATTCATCAGAAGTAACCATAGTACCTGTGTTAAAAGACCAAGAATCAGGATTGTGACAATACAAACACCTTGCAGGGCAGCCCTGCATAAAAAAAACTGTTCTTATTCCCGGTCCATCGACCGAGCCAAAGGTTTCTATCGAATGTATTCTACCCTTCATCTTGTTCCTCCATAATCACCAAATACCCGGTTATTAACCGAGTATTTGTTATTTAGCTATACCCTTCCGTGGAAAGTTCTGGCAATTACTTCCTTTTGATGTTCCTTAGATAAAGCATTAAATCTCACAGCATATCCTGATACTCTAATTGTAAGAGACGGATATTTATCAGGATTTTCAAATGCATCCTCTAAAAGCTTCCTGTTAAGAACATTAACATTTAAATGATGTGCCCCTTGTCCAAAGTATCCCGAAAGCAATTTTACAAGGGTATCCACCTGTTCTTCATCAGTCTTACCCAATGTATCCGGTGTGATACTGAATGTATTGGAAACACCGTCTTGGCAGTTTTCCCAAACAACCTTAGAAACGGAATTTAGTGATGCAACAGCTCCGTTCACATCCCTCTCATGCATAGGATTAGCACCGGGAGCAAAAGCTTCTCCTGATCTTCTTCCGTCAGGAGTGTTTCCTGTTTTTTTACCATACATTACATTTGATGTAATAGTAAGTACCGATAATGTATGCTTGGCATTCCTGTATGTAGGATGTTTTCTTAATTCTTCGATAGTTCTTCTTGTTATCTCCACTGCAAACTGATCTGCTTTATCGTCATCATTTCCGTACTTAGGAAAATCTCCTTCGATTCTGTAGTCAACAATTAAGCCATCTTCGTTTCTGATGGGATATACATCTGCATATTTGATGGCAGAAAGAGAATCGGCAGCTACCGAAAGACCCGCTACACCAAATGCCATAAGTCTTCCGATTTCAGAATCTAAGAAGGCCATCTGGGATCTTTCATAGTCATATTTATCATGCATAAAGTGAATTATGTTCATTATATTAACATATAGGGCACATAACCACTCAAGATATATGTTATATCTTCTCCATGCTTCTTCGAAATCAATTTTACCATCGGGAACTGCTTCCATTTGAGGTCCCAAATGAGCACCGCTCATTTCATCCACACCGCCATTTAAAGCCAGTGTAAGGATTTTAGCTAGGTTGCACCTCGCTCCAAAGAATTGCATCTGCTCTCCCATTTCAATCGCAGATACGCAGCAAGCTATTGAATAATCACCACCGCAGGTAGGTCTCATAAGATCATCATTTTCATATTGAATAGAATCGGTATCTATAGAAACCTTTGCACAGAATTTTTTGAAGTTTTCCGGCAAATCCTTTGACCATAATACAGTCAGATTAGGCTCAGGAGCAGCTCCCAAATTATATAAAGTGTTTAATACTCTATATGAGTTTTTAGTAACCCTATGCCTTCCGTCGGATCCAATACCTGCTATTCCTTCAGTAATCCACATTGGATCTCCTCCGAAAAGCTCATTGTATTGACTGGTTCTTAAATGTCTTGCAACCCTTAATTTTAAGATGAAATCATCCATTATTTCCTGAATATCTTCTTCAGTGTATTTACCGCTTTCCAGGTCTCTTTCTGCATAAACATCTAAAAATGTAGATGTTCTTCCAAGAGACATTGCAGCTCCATTTTCTTCCTTTATGCCTGCCAAATAGGAAAAATATATCCATTGTACGGCTTCTCTAAAGTCCTTGGCAGGTTGTGAAATATCAAAGCCATATCCTTCAGCCATTTTCTTTATTTCTTTTAATGCAACTATCTGATTGGTTATTTCCTCTGCCAATCTTATATTTTCTTCGTTCATGATGGGTCTTGATGAAATTTCTTCATGGTCTTGCTTTTTCCATTCAATCAATTGATCTATTCCATAAAGAGCAGTTCTTCTATAGTCTCCTATTATCCTTCCTCTACCGTAAGCATCAGGAAGACCGGTTATAAAGCCATAATGTCTTACATCCTTCATCTCTTTGGAATATGCTTTAAACACACCATCATTATGTGATGTTATATAATCAAAAACCTTATCTACTTCAGGGTTTAATTCCATACCAAATTCTTTTACTTCTTGCCTTACCATCTTGATGCCGCCAAAAGGACAAAGGCCTCTTTTCAGTGGTTCATCGGTTTGTAATCCAACTATTATGTCCTTACCCGGAACAATATATCCCGGCTCAAAGGCATTAATTCTCATAATCCTGCTGGCATCCACCTTTAATGTTCCGCCATTCTTACGTTCCTTCACTAGTAAATCCTTGACTACTTCATTACATTCCTTTGTTCTTTCAGTTGGTCCTGCTAAAAAGCTATCATCCCCTTCATACTGCTTATAGTTCAATGTAATGAAATTATCAATCCCAATCTCATTTTCCCATTTTCCGGTTTTAAAACCTACCCATTCCTGTCTCATCGTGAACCTCCATGTTTGCATTTTGTATCGTGTATACATTATCCCTCAGAAAAAAACGTGGCCGATTGGTCACATATTTAATTGGGACAGCTATAATATAACTTATTGTTAATTTAAAGTCAAACATTTTCACAAACTTTACATGTATTTTTTCTTAAACAATTAATTGGCTAAAACCCTTGGTATTATAGGGATTTAAACTATTTGTTGTGCATCCTGATTTTGCCAATTTATTTGTTCTCATCAACAATTTTCCCGGCGAAATTTTTCTTCTTTTTCACAATAACCTTGATTAATTTCCCTTTAAATTTTCAGTTATATATGTTATATAAATGCCGGCTTCTAGGGAAGCCGGCATATTAAGTCGTTATTATTTGTTTACAATTACTGTACCGGTCTTGCCCTCTAAAGCTTCTACCGCTTTATCCAGTGAAGTAATTATAGCCTTTTTATTCGGATAAGCTTCTACGAACTTCATAGCAGCTTTAACCTTTGGAAGCATGCTTCCCGGAGCAAAATGCCCTTCATCAACATATTGTTGTGCCTTTTCCAAGCTCAATGTAGCCAAATTCTCCTGATTAGGTTTATTAAAGTTTATAGCAACCTGCTCAACCTCTGTTAGAATCATAAGATAATCGGCTTCAATTTTTTCAGCCAAAAGCTCTGCTGCATAATCCTTATCGATTACCGCAGGAACTCCCTCAAGATGACCATCTTCGTGTCTTATTACAGGAATTCCGCCGCCGCCGCAGGAAATTACGATTGATGTAGGCCAAAGGGTTTTAACCGCTTCGATTTCAACAATATCCTGTGGAATAGGAGATGCCACAACTCTTCTGTAGCCCCTACCTGCATCCTCTTTCATTGTGTAGCCTTTTTCTTCTTCCATCGCTTTAGCTTCTGCTTCGCTGTAGAAAGGACCTATTGGCTTTGTCGGATTCTTAAATCCGGGATCATTCTTATCAACTACAACTTGGGTTGCAACAGTAAGAGCAGGTACATTCCTGTTTCTCTTAGCCAGTGCATAAACCAAAGCTTGCTGCAAATGGTATCCGATATAACCTTGGGACATAGCTCCGCATACATCAAAAGGCATTGCCGGGGTAACATCTTTTGCTGTTTCTGAAGCCAAAAGAATTCTCCCTACTTGAGGTCCATTACCATGAACCACTCCGATTTCATAGCCTCTGCAACTAATCTCTGCAATATACTCACACGTCTTTTTAACAACTTCCAATTGAGCTTCAGCTGTTGCTTCGCCCTTACCGGACTGTAAAGCATTACCACCTAAAGCTATTACAATTTTCTCTGCCATTTCAATTTCTCCTTCAATTATTATTATGCGCATATTTTATACTATATAACCTATCAAGTCAACACATTAACCGAAAGTGTTTGAATTAATTCTTTACATTTTAACCTATCTCGTGTATAATATTTTTTGCGAATATTTGCACCTATAGCTCAATTGGATAGAGTCGCGCACTACGAATGCGAAGGTTTGGGGTTCGAGTCCCTATAGGTGCACCATATAATCCTTAAATCAATATGATTTAGGGATTTTTTATTGACAAAGATGAAGATTAATTATAAATTTAGCTTAGGAGAAGCCCATGGATAGAAGTAGCGGTATTTTATTACATATATCCTCCTTGCCAAGCGATTATGGCATAGGAACCTTTGGCAAAAGTGCCTACGATTTTGCCGATTTTCTGGTGGATTCGGGCACAGCTTATTGGCAAGTACTTCCACTGGGACAAACCGGTTATGGCAACTCCCCCTATGAACCCTTCTCTTCCTTCGCGGGAAACCCTTATTTCATTGATTTGGACCTTTTGGTTTTAGATGGACTTTTGACCTATAACGATATCAACAAATTTTCCTTTGGTAAAAACAAAGGAAAAGTATCCTATCCCAAATTGTATAACCAAAGGATTGAAGTGCTTAATTTGTCCTATGATAACATGGGGAAATTTCAGAAAGAATTTGATCTGTTCAAATCATCCAATTCAAGTTGGTTAAAACCATATTCACTGTTTATGTCACTTAAAGAACACTTTAAAATGAAACCATGGTATTTATGGCCTGACATGGGCATTAGGAAGTACGAAGATGCTTCTGTCGATGAGTATGGCAAACTTCTCGCCAATAGAATGGACCGGATATCATTTATACAATTCCTTTTCTACAAACAGTTTAGCAATCTATTGGATTATTTAAAAAAAATCCACATTAAATTAATAGGTGACTTGCCTTTTTATGTTTCCATAGATTCCTGCGATGTATGGTCAAATCAAAGATATTTTATGTTGGACGAAAATTGTCTCCCCACCCTGCTATCCGGAGTCCCAAGGGATGCATTTTCTAAAAAAGGTCAACTATGGGGGACACCCATATATAACTGGGATGAACTTAAAAGCTCCGATTATGAGTTATGGATTCAAAGAATAAATCATTTGCATAAGTATTTTGATATGATAAGAATAGATCATTTTAGAGGATTTAATAATTACTGGACCGTTCCCTATGGTAGTAAAAATGCAAAATACGGCACATGGAACAAAGGTCCGGGTAAAGATTTAATAGATGCCATTAATGATAGCTTTAATAAAAAAATATTTATTGCGGAGAATTTAGGATTTGAGGCTAAGGAAGCAAATAAATTATTGGATTATTCGGGATATTTGGGTATAAAGGTAATGCAGTTTGAAGAAAAACTAAAGAAAACAGAAAAAAACAATACCCTCTATACAAGTACCCATGACACCCCTACTCTTTTGGGATGGGCGAAAAAAAACAAAATATCTTGTTCCTGTGATGAATTGATCTATTCCGCAGGTAAAACCGATGCAACCCTATTAATTGTCCCCATGCAGGACTATCTAAACTTGAATAATCGAAGCAGAATGAATATCCCCGGGAAAAAGAAAAACAACTGGAGATGGCGATTAATACCTGAAGATATAAATGGTGAACTTTCCAAAAGAATATATGATATGTTAATAAAAACAGAAAGAATTTAAAAGGAAGCCCTAGGGCTTCCTAACAATATTTTTGAGGTAATTTTGTTTCTTTGATATCTCCATTCATATATGCATTCATCAATGCTGTCAGATCTTCTATTTGCCTGGTAAGTTCCACCCCTATATCTGTGTCAATGATCAACAATCTTTCCGGCATTCTGTACACTTCATGCATTATAGGGTGATTGAATATCTGAGTTCCGTCATCTAACATGGGGGAATAGTCTTTATGCTCTGCCAAACTCATAAATCTGGAGTTGAAAATAAAAGTATATCCCGCAATACCTGTTGTTTTTTGATAAGCTTTGGATATGCCCCCGTCTATAACATAAAGCATGCCTCCACCCTTAATCGGGCTTTCCCCATCCTTGATTTTTACAGGGACATGGCCATTTATTATCTTTCCCTTCGATGGATCTAAGCCAAAATCTCTGATTATTTTAGTACAAGTTTCCACTGAATCTATGTACTTATAGTATGGCATCGCTTTTTCTTTATGGGTTAGCTTATCATCAATAAATAATCTCTCCAAAGTGGTCATCTTTTCCTTACCAAATAAAGGAGAATTTCCACCTAGCCATAGATACCACATGATATCCGCAGCAGTAGCTCTTGTCTCCCCTCTAGGAGGATTAAAGTATGCGTTTCTAACTTGACTGTCAAGATAAGTCATCAATGCTGCTCCTTTATGGGTTTCTCCATTTAGGGTCACTTCCTTAAACTCTCCATCAGGGTTCATCGGAATGCAGCCATGATAAAGCAAATTACCGTTAACTTTTTTATACAAAGCTCCATGGCTGTATAAAAACTGCAAGTGCTCCTGTAATCTCTTGGAATTAATTATCGATGCTTCCAAAGCGACCATAATTTCCTCTTCTTCTTTAGTAAGTTCATAAGGATTTGAAGGATCTATTGTGGGTAAATATGTGTCCTTTAAGCTATACACTTCTCCCTCAATTTCTATAGTACCCGCTTTAAAATCTATTTTGTCAAGAAGCAGTCTTTTTTCCAGTTCGTATTCCGGTCTGCTCATTATGGTTTTACCTTCAACCTTAAATTGACAAATCGCTATGGTTTTATGCATCTTTGCTGCCAATTCTTCATCTATAGGATCATATCTGTTTCTATCTAAGATATGTGGTCTAAAAGCCATGCAAGGGTCATCCTTATAAATTTTATCCGCATAGGTTGCCAAAGGTCTTAAATTAATACCATAACCCACCTCTAACATATCAAAATTATTATAGCTGACATTCATTCTGATAATATTTGCTATACAAGGCCAATTACCCAGTGCCGCTCCCATCCACACAATATCATGGTTTCCCCATTGAATATCCACATCGTGTCTTTCCATTAAAAAATCCATAATTTTATCCGGGTGAGGTCCTCTGTCATATATATCTCCCACTATATGAAGTTGATCCACTGCCAAATTACTTATGGCTTCTGCAAGCTCCCTAATTAATGTTTCCCCTGCTTCGTACTCAATTATGGAATCAATTATTTCTTGATAATAGTATGCCCTGTTCTCATCATCATCCGCAAAAAGAAGCTCATCTATAATATACCCGGAATTTTCAGGCAAAGCTTTTCTTACCTTAGATCGGGTGTATTTTGATGAAACACTTCTGCAAATGGCAACCAATCGGTATAGTGCGGTTGCACACCATTGGTTGAAATCCTCTTCGTTTTCTTTTCTTATTTCTATTTCCGTCTTTGGATTATATATAAGAGCAGCCAGTTCATCGATTTCAACCTTCTCCAATTCCATACCAAAACGTTCATCAATTTTCTTTTTT
Organism: uncultured Oscillospiraceae bacterium; assembly: GCA_964400515.1. Lineage (GTDB taxonomy): Bacteria > Bacillota > Clostridia > Peptostreptococcales > Anaerovoracaceae > JAAYHV01. The sequence continues at coordinate 19,096 of CAYNTJ010000014.1, read as the reverse complement.
ATGGTACCAGAAGCACTTCTGACCATATATTGAAACGCATCATATTCTCCGTGCAAATCACTTAGAAAATATTCGGTACCCTTGGGCAAAGCCAATATGGCCTTAAGATTTATTATTTCGCTTTTGACCGCTCGGTGATTTGGATATTCCTTCGATAGCATTTGTAAATACTTGCTTTCAGGCATGATAATAATCCTTTCTTAATATTAATCTTCGACTTTAATTATAGTAGCCCCAATTTTTCTGAACTTATCGACAAAGTTTTCATAGCCTCTTTCGATATGATATATCTGCGTTACCTCAGTAATACCTTCAGCATGTAAACCCGCCAATACCATGGCAGCTCCGGCTCTTAAATCAGTTGCAACAACCTCGGACCCTTCCAATATGGAATCCCCGGGAACATATGCCGTTCTATCCTTGGTTTTAATATTAGCGCCCATTCTATTAAGTTCATTAACATGCATAAATCTATTTTCAAATACAGTCTCTCTGACTTCACTATTTCCCTTTACCGTTGTTAAAAATGCCATAAACGGTGATTGAATATCCGTAGGAAATCCCGGATAAGGTAGTGTTTTAATATTAGTTGCGGTCAACTCTCTGTCTCTGGCATCAACATAAAGCCCTTCATCCACAAGTTCAACATCAACACCGCACTCCTTAAGCTTCGCTATTATAGGCTTAACATGATCAGGAACTATGTTTTTTATTAAAACCTCTCCCCTTGTTATTGCAGCCGCAAGCATAAATGTGCCTGTTTCTATCCTATCGGGAATTACAGTATGTTCAACTCCCTTTAACTTTTCAACACCTTCTATTTTTATTGTGTCAGTACCTGCCCCCTTGATTCTGGCTCCCATTTTATTTAAAAAGTTGGCCAAATCAACTATCTCAGGTTCCTCTGCCGCATTTTCTATATATGTGGTTCCCTTTGCCAAGACCGCAGCCATCATAATATTTTCTGTGGCTCCTACACTGGGGAAATCAAGATAAATGGTGTCCCCTATTAACCCTTCGGGGCCGGCCTTTGCTTCAACAAAAAAGTCACCTTCAGTTACCTCTGCTCCCAAGGCCTTAAAGCCCTTCAGATGCAAATCTATTGGTCTTTTACCTATGGCGCAGCCTCCCGGAAGGGGCATATACGCTCTTCCGCATCTGGCAAGTAAAGGACCCATAACAAGAAAAGATGCCCTCATTTTTTTTACAAGCTCATAGTCTCCGTTAGTAGTTTCGATGTTTTCCACATTTACTACTATTTCACCATTTCCGTTCCATTCTATTTTTGCTCCAAAGGATATCAGCATATCCCTCATAACAGTTACATCCTTTAAAGCAGGAACATCATCTATTTTGCAGGTTTCTGCAGACAATAAAGTAGCGGCCATAAGCGGTAAAACCGCATTCTTGGCACCGCTAATAATAACCTCACCACATAGTGGCCCATTGTTTTGTACAATTAGTTTTGACACGAATTATCTCCTTAAATATTATTATATAATTATACTATTTTTGTATATTTTTTGCAATAATCCTATGTACATAGCAAAACCGGCTCATTGCCGGTTAATATTTATAAATACATAATACCTTGCTATTTATCTTCTTTTTTAAATTTATTAATTATTCCCTGTAGAGAAGCAATAGCCTTCCCTATATTAGTCATAGTCTTTACAATGCTTTCATTACCTTTAATACTGTTGGTAATAGTCCCCACTGCCCCGGTAATATCCGTAATAACACCATCTATTTCTGTAGCCTTCTTAGCAGATATAGAAGAAATTACCTTTGCATCTTCCATTATTTCATTGGTCTTTTTTAGTGTGATTGTTAAGTTTTTTATCAATACTATTAAATAAATAATAAAAATAAATAAAGCCGCAAAAACAAAGAACAATATCAGTTCATTAAGATTAACAGTTACTTCCATAGTAAATCTCCTTTCTTGCCCTACTAGTTAATTATACCTTTATAATCAATCAATATCAATCTAATCTTTCATATATATTTAAGATTTCCTCAGAATATGAGTCTCCTTCATATACATATAACTCATTTAATACCTTTAATTCATTCTTGCCGCCCTTAACACCATGAATAAGTAATATATTGGGCTTTTCCCCAAATCTTGGTGCTACAAATTGAAGATCCAAAGGTTCTATTTCATTATTTTTCATGCTATATATAATATCTGATAATCTTGAGGGCCTGTGTACCATGAAAAAATGGCCTTTAAACACCAAATTATCCCCAGCTACCCTTATAAAATCCCCAAGTTCTGCGGAAGTTTCATGCCTTGCGATATACTTAGCTTCCGAATCGTTTCTTATTCCGCTGCCTCTTTTTTTATATGGCGGGTTACATGTTATGGCGTCAAACATACCAAGTTCCCCTTCCCTTATATCTATTATATCCTTATTTATGAACTCAATGTTATCTATTCTGTTGAGATCAAGGCCCTTTTGTGCCCTTTCCCATGAGGTTTTTTGCTTTTCCACACCCAAAATATATTCAAAATCGGTTTTATGAGAAACAATAAAAGGGATTATTCCCGTTCCCGTTCCCATATCCATCATCCTTTTGCATTTTATGGGTTTAGTGCCCGTTTCTCCCGCCACAAAAGCACTAAGCAAAACAGCATCTATACCATAGCAAAACTCCTTTGGGTTTTGAATAATCTTAATATCCGAAAATCCCGTCTCGTCAATCCTCTCCTGCTTTGAAATACTTACCATTAATCCTTTATCAATTCCTTTATTTCTTTCAGAGTTTCCTCATCCACCTCATCATAAATATTTTCTTTTTTCTTGATTTTTTTGTCTATTCTTTTAATGTCTTCTTTTTTGTAGGTATATACATCTGTAGAAAGTTTTTCTTCTTCGGTTTCTTCATCTTTTTCAATCAGTCTTACTTTGATTTCATTTATTAGTAGATTTACACCTATTACCTTAGCCAAACCTTCCTTTGTCTTTATTCTTTCATCAACATTTGGCATACCTCGCCTCAATTCGCCGTAAACATCATTCTCATAATTCAAGCAGCACATTAGCCTACCACAAGTTCCTGATATTTTAGCGGGGTTTAAAGAAAGATTCTGGGTTTTTGCCATTTTTATTGAAACCGGCTGAAAATCAGCCAACCACTTGTTGCAGCAAAGGGGTCTTCCGCAAGCACCGATTCCCCCAAGCATTTTTGCTTCGTCCCTTACTCCTACTTGTCTTAATTCAATCCTCATTTTAAAATGAGCTGCTAAATCCTTGACAAGCTCTCTAAAATCCACTCTACCATCTGCGGTAAAGTAGAAAACAACCTTCGTGTTATCTATTGTATATTCAACATCAATAAGCTTCATGTCCAGATTATGGGCCTTTATCTTTTCTTTACAAATTGCAAAAGCCTCCTTTTCCTTTTCATTGTTCTTATCGAATGCCTCGATATCCTTCTGAGTAGCAATCCTTTCGATTTTTTTCAGCGGTTGAACTATCTCATTTTCAGGGACTTGCCTGTTGGATAAAACCACATCGCCCAATTCCAATCCCCTTGCAGTTTCCACCACAACCTTATCTCCCACGCTAAACTTAATATCTGTAGGATCAAAATAATATATCTTTCCTGCCTGCATAAATCTTATGCCAACTATTTCAACCATCATTTTCCTCCAAGTTCTATGTACATTCTTTTAAGCGCATTTTTTTTATTCATTCCGTTTAAAATATCCATGCGCGTTTTTTCAATATTTGAAATACTATCGGAATACTTATTAACCATTTTTTCATTTTCATAGTTATTAACAAGTAATTCTCCATAATAAATTTCTAATTCATTTAGTAAAGCTGCTACATCCTCATCTGTCTTTATATATCTGTTCAAGTATTCTCTGTAGTCTTTAAAATATTCCTTCCCGTTAATTAGGTTATATATCTCTAAAGCCTTCTCCTTTTGTCTGTTTGTACCATCATTATCATCCTTTAACCTTATTAAAAAACACCTTGATACTATTGTTTTTAGCATGTTTTCAATGTTATCTGTAAGTAATAATATTAGGGAACCCGGACCGGGTTCTTCCAAAAGCTTCAGCATCTTATTTTGACCGACTTCATTTATTTTTTCCGCATCCTCGATAATTGCAACGCTTTTATACCCTGATGTGGATTTCATGTTCAGTTTTTGGGATAGTTCTCTTATGTCATCTACGCTATATCCGGTTTTATTACTTTGCTCTAAAAAAAACACATCCTCGTGATTCCCATGGTCTATCTTCTTGCATGTGATGCAATTATCACAACCCGTTCCCCTGGCATCACTGCAAAACACTGCTTTACAAAAATCATTTGCCAGCTTTAATCTTTCTTTTTTATTTCCACCTTCTATTATGTATGCATGGGCAAGCTGATCCTTTTTTATGGAACTTATCAGCCCTAAAATCATTCTATTATCGTAATTTTTTAACGACACAAAGCTTCTCCTATAATTCTATTTTATCTAATATTTTATATATGTCATTTTTAACGGATTCTATGTCTTTACTGGCATCCACCATATGAAATCTGTTGGATTCTTTTTTGGAAATTTCAATATACCCATCATAGACTCTTTGATGAAAATCCGCTTTCTCTATTTCCAGTCTGTCCTTTTCCGTATTGCTTATCCTGCCCCTTCCTTCTTCAGGATTGAGTAACAGCAGAATTGTTACATCCGGTTTTAATCCGGCTATGGCATAATCATTTATGACCTTAACAGGCTCGCCTAATTCCCTTCCGTAGCCTTGATATGCAATGCTGGAATCCACATATCTGTCGCACAAAACAATCCTTCCTTTATCTAAATTAGGCCTGATTTTTTCATGAACATGCTGTGCCCTAGAGGCTGCATAAAGTAGTGCTTCCGTCATATCACACATGGCTACATTTTCTTTATCCAGTATTATTTCTCTGATCTTCTCCCCTATGTCAGTGCCCCCCGGCTCCCTTGTAAAAACTATATCTATACTCTTTTCGCTGAAATACTTTATAATGTTTTTAATTTGGGTTGACTTTCCGGCACCATCAGGGCCTTCTATTGATATGAAATAACCTCTATCCACGCTTACCTCCAACTACTTCATTTGCAAACTTTGTAATCAACTTTTCTGCTAAATATATAAAGGGTAGACTTATTAATACTGCAAAAATAATCTTAAATACTAACATTACACTCATAATACACCCCCTAGTTAGACATACTCTATTGATTATACCATACACATATAATTTAATACAGTTCTTTTTTTCTTACCCTTGAATTGCAAGTACTTTCATTATATAATGTACGGGAATTAATCAAATTGGAGGAACTTTATGAACAACAAAGAATTGAGTAATCTGTTATTCCCAAATATAGATAAGGATGCGGATTATTATGAAAATATTTATCCCCAAAGAAATCTACCAAAAAACGCTAAGGTAACAAGATTGGGGCCTTCTCCAACAGGATTTATACATTTAGGGAATCTTTATGGAGCTTTCGTTGACGAAAGACTTGCCCATCAGTCGAACGGTGTTTTTTACCTGCGCATCGAAGATACCGACGATAAAAGATATGTGGCCGGGGCTGTAGAAACAGTTATAGACTCTTTGGGTTTCTTTGGTATCAAATTCGATGAAGGGGTAACAGCTAAGGGAGATATCGGCGATTACGGTGATTATACCCAAAGCAAAAGGGGAGAAATCTACCAATGCTTTGCCAAGAAATTGGTGGAGGAAGGCCATGCATACCCTTGCTTCTTAACTGAAGATGAAATAACTTCAATTAGAACCGACCAGGAAAAGAAAAAATTAACTCCCGGAATTTACGGAGAATATTCAAAATACAGGAATTTCGAAGTCGATGCCGAAGTAAAATCTCAGGTATTAGATAATATTGATAAAGGTCTTCCTTATGTTATAAGATTAAAATCTACGGGTATACCAAATGCCGCAGGAGAAGATATAAAAAGAAATAGGGTTTATGATGCCATAAGAGGCACCTTGGATGTTCCTGAAAACTTCCAAGATATCGTTATCTTAAAAAAGACCGGCATACCCACATATCATTTTGCACATGTAATTGATGATCATCTAATGAGAACCACCCATGTTGTAAGGGGCGCCGAATGGCTTCCATCATTACCTATACATGTGGAGCTATTCAATGTTTTAGATTGGGACTTTCCGGTTTACTGCCATACTGCTCAACTTATGAAGATAGGCGAAGACGGTAACAAGCGTAAACTTTCTAAGCGTAAAGATCCCGAGCTCTCATTGGAATATTACAGAAGCGAGGGTTATCACCCGGAAGCCGTCAGGGAATATCTGTTAACAATACTTAACTCCAACTATGAAGAATGGAGAGCAGAAAACCCTACTGCCGCTATTGACCAATTTGAGTTTACCACAGAAAAAATGAGCAATTCAGGAGCTTTATTTGATTTGAATAAACTAAATGACATAAGTAAAGATACCCTGCTTAAGATAGATGCCTTCAGCTTGTATGAATTCTTAAAGACATGGTCAATGGAATTTGATCCCAAATACACAGACTTTTTCCGGGATAAAAACTATTTGGTAAAGATACTGGATATCGGAAGAAACGAGGCTAAACCCAGAAAAGACTTTGTAAATGCTAAACAAACCATGGAATTTATCAGCTATTTCTTTGATGACTTCTTTTGTATTGAAGATAGCATGCCGAAGGAGCTTAATGAAAGCGATATTAAAGCAATATTATCCCAATATATCGAGACCTATGATCAAGGCGATGACCAAGAACAATGGTTTAATAAAATAAGGGAAATATCTGTAAACAATGGTTATGCTGCAAAACCAAAGGACTATAAAAAGCATCCTGAGGAATATAAAGGCCATGTGGGCCATGTGAGCACCGCAATAAGAATAGCTATAACAGGAAGGGCTCAATCCCCTGACATTTGGACTATTCAACAGATATTGGGAGAAAAAAAGGTTAAAGAAAGAATAAGTAAACTGATATAAAAATAGGCTTCCGAAAGGAAGCCTATTCTATTCTTTTTTTCGCTGCCATGGCATGGCCCTCTAGGCCTTCTCCCATGGCAAGCCTTTTTACAACCGGTGCTATTCGCCCTCTACCCTCATTTGTCAATTTTTGAAATGTACATGTTTTTAAAAATGTACCTACCCATACCCCGCCTGTGTATCTAGAAGCCTTTAATGTCGGCAAAGTATGATTTGTTCCCGAAGCATAGTCTCCGAATACCTCTGCGGTGTTTTCACCTATAAACAGAGAACCATAGTTTATTAATTTATCTATGACAAGTTCCGGATCCTTGATGTTTATTTCCAAATGCTCCGGCGCATAATCATTTGATATAATTATTGCCTCATCAATATCCTTGGCAAGTATAACCTCGCCATAAGAATTCCATGATAGTTCAGCTATGCTGCTGTTTTTCAGCTCACCTAATTGTTCTAAAACCTTATCCATAGTTTTCTTTCCCACATCTTCAGATGTGGTAACCAGTATGCCCTTTGCATTTACATCGTGCTCCGATTGGGCAATCAAATCCGCCGCAATGATTTCGGGATTGGCGTTTTCATCGGCAATTACTAAAACTTCGCTTGGTCCCGCCAAAAAATCTATTCCCACCTTGCCGTAGCATTGTCTTTTCGCTTCTGTCACATATTGATTCCCGGGCCCAACTATAATATTAACAGGTTCAATCTCATCAGTTCCGTATGTGAAAGCAGCAACGGCTTGAACCCCTCCAATTGCATAGATTTCATCGATTCCTGCAATATCCATGGCTACGATGGTCTTGGGATTTATTTTCCCTGTTGTCCTTTCCACAGGGGAGCAAGCCACAATTCTTTTTACCCCTGCCTCCTTTGCCGGAATTCCCAGCATAAGAGCGGTTGAATAAAGGGGGAAATTGCCCCCGGGGACATAACAACAGCAGGATTCCACCGGTATGATTTTGTGACCCAATACAACACCCGGAATAGGCGAAAAATCATATAATTCTTTTACCGTTGACCTTTGTGCCTTGGCAAATGACCTTATGTTATCTGCCGCAAATCTAATATCATCAATTGATTTTTGATCCACCGATTCATAGGCTTCTTTAATTTCATCTTTGCTTAATATCGCCTTATCCCTAAAAGAATTATCAAATTTTTTACTGTAGCATGCTATTGCCTTATCTCCATTGATTCTAACCTCTTCAATTATTTTCTCTACTAATTTCGTTAATTCTTTATTGTCCTTTTCTTCTCTCTCTTTTCCTCTTTTTAAATATCTCATAATATCCTCCTTTTTTAAATATTAACATGTTGAGCTAAATTAATGTCAATAGGAATATTTTGCCCTTTACAACATAAACATTGAGTTAACTCCACGTTTATGCTATACTTATTTCGGAGGAATTAGTTATGAAAATAGGAGAAGTAGTAAAAAAATATAAGGTATCCAAAGACACTATTCATTATTATATTAATTACGGGCTTTTAGTTCCACCTAAAAGAGGGAGTCAGTATGACTTTGATGAAAAAACTCTTAACGACCTTGATAGTATTCTTGATTTAAAAGACCTCTCTTTTAGCTTAAATGAGATACACAGCATACTGTCACTAAACAGAATATCCGGCATGAAAAACAAAAGTGATATGGATCAACTGATTAATATATACACTGATAAAAAAACAGAGTGCGAAGGTGTCATGGAGGATTATAAAAGAAAAATATCTAATTTGAATACTAAAATAGTTAATTTGCGATTTGAAAACAGTGAGCTTACTCAATCCGGCGGTGTTCCCCTGTCAATGTTTGGGTATTTGAGCTGCCCCATATGCGGCAAAGATTTCAATGTGATAAATGCCACAATTAAAGGCAACTCCTTGTATGCGGGTGACCTTGTTTGTGACTGCGGCTATAGTGCCATAATAGAGGATGGTATTATCATAACCCCTAATAGGGCAAAAAGCCTTTATGATAAGCCGGATTTAGAAAGGGAACTATATAAGGATCTTCCACCGGGCATGATTACATTGTTTCAAAGATCATATAATAAGATGGTTGATTATCTAAATCGATATTCCCGTGAAGAAAGCGTGGTATTGGAAACCTATGTAAATGCTTATTTTTTTATGCATAATCATATAGAGAACTTAAATCCTGCTTGCAAATACATAGTTATAGATAAATATCCGGAAACCCTTAAGATGTACAGGGATTTAATGAATGAGTCCGGAAGTAAATTAGATATACTTTTTATAGCGGATGATAGTACCAATTATCCCCTTAAAAAAAATTTGGTGGATCTGAATATTGACTTTTTTGCCGTCAATGAACACCAATTCTATAACCATAGCTTTTTGTTGGGAAAACTTAAGCCGTATATGAGTAATACCGGAACATTTATCGGTACATATTTTTACTTCAACAGGGGTATTAAATCAATTAAAAACTTGATTTCCTTATATCCTGAAAGTGACCCTTTGAACTTTAACAGGGAATACTTTTTTAATGAAATTAATAAAACCCATCTTGACCTTGCGGATTGGCAAGAGATGGGTTTAACTACAGATTCCGGAGAAAACCTCGGATTTGGTTTTCATGAAAAGGGAGAAGAATTACATCTTATGACATATGCGGGGACAATAAAAGGGAAATGAAAAGCTTATCGGACTTCTCCGCCGGAAAGCTTCTCGTCGTATTCGGCCCTGTTTCCCCCGATAAATTTAGGCCTGGTTCTTGCACATGTAATCTCTGCATATCCGATTTTGCTTAGGGAAAGTCTAACGGGTACCGCTACTTTTTTAAGTTGCATGCCAATTAGTGTTTTGCCAATGTCAATACCTGCATCAGCCTTTATTTCTTCCAACGCCACAGGGTTTTTACAATTCTCATAAACTTGCATGGCAAAGGATCCTCCGGCATGGGGCCTAGGTACTACATTTACAATTTCCTGCCAATCTTTCAGTGCTTCCCTTTCAGTTATAACGGCTCTGTTTAAATGCTCACAACATTGTGCCGCTATATATATACCCAATGGATTTATAACTTCCATAATTCCTTCATATATGGCTTCTGCCGCATTGATATCGGAGCCTTTTCCAATGGAGAGTCCGACCACCTCACTGGACGAACATCCTACCACCAGGATATCTCCCCTTTGTAATTTAGCAACACTAACCAATTCCTCAGCTACTTTTTTTGCCTGTTTTTTTATTTCATCATATTCCATGGTATTCTCCTATTTCCAGCTACAAAGATATTGTTCTTGTTCCTTTGTCAATTCATCGATTTCTATTCCCCAAGCCTTTAATTTTCTGTTGGCTATCAAACTATCGATCTCATCGCTTACATTAATAACTTTATTTAGTAATTTCAAATGATTATTTTTGATATAAACGGCAGATAATGCTTGCACCGCAAAACTCATATCCATTATTTCCGCAGGATGACCATCAGCCGCTGCTATATTAACAAGCCTTCCCTCACCAATCACATGAACTGTTCTTCCATTCTCAAGAAGATAGCCCATTATATTTTTTCTGCTCTCGTATTTGCTTTTAGCTGCTTTTTCCAGACTTGCCATGTCAATTTCGCAGTTAAAATGACCTGCGTTTGCCAGTATGGCATTATTTTTCATGGTTAGCATGTGTTCCATTGTAATTGTTTTACAACATCCTGTGGCCGAAACAAATATATCACCGTACTTTGCCGCTTCTTCCATTTTCATGACCTGATATCCATCCATTTTGGCCTCTATGGCTTTTACAGGGTCTATTTCAGTAATTATAACATTGGCACCTAAAGCTGCTGCTCTTAAAGCGATACCTCTGCTGCACCAACCATAGCCCACTACAACTACAGTTTTACCGGCTATAATTAAATTTGTGTTTCTCATTATGCTATCCCATGTGGATTGGCCTGTTCCATATCTGTTATCAAAGAGATGTTTGCACTTAGCATCATTTACCGCCAGCATAGGGAATTTCAAAACGCCTTCATTCTCCATGGCCTTTAGTCTAAGAATTCCCGTGGTGGTTTCTTCACAGCCACCCCATACTTCTTCCCCTAAATCAGGTCTTCTCTGATGAATGCAAGCAACTAAATCGCAGCCATCATCAATTATAATGTTAGGTTTATGCTCAAGGGCCATTTCAATATGTCTGTTATATTCTTCCTCTGTGGCTCCGTGATAGGCAAAAACCTTAAGCCCTGCATCAGCCAATGCCGCAGCAATATCATCCTGTGTTGACAATACATTACTTCCCGTAACAGACATTTGGGCGCCTCCTGCGGCAAGCACTAGGCATAGATAAGCAGTTTTTGCTTCCAAGTGAACTGACAATGTTATCTTGACACCATCAAAAGGTTTATTTTCTATAAATTCTTTTTCAAGTCCGTTAAGCAAAGGCATATTATCCTTTACCCATCTTATTTTCTGGTGACCGCTAGGTGCTAAGCCTATATCTCTGATATCGTAATTAGTCATATATACTCCTTATTCTACAGTAACACTTTTTGCCAAGTTCTTAGGTTTATCTATATTACAGCCTCTCTCTTTAGCAACATAATATGCAAAAAGCTGTAAAGGTACAACGCTGATTAATGGTGTTAAATCATCAATTAGGTCAGGTATATAAATAGTTTTATCCGCATGTTCACTAACGGAAGTATTTCCTTCCTTTGCTATGGCAATCACATAAGCTCTCCTGGATTTTACCTCTTGAATATTAGATACCATCTTTTCATATAGCCTGTCTTGTGTTGCCAGTGCTATTACTATAGTATCAGGATCTAGCAAAGCAATTGTTCCATGTTTTAATTCTCCCGCCGCTATGGCAAAGGAATTAATATATGAAATCTCTTTTAATTTTAATGAGCCCTCATAACATACCGTTGAGTCTAAGCCTCTTCCAATATAGAAAACCTTTTCCCTGCTATATAAATCTTTGGCAAGTTCTTCATATTCCATTTTGTTTTCCAGAACTTTTTCCAGCTTTTCAGAGACATTTTTCATTTGATCGATAAAATCAAAATAGTAGGAATCATCTATGCTACCTTTTAAGTCTCCCATGTATAGGGCCAGCATATATAAGGCTACTAATTGAGTAGTATATGCTTTAGTTGATGCCACTGCAATCTCCGGGCCTGCCCATGTATAAATGACATCGTCCGATTCCCTTGCCACAGAACTCCCCACTACATTTACTATGGACATTATTCTGGCGCCCTTATCCTTTGCTTCTCTAATTGCTGCTAAAGTGTCTAAGGTTTCGCCGGATTGACTGATTGCGATAAATAAGGTCTTATCGTCTACAAAGGGATCCCTATATCTAAATTCAGATGCCACATCTACCTCAACGGGTATTTTGGTCATCTTCTCAATAATTGCTCTACCCACAAGTCCTGCATGATATGCGGTTCCGCAGGCAACAATATATATTTTAGTAAAACCATTTAATCTATTGGCATCTAAATCAATTTTATCAAATACAATTCTCCCATTATCGTCTAGCCTTCTGTTTATGGTATCTATAATGGCTTTTGGTTGCTCCATTATCTCTTTCATCATAAAATGCTCATAACCACATTTTTCTGCAGCTTCTGCACTCCAACCAATGTGCATTATATTCCTGCTCACCGGATTGTCATTGACATCGTATATATTAACTGTTTTATCAGTTATTACTACTGTATCATCGTTCTCCAATAAATAAACATCATCCGTATGTTTGACCAAGGCAGAAAAATCAGATGCCACAAAATTGCATCCATCTCCTATTCCTACAATCAATGGTGCATCCTTTCTATGGGCAACCAGTTCTCCGGGTCTTTCCGCTGCTATAACCGCAATCGCATAAGCGCCCCTCATTCTCCTCGTGGCTTCCATAACCGCAACCTTTAAGTCCCCTTTATATAGGGTGCTAATTAGCATAGCTATAACTTCTGAATCTGTTTCTGTTTTAAATTTTGTATTATGACTTCTCTTAAGCTCTTCTTTGATTTCTGTGTAATTTTCCACTATCCCGTTATGAACTATAGCTATACTGCAATCTTCATCTATATGGGGATGAGAATTCTCATCTGATGGCGCTCCATGAGTGGCCCATCGGGTATGACCTATTCCGGTGCTGCCCTTTATGGACTCATTACCTATTAATTTTTCCAGGTTGCTGATTTCACCAACATGTTTTCTTAAAGTTATCTTTCCTTCATTGATTATCGCAATACCTGCCGAATCATAACCTCTATATTCAAGCCTTTTTAGTCCGTCTATTATTATATCTTTAGCCTCGGTCTTTCCTACATATCCTACTATTCCACACATATTCTACCTATCCTTTATATTTACCACTAATCATATCCGCCAAGCCTTGAGCCAAACCATGAATTTTTTCAATATCATCGCCTTCTATCATAACTCTAACCAGCGGCTCCGTACCTGAAGGTCTAATAAGTACTCTTCCATTTCCCTTCATTGTTTCTTCGATTCTTTTGATTTCATTTATTATCTCAGGGTCTTCCTTATATGCTCCCTTGTTTTTATTTAAAACCTCTGCATTAACTAGAACCTGGGGATAAATAGTAATTTCATCACTCAACTGGCTTATGGTCTTTCCTTCATCTTTGATTGCCTTCAGAAACTGTAGTGCTGACATTATCCCATCACCCGTGGTGGAATAATCCTTAAAAATTATGTGCCCGGATTGCTCTCCGCCCAAAACACATCCCGACTTTATCATGGACTCTAATATATACCTATCCCCCACGGCAGTAACCTTTACATCTATGCCATGCTCCTTCATAAACTTATGAAGTCCCAGATTACTCATAACGGATACCGTGACCACATCATCCCTTAGTTTATTTTGTGCCTTTAATAATTTGGCGCATATACATATAACCTTATCTCCGTCTACCACCAAACCCTTTTCATCTACTACTATAAGTCTGTCAGCATCCCCGTCAAAAGCTAATCCAACATCCGCATTTATTTCCTTGACCTTATGCTGTAAACCCTCTGTGTGAGTGGACCCACATTCGTCATTTATATTTATTCCATCCGGCATATTTGATATTATTGTAACTTCGGCATTGAGCTTTCTAAAAACCTCTTCTGCCACCTTATATGCCGCTCCGTTTGCAGTATCTAAAACAATATTTAGCCCGGATAAATCCAAAGCAACGGTCTCTAAAAGAAACCTTTTATATATATCTATAGCACTCTCGGAAGCTTCTAGGCATTTACCGATTTTATCACCGATTTTGTGATCTGTAATACACTCTCTTCTTAGAATTATATCTTCTATTTCTTCTTCTATTCTATCGTCTAGTTTGTAGCCTTCGCTATTGAATATTTTGATTCCGTTATATTCAAATTTATTATGGGAAGCAGAAATAACAACCCCCGCATCCGCATCATAGTATTTTACCAAATAAGCAACTGCCGGCGTTGGAATAATTCCAAGCTTTATGACATTGCCTCCGACAGCCAAAATCCCGGCAGTTAATGCGTTTTCAAGCATATCCCCCGACACCCTGGTATCTCTTCCTATAATTATAACCGGTCTTTTGTTTTTTTGTTGCAACACATGAGTTACTGCCTTGCCGAGTTCAAATGCCAAATCCACTGTCAATTCGGAATTTGCCACGCCTCTAACCCCGTCAGTACCAAACAACTTGCCCATATTATGTCTCCTTACTTTTATTTGATTTCCACTTTTATTTTACTTGGGATTACATTTACACTATACACATCACCATCTACATTAGGGATAACTTCCAAATAATATGTACCTTTTTTAAGTTCGGCTGCATCTATCGTTAATGTAAAGCTGTCTTGATTTAAGCTGCTTAATACATTATCCGTTGCCCTTACCCTTGCGGTAAAATTCTGGCTAGCCGTTGAGTACGTTAACCCTTCCCCAAGGTTCTTTATCAGGATATTTTCGTTACTCAGATCAAAGGATTTATCAATATATTTTTCCACCGTTACATTTAATTTTAAACCTTCCGAAATATCGGCAACATACAAATTTTCCGAAAGAACAGGAACTATCTCCAACACTTGAGATTCTGTCAAATATGAGATATTAATAGGTTCAGTACCTATGCTGTCGGTTTCTTCCAAATACTCATCATACCCCTTTATTGTTATAGTCTTCGATGCCTTATATGTTCTTTGGTATATTCCGTCTTCATTATTTATAACATTAACATTTAATTTTACGGTTTTGGTCTTGCAATTTACCACAGTAACTGTGGTCTCCGGTTCAGTAACTGTCAAATTTCTGATAATTGTTCCATTGCTACTAACAGGATATGCAGTTACTTTCAATGTTCTCATCTCGTCATCAATATCTTTGGCATCCACTTCTATTTGCAGATTTGAAACCGTTTCAACCAAAGTCTCGGCACCGCTTACCTCAAACATTGTTTTTGCCTGTTCTATAATAATCGGTTCTTCTTGCTCGTTTGATAGATTTTTAAAAACAATCTCACTTTCAAACTCGGCTACCACCCTATTTTCAATCACCAGGTTTAGAGTTCTTTTACTCATTCCGTCTAATGTTATATTATTAGGGGTTAGCACATTAAGCTCCACCTCGTTTTCGCCCTTGGCTACATCAATCATATCTGCGGTTACTGTAATATCTTCGGCATTTAAGGTGTTTAACGCACTCCTTTGGCCTCTAACGGTGACATTAACATTTTCTATCTCCGATGATAAAATAGCATAGCCGTTTTCTTCCATTATATCGGTGTTTAAATATGTAATTGGCACATCTTTAAACACTTTGGTAGTCATGGGATTAGCTTCATTAATAACATACGCCCATAATATAACCGATAGTATTACCGATAGGAGGATATTTACTTTTTTGTTATTTGTCATTTCTTCTCCCTCCTAACCAGTTTGTAAATATTTGAAATCGCTCTTTTTGCACCGGAACATATATGCTTAACAGCTTCTTTTCCAGGGCTTTTTGATCCAAAAATCTTTGCAGCATACCATCTTCCGCAATTGAAATAATACCTGTTTCCTCGGAAACTATAATGGATATTGCATCAGATCTTTCAGTAATACCTATTCCTGCCCTATGTCTGGTGCCTAGGTCCTTAGACAGCTGCTTGTTTTGAGTTAACGGTAAAACACAGCCCGCTGCATATATCCTGTCACCCCTAACAATCACTGCCCCGTCATGGAGGGGTGCTCCCTCATAGAAAAGATTGCCCAGCATCTCAACTGAAGTTTCGGAATCAACTACCGTACCCGTTTCAACTATATCATTTAATGAGGTCTGTCTCTCAATTACTATCAGAGCCCCGGTTTTACTTTGGGAAAACTTTTCAACGGTTCTTATGAATACATTTACAACTTCCTTTGCATGCTCTTTATCTATATTTCTAAAGGAATTTCTTACTATTCCGCTTCTTCCCATATATTCTAGGCCTCTTCTAAGCTCCGGTTGAAATAACACCACTAGCACAAAGATTCCTATAGTCATAGTACTTTTTAACACCCAATTTAAGACATAAAAATTCAGCAAGTCGGATATAAAGAAGATACCAATTAGTACCACTAATCCCCTGACAAGCTGTTGCGCTCTTGTTTCTTTAATAAATTCAAGTATTTTATATATAATAAAAGCTACGATGCTTATATCTAAAGCATCGACAAATGTAAACCCACTTACAGGATTACCTATTATTTCACCCATGCATTGTCTCCTTTGAAATTAAATAGCTTTATATGTTTATTTTACATAATTTTTATTAATATATCAATAGAATTAAAGGTTTTCCGCCAATCTCCATCTATTCTTCACTGCATAACTCAAAAAACTCTTCCAACGTTAATCCTTCCTTCATAATATATGAAGCATACTCCTCCCCCACATACCTAATATGCCAAGGTTCGTAAGTATAACCCGTTATATCGGTTTTCCCTTCGGGATACCTTATAATAAATCCATATTCCCAGCAATGCTCTTTAAGCCATATCCCTTCTTTTGTGTTTTCAAAGCTCACATCAAGTCCATACCCCATCTCCTTTGATGTTATGTCTAGGGCAAGTCCCGTTTGATGTTCACTGGTGCCCGGATATGCACTGTGAAGCTTCGTCCATTCTTCGCCTTTTGTGCTCAAATATCTGTTGTATAATGTACTTTGCAGTTCATAACTCCTATATGCGCTACAGATAACCATATGTATATCTTCTGCCAGGGCCTGTTCTCTCATCTCAAGATATGCACTTAAAGCTTTTGCATCTGCGCTTATCCCTTGATTTGATGACAAGCTTCCATCTATTGGCATCAAACTTGACGGTATATAATCTTTGGATAGGGGGTTTTCTTTATTTACAAAAATAAGATAGGGATTACTTTTATCTATTTTAATATCTACGATTTCTTCTTCGCTTTCCTCAATTACAGGTTCCTTAATTTCTTGTTCTTCGGAAAAACAGCCGGTTAAAAGTATAATACCCAAAAGCACAAATACCCCTACTATTCTTTTCTTATATAGATTTGTCATAAGCAATCCTTTCACTACCATCATCAATCACTATAATTCCACACTCTTTAAATCCGTTTTTTTCAAAAACCTTCTCATAGGTCCGTTATCCTCATGGGTGTCAATACGTAAATATTTGCAGTCATTTATACAATATTCAAGACATAATGTCCCAATATTTTTGCTTCTTCTCCCAATGGCTATTCTATGAATAACTCCATATCTATCATTCTTTGTCCACTTAACTCTTATTGAATTGTAACTCTTCTCTTTACCTATATAATAGGTAAATACCCCTGCTATTTCTCCCTGCAATTCATAAACATACGAATGACCCAAACTTATATCATTTAAGATCAAATTCCTGTCCGGATATCCATTAATCCATTGAGACATGTTATTATTTTCCCTCATATATTTTCTTGCATCTTCATATATCAGCATAATGCTATCTATATCATCAATAACAGCTCTTCTAATCATTTTTCTCCCATCACAAGCCACTGGCAATTCTGATTTTTTCCTTTTCCTTGTCTTTTCTCTCGGACATGCTTAAATATGCTATTCCGCTTATGAGCATTAAAACCCCGATAACTTTGTATACCCCTATGGCATCACCGTTAACTATAACCCCGCTTATACCTCCAACTAGAGTTACGGTGTTTTCGACAAATAACGAAGTCATCGATGGAATCAGCTTGTTATTAATGTCATTATATAAATAAAAGCATAAAACCGAACAAAATACTCCAAGATATACTATTAAAGTTAATGTTTTAACATCCTCCATGACAACGGTTATGCCTTGAAAATATTCTCCTTTTAAAATAGCTGCCAGTGTAAAGAACACTCCTCCTCCGACGGATATGGCAACCACTATTTCCAAGGGGTTATATGCTCCTCCTACTCTATTTCCGATTATTGTATAAGCTGCACCGCATAAAACACATATATATAGTATTACATATCCCAATAGCTTTCCTGATGTTTCAAATCCTTCGTCAAATAATACAGTAAACATAACTCCTGCTATGCATATTATGGCGGCTACTATTATGTTCTTTCTTATTTTTTCCTTCAATAAAAGCGAAGACGCCAAGGCTATGGTTATAGGAAGCAAAGCCAATATAATGGAGGCCTCAGATGCGGTGGTCATATCCAGTCCTTTTGTTTCAAGGGTTGCATAAATACATGGCTGTAATGCCATAAGTAATAGTATAGCCCCTTTGCTTTTCCCCCTATAATCAACCTTGAAAATTCCCAAAGCAACAAAAATTAGGCAGGCCAGTCCCGCCATGCCCCATCTCAGTGATAGATACTGCAATATATTCACTTGTTTCAATATGGCTGTAGTAGCTACAAATGATGTTCCCCACACCATTCCTACAACAAATATTTCCAAGGCCAGTTTTATTCTGTTATTCATCTATACCACCCAATTAAATATTATACTATATATAAATTGCTTTGTACATAAAAAAAGAGTCCCTAAATCAAGGGACTTATTACATAAAAAAACCGGCGACGTCCTACTTTCCCAGGCAGCTTCCCGCCAAGTATCATTAGCGCTAAAGAGCTT
>CAYNTJ010000013.1:0-38580 GCA_964400515.1 uncultured Oscillospiraceae bacterium | reverse complement strand
TTCAAGGCATTTACAAGTAGCCCTTCATCGCCTGATTCTTCTTCACGCATTTCATCAAGTTCGGATTCAAACAATATGGATTTTTCTATCAACTCATTAAGTTCTAATAATTCAGTTTCAAAGTATTCACGCTCAATAATATCTCTTGAAATTAATGCACCATCAAAAGACTTCATTTTAGAAGTGTCGTCAACTTTTATTTCTTCTCCGTTTTCATCTTTGGCCTTCTTTTGAGCGTATACATATTCAATCTCACGACCAGCCTCATATCCACTCGCCTTAATTACATATACATCATCTTGCATTTTTTCATTCCAATAATTAAGCAAGAAGTCATATACATCATAATTGTCTAGAAGCTGCGCCGATTCAAATTTGCTCAAAATCTCAACGCCCATATTACGAATTAACTCTTTTGGATTTGTGCCTGCATTAATATTTAGCAATGAATCTTTCACTGCATCTTTCCAAGCTCCGAATAGTTCGCCACACTCATTATCTTTTTCGTTCTTAATATTTTCATCATCAGAGATAACTGCTTCTATCTCGTTTGGTTTTATTGAAAGTTTATAAACGCTGTGCTTTTTGTCAACACAGGTAAATATATCTTGTTTTAATTTCGGTGATATTTTCCACAATTTTTCTATTGAATTAATATCAACTTCTGGAATACCTCCTTTAAGATGTGATGCAATGTTTTGTGGCAGTGTATCATCAATCTTTTGGATGTATCGAGGTACATTCAGGTTCCCGTCATTCTCTTCTAAGATTTCTTTATAAGTAACAAATTTAGAATATCCCTCAATTTTCTCTTTGTTTATAAAGGTTTGAACTATCTTCTCAATATCTTGTTCACGAAGACGGTTTTTGTTACCATCTTTCTTAAATCCATGGCTTGCATCAATCATAAAGATGCCTTCACGTTTATCCGCATCTTCTTTGTCAATAATGATTATACAGGCAGGAATTCCTGTACCATAAAATAAGTTTGCAGGCAAACCAACGATACCCTTGATCCATCGCTTATCAAGAACTGCTTTCCTAATATTCTCTTCTGAATTCCCCCTAAAAAGCACACCATGAGGCAGGATGATTCCAGCCTTACCATGCTGGCTATCCAAGGCCTTTAAGACATGTAAAAACCAAGCATAGTCACCATTTTTCTCTGGTGGTATGCCATAGCCGTCAAATCTCTTAAACTTATCTTCTGATGGTTTAATTCCATCTGTCCAATCTTTATCAGAAAACGGCGGATTCATAACTATAAAATCAAACTTTCTAAGCCCACCAAAATCATCCTTATATGCTGGATTTGCTAGAGTGTTGGCACTCTTGATTTCACCCGTACCTTTATTATGTAGGATAAAGTTCATCTTTGCCAAACCTGCTGTATCCGGGTATTTTTCTTGTCCATATATTGAAACAATGGAATTCCCATCTTCATCTGTAGGAGCTTCATCTGCAGCACGAATTAGTAACGAACCACTACCTGCCGCCGGATCATGAAGAGTCCATTTCTTACCCGTCTCTTGCTTAATATCTCCAATGCCAATAAGTCTAGCAATAATACGTGAAACCTCACTAGGTGTATAAAACTGCCCCTTACTCTTACCAGATTCCTGAGCAAATTTCATCATGAAGTATTCATAAGCATCTCCGATGATGTCATCTCCACTAGCTCTGTTACTTTTAAAGTCAATAGCAGGGTTTTGGAATATAGCAATAAGGCCAGAAACCTTATCAACTAGTTCCTTGCCAGAACCCAGCTCATCTGGATTGTTAAAGCTAACGTCAGGCAAAGAACCTTGAAGACGGTTTTCTTCTAGGAACTTTTGAATAATCTTATCTACTCGCTCACCAACATCGCTTTTACCTTTTGCGGCAATCAAATCATCAAATGATGCGCCCTCATTTACTGTGAATTCCGCAAATCGTTGTCCTTTGTACCTATCTGATACGTATTTAAAGAACAATAAAACAAGTACGTAATCTTTATATCTTGATGGCTCAACGCCACCTCTTAATTTATTACAAGCTTCCCATAAAAGAGAATACAATTCTGATTTTTTCACGGCCATTCATTTAACCTCTCTCTTCCTTAATATTTTATTAGTATTCTGTTATGTCAATTCCCGCTTTTAATAACCTTTCATATCTCTCATGGGAGATAAGAACAGCTACAGGTTTTCCGTTTTTTAGTACAAAAGCGGTTCTATCTTCGTCAGATAATCCAGTAATTAACTTTGATGATTGTCCTCTGAGAAAATCCGACATATTATAAAATTCCATTGGCTGTTTTTTAGTTTTATCTTCTTTTTCCATGCCTAAATCCGCCTTTTCTTTTCATTCTAACATCTCTAGACTCTTATTTCAACTCTTATTTATACCTAAAAAGTAATTACTATTAAACACTATTTTCTTGTCCAGTATTTCTTATCTTTATAGTCATCTTATCAACTCACCAAGTATTTGCCAGCAATCTTGTCAACTCACCACATCAATATCCACATCATCTTCTTAATCATCTAACCTGCCTATCCTGGACAAGTTCCCGCAAAACAAATATCCGTGATTATCCTGCCGGCTTGAAACCAGATCTCAAATCACGGAATCCCTTTATTTATAAACTTTTTTATCCCTAAAACATCGTATTTACCTTAACCCTTGACATCAATACTACCGTCTCAACATGCATTGTATGAGGAAACATATCTACCGGTGTAGCCTCTATAAATTCATAGTCCAATTCAATCAGTATCTTTATATCCCTAGCCAGTGTTGCGGGGTCACATGAAACATAAACTATTTTCTTTGCCTTGGCTTCTGCTATTGTATTTAGTAGCTTTTCATCACATCCATTTCTTGGAGGATCTAATATTACAACATCACAAGGTCTTTCATTAATAAGTTCCGGAAGTTCATCTTCCGCTTTACCCGTTTTATATATTGCATTTACGATTCCGTTTATAGCTGCATTTCTGTTGGCATTTAATATGGCTTCCTTTACGGATTCGATACCCACTACAAATTTAGCTTTATCAGCTAAGGTCAGTCCAATTGTACCAACTCCGCAGTATAGATCATATACTGTTTCATTTCCTTTAAGGTCCGCATATTCAATTACCTTTTCATAAAGCTTAATCATCTGCTTTGTATTTACTTGATAAAAAGCCTCTGCTGATATTTCAAACTCCAATTCTCTTCCTATAAACACACTGTCTGTTATGGTCTTGGTGCCCGCTAGTAAAATACTTTCACCCTTTTTATTTATCATCACTACGCTTTGCAAATAGTATTTATTATTCAGGTTATATATTTCATCATCTATAATTGTAATCAACTTTTCATGATTTGGTATCCCCTTTGTTAATATGTTAAACACAACCATTACTTGTCCTGTTCCCATGGCTATTTTTACAGTTATACTATCAAATACTCCATCTTTGATATTATCTTCTGCTATAAACGTTCTGACTGCACCGGCCACCGCCATAGAAACTTCACTTTGTATCATGCAATCATTAGTATCACAAACCAAGCTATTACTCTTTCTTTTGTAAAAGCCCACATTACCATCTTTTACAGCAAAGGTAGTTTTATTTCTGTATCTAAAAGGCTCCTCCATTGAAACCATATTATTCATCTTCGGATTATCAAGTTTAGCAAGTCTTATAAGCTTATCCCTAATCTGTTTTTCCTTTAATTTAAGCTGACCCTCATACTTAATATTAAGCAATGAGCAACCACCGCATAAATCTCCGTATTCACAAGAATTTTCAATTCTGTAATCAGATGCCTTAATGATTTCCACTGTTTTTGCTAAGATATAGTTCTTTTTAATCTTTGTAACCTTGGCCTTAACCACATCGCCTAAAAGCGCTCCCGTTACAAATACCACCAGATTATCATACTTACCTATACCATTACCATCCAAAGACATATCCGTTATTTCTATTTCTATAATATCTTCTCTATTCATCTATTCTCCATTAATACCATTTTTTTGATTTAAAAAACAACAACATTCCACCCGCAATAATTACACATGCCGATATGAATATGTATATACCGGCTTTTATATCAAGTCCCGGAAAGTATTCAAAGTTCATACCGAAAACTCCCGCTAAAAAAGACAAAGGAATAAATATGGCAGAAAATATAGTCAACGTCATCATTATCTTATTCATATCATTACTTACATTTGTTGCATGCATCTCCTGCAGACTATTAGTCATTTCCCTATACGCCTTTAAAGAATCCGAAATCTGATTAATATGTTCATTCAAATCACCATAATACGGTTCCATCTCTTCTGCTATACCATTATCTTCATTATCAATTAAAGCCTTTACGGAATCCTTTAAAGGTGTTACCGAGTTTATAAGGTATACAAGCTCTTTTCTAAGCTCATATATTTCGTCCTTACTTTTCTTGTCACCCTCCAAAATTTTCATCTCTATATCTATGAAGTCCGATGATATTTTATTGATAACTATAAAATATTGATCCACTAAGGAATCAAGCAGTGAGTAAAAAAGGTATTCCCCACCGTTATCTCTAATGCCTCCCTGTTTTCTAATCAGTCTTTCTCTAATATCTTCAAAAACATCCCCCGGAGTTTCCTGAAAAGTTATAATAATATTATTATTATGATAAACCGCCAGATGTTCATGAATAATTTTCTGCTCCCTAAGATATATCATCTTTAAAACAGAGAAATTATAGTTTGCCTTTATATCAATCTTACTCCACTGGGATACATGAACAATATCCTCTAAATCCATATGATGCATATCAAATGAACTTCCGATATCCTTTATCATCTCAACATTGCTAAGTCCAACCACATTATACCAAAGTATTTTACCGTCAAATGCTTTAGGTTCTATGCTATCCACCATGAAGCGCCTTATTTCTTCCCCATCGTATTCTATACACTCAATGGAAGGTTTCACATCTTTGTAATTTCCGTTATATGTAATAGTACCGGGAGGTTCCACTTTAAAACCCTCTTTACCATGAAGAATATTAAACGGATCATAAAATTTACTCATAACAATCTCCCTTTAAAAAGCCCCTGCACTAATTAATCTATATAATATGTATATTATATATAACAGCATAAGGGTTATTCCTTCTTTTCTGTTTACTGATTTTCCCGTAAACATCAAGATAAAACCAAAAACCGAAACCCCCAGCAGTATTACCATATCCATAACACCGTCTTTTGTAAGATTAATCGGTTCCACTGTTGAGGATGCTCCCAATACAAACAAAATATTAAAAATATTTGAACCTATGATATTTCCTATTGCTATATCGCTTTCGCCTTTTTTAGCCGCCACTATGGATGTAACCAATTCCGGCAAAGATGTTCCCGCTGCTATTATGGTCAATCCAATAATCAAATCCGAAACCCCAAATAATTCAGCCATCCAAACAGCACCTTTTACCGTCCAGTCTGCCCCGAGAATAATCATTAGAATTCCCAAGGCGGATAAGCCTATGGATTTAAAAAGGCTTACTTCCTTGTAATCAATTTCAATATTTTGGTCATCCTTTTTCATAATAGCCAGCATACTATATAAATACATGCCAAACATCAGAAGCATAACAAAACCATCGTATCTTGAAAATACCAAATCACCGTTTCCTTCAAATGCCAAAAATAGTATCATAAGGGTAACAAGAAGCATAAACGGTAATTCTTTTTTTAAGCTGTTTACATGAATAGAAACCGGCTTAATAATTGCCGTTATACCCAAAATGAACATAAGGTTAAAAAGGTTTGATCCGACAACATTTCCCAATGCAATTCCGTTTGCCCCATCTATTGAAGCCTTTATACTAACCGCAGCCTCGGGAGCACTGGTTCCAAAGGCAACTAACGTCAAGCCGATTATTATGTTGGGAATCAGTAGTCTTCTGGCAATACTTGCAGAACCATCCACAAACAAATCCGCCCCTTTAACAAGAATAATTAATCCTAAGATCATAAGCACTAGAATCACTTATTTTTTCCATATGGACTATCCATATTCTCCTTTCACTTAAATTATACAAGCGTGGGTAGCAATAAGGGTCTTTACTTCTTCCATGTATTCTTTGGATCCGACTATTGTAAGTACATCGCCTTGTTCTATTACATTTGAACCATGGGGAATTATCTTATCCTTACCCCTTTTTATTGATAGTATTAGGCTATTACCCGGAAGGGTTATCCTGCTTAAAGCCGTATTAAATAAATCAGGATTATTTAGTTCCAATTCAATAATACCAAAATCACTTTCCGTAAACAGAAGGTTATATGTATTGGGGTTATTTATATAGCTTTGGGCCAAAGCTGCAGTGGCAAGGTCAGGAGATATTCTCTGAGCCCCGTATAGAGTCTCCCCTTTAAGCTTATTCCCTTGACTTGATAATATTATCAGATTGTTTTTACTAAAATAGTTTTTACATATTCTGCAAATCTCAGTACTTACGCCTTCATCCTCTATGGCAATAACTACAGAATCCGCATCCGATAAATCGGTGGATTTTAAAAACTCAATACTAAGAGGATTCCCTATTTCCACCTTATCCGCACATTTTGGTATATCCTCCACACACCTGTTATTCATAACAAGAACCGTTATATATGAAGTCTGCTCCTTTAGTCTTTTTACAAGCATCTCCACACCTTTTCCGGAGCCAATAATAAATACTCGCTTTGTAATATCCTCACATTCATAAGGCAGCATTCTGTTAAAAATCATTGGTGAAAATGTACAAGTAATCAGTGCAACTAATATAATTGCAGAATTTGTATCCGGTTTTATAAGGCCCATTTCAAGTCCCACCGCACTTGCTGCTATTATCAAGCTCAATCTTGATGATAATAGAAAACCTGCCGCAATGGTTTTTCTTAAAGGATACATTCTTGCCAGCAACAAGGACGGTATCATTTTCACTAAATATAGCATTATTATTAGTATAGGAACAAATATCCATATTCTTGGATTTCCCATCACCGCCTTTAAATCAAATGAAACTCCCACCATAATAAAGAATATGGGAACAAAAAAGCCAAACCCTATGGCATCAAGCTTCATATATAGATCCGAAGCCTCCTTATCATCAAGTAGCGAAACTATAACTCCTGCTAAAAATGCTCCTAATATTATTTCCATACCTATGGCATTTGCCAGGGTTATAAATATAAGTATAAGCACAAAGGAACCCCTGACCTTTATCTGGGCAGTGGTGTTTGCAAGCTCGTTAATAAGGTCATAGTCCAAATACTTTTTGCCCAGGTTATATATCAAGAAAAACGCAATGAACAATATTATCACTAAAAATATGCTTGTGCTGTCCCCTTCTGTTCTTACTCCTATCAATATGGTTATCATCACCATTGTTGCAAAATCAGCAATTAGGGATGCCATCAGTATAGTTTGTCCATACCTTTGTCCGATGATTCCCTTTTCCTTGAGGATAGGTACAACAATTCCAAGGGATGTGGTACTTAATATCAAAGTCATTAATAATTGATCTTTAACCATACCGTATGAAACCAGCAAATAAGCAAAGCCATAGGACATTATAAGCGTGCCTAAAAAAATCATTATAGCCACAAATATGGGTTTATCTATGATTCTATATTTGCAATCGGTTTGTGTGTTTCTTAAAAGAGAAAAATCAACCTCAAGGCCCGACAAAAACATTAAAAAAGCAAAGCCAAAGCTATATATAAAATCAAGCTCTGTGCCTCCGTGAACTATATCCAGCCCGCTTTTGCCAATTATTACCCCCGCAAGTATTTCTCCCACAACGCTAGGTACCGCTATCCTATTAAGTTTTTTAAGCACTAAAGGTACAAAAGTAGCCAATAATATTATTATCAATAAAGATGTGTATGAGCTATTTAAACCTTCCATAGTTGTCCTTTCCTTTATCAAAAGACCTGTACCATCTAGTACAGGTCTAAGTTAACCACTTATTAATCAATTAGAATATTTTAGCAGCTTTAGTGGCTAGTCTTTCTCCTAGCTTGGTAAATTGTATCTTATCTTTTTCTGCAGTTTCATTTATAGAAGTAGCTCCTATGTGCAGAAAAGGGTCCCCCAAGGCAGATCCCCCGGAATAAACCATCAGTCCTTTGACAAGCATAAGCTGAGTAAGCTCCAAGCAAGCCGTATTTAGTCCTCCCTGGACATAAGCTGCAGTGGCAAAAGCCCCTCCTATTTTTCCTTCCAGGTCGTAGCCTTTGCTTTCCTCGTTAAACCACTTTTTCATTTGCCAACATATTCCCGCATGATATACAGGTGTGCCAAATACAACACATTTGCTCTCATTCACAAAATCCCTATCAATATCATCTAATGCAAAAGCTTTAGCTTCTATTCCATTAATTCCCTTGGCACCTTTTACAACTTCCTCTGCCATTTCTTTGGTATGACCGTCTTTGCTAAAATATATTACTGTAAATTTCATTCTTCCTCCAATTGATTATATCCTGTATCCGCCTTCAAAGCATTCTTCCATAGTCTCCACCAAGCTAACTAAAGGCATTGGTTTACCTTCACTTAGCCATGACCAAAACACCTTCATGGATCCCATTATGAAGAACTTAACCTTGATCATATCCGCCTTACTTACAGGCTTTTTAATATTAGTGTCTTTATCTATTATCTCTGCTATCATTAATTCTTCAATCTTATTAAACACATACAGCGAATAAGCCGACTTACTTGCAGAAATATAGTATTGATTATCCTTTAGAATAATATCATTAAGGGCAGTATAAAAACCCAATAAATCCAGCTGTCCATCGGCAATAAGCTTATCCAAAACCTTTTTTTGTACCAGCTCCATATTATCCTTTTCTATTTCACTAAGCAAAGCTTTAAAGTCAGTGTAATGTAAATAGAAGGTTCTTCTGCTAATGTCCGCCTTCTCTGTAAGCTCATTTATTGTAATCTTTGAAAGCTCCTGCTCTCCCATAAGCTCCATTAAAGCATTCTTAATCTTAGCTTTAGTTTTTCTGGATTGTCTATTTGTTTTAGCCATTTCTCCTCCAATTAATTCATTACATAAAAATAAATTGCTCATATATGTAATTATTTTAACGCATTTAATCTTTTTTTGCAACAAATTGTTAAAGTTATGATATAATTAATTAGTTAAAATAAGTAATGTAAGGAGCTAATTATGGATTTACAAGAAACAATGAAAGAAAAAGTTTTCGTAGTTGTGGGTAATACCATAAACGAAGAAAAATACGCATATATGATTAAGCAAAGACTGCTATCGAAGGGCTACACCGTTTATTCGGTTCCCGAAGATTATAAGAGTATAAATGACATTAAGGAAGAAATAGATGTTATTGATCTATGCATACATCCAGCCAAGGGAATAAAGCTTATCAAAGAATGTAAAAAGGATTACAAAAACATTGTAATCCAGCCCGGAGCAGAAAGCGAAGAAATATTAAATTATCTAAGAGAAAACAACAAGCCCTTTACCGAAAGCTGTCTTTTGGTCGGCATAAGCTTATATACTAATTAAGCTTGTCTGCTATCTCTTCAAGCTTCTTAAATTTTTTATTAACACCGGATTTTTTTATAGGAGGGTTTAACAGCTCTCCTATTTCAGTTAGATTAGCATCCGGATGTTCCAATCGTATTAAAGCAAGTTCCCTCAATGCCCCCGGAATATTTTCCAGCCCCAGCTTTGCTTCGATTTTTTTAATCTGCATAAGCTGCTTTTCTGCCGTCATTAGAGCTCTGTCCAAATTTGCATTATCACAATTTGTCATCCTGGTTGCATCCGCCCTTATCCCTTTATTAATCATGACATTCTGAAATTCAAGCATGCTGTTATAGGCTTTCATAATAGCCAGCATATCACTAATGTAGCTAGCCCTTTTTATATACACAACATAGCTCGTTCTCCTCGTGGCCACATTGGCATTAAGATCTACAAATGAGTTGATAAGCTTCTTCAAATCCGCAGCAAATTTCTTGCTGGAGGTAATAAACTCCAGCTGATATCTCTTGCCGGGATCCGTTATACTTCCGCAGCCCAAAAATACCCCTCGTAAATATGCTTTTTTGCAACACTTGCTACGAAGATTATTAAAGTATATTCCATCAGAAATATAATCCTCCCCGGCTTTAACAAGAAGTATCCCCGTCTCCCTAAGAATAAGGTCACTCCTGTCTTCCGGCTTTATTGTAAGAGAATAACTATATCCGGATTTACCCGGTGAGTTGGATTCTCCTATTTCAAGCTTGGCATCTATTCCGTAATAAGCTTTTATTAGTGTTTTATAATGCCTGGCAACAGCCGGGTTTTCTGTTGTAAGAACTATTTTAAATTTCCCGTTGCCCGCCAATCTTAAGCTGCCCGCAACCCTTAGAAACCCCGATATTTCCGCAAGCATGCAACACTTCTTCTCGGGCAATACTCTTGCCAATTCATTTTTTGTTTCGCTCGAAAATGACATAATGTTCTCCAAAAAAAAGCTCCGAGGAGACTCGGAGCTTCGACTAACAAATTAAACTAATGGCTTTAATCCAAGTATTTCTCTGGCTTCTGCAGGAGTAGCAATTTCTCTTCCCAACAGTTTAGCAATACTAGCTGCCTTTTCTACCATTTCACCATTGCTCTTAGCAAGTCTTCCTCTTTCTAAGTATAGGTTATCTTCAAAACCAACTCTTACATGTCCACCTAATGAAATAGTTGCAGCAGCGATATGCCATGCATTCTTACCCAAACCGGTAGCAGTCCATGTTGAACCTTCCGGAATAGAATTAGAAATGAATACTAAATCTCTTAAAGTAGCTGACATCTGTACTCCCAGTACAAAATCAAAATGTAAAGGATGCTCTAAAAGACCTTTTTTGTCAACTTTAAGAGCTGTGTCAACCATGCCCTTATCAAATACTTCTAATTCAGGTTTAATTCCTTTTTCTTTCATGATCTTTGCAAAATTCATGATGGTATTATCAGTATTTACAAAGATTTCATCTCCACCAAAGTTACAAGTTCCACAATCCAATGTAGCAAATTCAGGTGTAGGATTGATATCACATGATTGTAATCTTTCTTCGTCAGTCATTCCAACTGCACCACCTGTAGAAGGTTGAATTATTACATCCGGACATACCTTTCTGATTGCATCAACACATTCTTGGAATCTGTCTTTGCTCTGAGTAGGTGTACCATCATCCCATCTAACATGTAGGTGAATTACAGCTGCTCCTGCATCATATGCAGATTTTGCTTCTCTTACTATTTCTTCCACAGTATAAGGAACTGCCGGATTTTGCTCCTTAGTAACTTCTGCTCCGCATATACAAGCGGAAATGATTAATTTTTCCATATCTTACTCCTTCATATATAATTAATTAATTATCAAACTATAATGATTATAGCATTCAAAATATTGTAATTCAAGGAATATGCCATATCACATTTAATTACAACCCCATAAACCTTACCCCATATGAACCCTAAATGGTTCACTATAAATCTCTGTGCTTCAAAGTGACTCGACAGCCTTTTTCTTCGAATACCCCCGCCGCATAATTCGCCATACTTACAGATCTATGGTGCCCTCCGGTACATCCAAAGGCAATATTCAGATGATACTTACCCTCTTTAATATATCCGGGAATCACTGTATCCATCATTTTTTCCAGACCAGACGCAAAATCCTTAGTGACCTTATGCTTAAATACATAGTCAGCCACCTTTTTGTTGTTGCCCGTAAGGTCCTTTAGGCTTTTGATGTAAAAGGGATTAGGTATGAACCTCATGTCGAAGACCATATCCGTTTCCAGAGGTATCCCGTACTTATAGCCGAAGGACAAAATATTGATGGTGAACTTGTTATTCCCATCTTCACTTAGGAATATCCGGCTCATTTCACCCTTAAACTCTGACACCTTCATATTGCTTGTATCTATTACATAATCCGCCTTTTTTCTTACCTGAGATAATAGGTTAATCTCCTTTTCTATTATGTCCCTGGTGGCAGCCCCCCCTGTCAGAGGATGTTTTCTTCTTGTTTCGTTATACCTTCTTATTAGTGTTTCCACGGAAGCTTCAGTAAACAGAACCTTACTATCTATAATGTCTATTTTCCTGAGATCATCCATTACAGTTATAAGGGTATCAAAAAATTCTCCACCTCTTATGTCTGCCCCTATCGCCACCTTGGTAATCGGTACTTTTTTTAAATCAATCAGCTCAGTGAAGTTTTTAATCAATGCCGGAGGCATATTATCTATACAGTAATACCCTTGGTCTTCAAACCAATCCAAAGCATTTGTTTTACCCGAACCCGAAAGTCCGGTGATTATTATGACTTCCATTTTTTCACCTATTCATATTTCTTCCTGATATTTACTATCCTATCAAAATCCAGTCCCGCTTCGCATGCCCTCATCAGGCAGCCATCTATACTGCCCACAAACTCAGGTCTATGAGCATCACTGCTAACCACAAATTTAACATCATATTTTGCCGCTATCTTAATCTCCTCCGCCGTAAGATGTCTATGCTTGTTGTTGATTTCTATCATGGTGTCATTGTCTACGCAAGCCTTGGCTATCTCGTCAATATCAAAATATCCCTTATCTCCCGGATGTGTTATTATCTCCAAGTTGTTTTCGTATATGGCACCAACCGTCATATTTGTATTTATAATTCTTAAAGCGTTTATACTTCCCGAAGGAAATCCTATATGAGAGCTTATATAGTTGTTGAAAACATGACCCTTAGATACTCCGTAATGATAGCCCGCTATAACCATATCGTAATCCTTGAATTCTTCCATGGTAATGTCCAAGTAATTACCCCCGTCCACTATATTAGCTTCTACTCCCAAAAGAACATTAACCTTAGGAAATTCCGTCTTGAGCTTTTGAATCTTTTCTCTCATTTCCGGAAGCTTATTTTTGTCCAATCCATAAAAATGATGCCCCGGGCCATGATCGGTTATGGCGATTTCTTTTAATCCTTTATCATTTGCCACTTTAACATTGTCAGAAATATCTCCTTTACCGTGGGAATAAATGGTATGAGTGTGATGATCGTAAATCAATTCATAGTTTTCAAACATAATATCACCTTCCTAAATAATTCTTACCTCGGGTTCTAACATTATTCCGGAATTATCATAAACATAGTTTTGCACAAGCCTTATAAGTTCAATGATATCCGTTGCCGTAGCATTACCATTATTAACAATAAACCCAGCATGCTTAGGAGACACCATAGCCCCTCCAACAGTTAAGCCCTTAAGCCCCGCCTCATCAATTAACTGTGCGGCATAACCACCAACGGGTCTTTTGAAAGTACTACCGGCACTGGGGTAAGTAACAGGTTGCTTGCTGTTTCTTTTCTCCGTAAGCTCTGATATATTTTGCTTTATCTGTAATTTATCTCCCTCTGTCAGCTTTAATACTGCAGAGGTAACAATCATTTTATTCCTTTGTAGCATGCTATCCCTATATCCAAATTCCATGTCATCATTGCTAAAAACATATTCACTTTTTCCGTCATGGCTGATTGCATTTACGGTTATCACCACATCTTTTAATTCTCCTCCGTACGCACCGGCATTCATGAACAAACCGCCGCCCAATGTCCCCGGGATACCTGATGCAAATTCAAAACCCGTTAATCCATTTTCCATGGCAAAATAGCTTACCTGTGACAAAAGACAACTTGCCCCGGCTGTTATTGTATTATCGGAAATTCTGATTTTTTTGAACCCTTCGCCAAGCTTAATTACCACTCCGTCATAGCCCTCATCACTAAAAAGCAAATTGGAACCATTCCCTATTAGTATATATTCCCATTTTTTTTCATTAACAAACTTAAGAAGCCTTTTTAATTGTTCTTTATCTTCAACAATTATTAAAGCCTTCGCTTTCCCCCCGGCTTTAAATGAAGTATATTTATCCATTGAAGCATCAATTATTATATTTTCTTCATTTATTCCCAACGATTTAATTTCAGTCACGTTTCTTATCACTAAATAAAGCCTCCTTGCTTACACAGTATTTATCATAAACCAAATAATCTTCCGTATTATCCGGCATGTTTTTCCTTCTTAATTTCTTTTTAAATATTTTATCTGCATATGTATAGATTATGGCGAAAATAGGGACTCCTAAAAACATTCCTATAAACCCAAACATACCACCGCCAATCAGTATAGCTATAATTACCCAAAAGCTGGAAAGTCCGATGGCGTCTCCCACAATCTTAGGTCCTATAACATTTCCATCCAGCTGCTGAATAAGCAATATCATTACGAAGAAATAAAATGCCTGCACCGGATCCACCAAAAATATTATACAAAATGCCGGAATGGCACCTATAAACGGTCCAAAGAAAGGTATTACATTTGTTACTCCGATAAGAACGCTTATCAATACAGGATATGGCAGTGCCAATAAAGTCATTGATAGGTATGTTATTGCCCCTATAACAAAGGCATCTATTATTCTTCCCACAAGAAAACCTACGAATGTTTTATTTGCAATGCTGACAAATTCATGAACCGCCTCTGCCCTGTGGGCAGAAAAGATTGACACGGATGCTTTTTTTGCTTGGGCAAACAATCTTTCCTTATAGTTTAATAGGTAAATACAAAGTAAGATGCCTATAAATATATTTATTATTCCTTTAACGGTGTTTAATATTCCTAGGGAAACCTCTATGGCAAGACTGCCGTTTTCACCTCTTAAAATATTAGTTTCTATCCAATCTATAACCGTATTTGAGCTGGCATTTGCAAATTCATTTATTGATGTTGCTATCTGAGGGAATTGACTCCAGTTTTCTTCAGCCCACAGCTGGAATGCATCCAATCTTTCAGGCATAACACTTATAAGGCCTGCGATGCTGTTTATCAATTGGGGCACTATTGTAAGCACCACCGTAACCAATGTGAAAATTATAATGATGAGGACTATAAAGCTGGACATTGCCCTGGCATATACAAAAGCCTTTTGATCTGTTCTAAAGGCAAAGGAAGTTCTGCGGAAAATACCCCTTACAAGCTTATTATATATGGGGCACATAATAAACGCCAAAACCAGTCCTATATATATGGGCATCATAACCCTATTGAAGGCAGAGAATACATTCCCCACTCCCTCAGGCTCATTTATTATGTTGTAAAAAAGTATTATAACCATACCGCTTAAAATCAGTGCTATCGCGGCTTTTACATAAACACTTCTAAAGAATTCCTTCATATTTTGCTCCTTTACAAGACCTTTTATCTCACCCCTATTCTACAACATTTATATGATTAATGTAACTATATTTAAAATATTTTTGTTTAATATTTTATGTATAAATATTAAAACATTATTATTTTTATTAAAAATCATTGACATAATTATATATTAGTGTATAATAGACACATATTTTAAATAAATATTCTATATTGTGCATATTTATTTGTCCCGGAGGTGAAAAAATGACTAAAGCAAGCAAGGCTGATTATCCTACTTATTTGGAACTAGGTATTAACCACGGAGAAATCAATAGCGTAAACGGTAAAGAATTGAATAGCACAGGTGTAATGAATGTACTTGACTATATTTCAAAGGAATGCTGTGTAACAGCAAAGGAAGTTATTACCGTTGCCAAAGATAATTCTCCTGAAAATGGTTCGATTAAACTCAAGCTATTTAACGGCAACGTTAAATGTCTATAAACAACAACAGCCATAAACTAGAATTTTCTCGCTTAATGCGAGATTTTCTAGTTTTTGTAAGAAATTTATGTTAAAATGTATGAGTTAACAAAGGAGATATCAATGAAAATATTAGTTTTATCCGATACCCACGGGGATATTGAAAAGGCAAAGGAAGTAATAAAAAAACACAAGGATATTGATTTAATCATACATTGCGGAGATTTCATATACGATGCACTGGAATTACAGAAAACCACAAGCAAAGAAATCATCATGGTAAAAGGCAATTGTGACGGTGCCCGCGGGGATAATGATTATATAAAATATAAAACTCCGTATGGATATTTGCTGATTGCCCATGGCCACCAATACGGAGTAAAAAGATCCTATTTAAACATTACCTATAAGGCAAAGGAAACGGAATGCGTTTGTGCCGTTTTCGGTCACACTCACATGCCTTACATAGGGGAAAGCGACGGCATCAAGCTGTTTAATCCCGGCAGTCTTTCCAGACCTTCAGACGGAAGCAATGGCTCCTATGGTATAATAATATCCGAAGAAGATAATATATCCTTCAGCATTGAATACTATAGCAAAAATTCCGGCAAAAAAGTCATTGGCGGCAGACTCAGAAGTATGATTAATCACAGCGACCGATATTGATATATTTATCCATCTCCCCTTTGGGCACCATATTACCTCCGGTTGCCCAAACTATATGATTGGCCTTAGTAAATAATTTATCTGACTTTACCCACTTAGGTCCAAAGAACCCTGCGCAGGCAGATGGTTCAACTCTTATTCCCTCCAATTCACTTAGTTTATAAAGCATGGTAAACAGCTTATCGTCAGAAACCGTATATGCTCCCTCTAAGAGTTTTTCCATTATGGTTCCAACCAATCTTGATGGCCTTCCCACCGCAAGCCCATCGGCGACGGTTTTGCAGTCAAGCCCTATGTCATAAACAGATATCTCATCATGCTTTTTGGTTATGAGTCCCAAGGTCATACAAGGAGCATGGGTTGGTTCTGCGAAATACACATTGACATTATCACCGAAAATCTCTTTTAGACCAAAGGTAACTCCCCCGGGAGCTCCGCCAACACCGCAAGGAATGTAAACAAACAGAGGATTGTCTTCATCAACCTTTATCTTCATATCATCCAACTGAGTTTTTAATCTTAAAGCTGCCACCGAATATCCGAGAAACAGATCTTGGGAGCCCTCATCATCAACGAAATGACAATAATCATCCCCTTCGGCTTCTTTTCTTCCCTCCGCCACTGCCTTTTGATAATCATCAGGATACTCAATCACGCATACACCCTTTTCTCGAAGCAAATCCTTTTTCCACTGTCTTGCGTCGGATGACATATGTACTGTTACATTAAATCCGAGCTTTGCACTGATTATTCCTATGCTTAGACCTAAGTTACCCGTAGACCCCACCGCCACCTTGTATTGACTAAAAAGATTTTTGAATCGTTCTTCTGCCAATATGCTGTAATCATCATCAATATGGAGAATTCCATTATCCATGGCAACTTTCTCTGCAAATTTAAGAACTTCATAAACTCCGCCCCTAGCTTTTATGGATCCTGAAACCGGTAAATGGCTGTCACACTTAAGGAGTAGCCTTCCGGGAATTTCAATGTTGAAATGTGAGTTTAAAAATGTTTTCATTTCTTTAATTTCCACAAGGGGAGATTCAATAATCCCCAGGGATTTTTCTGTTTCCGGAAAAGCCTCTGCTATATATGGTGCAAATCTTTTTAACCTTGCCTCCGCATCAATTATGTCTCCAAGGCTAAAGGGTATTTTTTCTCCATGGTTTTTTTCAATATTTTCCCAAAACACTTCCTCATATTGGGACATTTTGTTTATGATTTCTTGGTTCATATATAATCCTCCGGTTGATATTAATTGTTCTTTTTGTATTCTTGTAAGCTTTTTAAAAAAAGCTTCTTTTTTCATGGCTTCCGATTTGTTTGAATAGCACTCAAAATAGGCCAGTCTAACCGGCCTCCTGGTTTTTGTATATTTTGCTCCCTTGCCATTATTATGAGCAATTATCCTTTTTCTTAAATTATTTGTATACCCGCTATATATGGACTTATCGTCACATATCAGCATATACGCAAAATGTCTTTCCATCGCCAACCTTAATAAAAAACCTCCGGATTATTCCAGAGGTAATATTAACATTCTTTGTCCTTACACATAATAATAACTACCACTAATCCTGTAATCAATGCCATAAAACTCAAAATCGCCGTAATAATCTTAATAGCTTTCATATCTATCCCTTTCTTATTAACCGAGCAATATCTTTACTAATTATAACATAGTAGCTAATATTTATCAATTTAACTATTCCAAAACATATACCTTTACATATCTGACTCCCCAGTTATAGCACTCCTGTTTACTGCTCATATATAAGTCCACTGTTTTACCTATAATGTCTCCCCCGGTATCGTTTGCTATGGCATATCCGTAGCCTTCTATGTAAAGTTTTGTTCCCAAAGGTATTATTTTAGGATCCACAGCACAGGTTCCTCTTTTTGCAAGTTTTCCCGAAGCCGCTACAGCATGTTCTCCCATATAGTATGCATAGGCTTTGACATTATCATACATTTTAGTATATGTATAACCTGCTATGGTACCACCCCCACCGGATGGCATCGCATATGCTCCCTTAGTTCCCACCACCATTACTTCATTCACTGCTTCCTTAATAATGGTTTCCGAAACAGCTTCCCTTGATACCTCTTCATCATCTTCGTAGGTCACAAGATATTTAACCTCTTTTTCTCCATCAACACCTTCTTGGGTTGTTTTTGTAATCCCCACATCGATTGTGTCATCATAATCTATCTTTGTTTTGAATTCGATTTTTTCCGTCGCCACTATTTCTTCCGTACTAACCACTTTAACGGCAATCTTTGTATCCCTGGTCATAGCTTCGCTAACATCGGGACTAACAACATCATCTTCGTCATAAGAGATGCCGTTTACCTCCAAGGTTTCACCTATGGTGCCGGGAATGCCTATGTAATCCCCAATTACCCCTTTATAGCTTATCCTGATATCAAAGCCCCTTCTTATCTCAATATCCATACCGTCAATTATTGGTGAATCCAGATCAGAACTAACCACATCCTTTTCGCCTATGACAACCCCTTGTTCTTCCAAAAAGTCACCGACTGTTTTCTTCCTGGTTTCAAAATCATTAGTTTCATTCTCATCAATACTCATGTCATTTACAGTTACTTCTTCTGCTATTGCATAATCCATCATAGGATAAGTTGCCGCTAGAAGGACAATAATTAATATCAGTATGATTTTAATATCTCTATTACTATTATTTATATTGTCAATAAATTTGTCTAAAAGACCATTAGATTTATCTATCATAAATTTCTCCTTTTTACCGCAATTGATATTACCATAATCCATAAATAATGTCAAAATATATGGGAATTCTTCGTTAAATACCCATTAAAGCTACAAATATCAGTTGAATTTGCGGTAAATAAAAAGCAACCAATATCTTAGTTGCTCGTCAATCAAATATTCTTTTTATATCTCCCCACCCTATAATTTGCCATAAATATCATAGGCATCGTTAAAATGCTTTATCAGCGCCTTCATCTCTTCCTCCGGCCCTAACTCTTTACCTTCCTTTAGCTCCTCATGAAGCTTTACAGTTGCATAAGCCAAGGCCAAATCATATTTCCTTTTTTCTTCGCTTATGCCCAGATTCTTTTTAATCAGTTTAACAACTAGTATAATCGAACCTGCAAATAAGGCTAATAAGAATAATAAAGGGAAAACACTAGCAAAAAATTCCATTTCATACCTCCCGAAAAACATTAAATGTTTAATCTTTTCTACAGTATATCATATTTAAGTATTATTTTCATAACAACCTGTTACAAGGATAGCCCTTTGTATTACATTAAACAAAAATAAGGGCATTACGCCCTCTATTTTTTGTCTTATTCTATTCTTTGTAATTCAACGAAACCGCCAATGCCGAAAATACTGCAATTACTATTAAAATTACGGCCATGCTTATGCCAAAATCCCCCGTCATCGGGCTTTCCTGCACTTCGCTTTTAGTAATTATAGTTACTTTGTCTATAACTACCTTACCGTCTTCTACAGTAATCTCTATATCCAAACTTATGGCATCCGGTCCATAAACAACATCTATTTCATTTCCGTTTACACCGGTTATATTAGATTCCCCCGGAATAATACTAAGCTTCAATGTGGACAGAACAGTTTCATCCTCTCCCATTATTATTAACGTATGATTAGTAAGCTCCACATTGTTAAAAATAGCCCTTCCTAGAGCATCTGTATATGTAACAATGGGATCACTATGCAATTCCCCTTTATAACCAACTAAAGGGTTTCCGTCGCCATCCTTAATAAACAGAATAACCGTTCCTCTTAGATTGCTCTCTTTTACCCATTTTGCATATAGGGTTTTATCTTCAGCATCCGAAGTTACTATCTCAGTTATTGCTTCGTTATTGAATTCCGCATTATCATACCAGCCTTTAAAAGTATACCCCTCTTTTGTAGGGTCTTCCAATGTTATTGTGCCATCTTCTTTCATATATTCTTCAGGATTGCTTTCGCTGTTAATTCCTTCATCTAAGTTATATGTAATGGAATAAACAGGTTCCTTTACCTCAATTGTCGCAATGCTATTATTACCGCCTATCTGTACTCCTTCCACATCTGCTATAGCTGCGTTTACTACTCCCACTGTATAACTGTCACCTATTATCCATCCGATATCCGGTTCTTTTACTGTATACCTAACCTTAAGATTGCTTAAATCGCTTTCATCAATAATATCGGCAGATAGTATCGTTAACAAGCTTCCTTCGTTATTCTTAAAGGTAACATCATCTATTCCTATGGTATCAGTATCTATTGCTTTACCGTCATATCCAATATATTTTATGGTTAAACCATAGTCACTTCCCGCTACGGGAGTACCCTTTTCTATTACTTCAGCCGTAGGGCTTCCACCAAAGCCGGCATTAGGATTATTGCCTTCAGAAACCGTTTGCTGATTATTCATCGAGTCTAATAGCCAGTTACGGATAAATGTGCGTGTGTCATTACCGTACAAGCTATTGGTATTGTTTATTTCCCAGTAAAAATTAGCATCGGTAATTACCGTAATTCTGCCATTTCCCACGGCCTGGTCCACAACGTATGGTTTTAAATTTCCAGATGATAACAAGGATAGAACCGGTTCTGCACTTCCGCGATATTCAATATCTGCTATACAGCCGTTACTTATACCATATACCACATTGTTTAATAAAGTACTGTCTCCGTTAAATCCCGGATCTCCCACCAATACGGGGGAACCAAAAGATGTGGTTGATGTAATGGTAAAATCTCCCCCAAGCTTTACAGCGGCATCCGTAAGTACCGCATTATCTTGTGCATGTCCGTTTGCATACTCCCCTTGCATGACTATCCTTCCGCCGGTATTTAGATAACTCTCCAAAAAATCTATATCGGTGCTATTAAGTAATATATATGGAGTACATATTACCACCAGGTTAACTCCTTCCATATCTTCAGAAGTCAAATGCTGTTCTAAAGTCTTGCTATACTTTGTTCTAACGGTATAACCATAGTCCTCGAAAACACCCTTAAAAATACCCAAATTACTTTCCATCCAAGTTGCTTCGTTTACAAGCTTTGTGCTAAACAGCAAAACTGTTCCGTCTGCATCTAAGGTATCCGCATTAACTTCATTTGTATTAAATACAGCAACGGATGCTAAAAGCATAGCTGCTATAGTTATAATTGTAAAAATTCTCTTTATCACTTATATTCCTCTTTCTAGTCATTAATTAATTGCACATAAAATTATTTTACCACCCGAGAATTTACTATTGTATAAATATATTTGGGAATTTGCTATATTTATTTTCAAGTTAGTAAAATTAACCTTACCCTAATAAACCATAGTTTTCTTAGGCAAAGGTAATTATAACTTCCTTTGCAGGCTTCATTAAACTTGCAGATTTACATATAATCTAATTACATTACAAAGTCCTTGCAATTAAAAAGCTCCAGGCATTTACCTGAAGCAATTATTTGTGGTGGAAATGGTGGGAGTCGAACCCACGTCCAAAAGCACATTCATGAGACTTTCTTCGAGCGAAGCTAATAATTTATATTTCGCAAATCCAATCGCCTATTAGCAAGCTAAAGGATTCGCTATCTCGTTGGTCCCTTACAATACCGAGAACTCTTGCAAGGTTTTCCTACATGTTTGACGTCTAATCTATAACCTGTAGGTTAATTATAGTAGACGCGCGGGCTGACTACGCAGCTAATGCGAAATTGTTATTATTTTTAGCGTTTATATTTAACGGCCACTTTTAACGTAGACTTGGCACTACGGCTCGCTTATCCCACTTCAACACCCCTGTCGAAACCATTACATCCCCAGAAGTTAAAACAAGTGTTCTTATATGTATATATTAACATCACCACTAGTAATGTCAATATTAAAATTGTGGATATTTAATGAAATTATATATTCTTTTTCATGGCCCTTTCCATCCTTCTGTCCGAGTCCTTCTTTGCCATTGTGTCCCTTTTATCATATAATTTCTTG
This sequence comes from uncultured Oscillospiraceae bacterium, assembly GCA_964400515.1. GTDB lineage: Bacteria > Bacillota > Clostridia > Peptostreptococcales > Anaerovoracaceae > JAAYHV01. Next base: position 16,206 of record CAYNTJ010000013.1, on the reverse strand, counting down.
CCCCGGGCTAAAGCCAATTCCATTTTAGCCCTGCCATCCTCATTGATATATATATTAAGGGGAACCAATGTGAGACCATTCAATTTGATTTGACCCATTATCTTGTCAATCTCCTTTTTATGTAACAAAAGTTTCCTCGGTCTCAAGGGATCAACATTAAAAATATTGCCCTGCTCATATGGACTTATATGCATCCCATAGATAAACAGTTCTCCCTTTTCTATCCTTGCATAACTTTCTTTTATGCTAACCTTACCATTCCTTATGGACTTTATCTCAGTTCCGGTTAATACCAAACCGGCTTCATAAGTGTCCTCTATAAAATAGTCATGCCTAGCCTTTTTATTATTAACAATTATTTTCTTACTGCCTTTAGCCATGTCTCTATATTACTCCAAATTCTCCCACAGGATAAAGCCTGAAAAAGGCTTTCCCCTCAATACTTTCTTCTAAAACAGTACCAACCTCATCATATCTGCTATCTAAGCTAACAAGCCTATTATCCCCCATAACAAAATATTCTCCGTCAGGCACTTCAAAATTTATTACTTCGCCATCGGTGACGCCATCCTTTATATGCTCCTCTTCAAACAGCTTGCCGTTAATCTGTACCTTGCCGTTTGCTATGGTAATCACATCCCCCGGCACCCCTATAACTCTTTTGATAAGCCATTTGGGATTTCCGTTTTTATCTAATATTTCGCTTTTAAAGACTATAATATCTCCTCTGCTTGGACCTTCAAAAACATAAGCCTTTTTGTTTAATAGTATATAGTTATTTTCATAAAGGGTAGGCTCCATTGAGCTTTCCTTAACTATTGTAGGCTTAATGAATTGCAAAACAATAACAGCTATAACAAGTGCTATTAAAATATCCTTAATCCATTCCTTTAACGAACTACCCTTTTTTTGTATAATTTCTTCTTCCTGCAATCTATCTTCCATTGATGCTCTCCATTATCTTTTTAAAATCCGTCGGAATCGGTGCTGTGAAACTTCTTTCTTTTAAATATTCAAAGGTTTCACCCGCACTTTTAAACTCTATCATGTAGCTATGCAAAAGCTGTGTATCAAGCCCCTGCTTTTTAAACACAGAGTTTACTTTTCTGTCTCCGTATTTTGTGTCCCCTATTATGGGATGGCCAATGCTTGATAAGTGAGCCCTTATCTGATGTGTTCTACCGGTTATTATCTTTACCTTTACCAAAGTATATCCCTTCAAAATCTCCACAGGGTAAATTACCGTTTCCATTTCTTTCCCTTCATTTGAATCAATGGAAAGAACTTCAATCTGATTTTTGACCTCGTCCTTAATCATTTTTGACTTTAATGTAATTTCCTTGTCTATTTTACCCTTTACTATGGTCAAATAGTACTTATCTATACAATTTCTGTCTCGAATCATTCTATTTAGCTCTTTTAAAGCCGCCGCATTTTTTCCAAAGATTACAAGGCCTGTAGTATTCCTATCCAATCTGTTTGCCGGTGCCGGTGAAAAGCTTTTCTCCATGCCGGGAACATATTCCCCCTCTTCAATAAGGTAATCCATCACTTGATTTGCCAAATGATTCTTCTTTTCATTTTGATCCCCATGGGTAAGAAGTCCAAAGGGCTTGTCAACAATCAGGATATTCGAATCCTCATATATAACATTAAACTGTTTTTTTGCCCTTTGCCTTTTATCCCTATAAGTCAATCTTTCAATATCATCATCGGATATATAAAGCTTTAAGATGTCTCCCTTGCTTAAAATATAGTCCTCTTTTTCCCTTTTGCCGTTAACCTTAACATCTTTCCTTATTATTCTATATATGTAACTCAAAGAAGCTTTTTTAAGATATTTTTTCAAAAACCTATCCAGTCTTTGGTTGCTGTCGTTTTCCGCGATCAATATTTCCTTCAAATTACACCTCCAATAATATGCACCTAATTTTAACACAATAGCTGCTGTATTACAACTGTGCAGCCCTTTACTTAACATATTTTAATTGAGATATGAATAGAAGTATGTTATCATATGAATGATAAGGAGACATAATAATGAAACACATAAAAAACTTTTTTTACAACATTAATGACCTTATACTGGCAGCTCTAATACTGACTGCCGCCGCAATTCTTATCTATTGGAGATTGGATATTATTTTAGATTACCCCGAAAAGGTTTTGGAAAACAGAAACAACGATACTGTCATAGAAGAAATCCAGCTGCCAGAAGAAGAGGAAGAAGAACCCGTAGAAGAAGAACCCCAGGAAGAGCCGGAGGAAGAAGCCACAAAGGAGCCCACAATAGCTGCCGGTTCAATGTTTGTTGAAGGCAAGTTAAAGGAAGATGTAACTGTTACCATACAGGGAGGATCTGCAAAAGCTGCGGTTGATTCACTAATTTCGGCAAACTTTTTTGACGACTACAAACAGTACTCCGATGCTGTTGAAAGCTTTGGCGGAAAACCTGAAAATATTAAGGCGGGTACTTACAGTTTCAGAAAGAATACTAGTTTGGAAAGTATTTTGAATGTAATCACTTTCTAAGTATCACCGGAGGTAAATTAAAATGAACAAAATCAACTTAACCATGCTAACTGATTTTTATGAAATCACTATGGCCAATGGTTATTTTAGAACTGAGATGAGAGACAAGGAAGCATGCTTTGACATGTTTTTTCGAAATGTTCCCGACGGAGGCGGTTTTGCCATAATGGCAGGCGTAGAACAGCTTATCGACTACTTTAAAAATCTCAGTTTCACCAATGAAGATATCGATTATTTAAGAACTAAAGGCTATTTTGACGAAGATTTTTTGCAATTTCTGTTGGACTTCAAGTTCACTTGTGATGTGTGGGCAGTTCCCGAGGGAACACCGATTTTCCCCCATGAACCGATAATCACGGTAAAGGGACCGGTAATTCAAGCTCAGTTAGTAGAAACCATGATACTTCTCACTATCAATCATCAAAGCCTTATAGCAACAAAAGCAAACAGAATAGTAAGGGCAGCCAACGGGAGACCTGTTATGGAATTCGGAACCAGAAGGGCCCACGGCGCTTCTGCAGCTATATACGGGGCAAGGGCCGCTTACATCGGAGGCTGCGCAGGTACTGCATGTGCCATCGCTGACAGAGATTATGGAATATCCGCCCTGGGAACAATGGCCCACAGCTGGGTTCAAATGTTCCCAAGTGAATATGATGCCTTCAAAGCATATGCAAAGATATATCCCGAAAACGCCGTATTGCTGGTGGACACCTATAATGTTTTGAAATCAGGAGTCCCTGCAGCCATAAAGGTTTTTAAAGAAATGCAACCCAAGAAGATGGGGATTAGAATAGATAGCGGAGATATAGCTTACTTAACAAAAAAAGCAAGAAGAATGCTGGATGCCGAGGGACTTTCGGATTGTAAGATTATTGTTTCCAATTCTTTGGATGAATATATTATAAGGGATGTTATTTTGGAAGGAGCTAAAATTGATTCCTTTGGCGTGGGCGAAAGACTCATAACTGCCAAATCAGAACCCGTATTCGGTGGTGTATATAAGCTGTCGGGGCTTGATATGGACGGCAAGATGATGCCTAAGATAAAGCTTTCGGAAAATGTGGAAAAAATTACCAATCCGGGATTTAAAAAGCTTTATAGATTTTATAGCAAAGAGACAAAGAAGATGCTGGGCGATGTTATAACACTGTTTGATGAAACCATTGACGAAAGCAAAAGCTATACTATTTTTGATCCAAATGCGATTTGGAAAAAGAAGGAACTTACTGACTATTATGTGAAGGATTTAAGAGTACAACTTTTCGATAAAGGAAAGTGCATATATGAGTCTCCTGATATCGAAGATATAAAGGCATACTGCGCCGGAGAAATCAAAACCTTATGGAGTGAAACTCTAAGATTTGAAAATCCTCAAACCTATTATGTGGACCTATCAAAAGACTTGTGGGAAATCAAGCATGATTTGATCAATAGCTATACTAAATAATTAACTAAGGGTTATCAACTGATAACCCTTTTTAAATATTCACCCGTATATGATTGTTCATTTTGTGTTATTTCTTCCGGAGTGCCCGTGGCAATAACCAGGCCCCCGCCATCTCCGCCTTCAGGTCCTAAGTCGATAATATAGTCAGCCCTCTTAATAACATCCAGGTTATGTTCAATAACAACCACACTGTTACCGGCATCCACTAATTTATCCAATACCGTTAGAAGCTTATCCACATCAGCAAAATGAAGTCCCGTGGTGGGCTCATCCAATATGTATAATGTATTACCCGTGCTTCTCTTTGAAAGCTCTGTGGCTAATTTTATTCTTTGGGCTTCCCCACCGCTTAAGGTGGTGGAAGGTTGCCCCAGTTTAATATATCCCAATCCCACGCTATCCAAGGTTTCCAGATGTCTCATTATATATGGATTATTCTTAAAAAACTCAAGCCCTTCAGTAATACTCATATCCAAAACATCAAATATGCTTTTCCCTTTATATTTGACCTCTAATGTCTCCCTGTTATATCTTTTCCCTTTACACACATCACATGGAACATATACATCGGGAAGGAAATGCATCTCAATTTTTAATATTCCGTCCCCCTTACATGCTTCGCACCTTCCGCCTTTTACATTAAAGCTGAATCTGCCCTTATCATAGCCCCTCATCTTAGCCTCCGGCAGTGATGCAAAAAGATCCCTTATGGCGGTAAACATGCCCGTGTATGTAGCCGGATTTGATCTTGGGGTTTTGCCTATCGGCGACTGATTTATATCAATAACCTTATCTATATTGTTTATTCCCAGAATTTCATCATGCTTACCCGGCTTTGCCAAGGTCTTATTGGTGATCATTGATGTGCCCTTATATAATATTTCATTAACCAGGCTGCTCTTTCCCGAGCCTGACACTCCCGTAACACATACAAATTTACCCAAAGGGAATTCCACATCGATATTCTTTAAGTTGTTTTCTTTGGCTCCCTTGATGACTAATGAATTTCCGTTGCCCCCTCTTCTTTCTTTGGGTACAGCAATAGAATATTCACCGGACAGATATTTTCCTGTAATTGACTTTGGATTGTTCATTATATCCTCCGCCGTTCCTTGGGCGACCACTTCTCCTCCGTTTATGCCGGCTCCGGGTCCGATATCTATAATATGGTCTGCAGCCAACATGGTTTCTTCGTCATGTTCCACCACCAAAAGGGTATTGCCGATATCAGTTAATTCCCTTAGGGTTTCCAAAAGTTTTCCGTTATCCCTCTGATGCAAACCGATGCTAGGTTCATCCAATATGTATAATACACCCATTAGCTTTGAACCTATTTGGGTGGCCAATCTAATTCTTTGAGCTTCTCCTCCGCTTAATGTACCGCTGTTTCTTGACATTGTAAGATAGTCCAGGCCCACATTAACCAAGAAATTTAACCTTTCATTTATTTCCTTAATTATTTCCCTTGCTATAATCATTTGATTTTCCCTTAGCTTTAAGCCATTGAAAAATTTTGAAGCATCTTTAATGGACATATCCGTTATTTGGGAAATATTTTTGCCCGCCACCGTAACTGCAAGAACCTCAGGTTTTAGTCTTTTACCCTGACATTCCGGACAAGGCTTAAGTTCCATAAGCTTTCCGATTTTCTCCTTAATATATTCAGAGTCCGTTTCCCTGTATCTTCTTTCCAAGCTGTTGACAATGCCTTCAAAAGTATGATTCATGTGGGAAACCGCTCCGGTATTTTTGCTGGTATATTTATATTTTATTTTTCTTTCATCCGTACCAAAAAATAAATCATTTAAAAACTTCTCGGGTAGCTTTTCATAGGGAAGGTTTAGATCTGTTTTATGATATTCCGCCAGGGCATTAAGCACTTGCCTGTAATATCCCATGGAATCCAAAGGACCAAAAACATTACCCAAAGCTCCGTCCACAATACTGACTGTCGTGTCTTTAATAAGGTTTTCCGATATTATTCTTTGAGTAAAACCCAAGCCCATACAATGGGGGCAAGCACCAAAGGGGCTATTGAAGGAAAAAGTTCTGGGTTCCAGCTCTTCCAAACTGACGCCATGCTCCGGGCAAGACAGCTTGGTACTGTACAGCTTTTCCTCTCCGCTATCTATATTTATAACATTTACCAGTCCGTCTCCATGTTCTATGGCAAGCTCCACGGATTCCGAGAGACGCCCTTCAATATCATCTTTAATAACTATTCTGTCCACAACTATTTCAATATTATGCTTAATATTTTTGTCGAGTTTTATTTCGTCCTCTTCTAACAAATATATTTCATTATCTACCCTTACTCTGACAAAGCCTTCTTTTTTGATTCTTGTGAATAGCTGTTGATACTCTCCCTTTCTGCTTCTAATTACAGGGGCCAATACCATTATTTTGCTGCCCACACCAAATTCCATAAGGCTATCCACTATTTGATCCACACTTTGGCTTTTAATCTCTCTGCCACAAATATGGCAATGGGGAATCCCAACCCTTGCATACAAAAGTCTCAAATAATCATATATTTCCGTTACTGTTCCCACCGTGGATCTGGGGTTTTTACTGGTGGTTTTCTGATCAATGGAAATAGCAGGGGAAAGTCCTTCAATGCTTTCCACATCCGGCTTATCCATTTGACCCAAAAACTGCCTTGCATAAGCAGACAGACTTTCAATATACCTTCTTTGGCCTTCGGCATAAATAGTATCAAAAGCCAAAGATGATTTGCCCGAGCCGGAAAGACCGGTTAAAACAACAAATTCATCTCTGGGTATTACTAAATCAATGTTTTTTAAATTATGTGCCTTGGCACCTTTAATCTTAATATTTTTCCCCACTATATCCTCGCTTTACATTCCATAATAACATCTCTGAGTTCAGCCGCCCTTTCGAACTGCCAGTCCGCCGCAGCCTGTTTCATTTCCTTTTCCAACTTCTTAATATATTTATTGAGTTCATTCTTTGTCATTTCCGAAGGATTATTCCCCGGATCATCAAGCACTGATGTTGCTTCTATGATTCCTCTGATAGGCTTGTTGATACTCCTTGGAATTATACCGCTTTTTTCATTAAAATCGTTTTGGATCTTTCTTCTTCTTTTTGTTTCATTTATGGCATACTCCATGGCTTTACTTATTCTGTCACCATACATTATTACCTTACCGTTTTCATTTCTTGCCGCTCTGCCTATAGTCTGTACCAAAGACGTCTCGGTTCTTAAAAAGCCTTCTTTGTCCGCATCTAATATTGCCACCAGAGAAACCTCCGGTAAATCCAAGCCCTCCCGCAATAAATTAATGCCAACCAAAACATCGAATTCACCTCTTCTTAGGTCCCTTATAATTTCAAGTCTCTCTAAGGTGTCCACATCAGAATGCAAATACCTAACCCTTATTCCAACTCCCTCCAAATAGTTAGTTAACTCTTCGGACATTTTCTTTGTAAGGGTAGTAACCAATGCTCTTTCGTTTCTATCGGAAACCCTATTAAGCTCACCTATCAAATCATCTATTTGATTTTCGGTTTTCCTGACTTCTATTATAGGGTCAAGTAACCCCGTGGGCCTTATTATCTGCTCTGCGGAAATACCTCCGGCCTTATCCTTTTCATACTGGGAAGGAGTTGCACTTACAAACATTATTTGATTAATCAATCCTTCAAATTCTTCAAACTTAAGGGGCCTGTTATCCAGTGCCGAAGGCAACCTAAAACCGTAATCAACCAAGGATGACTTCCTGGACCTGTCCCCTGCATACATGGCCCTAAGCTGGGGAATCATAACATGGGACTCGTCTACGATTATTAAAAAATCATCGGGAAAATAGTCAACCAAGGTATATGGCCTAGTGCCGGGTTCTAAAAGATTTAGATGTCTGGAATAGTTTTCTATCCCCTTACATGTTCCTATCTCAGAAAGCATTTCCAAATCATAATTGGTCCTTTGTTCCAGTCTTTGGGCCTCTAAAAGCTTGCCCCTGTCCCTAAACCAAGTCAGTCTTTCTTCAAGTTCTTCCTTTATGGTTCTTGTAGCTATATCGATATTCTCTTTTGATGTGACATAATGGGATGCAGGATATATGGATATATGGTTCCTTAATCCAATTATTTCTCCTGTTAAAGGATTTATTTCTTTTATACTTTCTATTTCGTCACCAAATAATTCTATTCTTACAGCACTGTCTCCTCCTGCAGGATATATATCGATTATATCTCCCCGGGCTCTAAAGGAGCCCCTTTGAAAATCCATATCATTTCTTGAATACTGTATGTCCACAAGCTTGTGTAATATTTCCATTCTTCCCTTAATCTGTCCGGGCCTTAAGGATAACATTTGGTTTTCATAATCAAAGGGACTACCGAGTCCATATATACAAGACACACTTGCAACAATAATTACATCTTTTCTTTCTGTAAGTGCTGCCGTTGCCGAATGCCTTAATTTCTCTATCTCGGCATTTATTTCCGAATCCTTTTCGATGTATGTATCTGTGGTGGGCACATATGCTTCCGGTTGATAATAATCATAATATGAAACAAAATATTCCACCGCATTTTCAGGAAAGAATTCTTTAAACTCACCATGTAGCTGAGCTGCCAAGGTTTTATTGTGAGATATTATCAAAGTAGGTTTGTTTAGCTTTGCTATAACATTGGCCATGGTAAAAGTTTTTCCTGATCCCGTAACTCCCATTAAAGTCTGATATTTTTTACCATTTAAAAATCCTGAGCAGAGGTTATCCACCGCTTCAGTCTGATCTCCCATCATTTTATATTCCGATACCAATTTAAAATCCATAAGCACCTTCCCATGTGAACATTTGTTCTTTAATCCATATTATACTATAATTATATATAATTTCAACCATTACTTAATTAAAAACCGAGGTTTTTAATAATACCCCGGTTAGTCTGCTATTCTTTAGGTTTTCTGTAAAATCTACCACCAAGATACTTGGTTGCGATAACGTTTACAAATGCGTTTTCATCGGTTTCTTTAATAGCCTTTAAAAGCTTATCCGATTCATCTGAAGAAACAACGGAATAAAGCATATTTCTCTCTTTCCCCTTGTATAGTCCCTGTCCTTTAAACAGTGTGGCATCGTGATTTGTAAGGTCTATTATTTTTTCATAAACATCATTTGGTTTATCGGTAATGATTAAAAAGGTCTGTTTCTGTTGTCTTTTATATAGGGTCTGTATCAGCTGGGTGGTGGCATACTGAAAAAGTATTGAGTACATGGCTTTATCCAATCCGAACAAAATACCGGCTATTATAAGGATAACAATGTTTGCAAAAAGTATGTAGTTCCATACATCTATTCCCTTTTTCTCGGACATATATATGGATATGAAATCACTACCACCGCCGCTTGCACCAACAATCAAGCAAAGACCTATGGATATACCGTTTAGGATTCCGCCAAAAATACTTATTAACAAAACATCATATGTTAAAGTTATAATCGGAAAAACATCGATCAAAAGGCTTGTAGCCACTATGAAATAAAGGGAATACAGGGTAAATTTTTTACCTATGTATTTTAACCCGATCCAAACCGGAATAATATTGATGGGAACATATATGGCCGTATATGGGATAGATAAATGAAAAAACATTTTAGCAACCCTTTGAATAAGTATACTTATTCCGGCAAATCCCCCGGGATAAAGCCCTCCGGTGGTGACGAAGCTGTTAATATTGAATGCATATATCAGGGCTCCCGCCGTAAGTACCGCAACTCTGAAAAGCTCTTTTTTCATACCATTATTGGTTTCTATAAATTCCATGATATCACCTAAAGCTTACAAACATCTATCCATTTTAACGAATTTGAATACTTATATAACTCTTCGCAACTGAATTCAACGGCGCTGCTTGCGCTCCCACAGGCGGGGAAAACCGTTTCGAATCTTTTCAAAGATTCATCACAATATATCTTAACTTCATCATTATCAATGCCAAAGGCACAGACTCCTCCGATTTCATGTCCCGTAAATTCCAAAACCTCTTCCGGCTTAAGCATTTTAGCCTTTTTACCGAATTCTTCTTTAAATTTTTTATTATCTATCCTTGCATCTCCAGCTGTTTGAATTAAAATGCATCCATTATCATCTGAAAAGGATAAGGTTTTACAAATTCTTCCGCCGTAAACATTTAATGCTTTTGCCGCTAATTCCACTGTTGCACTGGAAACATCAAATTCCATTATTCTGTTTTCTATTCCGTATTCTTTAAAATGCTCTCTTACCAATTCTATTGACATAATTCCTACCTATTATATATATTTAACATAATTCATAGTAATTATATCATTTCAATGGAATATTACAAGCAAATGTTAATTGAAGACCTTGTGAATAATATGTAGCTACTGCAAAAATAAAACACACATAAGACTATATTTGTTATTTAACACAATAATTTAAAATTTTTTTTATTTTTATTGACAGTATACGCCCCGGGTGCTATAATAACTCCATTAGTTGTAAAACTATGCAATTATTTCATTTATACATTTATGGAGGTTTTTATGGAAAAGGATAACAATCGTGGCCAATGGGGAAGTAATTTCGGCTTTCTTATGGCTGCTGTAGGTTCAGCAGTAGGTCTGGGTAACCTTTGGGGTTTCCCTTACAAAATGGGTGTAGGCGGTGGCTTTGCATTCTTGATTCTTTATTTAGCATTGGTAATTTTCGTAGGTTACATCATGTTAAATACAGAACTGGCATTGGGTAGAAAAACAGGAACCGGTGTTGTAGGCGCATATAAGGCTATTAGCCAAAAATATGCAGTTGTTGGTTGGATGGGTGCCATTGCTCCTTTCCTAATCATAGGTTTCTACAGCTTACTTGGTGGTTACTGTATTAAATATGCTGTTGCAAACTTTGGAGACATCTTTGGCGCAAGCTGGGGTGTAGCCGGTGAAGATGGAGTTAATTTCTTCGTAGCATTATTCCAAAACAGATTTGAGAGTAGTGTTTACACAATTATATTCCTAGTACTTTCACTAGTGGTTGTACAAGCAGGAATAACTAAAGGTATTGAAAAGTTTACTAAAGTTGCAATGCCTGCATTATTCTTTATGCTACTTATTATAATTGTTAGAAGCGTAACACTTCCTGGAGCAGCTGAAGGTCTTGCATTCATGTTCAAGCCTGATTTCTCAGTATTCCAAGGAACCGGATGGATTACAGTACTTGCTTCTGCAGGTGGACAAATGTTCTTTACATTATCTCTTGGTATGGGTATCATGGTAGCTTATGGTTCATATCTACCAAAGGAACAGGATATTAATAAAAACGCAATGTTAATTCCGGCAGCAGATACACTAATTGCTATAATGGCTGGTATAGCTATTATGCCGGCAGTAGCTTCAGCAGGTCAAGAATACGGCGCAGGTCCCGGATTATTATTCATGACACTTCAAACTATATTCAATGGTATGGGTGGCGCAGGAGCAGTATTCGGATTCATATTCTATGTATTGGTATTTATAGCAGCTATAACTTCTGCAATATCATTATTGGAAGCAATCGTGTCTATACCTGTTGACAAGCACCTAAAAGCTACAGGTGTTAACAAGAGAAAGCAATACACTTGGATTATCGGTATCGCAGCTATGGTAGAGGGAGTTTTGGTAGCATTGGATGGTTTAGGAACTTACTTACCACTATGGTTCGGTAAATTCTGCTGGTTAGATGGATTTGATTTACTGTCAGAAGGTATCTTAATGCCTCTTGGTGCATTCCTTACTGCTGTAATCTTTGGATGGATTAGAAAAGACTTGTTGGTTGATGAAATTGCTGCATCCAGCGAATTCAAAAGCAAAGCATTTTATCTGTTCTGCCTGAAATATGTAGCACCTGTTATGATGCTTTTCGTATTAATCGGACAGATTAATTCATTCTTCGGATTAGGATGGTTCTAAAATAGTTTATTATTAAAAGGGTTATACTATATAAATAAGCAGTGACATTGATTTGTCACTGCTTTTATCTTACTTAATAAGGTTAGTAATCCTTTTTAAATATTTGGCATCTATCTCATCGAATCTATTTAGCTCAGTACTGTCAATATCCAATACCCCGATGATATCATCTTCCCTTTCGATGGGCACCACTATTTCTGAATTGGTATTGCTGTCGCAGGCAATGTGACCGGGAAATTCATGTACATTTGGAACCACTAGGGTTTTCTTCTTTTCCACAGCCCTGCCGCAAACTCCATCACCTATTTTTATTCTGACACAAGCAGGTTTACCCTGGAAGGGTCCTAATACAAGTTCACCGTTTCTCATGATATAAAAGCCTACCCAATTGATTCCGTTTAAAAACTCATTTATGGCCGCCGACAGATTTGCCATATTGGCAATCATATCTTCCTCCATCAAAGTGGCACATTGCTTTACAAACAGTTCATACGCTTTCACCTTTTCGTTCATTAGAGCTCCCTTCTGCCTTCCACTGCCTTAAGCAGAGTAATCTCATCGGCATACTCCAAATCTCCCCCCACAGGTATACCGTGGGCAATTCTGGTAACCTTTATTCCCGAAGGCTTTAATAGTCTGGCAATATACATGGCAGTTGCTTCCCCCTCTATATTGGGGTTTGTTGCAACTATCACCTCATTAATCTCACTCCCCTGAAGTCTTTTAATCAATGATTTTAAATTAATATCGTCGGGTCCTACTCCGTCCATTGGTGAAATTACACCATTTAACACATGATATTTACCCGTATACTCTTTAATTCTTTCCATTGCAATAATATCCTGGGGATTCTCCACAACGCAAACAATATCCTCTCTTCTTGCTTTATCACTGCATATATAGCACGGATCCATATCGGTTATATTACCGCAAACAGAACAATAATGAAGACTGGATTTTGCTTCTGTTATGGACCTTGCTAAGCCTTCGGCCTCCGCATCCTCTAGGGACAGTATATAAAATGCCAACCTCTGAGCCGTCTTTCCTCCTATGCCCGGAAGCTTTGAAAGTTCATTTATTAATTTATTAAGGGATCTTGGGTACTGTTTCATTACATCATTCCCGGTAAATCCAGTCCGCCCGTAAGCTTTGACATTTCGTTATTGGACATTTCATCGATTTGTCTTATACCTTCATTTACTGCGGCAATAATCAAATCCTGCAACATCTCAACATCATCAGCATCAACAACTTCAGGATCAATATTTAATTTAGTAAGTTCTCTCTTACCGTTTATTGTGACCTCAACCGCACCGCCGCCTGCGGTACTGGTTATCTCTTTTTCTTCCAATTCAGCTTGCATTAATTCCATCTGCCTCTGCATATCTTGCATCTGCTTTAGCTGTTGCTGCATATTGCCGCCGGCACTTTTCTTTCCGGGTTTTTTCCCTGCTCTCATTCCTTTTCCCATTTTATTTCACCTCTTCATTTTATTTTATGGCCAAATCAATATTCAGATTATTCCTAAAGGCTTCAGCTATACTTTCCGCCTCATTAATATTGATTTTTTCCTTATCATCCTTAATTATTATTATGTTGACTTTCCTATCCAGAACTTCCTCCGCCGCTTTTTTGATTATGGGCCTGTCCTTTTCCACATAGCCTATTCTGTTGCTGTTTATCACAAGAACCTTCAACTCTTTTTCGTTAAGCTCCACCAATTTACAGCTTCTGCCCACCAGAGTCCTAAAGCTACCGCTTTCCTTCGAAGCCACATCCACAATCTTGTCCCACAGCTTTTCCAAACTATCATCACTCTTTGTTTCTATTGTTTTTTCTTCATTAGTGTTTTCTATCTTTTTCTTAGGTTTCGAAACCTTTGTGACCATTGGAACCTCTTCGTAGGTCATCATGTTAATTACTGCAGTTTCCAAAAGTATTCTGGGCTGTGTGGAATATCTGCTTTTATTTACCATATCCGACAAAAGCACTATTCCTTGGTTAATTTCAGCCAGTTTTATTCTTTCGCTTTGTTTCCTTATATCATCAAGATTTTCACTGGACATATTAATCAGATCCTCTGCATTCTCTACAAATTTTGCAATCAACAGATTCCTGTAATGTCCCAATAAATCCTTAATTATCTGTTTTGTATCTTTTCCTTCTCTTATTATCTTATCTAATAAAATCAGTGCTTCATCCACCTTACCATCAATAATGGCATCCGTAAGGTTTATAAAAAAAGAATCTCCTGCGGTACCCAAATATTCCAATACCAAATCCCTGTCAATCACATCATCTGATGCTGTTATACACTGTTCCAAAAGACTTAGGCAGTCCCTAACAGAACCATCCGCATTTATCGCCAGCAAGCTCAGTGCATCCTTTGTTATTTCTTTATTTCTTTTCTCGCATATTCTCTTCATGCCCTCAATCAAATGGTTTTCAGATACTCTTTTAAAGTTCATGGTAACACATCTTGACCTAATGGTGGCACTGACCTTTTGGGGGTCTGTGGTTGCCAGTATAAAGACTACGTTTTCAGGCGGTTCTTCCAGCGTCTTTAGAAGGGCATTCTCTGCTCCGGTGGACAGCATATGAACCTCATCGATTATATATACCTTTTTATCACCCACCGTAGGGGGATAATTTACAGTTTCCCTTAATCTTCTGATGTCCTCAACCCCGTTATTTGATGCGGCATCCAACTCTATCACATCTAAAAACTTGCCATCTTTAATAGCTAAACAGTTTTCGCAGGTCCCACATGGTTTATTATCACTTGTACAGTTAAGGGCTTTCGCTAATATTCTGGCGGTAGAGGTTTTACCTGTTCCCCTGGTCCCTGTGAATAAATAAGCTTGTCCCACGGTACCATTTTTTATTTGGTTTTTTAGTATTTTAACTATGTGTTCTTGCCCCAGTATTTCTTCAAACACTTCCGGCCTTTCTGATCTGTATAGTGCTAAATACATGCTAGCTCCTTTCAAGTATATAAACACGCCCTTAAGTGGCGCCGCTAGTAGGAAAAGGCTTATCTGCGGCACATGGAAAAATCCGCTTATTGCTGCTTCCTCTCGGACCTGACAAGGTTCACGGCATCCCATTGCGCAGGACCCCAACCTAACAGCGGAGCCACTTAAGGGCGTCTAATAGATTATATTAAATATTCACCCATAAGTCAAGGAATTATCGCCACATTCCCAGGTCCATATTCATTGCTTTCTCTTCAAGCTTATTAAACTTTTTTTCGTATTTATCATTGGGAGAAACAGTCATAACTTCTGCCATGCCTGTTTCCAAAAGCTCGGAATTAATCATGATTAATTCCCCATCATTTTCATAATATATATAGGCTAGTAACCTTCCGTATTTATCTAACATATCTTCATCATACTCAAGATAAACAGATTTACTCTCCAAAATAGCCTTTGTATTATCCGACGCATATTTGCCAAACTCAGTGTTCCTGCTATAATCATCACAAACCGACTCCTCACAATTTATGCCTATCATTCTTACAGGCACAACATACGTTTGTGATTCTATTTCATAGGAAATATCATCATCCCCGGTAGGTAATTCTTCCATAACCACCTCAATGGTATCCCCGTCCCTAACGTGTTCTACTAAATAGGGACCATGTAAAACCGCTTTGTCATTGCCACATGAAGTAAGTACTAATGCTATTAGAAAAATCAGTAATACCCTTAATTTCATATACCTTTATTTGCCTCATATTCGCTCCTTAAGACGGAATATATTATCTGATCGAGATAACCTCTATCAGCTTTATAATTCTGTCTTAAAACGCCATCCTTATGCATCCCCAGGCTTTCATATAGCTTAATTCCGATTTTATTATCCGGGTATACATCCAGCCATAATCTGTTAGTATTTGTCTCATTAAAGGCATAATCAATTAGGCCTTCCATGGCTTCTTTTCCATAGCCGTTTCCCCTTTCAGTTATGGCAATTCTTCTTATCTCAAATATATTTGATTTAAAGTCAAGCCTTATAAGGGCGTAGCCTTTAACCTCATCTTTATCAAAAAATAATAAAAGCAAATGGTTAGGATCGTTTATCTCAGACAGATGTTCCTCATGAGTACCTATCCAAATAAAGTCCCTGATCTCTGGATGCTTTTCAATCTCTATTATGCCATCAATTTCCTTAGGCACTGCTTCATAAATATTAAGTCTTTCAGTGGTTATTAATGCTTTTCTCATATTATCACCTTGTATAATGAAATTATAGGGAAATTCATTATACATTTTCCTTTCTGGA
>CAYNTJ010000012.1:0-43346 GCA_964400515.1 uncultured Oscillospiraceae bacterium | reverse complement strand
CTCGTCAATCCTTTACTCTTGGGTCAAGATATGAATAAGTTATATCCGTTAAATAGTTAGCTAATATTACACATATCGTTATGAGTAAAAATAACCCCTGGAGCAGGGGATAATCCCTTGCATTTAAAGCTTCATACATGAGCGACCCCAAGCCCGGCCAAGAGAAAACCGTTTCTATTTGTATCGCCCCACCAATTACCAGTCCCAGATTTATGGCAATGATGGTTATCATTGGTAGCATAGCATTTGGCAATGCATGTTTTCTCAAAATATATTTTCTGGAAAAGCCTTTTGCCTTAGCTGTGGTTATATAATCCTCTTCCAATACATCCATAAGGGTATTTCTCATAGTTAATGCATATTCGCCAATTAATAGTATACTCATGGTAATTATCGGTAGAAAGCTGTGATGCAATATATCTAAAAGCTGAGTGCTCATACTGGCAAAAGCCATACCGGGACTTTGCATGCCCCCTACAGGAAACAATCTTAAGCCTACGCAAAATACAGATACCATTATCATACCCAACCAAAATGTTGGCATTGAATATGTAACTAATGAAAATCCCAAAGTACCCACATCAATCTTTGTTCCTCTTTTTGCGGCTGCCACTACTCCAAGAAATATACCTACTATTATTGCTATAATCTCTGCCATTCCGCAAAGCCACAAAGTAGGAAGTATTTTCGAGCCTATTACACTTGTAACATCATCCTTATATACAAAGGACATTCCCAAATCACCTTTAAATAAATCCTCAAAATACATGAAAAACTGGGTATACCATGGTTTATCCAAACCATAAAAAGCTTTAACCGTTTCTATCATTTCCGGTGTTGCCTTAGGGTTTCTCATTATCATAGACAAAGGATCTCCTGGAAGAACTCTAAATAATATGTAATTAAATATCAAAACAATAAAAACAGTGATTATTGCATATATTGTTTTTTTAATAATAAATTTTCTCCTCATAACGTCCTCACTTAATATGTAGGAACAAGGATTTCCTTGTTCCTACATAGCTTTAGCCTATTTCAATTTCATATTCATATAGTTTTCAATTGATAGGTTGAAGAAATAAGAGCCGTTTTCCGGTATCATCTTATATCCCTCCCATTTATCAGAACGAATTGCCTGAATGGTGTTGTTATATACAAATACTATATAAGGTGCTTCTTCATAAGCTATTTGCTGCATTTCCTGTACCATACTTATTCTTTCGGCCTCGTCCAATGTTACCGCTTGCTCTAAGTATAATTCATCATATCTGGCATTGGACCATCCCGGTTCATTGCCATAATCAGTTGTCAATACATTTAGTATAACTCCAGGATCCACATCAGAGCCCCATCCCCAAATGAACATATCATAGTCATATGCGTATATTTGATCGCTTAAAGCTCCGCTGTCCATGGTCACACAATTAACTTCGATGCCGGCTTCTTTACATCCTGCTTTTATTATTTGTCCATATTTTACTTCTTCTGCATTGTCGGCAATACTTATAAGCTCAAATTCCAACGGATTTCCGTTTTTATCTTCTCTTATGCCATCTGCATCCGTATCCATATATCCTGCTTCATCCAATATTTCATTGGCTTTATCAATGTTATAGCTTCTAAGAACATCTTCCGTAGGTTCCCAGTGGTATTTGTCTGATGGATTTATTAATGTGGTTCCAATTGTTCCTGCCCCCAGGTAAGCCATGTCAAGACCCTTTTGTTTGTCAATACAGTAATCTATCGCATGCCTTACTGCCTTATCCTTTAATATAGGGTTACCGGTTCCGTCTTCTGACACATTTATGCAAAGCTGTGTAAATCCCAATACTTCTCCTGATATAACATCTATGCCTTCCTCTTTTGAAAGCTGATCCATCTGTGCCACATCTAAGCTCATGGCCGCATCTATTTCGCCGGTTTTAAGGGCCTGTGCGGTACTGTCACTATTTTTGTATTCTACAAAGGAATAAGCTTCTACATTTCCGGGAGTTCCGAAATAATCATCATTTCTAAGTAATGTAAGTGAATTATCATTCATTTCTCCAAACTTGTACGGCCCTGTTCCTATTGGATTATCATTGCCGAATGTTTCAATCTCATCTTCACTTAATTCCGCCCAAATATGTTTTGGTAGAATAGGAGTAGTATTTTGAAGCATATTTGCCTTTGGCTCGCTTGTGGTTATTACTACAGTTCTTTCATCAGGGCAAGTTATTTCTTCTATTCCTGTCAAATAACTACCGTAAAACGAAGCTGCTCCCACATCTGTAAGCAGTAGCTCATAAGTAAATTTTACATCTTCTGATGTAAGCGGTTCTCCATCATGCCAATTGGCTTCCGCCAGTTTAAAGGTCCATGTAAGATTATCCTCACTAACCTCCCAACTCTCCGCAAGACAAGGTGTTGGTTTTAGTTCATCATCGTTTCTTACCAAAGGATCATATATAAGCTGGAAAACTTCAAAGCTCACCATGGCCCATGAGGTTATAGGATTCAAAGTATCAACGAACTGTCCGGTTCCAATTACCATTTCAGCCTTCTTCTCCCCCGTATCACCACATCCGGTAAGGCCAATGCCCATAGAAAAAATCATTCCTATGCACAATGTAATTGTTAATAATTTCTTTTTCATTTTAAATTCCTTTCTTAATTTTCAATACATTAAACTATAATTATGTTATTAAATTACGCCACTTTCAATTATTTCAAAATGCTTCTCATCAGCATCTATGAACCCTTCCACCCCCAATGGTATTGTAGCTAAATCCTTGGTATGTCCCAATGGCAATCCATATATCGCCGGTATATTGAGGGGTTTAATATAGTAGTTGATTACATCTTCTATGCTGGTATCACAATAATAGCCAGGATTATATTTAAACGGCACACAATTGTTGCATTCTCCGAAAACAATTCCCGCAGCCTCATTTAATTTACCGCTATTTCTAAGGTGGGAAAGCATATGATCAAAAATCCAAGGCTCGGTTTCGGTGTCTTCGATAAATAAAATTTTATTCTTACAATCAAATTCATAGGGAGTTCCTAAGCTGCTACAAAGTAGGGTTAAATTACCACCAATCACCTTGCCCTTTACTTTGCCTTTATTTATTGTATTTATCCATTTCTTATCATCTGCCAGGGGAATTCTTCCTAAAGGCTTGTTATTGCCAATTGATTTAAAAAATTGCTTTTCCGTGAATTCCGTAAGCTCCTCACTGTTGAACCTTGCAATCCCGGGGCCATGAAAGGTAACCAAACCACAAAATTTATTTAACATCAAATGAAGAGATGTTATATCGCTAAATCCCACAAAGATTTTAGGGTTCTTTGAAATCATTTTAAAGTCCAACCTATTCATAAGCTGGGCAGAACCATACCCCCCTTGAGTAGCCATTACGATATCCACATCATCCCTTGCAAACATTTCATTGATATCTTCTGCTCTTTCTTCTTCAGAAGCCGCAGTAAATCCCTTAGTTTTATTTACATTCTTACCCACCACAGCTTTGTATCCGTTTTTTTCCAGCCACTCTAAGCATCTAGTAATATCACTGCTGTTTTCCGAAGGACTGGCGGGGGACACTATACCAAAGGTGTCACCTTTTTTTAATCGTCTTGGCTTTAACATAACATCTCCTTGTGTTTATATTGTGAACTCTTTGTTTAATATGTGAACTAAGTTTGTTGAATTATATAACCATTGTTACACTTTGTCAATATTTACAGACATTTTATCTCCATAAAAAATAACGCTTTGTAAAAAGCGTCATTTTTATCTATAATATTTATTTGTATGCTTTAATTAAATTCTTCGGCAAGAACTCTGGCAACATATACTCCGCTGGCTGAAGCCTGGGATAACGAATGGGTAACCCCCGAACCGTCTCCTATTGCATAAAGTCCTTCTATCTTTGTTTCCAGATTCTGATTAACATCCACCTTAGAATTGTAGAATTTTACTTCAACCCCATATAGTAAAGTGTCTTCATTTGCGGTACCCGGTGCTATCTTATCCAAAGCATATATCATTTCAATGATATCATCCAATTGTCTTTTCGGAATAACAAGGCTCAAGTCCCCGGGAGTAGCTTTTAAGGTCGGGCGAGTAAAGCATTTTTCCATTCTTCTTGTACTGCTTCTCCTGCCCTTTACCAAATCTCCGAACCTTTGCAGAAGCACTCCTCCTCCCAGCATATTTGATAACCTTGCTATGGATTCCCCGTACTCATTACTGTCCTTAAAGGGTTTTGTGAATTTATTTGATACCAAAAGAGCAAAGTTCGTATTCTCCGTATGCAACTTAGGATTAGAATAGCTGTGTCCGTTAACGGTTATGATTCCGTTTGTATTTTCGGAAACAACCTCCCCATAAGGGTTCATACAAAATGTTCTTACCATGTCATTATACTTTTCTGTTTTGTAAACTATCTTGCTCTCATATACATCATCGGTAATATGCTTGAATATTTCAGCAGGAAGTTCAACTCTAACCCCAATATCAACCCTGTTTTTTCTCTGTTCGATATCAAATTCATCGCAAATTTTTGATATCCATTTCGAACCGGATCTACCGGTGGCCATCACAACCTTTTTGCAAGATATTTCATCCCCCTTGTCCGTGTATATATGGAAGGTATCCCCGTTTTTTTTCACATCCAATACGGTTGTCTTAAATTCCATATCAATACTATCCTTGGCATAATCAAACATCCTACCCAGTATTTCCACGTTTCTATCCGTACCCAAATGTCTAACCTTAGCATCCAAAAGATGTAAATTGTTCTGCAGGGCCTTAGTACTGAGCTCCGAATCACCGGTGGAATAGAGCTTAGCTTCAGAGCCCCCCATGGAGCAAAGAACGCTGTCCACATATTCCATTAAGTTCATAGCTTCCTTAGTACCTATAAACTGATGTAAATCCCCTCCAAATTTTGTGGTTATATTATACTTGCCATCGGATAAAGTTCCTGCACCACCATAGCCATTCATGATATGACAAGGATTACATTTTATACAGCTTTCCACCTTACCGGCTTTTATTGGGCATATCCTTTCCTCCAGCTTTGCACCTTTGTCAAGCATAAGTACTTTTGCATCTACGCCAAGCCTTTTAAGTTCATAAGACATAAAAACGCCGCCTGCTCCGGCCCCAATTATAACGATATCATATTTTCTCATTGTTACCACCCAACTATATATTTTTTACAACAATTTATTATATTATATATAGCAATAATTGACAAGACTTTTTAAACTTGCACAAATCCTTTGCATTGTGATATAATACATAGGATTCATTTAGGAGGTAGCATATGTATCAAAAGAAAAGGTATATGATAATGGGTATATTCTTTGTGGCTGTATCGCTTTATTGTTTAGTATACATATTCCAGCTGGGAATAACCGTACCTAGAGTTTCCGGTGTAATACTGTTTGCTCTTTTGGGAATAGGATGTTTTAGAAGATAAAAAAATAGCCTTAGGCTATTTTTTATTTATCATTATTCCATTTCTGCCATTATAGCATCGAATTCGGCAACAGCTTTTTCGAACTCTTCGTCATCATCAATGTCTATAATTTCAAAAGATTCATCATCAACTTCTTTATATCCATAGATATATACATCATCCGTTCCGTTATCCGGAGCTAAAGCAATGTATTCCTTACCTTCAACTTCGAAGACTCCCATTATTTCACATTCTTCTTCGACACCATCATCAAATTGTAAAGTTATAGTTTCTTCATCAACTTCAGGGTTTTTCTTTTCATCAACCATATTTTTTCCTCCTTTGTTTATATAATCAATATATCATCTTATTCAAACTAATTCAATATATAAATTTATTTGCCTTTAAAATAGTTAATAACATTTTCCGCCACCCTAGATGTCATTCCTTCAACTTCCATCAGCTGAGTATATGTGGCATTTTTTATCCCATCTATGCTCTTAAAATGATTAAGCATAGCATTTTTTCTGTGAGCTCCCACACCGTCTATTTCATCCAGTATTGATTTATTTACGCTTTTACCCCTTAAGCCCCTGTGATATGTTATTGCAAAACGATGAACCTCTTCCTGAACTTTACCCGCATATTTTAATAATATGGGATTATCCTTTAGGTCAAGCTCCGTGCCATCCTCAAAGACTATAGCTCTTGTTCTATGCTTATCATCCTTGGCAAGGCCTAAAACAGGTATATTTATATCCAAAGCCTTCAATACTTTCAGTGCGGCATTTACCTGTCCCAAGCCGCCATCCATAAATATTAAATCGGGGATATTATCAAAGCCCTTATCCTTAGACAACGCCCTTTTGAATCTTCTATATAATAGTTCTTGCAAACTCCCATAATCATTAGGGCCTTCTATAGTTTTTATTCTGAATTTTCTGTAATCCTTTTTTACGGGATCAAACCCTTCATAAACCACCATGGCCCCCACAGAATACACCCCGTTCGTATTGGATATATCATAAGCCTCAACCCTTAATACCTTATTATATTTATCGGATTTAACCCCTGTTTTTTTAATTACATCAATCAGCTCTTTCCTTAGCTCTTCTTTTTTAAATTCGGCAGCCTTTACCCTTTCATCCATGGATTCCATAATATGATAAGAGTCTGTAATAACCATATCCAGCAAAGCCTTTTTTGAGCCTTTCTTGGGAACTGTAATCTTTATTTTTCTGCCATAGCTGCTTAAATACTCTTCTAATATCGCCCTTTCCTTCACCTCTTTCTCAAGTATTAATTCAGGAGGCATAAAGGACCACTTGGAATAGTATTGTTCGATAAAGGAATAGATCAGTTCATCATCGCTTACCTGCATTTCGTCATCCACATCTATAATCTCTCTCCCCGACAATTTACCATCCCTAACCTTAAACAGGGCCACTGCGGTATTTTCTATACTTCTTAAAGGTATTATAATGTCCATATCCCTATCTAGTTTCATCGTAACCCTTTGGGTTTCTTTAAGGGCTTTGATTCCATTTAAATAATCCCTGTATTTTGCAGCTCTTTCATACTCCAAATTATCAGAATAGTACCTGATTTTTTGTTTTAAGGAATCAACCAGTTTACTGTTTTTACCATTTAGAAATTCCACTATATCTTCAATATATTTATCATATTCTTCTTTAATGTTTGGGTTTACACAAGACGCCATACAAGTCCCTATATGATTATTAAGACATGGCCTATGATTACTTCCGAATTTTAAACTTCTGCATTTTTTCAAAGGATATATCTCATTTAAGTAATCCACCACCTTGTTTACAGAGCCGGCATCGATGTATGGTCCAAAATATTTACTGCCATCCCTTATAACATTTCTGGTCTTAATAACCCTGGGGTATTCTTCTTTCATGGTAACCTTAATGTATGGATATGTTTTGTCATCCTTCATAAGCACATTATATTTTGGCCTATATTTCTTAATGAGATTGCACTCCAAAACAAGAGCTTCTATTTCCGTAGAACAAACTATGTAATCAAATTCATAAATGTTTTCAGCCAAAGATTTTATCTTCGGATTATTCTGATATGATTTTTGAAAATATTGTCTAACTCTGCTCCTAAGAGAAACAGCCTTACCCACATAAATAATCGTGCCAAGACTGTCCTTATGCATATATACTCCCGGTAAGTCGGGGAGTTTTTTTAATTCTTCATCAATACTAAACATTATTTATGGTAGGTCCAGTTTCTCCTTTTCCTGTCTTCCTCCATTTCCATAGTTTTTAAAGCCATCTCTCTTATTTTCTTTGCCCTAAGTGCTCTTCTTCTTTTAATATTTCTTTTGCGAAGTATTATGATATAACTAAAGCCCATTAATAAGATCAGTAAAACTATACCGATA
Source organism: uncultured Oscillospiraceae bacterium (assembly GCA_964400515.1). GTDB lineage: Bacteria > Bacillota > Clostridia > Peptostreptococcales > Anaerovoracaceae > JAAYHV01. The sequence continues at coordinate 35,483 of CAYNTJ010000012.1, read as the reverse complement.
ATTATTGTGGCTTTATTTGATACATATATATATGAAGGTAACCACCCAACCTTAACATCCTTTTCAACTATTATATCAACGCCACCCATAAGTTCGTTTGCTATGTATATATTATATCTACCCACAACCGTTCCTTTTTTAACCGGAGCCGTCAGGTTTTTATCTATAACTACAACAGTATGTATAAGCTCCTCTGAAGCCCCCTCGGGCAGATAAACATATCCTTTTGATTTTGCATATACATTAAGCTTGGTAATTTCCCCGTGTCTAACTCTTATCTCCCCCAGTTTATCTCCTGCTTTAATTATAGCATTTCTGGTAACTTGTTTAATACCATAATCCAAAAGCTTAATAGTATCAGAGATCAAAGTTTCATCATCATTTAATATTACCAATATCAAATCCATGTCATCGTTAACGCACCCTAAGGCAATTGAGCTTCTGTTATTTCCTGTTTTACCACCATATACACCTTCATATTTAACACCCCTCATGGAGCCGTTTACTTCAACTTGTAAATCTTCTTTAAACAGGGGAAAATCCGAAACCAGTTTTCTTTCCTCATTTTTATTGGTGGCTCTCAATGTCAATTCTTTTTTTGATAATATGGTTTTTATCAAAGGGTATTCCATAGCTTTTTTTGTAATTAAAGCCACATCTTCAGCTGAGCTATATTGATTGGTATCTGAAGCTCCGGTGGGATTAACAAATTTTGTATTGATAAGACCCATTTCCTTAGCCTTGGTATTCATGGCAACTACGAATTCATCAATAGAGCCCTTGGAATATTTTGCCAAAGCCATGGCCGCTTCATCAGAAGACTCTATTAGCATTATTTTTATCAAATCATTTACATTTATTATTTCATCCACTGACAAAAGCCCATTCTCTTGTGCTATGTCTTCGGTTATTTCCAATTTATTATCATATTCTTCATCGGTCTTGATGCCATCAATTAAAACCATCGCCGTCATCAGTTTAACTATACTACCGGGGTTAATATGCTCCTTAGCGTTTTTTTCATAAACCACCTCGCCCGTTGATGCAGATAAAATATATGCACTGTCACCCTTTATGGCGGGAACCTTATTTTCACCAAATGATTTGCATGGCAATAAAGCAATTACCATGGCAAATGCCATAGTAATCGCAATAATTCTATTTATTCTCTTTTTTTCATGTTCTCTATTTATTATCATTTTCAAACTTCTTCATAAAATCAACCAAAGCATCAACGCCTTCCATAGGCATGGCATTATAAAGACTGGCTCTTAATCCCCCTACGGATCTATGACCCTTTAGGTTAATTAAACCTTCGTGTTTTGCAAGGGTAACAAATTTAGCATCTAATTCCTTATCTCCTGTTACAAAAACCACATTCATAAGGGATCTATCATCTTTATTAACCGGGCAACTAAAGATGTCGCTGTCTTCTATTGCCTTATACAATTTGTCAGCTTTAAGAACATCTCTTTTATGCATCTCCTTAACACCACCGATTCCCTTAATGTACTTGAAAACTTCACCGGCAATATATATTGCGTAACAAGGAGGGGTATTGTACATGGAATCTTTGTCAGCATGAATTTTATAGTCCAAATATACAGGAATTTTTTCATCGGCAAAGCCAAGTAAATCTTCCCTCATAATAACTATAGTCATGCCCGCCGGAGCAACATTTTTCTGTGCTCCCGCATATATCAATCCGAATTTGCTCACATCAATTTCCTCTGACAGTATGCAAGACGACATATCCGCAACCAAAACCAAATCCCCTACATCAGGAATATCATTATAGTGGGTACCGCATATAGTATTATTATATGTGATATGCACATAATCAGCATCTTCTCTGAAATCTTCTTTTTTAAGCCTTGGTATGTATGTGAAATTATCTTCTGACGAAGTTGCCGCTACCTTGATATCGCCAAATTTTTTAGCCTCCTCATAGGCCTTTTTAGCCCAAGAACCTGTTATTACATAGTCCGCTTTTTTTGAATTCCTCAAAAGATTTAAAGGAACCATAGAAAATTGTAGAGTACCTCCCCCTTGTAGAAACATTACCTTGTAATTATCGGGAATGTTCATAAGTTCCCTCAAATTAGCTTCTGCAGTTTTAATTATTTCATCAAATTCCTTAGACCTGTGACTCATTTCCATAACCGATTCCCCCAAACCGTTATAGCTAGTCATTTGAGCCGCTGCTTCCTCTAAAACCTCCAACGGCAGCATCGATGGTCCAGCTGAGAAATTAAAAACTCTTTCATTAATACCCATTAAATTTTACCTCCGAATATCCACTTTTAATCAATAATTAACGTAGAAATTATATCACTTATGCTGTTGAAAGTAAAGGCTATAGGTGATATACTCTATTTGTTAGTTTTTAAATTAATCGAAGTTTTGGGAGGGATTACAATGGAAAAATTTTATGTTTCAACCTTAAACAATATCTCATCTGTGGGGCTCAATCTGCTAAGCGATAAATATGCCCTGACAGAAGATATTTCTAAGGCCAACGGAATTTTGGTAAGAAGTCAAGACATGCACGATATGAACTTCTCCGAAAATCTAATGGCGATTGCAAGGGCTGGTGCCGGAGTCAACAATATTCCTTTAGAAAAATGTGCTGATAACGGAATAATAGTTTTTAATACACCGGGGGCAAACGCCAATGCCGTTAAGGAATTGGTTATCGCAGGCTTACTTATAGCTGCCAGGAATATGGACAGCGGAATGGCCTGGGCCAGCACTTTATCAGAAAATGTTTCAAAAGAAGTTGAAAAAGGCAAAAAACAATTTGCCGGAACAGAAATCGAAGGTAAAAAATTAGGTGTAGTCGGACTCGGTGCAATAGGGGTATTAGTTGCTAACGCAGCAACGGCACTGGGAATGAAGGTTTATGGTACAGATCCCTTCTTTTCTACAAAAGCAGCTCTTAATTTAAATTCAAATGTAGAGTTTGTATCTACTGTAGAAGAAATGCTCGGGGAATGCGATTATGTAAGCTTACATCTACCATCCCTAGAATCTACCAAGGGCATGTTCGATAAAGATATGATAAAAAATATGAAAGATGGAGCAGTTTTATTAAACTTTGCCAGGGGAAACTTGATAGTTGAAGAAGATATTCTTGCTGCTCTTGAAGCCGGATATTTGGGTAAATATGTAACAGATTTCCCAAGTGATGTCATCATAAATAAGAAAGGGGTTGTTGCAATTCCTCATCTGGGGGCTTCCACCGAGGAAGCTGAGGATAATTGTGCTAAAATGGCAACTCTGCAGTTGATGGATTACATCGAAAACGGTAATATAGTTAACTCAGTAAATTATCCTAATGTTACAATGAAATCTCTGCCAAATACTAAAAAAATATCCGTTATGACAAAGGGTGTAAACGATGTGATTAGTGTTTTAAGCAAGGCTTTAGGGGGTTCTAACATTCTGGAATTTGCAACAAATAAAAAAGATTTGTACGGATACACTTTAGTTATGGTAAATGCCGATTGTGATACAAGCGGAATATTCGATTTGAAAAACGAAGGTATAATTAAAGTAAGGGAAATATAAATATGTGGGCAATTTATTGCCCACTTTTTAGGTGAATGGCATGAGCAAAGATAGAATATTTAAGATTATTAGCATCGGACAACTGAATGATAATCCCAGCAGATTATATGACATTTTAACAATGGCAGCAGTTGCCGTTACTATAATTATATCCATATTGGACACCTATAGCATTTCTAAGAGTTATAAAGAAATAATTAATATAGCGGAATTTGCTACTGTAATATTTTTTTCTATTGATTATCTGCTTAGAATTTATACAGCTAAAGAACTATATGGGGATAAAACCACGGCAAAAGCCAGGCTAAGGTATATAACATCCCCTTCGGGAATAGTTGACTTTTTTTCTTCGGTTCCCTTTTTCTTCCCGGCCTTTATGGGTACAACAGCATTAAGAATATTTAGAATAATAAGGATACTTAGGGTATTAAGAATACAAAACTATTCTTCCGCTCTAATGCTTATTACAACAGTATTGACTAAGAAGAAGCACCAATTGCTTTCATCAGTTTTCATATTGACCTTGCTGGTTCTTTCTGCTTCCCTGTTAATGTATAGTGCAGAGCACGAGGCCCAGCCGGAAGCCTTTAAAAATGCTTTTTCGGGCATGTGGTGGGCAACTTCAACCTTGTTTACCGTAGGCTACGGGGATATCGTTCCCATAACTGTATTAGGCAGAATATTTGCTTCTATCTTAACATTTCTTGGGGTCTTGGTTGTGGCTATACCCACAGGTATATTATCCGCCGGATTTGTGGAGGAATTTTCCTTGGAAAATAAAAATAATGCCGTTGCAGAATGCAACGACATCAAATATTGTCCATATTGTGGCAAGAAAATAATTAAATAACTATTTTGGCAACGCTTTTCTAAGCGTTGTTTTTCTTTTCATATCTCTATCAGGAACTATTATATTAACTCCGCTATGAATGATTGATATATCTATCTCGTCATAACCCGGTTCAAATTCTCCGTCTAATGTCCAAGGCATTGATCTTTCTGCCTGTATTTGAACCGATTCCGTGCTAAAAAAAGTAATCAAAGGAGAATTAAAGCTTTGGTCAAGCATCGCTACTATCATGCTATTTAATTCAATTAGACTTTCAGGAGCTCTGATTAAGAAAACTTCCACCTTACCGTCGTTCATATCAACATCAAAGTCCTCAAAAGATAGTATTCCCCCAACGGAAGTCGAGTTACAGATGGCACCAAATATGAAGTTACCTTCTATTACTTTTTCATTCGTCGTTATTTTTACTCTTTCAGGCTTAATATTCGGAATCTCCCTTATGCCCTGTAAAACATATGCCGTGTGTCCTATCATGTTTTTTATGTTCTGAGGGGCTTCATATGATGAACTAGTAAACGCTCCAAAGGATGCAACGTAAGAAAAATATCGCTTATTAAATCTTCCCACGTCCAGTTTCCTTATTACTCCTCTTGTGATGTCCTTGGCAGCTATCAGTACATTTTTAGATACCCCCAAGCTGGTGGCAAAATCGTTGGTGCTACCCGATGGTATATATCCCACGGGGATATCATTATTACCGGATTTTAATAAGCCCGCCACTACTTCGTTTAATGTGCCGTCTCCTCCTATACATACAACCAAGTCCATACCTTCGGTGAATTCCTCGGCGTATCTCATGGCATCGCCTTGATCAGATGTTGTAAGCACCGTAGGCATATAGTTGCTTTCAATAAATATCTTGATTATTTCCACAAAAACTTTATTGGCATGCATCATGCCGGCTTTAGGATTTAGGATTATAAGGGCTTTTTTAATCTTTTCATCACTCTTTAAATCATTACCCATTATTAATGTCATACATACCTCCGCTACTAATCTTTCTTATTATTTATATATTCATGTTCTTTGTCTTTCCTACCGGCATCAATTATATGATTACCATTTGAGTCCCTATTGCTTCCTTCTTGATTTATAATATAGCCTTTAAGCTTCTCAGGAGTAAGTCTGCCTTTTTCCATGATTTCATCCCAAGCCTTATTAAACATTACCCCGATTATCAATACCCAGGATATAAAGTAAAACCAAAACATCAGTACTACGATGTTTGCCAATGAACCATATATTATATTGTAATTTGAAATATTATTTGCATAAAATGAATAAACCACGGTAACAAGTAACATGCCCATGCTAGCCACAATGGCCCCCGGTACAATTGATTTTATAGGTACTCTGATTCTCGGCAGCAAATAATAATTTAATATTACCATCACCAGGTATAGACCCATGGCCACCGGCCATCTTAAGAGCATAAGAAGATTGGTTATTACATGCATATGAAAAACCGTATCAACAAATTCGTTTAATAAATTCCCCCCTTGAATAAATATTATTATAGCGAAGGATATGGCAAACAGTGAAAATATAGCTGTGGGAATTGCCATAATTCTTTCTCTGAAAAAATTAAACTTATAAGTACCACTTGTTAATGTATAGTTTGAAATCCTGGCCAATCCAAATTGCAAGCTGGATGCAGCCCATAAGGACAACACTATCAACAATATATTTGTCAATACCACCGAACCCGAATTAAATAAAACTGTTAGTGTATTCTTAACTGCACTATCAACATATTTATCTATCCAGTTATTTAAGAAGTCTAAAGAAACATCAAAAACCCCCAACAATTGAGATATAACAATTATTGTAGGCACGCTGGACATGAAAAAGAAATATGCGAGCTGAGCAGCAAAGCCCTGATAATATGGATCATCAAACTGCCCCCATATATTAAAACCTATCCTAACATATTTGTTTTTAAAAAATTTACTATCTTCTTTCACTTAAAAGTTTCTCCAATTGTTTTAAAGCAACAGCTCTATGGCTTATTCCATTCTTTTCTTCAGATGTGAGCTGTGCAAATGATTTGTTGTATCCTAAGGGCTTAAATATCGGATCATAACCAAATCCGTTTTTGCCCATTGGCTCATATAACAAGGTACCTTCACATTCACCTCTGGCAACAATCTTTTCGCCGTTTTTAAATATCATAGTTATAACCGATACAAACCTTGCAGTTCTTTTTTCCTCATCTACATCACTCATTAAATCCAACAATTTCTTATTGTTCTCTTCATCAGTGGCATTATCTCCTGAAAATCTGGCGCTATAGATCCCCGGAGCTCCGTTTAAAAAGTCCACCATAAGGCCACTGTCATCGGCTATGGTTGCTTCTCCCGATACTTTAAATATTGCATAAGCTTTTTTATATGAATTCTCTTCAAAGCTAGTACCATCTTCTTTTATTTCAAATTTTTCTATTCCCGCATCATCTCTTGATATGATTTGTAAACCGAATTTACTTAGGATTTTGCCTATTTCATCCAATTTATGCTTATTTCTTGATGCTGCTATTATCCTATCCATTTTAGCCTCCATAATACCAAAATATTATACCATATATCATATAAATATCCAAATTATATGTTATAATGTACTCTATAATTATTGGGAGGATTAGTATGAGAGTAATAGTATTGGATGGATATTCGATTAACCCTGGGGATATAAGTTGGAAGCCTATTGAAGATATCGGCGAACTTATGGTTTATGAAAGAAGTAGCAAATCCGAAGTAATTGAAAGAACAAAAAACGTAGATGCCATCTTTGTCAGTAAGTGTGAAATATCAAGAAAGGTTATAGAAAATGCAGAAAACCTTAAGTTTATCGGTGTCACTGCTACGGGGTATGATAATATAGATTTAAAAGCTGCTAAAGAAAAAGGGGTAGCAGTTTATAACGTACCTTCATATTCCACAGAAGCCGTTGCCCAACATACTTTTGCGCTAATCCTTGAAATCGCAAATCAAGTGGGCAGTTATAATTCTGATGTCCATGATGGAAAATGGTATGATTGCAAAGATTTTCTTTTTTATAAAGAACCACTAACTCTTTTAAACGAAAAATCTTTAGGTATAATTGGTTACGGTAGTATAGGTAAAAGAGTTGCAACTATAGCCCAGGCTTTTGGTATGAAAGTAAATATATATAGTAAAGATAAAGAAAAGACAATAGAATCAGATATAGTATCTCTTCATTGCCCTGCAACAGATGATAATATGGGTTTTGTGAATAGGGAATTCATATCGAAAATGAAAGACGGTTCAATACTTATTAATACTGCAAGGGGCTCTCTCCTAAACACTAAAGACGTTGCGAGTGCCCTTTCAACGGGAAAACTTTCTGCTGTAGGTTTGGACGTTTTAGATAAGGAACCCCCTTTATATCCCAACGATTTGGTAGAAAACAAAAACTGTTACATAACTCCGCACATAGCATGGTCACCTAAAGAAATGAGAATTAAGGTTATATCAACTTGTGCAAAGAATTTAAACGACTATTTAAACGGTAACAAGGGTAACCGTATAATTTAGAGATAGGAAAATACATGCTTTCAGTAATAACTAATATATCATCGATATTTATATATATATTCATAGGATATATAGCTAACAAAACGAAGATTTTAACCGATGAAGCAAATAAGCACTTAATAAATCTTCTAGTAACAATAACGGCACCTTGCCTTATACTTAACTCTATTATTACAAAGGAACTTAGTGAAAAAACATACGTTGAAACAATCCAAGCTTTAGCACTTTCTCTAGCGTTTTTTGTAGTAATATCACTTTTAGCTTTGTTTCTAGTTAAGCCAATTAAAGATTATCCTGATAAAGGTGTATTAATGGTCATAATAACAAGCGTTAACTCTGCATTTATAGGATTTCCCGTTACAAAAGCGGTTTTCAATAACGATATATTCTATTTGGTAGTTATTGCAAATATTATGCTAAACTTCTACCTATTCGCAATATGCATTTGGCAATTAAACTATGGTCATGAAAGAGCTATTAGTATTAAATCTGTGTTTAAACCACTTATGAATATATTAAGCATAACAACCTTTTTAGCAGTAGTCATGTTATTTGCACATATAAAGCTACCGGAATACCCTTTAGGGATTATTGAAACTATAGGCGATATTACCATACCCCTTTCCATGATAGCGGTAGGTGTTCAACTGGGAGGCAGCAATTTTAAAGCCATTCTGAAAAATTACAAATTGCTTTATGCTTCATTATTAAATGTCATACTAGTTCCTTCATTAACCTTATTGCTTATGTATTTCACACCATTTAGTGATAATATTAAATTGGTAATAACCCTATCAGCAGCTTTTCCATGTGCGGTTATTCCCGTGGCTTTAGCCCATAAAGAAGGTAAAAATGCCACATTACTTGCCGAAGGCGTTGCTCTTACCACACTTTTTTCGGTAATAACTATACCTGTATGGCTCATAATTTTAATTAAACTTTTTACATAAGGAAAATAAAAAATGCTAAATATAATAACAAACATTTCAGCAATATTCATATATATATTAATAGGATTTGTTGCAAATAAGACTAAGGTATTACCTGATGAAGCTAATGATCATATAATTAAACTACTATTAAATATAACGGCACCTTGCTTAGTTATATCCTCTATAGTTACCAAAAATTTAAATGAAGATACTGTTACTGAAACAATACAAGTACTAGCACTTTCCATGAGTTTTTTTATAATCGCAGCTATGCTATCTTTGTTCCTTGTAAAACCATTTAAGAGCAATAAAGATAAAGGAGTTTTAATGGTTATCATCACCAGCATAAACACGGGCTTTATGGGATTTCCTATAGTTAAAGCTGTTTTTAGCAACGATGTATTTTATCTTGTGGTAATAGCTAATATTATGATGACCCTTTATGTTTTCAGCATATGCATATTACAGGTAAATTATGGCGATGAAAAAAAACTGAGTATTAAGTCTATATTTAAACCCCTAGTTAATATATTAACCATATCCACAGTTATTTCTGTAATCATGCTGTTCTCCCACATAAAGCTCCCTTCATATCCTTTAGAGATTATAACTACATTAGGTGATATTACTATACCCCTATCAATGATGGTAGTTGGAATTCAGCTAGGAGGAAGTAATTTTAAATCCATAGTTAAAAATCATAAATTAATTTATGCTTCAATATGTAATGTTCTATTGGTGCCTGCAATAACTCTTTTAATTATGTATTTTACACCTTTTAGTGATAACCTTAAATTGGCAATAGTAGCATCTTCAATCTTCCCCTGCGCAGTTTTACCTGTAGCATTAGCTTATAGAGAAGGAAAAAATGCCACACTGCTCGCGGAAGGCGTTGCTCTTACCACTTTGTTTTCAATGATAACAATACCAATCTGGCTCTTGGTTTTAATTAAAATATTTGTATAAGGAAGGAATAGTATATGAAAGAATATGCTTGCACTAAAGAAGAATTAATTGAATATCTGAATTCCCATGGAAATTCAGGACTGAATACTGATTTTGCCGAAAATAGATTGAAAGAAGAAGGTAGAAATAAGCTAGATGAAGCTAAAAAACAAACAAAACTACAGCGCTTTTTCAATCAGTTCAAAGATGTAATGATAATTATACTACTGATAGCAGCTTTAGTATCATTTATAGTTACGTACATGGAAGGTGGTGGAAAAGGATATTTTGAACCAATTCTAATACTTCTTATAGTTATTTTGAATGCAGCAATTGGTGTTGCCCAAGAATCAAAGGCTGAAGCAGCCCTTGATGCCCTTAAAAACCTTTCTTCACCAAAAACAAGAGTTATCAGAGATGGTACGGAAAAGATAATATCTGCAGAAGAGTTGGTGAGAGGTGACCTTATTGTATTTGAAGCTGGTGATAAGATATCAGCTGATGCCAGATTGATATCATCCGCTAGTTTAAAATCAGAAGAGTCTGCCTTAACTGGAGAATCCGTTCCTTCTGACAAGGATGCAAATCTTGAGGTACAAGATAAAGCCCCTCTTGCAGATAGAGATAATATGATATATTCGGGTTGTAGCATTACTTATGGCAGTGGTAAAGCCATTGTCACTTCTACAGGTATGAATACAGAGATAGGTAAGATTGCTACTCTCTTAAGTAGCGAAAAGGATATGCAGACACCCCTTCAGCTTAAACTGGCTAAACTTGGTAAAAACTTGGGCTTTATGGCTTTAATAGCATGTGCTGTAATATTTGTATTGGGAATCGTAGATGGTCTTGATGTATTGGAAATATTTATGACGGCTGTATCCCTTGCTGTTTCTGCAATACCTGAAGGTTTACCTGCAATAGTAACGGTAGTACTTAGCATTGGTGTACAACGAATGGTTAAGAAAAATGCCGTAATAAGAAAACTTCCAGCAGTAGAAACATTGGGAAGTGCTTCAATAATCTGTTCTGATAAGACCGGTACCCTTACCCAAAACCGTATGACCCTTACAAAAGCATATTTAAGTGGCGCCAATGATGCGGTTGATCTTAAAGAAAAAAGAAGCGAAGAGATAAAAAAATTAATCAATTTCGGTACCGTTTGTTCCAACGGAAATATCGAAGTTGAAAGAGATAGCATTAAGTATATTGGTGATCCTACGGAAACCTCCATTGTATATGCTTCATACGAAAATGGTTATACAAAAAAAGTTTTAAATGGAAAACACAAGCGAATACTAGAACTACCCTTTGATTCTGATAGAAAATTGATGACAACTGTAAATGAAATGGATGGAAAATACATCGTAATTGTAAAGGGAGCTTATGATGAATTAGCAAAAAAATGCATTTCCGGAGATTTGGATAAAGCAAAACATATAAATGATGAATTGAGTTCAAAAGCCCTTAGAATTATAGCAATTGCTACAAAGGTTATAGATGAGCTTCCTAATAATCCTACTTTTGACAGCTTAGAATCAGAACTAGACTTTGCAGGCCTATTAGGTATGATAGACCCACCTAGACCTGAAGTAATTGATTCTGTTACCATCTGTAAAGAAGCTGGTATAAAAGCAGTTATGATAACTGGTGACCATGTAGTAACAGCATCTGCCATTGCATCCGAGCTAGGGATCCTAAACGATGGTGAAGAAGCAATTACTGGCACAGAGCTAGATGAAATGGACGAAAATGAATTCCTTAATCGGATTAGAAATATATCTGTTTATGCCAGAGTTTCACCTGAAAATAAAATACGAATAGTTAAGGCTTGGCAGTCACTTGGTGAAGTAGTATCCATGACAGGCGATGGTGTTAATGACGCACCAGCACTAAAAGCAGCAGACATAGGCTGCGCCATGGGAATAACCGGAACTGATGTATCAAAGGATGCTTCTGATATGATTCTTACAGACGATAACTTCTCCACCATAGTGGACGCCATTAGAGAAGGTAGAGGAATTTATGACAATATAAGAAAGGTTGTGGGTTTCCTTTTAGGTACCAATATTGGGGAAGTATTAACCGTATTTATTGCTATGCTTCTATGGCGAATAACTCCTCTTCTACCTATGCAGCTACTTTGGATAAATCTCGTCACTGATTCACTCCCTGCAATTGCATTGGGCATGGAGGCAGTAGAAGACGATGTTATGAGTAAATCACCGCGACCTAAATCCGAAGGAATATTTGCCCATGGATTAGGGATACGAGTTTTCTTACAAGGAGGCATGTTTGCTATACTATCATTAATAGCATATTCTCTAGGTAACGAATTTGGGGGTGCAACTGCTGGTCAAACTATGACATTTATGGTCTTAGCTCTTTCTCAAGTATTACAATCATACAACATGAGATCTCACTTCTCACTTTTTAAAATAGGATTTTTTACAAACAAGAAATTGAATTATGCTGCGCTCCTATCATTAGCAATGGTACTCTTAGTATTACTAACACCACTGTCTATACCTTTTGGGATGACCGCTTTAACTTTTACCTTATATTTAAAAGGATTAGGACTTGCGATAGTTCCAATTATAGTCATTGAAATTGCAAAGGCCTTAGGCCTAGTAAAAGCATAAAAAAAAGCAGCCACGCTGCTTTTTTTATATCTATTTATCGCTTCTTCTCTTAAGGCCTTTATCTTCTTCTGCCACCTTCATCATTATGGCACATTCTATTCTTTTTCTGTGAAGCTTACAGCCCAATTCATATACCTCATTAATATCACCTTTAGAGAAATATGCATTAGCCGCGCATCCACCGGCACAATATAATTTAGCAAAGCAATCCTTGCATTCCTTATGCGAATATACATTGCAAGTTTCAAATTGTTTGATTACCCCTTTATTAGTAACTCCCTCATATATATTCCCCACACAGAAATCATCTTGACCCACGAACTGATGGCAAGGATATAAATCTCCGGTTGGAGTAACCGCTAAATATTCTGTGCCGACTCCACAGCCTGATACTCTCTTTACAATGCATGGTCCTCCGGTTAAATCTATTGTATAGTGATAGAAATTGAAGCCTTCACCCTTCTCTTCTCTTTTTAACATTTCCAAAGCCAATTTCTCATATTGCTCACAAAGATAATCCACATCTTCATCCTTTAATGTATAGTCGGCATCCGGCGGTCCCACAACAGGTTCCATGGCAGTTTCTTTAAATCCCAAATCCGCCATATGTAATATGTCATTGGCAAAATCCTTATTATATGCAGTATAAGTGCCCCTCATGTAGTATTCCTTTTGTTCCCTGGCGTCTGCAAGTTTTTTAAAGTTATCGATTATTTTTTCATAAGTACCGCCACCATCTTTAGTCTGTCTCATAAAATCATGGGTTCTTTTTCTTCCATCCAAGCTGATAACCACATTACCCATCTCTTTAGTCGTATATTCAATAATCTCATCATTTAAAAGAATACCATTGGTAGTTAATGTGAAGTTAAACTTTTTATCGTATTTTTTCTCCAGCTCTCTGCCATATTCAACAATGCCCTTACATACATCCCAGTTTAATAAAGGCTCTCCTCCAAATAAGTCAACCTCAAGATTATGCCTTGTACCTGAGTTTTTAACCAGAAAATCTAATGATTGTTTTCCTACCTCCAGGGACATTATACCGGACTTGCCTGAATAATCTCCTTTTCCCGCAAAACAGTACTTGCAATCCATATTGCATGCATGGGCAACATGCAAGCATATGGCTTTAAGCACCGATTGCCTGTTTTTAAACTCCATTGCAGCTTCCTCAAAAGGATCCTTTGAGAAAAGAAGCTTTTCATCCTTTAGGCCCTCTATCTCGGAAATAGTCTCTAAAACATCTTCCTTTGTGACACCATGCTTTTTAACAATTTCCGTAATGATCTCACTTTTACTATTATCTTCATACATGGAAATAATATCATAAGCCATTTCATCCACCGAATGGACCGCACCGCTGTTACTGTCCATTATTATGTTATATCCATTCATTTTATATTGATGTACCATATTTCTCCTTCATAAAAAAACACCACCTAATATTAGGTAGCATCTCCTTTTCCTATTTGTTAAGACACTGTTCGCAGTGTTGATTTGCTACGCTGCAAGAAGTCTTACTAGCTGATTGACAAGATGTTTGGCACTCGCCACATCCACCTTTTTTAGCTGATTTTGCCAAATTCCTAGTTGAAACAGTCTTTATTCTAGTCATAATAACCCTCCTTTTTTTACAACGCACAAATTATATCAAATGGTCATACTTTTGTCAATGCTATTTGCCGCCACCATAGCCGATGAATAACAAAACTGCAAATTATATCCTCCTGTATCGCCGTTTATATCCAGCACCTCACCTATGGCATAAATATTATTGTATTTTCTAAGCTTAAGGGTTTTTAAATCCATCTCATCTAGGCTTATCCCTCCCACGGTTACCATTGCATTATTAAATCCGCCGACGCCGCTTATTAAATATTCAGCATTTTTTAGGTAACCGATGATTTTTTTATATTCCCTTAAAGGCAAGCTTGATACTTTTTGGCTCCCATCAATATTCAAATATTCGGCAGTTTCCATAATAAAGCTTTTGGGTAATCCATATAAATCCGCTAAATGATTTACCAAGCTTTTCGATACTCCCTTGTTATGGCTATCGGAGACTTCCCCATCAATATATGAAATTATAAATTTCCCCCCGGGTAGAGCGTATTGAGATAATCTTAGGATGGCTGGTCCTGAAAATCCCCTGTGGGTTAATAAAACATCCCCTGTAGTATTATGCTTGTCAATCGTAACACTAATATTTTCAAATGAAATTCCGGAATTCTTTTTATACATATAGTTTTCAATATATATAGGCGTAAGCCCGGGTTTTTCATCGATTATTCCAATATTCTTATTTCTTAATATATCAAGAAACTCCCCGTTACTTCCTGTATTTTTATAGGATTTACCCCCGGTGGCTATTACAATATTTTTAGTAAAATATTTATCATGAGAAGTTACCACCTTGCCCTCATTCATATCAATTACTTTAGAATCTGTTATCAATTCAAAGCCATTTTTATTTGCCTTTTTAAGCAATGCTTCTAAAACATCCTTCGCCCTCATGGACTTGGGAAAAACCTTTCCATCCTCCCTTATTATTAAAGGAACATCCAGTTCTTCCATATACTTCATCAGCATTTTATTGTTATATTTGTATAACATGGTCCTTATCCTTTTGCCATTGGTACCATACATTTTAGGGAATTCTTTGATGTCAATATTATTAGTGATATTGCAACTGCCTCCCCCCGACATAAGGAGTTTTGTCCCTGCAGAATCAGTACTTTCTAATATAAGTCCCTTATTAACCTTTAATGAAGATGCCAAGAATAAAGCTGACGCACCTCCTCCAATTATTATTACATCATATTCCATTTTTCACCTCTTCAAAAGTATATTTAATATATATTGATTTGTCAAACTTATTCACAAATACTTAAATTGACACCGGTTATAATTACTAGTATTATGAGCTTAAGGAGAAAATGTCATGGATTATAAAAGGCCCAATAAAATAGCTTGGTATATTGCAAGTAAAGTAATATTCATATACTCTACTTATATTCTTAAACAAAAAATAACATATAAAAACTTACCTAAAATCAAAGGTCCTTTTCTTTTGCTGGGCAATCACATGTGTAACTTTGATTTTATCTATACTATGAGCAGTATTAGCCCAAGATATCTGCATTTTGTGGTGGCAAGAAAATATTTTCATAGCAAAGGCATAAAGAAATGGCTGAAACTTGGAGGAGCAATTCCTAAAAGTCTGGCAACATCTGATATTACAACAATAATCGCAATGTTAGGCGCCGTTAAAAGGGGTGAAGGTGTCGGTCTCTATCCTTCAGGACGCATCGGGCAATGGGGAACATCATATAATGTACATGAAGGCACCGCAGCTTTGGTAAAAAAGCTTGATATACCGGTGATTATAGTAAGGGGGTACGGCGGTTTTTTTGCCAACCCTCCATATATGAAAACAAAAAAGAGAAAAGGCCCCACCCATACAGAAATATTTCTTGGTTTCACCCAAAGTGAAATAAGGAGCCTTTCAACCGATGAAATACTAAAAAGATTAAACGAATATCTTTATGTGGATCAGTACGAATGGCTGGAAAAAAGCAATGCCAAGTATATGGGCAAGGATTTCGCAAAGGGTATTGAAAATTTTGCCTATCGCTGTCCCTCCTGCGGCAGTGTCCATTCATTGATAACAAATGAGAACAATATTAAATGTAATAATTGCGGGTTGCAGGGAACATGCGATGCTACTGCCCGGTTTAAATGGAGCAAGGATATCAATGTCAATGATTTAAGAAAATGGCATGATATAATAATCAACTACGAATTGAATGAAATATTGAATAATCCCAATTGGAATTTATCTTCTGAAGTAACCGTTGCATCCTATGGTTCTAAGGAAGATAGCAACGGGATACATATAGTAGGAAATGGAACAGTAAATTTAAACAAAGAATTCTTTTCGTATACCGGTACATATGAGGGCGATAACATAAGTTTTAAGCTAAAAAACGATAACATAAGATATTTCCCATATGAGAGCGGCTATAACTTTCAGCTGTATCGAAGAAACAAATTGTTTGAATTCAGACCAAAAAATCCCAAGGACTGTGGCAGATTTTCCATATGCTTAGACGCGGTAAAAAGAATATCAGGAAGTGAATATGAATAACAGTGATACAAAAAAAATAATAAAAAGGGATTTGCAAATAAAAAAGTTCTCCGCCTACGGTTTCCTGAAGAACTTAAAATTCTTTGAACCTTATTTGTTGATTTATTTGCTGGGTAACGGATTAACATTGCTACAAATAGGTATTTTGATATCCGTTAAAGAAATTATAATTAATCTGTTCGAAATACCGTCAGGGCTGATTGCCGACATCTACGGAAGGAAAAGAGAGCTATGCGTGTGCTTTGCCTTTTATATAATATCCTTTGTTTTCTATTTTTTAACCAACAATTTTTTACTTGCAACAATAGCCATGATTTTCTTTGGTCTTGGCGAAGCCTTCAGATCAGGAACCCATAAAGCCATGATATATACATATCTTGAATTAAAAAAATGGGATAATGAGAAAACCTTTGTATACGGAAGAACCCGATCCTTTTCTCTTTTGGGAAGCGCAATAAGCTCCCTTATGGGAATAGTGTTAATCCTAGGGTTACCCAAATCATCATATATCTTCCTTGTAGCAATAGTTCCTTATCTATTGGATTTTATTCTTATAGCTTCATATCCTAAGGAGCTTGACAAAAACGATTTGTCAAACACACATATCAGCTCGTTAAAGGAAATGATAAGGGTTATTGCGGCTAATATAAAAAAGGGTCGGAATTTAAAGAAACTATTGCTATCCAACGGCATTTATGAATCGATGGTAGATTCTACAAAAGACCTGATACAACCTATTTTCGAATCTATATTTATCGGTTCTGGGCTTATAATAATAGCCGGCCTGTCACAGGATGAAAACCTTAAAATAGCTTTGGGGATTTCATATTTTATTATTTATATACTTGGTTCCAAGGCTTCCAAAAACTCATATAGGTTATATAAATATAAACCTAAGAACTTTTGGCTGAACGCATTTTTTATATTGTTGATAGTAGTTTTTATTTCTTTATATCTGCTAATAAAATCAATATATTTTGTGTTGTTCCTATATATCGGCATCTATTTGCTTAGTAATTTTAGAAAACCCATATATTTAGATGTCCTAGATGATAATATGAACAAGTATGAAAGAGCTACCATGCTTAGCTTTTCTGCCCAAGTAAAATCTATTTTCACAATAATATCAGCACCCATAATAGGCTACATGGGGGATAGCTTCGGATTAAATTATGCGTTGCTGACAGTGGCTATATTGCTGCTGCTGTTTGCCCCTGTTTCAATAATAAAAAAACCTAAATAAAATTGACCGTTTTGGGTTCCTATTTTTATACTAATAATTATGACAAAGGATAATCAAATGGAATATTACGAATCAATCTCAAAATCAAAACTTTTTGAGGGAATAGAAAAGGATAATATAGAAAATCTTCTTGATTGTTTGGACTATACAATTAAGAAATATAATAAGAACGATTTTGTGCTTCATCAGGGTCAAGGATTTAATTCCATTGGCTTGATATTAACCGGTTCAGTTGTAGTCACAAAAAATGATTATATGGGCAATCAAAATGTATTATCAAAATTCAATCCATCAGATCATTTCGCAGAATCATTTGCTGCATCAAATTTACCATTGACGGTGGATGTTATCTGCTGTGATGATGCTGCAATAATATTTATTCCCATTGATAAAATAACACTGCTATGTAGTAATAATTGCTCTTATCATTTAACATTATTGCATAATCTAATAAGATTAATTTCTTCTAAAAACATATTGCTTACCAATAAAATAAACCAAATGTCTAAGAGAACCACCCGGGATAAATTAATGACCTATTTATTAGACACAGCTCAAGCCAAAAAAAGCGATTCCTTCGATATTCCATATAACAGACAACAGCTAGCAGATTATCTGTCCGTTGACAGAAGTGCCATGTCAACGGAACTGTCCAAATTAAAAGACGAGAAATATATTAAGTTTAATAAGAACCATTTTGAAATCAATTTAAAAAAGCTCCATCAAGATTGATGGAGCCACGCTTATTTTACTATTATTGTAATAGTTTTTTCTGAAATATTACCGTTATTGTCTTTTGCAATTGCCAAAAGCTCATACTCTCCGGATCTGTCTATTTCAACATCTTGTGCATAAAATCTAAGGGAATCCACACCACTGTAATCCGTCACTTCAATATAGCTTTTATAGTCTAATGACTTACCCACTTGAGTTTGCAACACCGAAACATCATTAAACTCTGGAGCCAATGTATCTGCAACGACTATCATTACAGTTTTGGATTCTTTTTTGTCCCCCTTTGAATATTCATATAAAACAGGATATTTACCTATTTCCAAAATATCGTCTTCTTCAATTATTGAATCAAATGTAATCTTGGTATTTTCAATAACATCCTTAGCATCTTCATCATTTAAAACAGTAGTGTCTATGAAATCCGAAAAGTTTACATCTAATTTTTCACCATATTCAACATTAATAGAGGCTACATTTAAATATAAAATAGGTCTTTCCTCATATTTAATAAATGAATATACGCCTAAACCCACGGCAACTATAATCAATAGTAAAACCAGTCTTTTCATAACAACACCCCCCTGCCAAATTTTTATGCTTTTAATTCAAATTTTTCTTTACCCACTCCACATATAGGGCACTTATAATCATCGGGTAAATCTTCCCACTTACCTTCTTTGGCTTCATCATATACATATCCGCATACTTTGCATACATATTTTTTTGATTCCATGCTTGTTGCCTCCTTATTTTCTTCTAATTTTTCCTTGTTAAATACCGATTTTGTGATTACCTCGGCAAGCTTAATCAAATCATCCATCTGATTTTCCTTAAGTGAAGACCTTATAGTTATTTTATCACCCACAAAGCTCATTCCCTTTAAATCCGCCATCAGGCATCTTATGAGTTCTCCGCTTGTAGGTCCCCAGGATCCGTTTTCAATTATTGAAATCTTCCTGTTACTTATATTATGAGCCTTTAAGTCAAGCAATGCTTGCTCCATTTTAATGAATATTCCACCATTATGGGTAACTGATGCAATCAACAAGTGACTGTATTTAAACACCTCGGTGAGTATATCGCTGGGATCCGTTACGGATACATCGAATATCTTTATATTATCCACGCCTAAATCAGCCATTTTGCCTGCCACAATTTCAACAGCCTCTTGGGTATGTCCGTAAACCGATGCATAAAGTACCAAAACTCCGTTTTTTTCAGGCATATATCTTGCCCATTTATAATATATATCTATATACTTATTGTGTTCTTCCCTAATTATCGGCCCGTGTAAAGGACAAATTAGATTTAAACTCACATCCCCTAATCTATCCAGTAATTTTTCTGTAAAAGCGCCATACTTTCCCACTATATTGCTGTAATACTTTCTTGCCGACGGTAACCATTCTTCTTCAAAATCATACTCATCGGCATATATATTCCCCTTTAATGCATTGAATGTGCCAAAGGCATCAGCGGAATAAACTATATTGTCGGTTTTGTCATAGGTAACCATAACCTCCGGCCAATGAACCATAGGGGCATTAATAAATGTAAACTCATGTTTACCGGTATTTAAAATGCTTCCCTCTGAAACTATAAAAAATCTTTCATCAATGTTCATATGAAGATACTGCTTTGCCATAGCTTTTATCTTTTCGGTACCCACAATGGTTACTTCTTTATATCTAATAAGCAAGTCATTTAAAGTACCGCTGTGATCAGGCTCCAAATGGTTTACTATGACATAATCCAACTTTTTGCCATTTAAAAGGTACTCCAAATTTTCAAAAAACACTTTAGAAACTGCTATATCAACAGTATCCAACAGCACTGTTTTTTCATCATCAATATAATATGAATTATATGATATCCCATTGTCAATGGGTATAGATCCTTCAAATTGTCTTATTTTTCTGTCATTACCACCAATCCAGTACATATCTTTTGTGATTTTTCTCGCATTATGCATTTTGCACCTCCCTGTGTATATACATATGTTAAGCTAATTATTAATCTTTGTCAACTTTTTACCTCGATAATTGCTAAATATATACCCTAAAAACAGCCATATAGCCGAGCATAATACTGCCAATAAGTAATTATTGCTATCAATTAGTATTCCATAATACCACCTTCCCGGTAAAATCAATGAAATCAATTCAAAAGTATATGCCCATTTTGGAAGTTCTATAATCAATCCTGATAAAACCCCAAATAAAAATGTGGAAAAAGGAGCTAAAACCATAAGAGATGTTAGATTCTTAGAAAAGGAAGCCATAAGCATAGCCATACCTAAAATCCCTATTGAATATATTAAAAATCCGAAAAATATTTTAAAATACTCCATAGCTGTCAAGGAAGAAGCGCCGGATATAAGCATTATAATCAGCAATCCGATTAGTACTAAAATTATTTTGGGAGCGCTCATGGAAAAGTATAAAGATCCCTGCTTTAAACCTTCTCTTTCCGTTCTTTTTCTCAAATTAAACTTAGACAGTTCCAAAATCCAGCTCCCGCTTATAACCAGGTAAAAAAATGCCATTACTGCATACCAAGCAGCGGCAAAATATGGCCATTTTATTATAGCTGCCGATTCTTCGGTATCTTCGGTAATTATCTTATTAACCCTAATCACCGAACCCTCATTTCGGATTTCTTTGATTTCTTCTTTAAAAGTAAGTATATCCTCTTCTGTATAGTCTATTCCATATTCATCATATAGTTTATAAATATCCTTGGTAAGCTTTTCCTCCATCCACATGACCATTATACTGTTTATCAGGGGTTCTATAACCGTGGCATGGTATCTTGAAGAAGTGGCATTAATTATTGTTATTAATCCTTCATAATCTCCTGCCATTATTTGCTTGGTTAAACCACAATTTATTATTGCAACGGTTTCAACATCATCTCTTTTTAAAAGTCTTTCTGCACTTTCCCCATCGGTAACTATTATTTTAATATCATTTCTATATTCCAATTCATTAACTATTTCTTCTCCCAGCTCACCTTGGTCAAGATTTACTAAAGCCACTTTTAAGCTACGCTCTCCCTCAGTACTTTTGTAGTATCCTATAAACAATGAAGAAACTATTGCTAATATCACTATAAGAACAGTACCTTTATCTCTGATTGATTCCAATAATTCTATTTTAAACAAGTTATACCATTTCATTAGCTTCTCCTCTTTGTGTAACTATAGCTTCCTGCAGCTGCTAATAAAATAAATAATATGAATACCTTAAAAATATCATATAAAAACTGTTGTAAATCAAATTCAAAAAGCATGTTTGTTATCATTCTTATAAATAATCTAAGGGGCATAAATTCCCCGATTTCTTTAATAAAGCCAAACATTTCAATGTTATTAAAAAATATTCCGCTGAAAAAAACAATAATCAATATGCTATAAAAACCCATCCATAGGGAACCGTTAACACCGGGAATAACTGTTCCTAAAAAAACTCCTAAGGCTGAAGTAGTAATTGCTATTGTTAACAGGATTATCCCGGAATAAATGATATTGTTTGACCCTGTAAGTCCGATTACATATCCCAGTTCCCCCACCAGTATTTTTGATGGTATCAACATCAGAAGTATAAGAAATACTAATAAGCTCCCCGAAATCAATCTGGCAATATAAAAATTAATCGGCCTTTGACCAATAAGAAGTCCCCTTTTGATCAAAGGGCCGTTTAAATCCTTTGCAGTTATTTGTATTATTGGCAATATCCCAAGTAAAGAAAAAATAGAAAAAATAACCCCTATATAATATTCAAAGGGCAAGAATTCAGAAACCTGGGATAAGGGACCTTCTTTACCGATAACGGCTCTTCTGTTCATTTGATTCTTGATTCCCTTATAGGTAAATTCATCTATAAATTCATCGGATACGGTTTCGTCTATCCCCTTATTCTTTATTTCTTTCCTCGCATACTCCAATATGTTCTGACTTTGCCCTACGGTACTTAGCGATGTTTCCAATGCCACCCCCACCATTGTCATTTCGAAGCTGTGGGATTTGCTTCCGATGATATCTATTTCCGTTTCCCTTCCCTTTTTCATTTCAGCAAAAAATTCCTTAGGAATATGAACCATCAAGCTCAAATCATCTCTTTTTAGTAATTCCTCTCCCTCGGCAATATTTGATATGGGATAGGGGTAGGCAACATTAATTAAAGCATCACTATAGCATATTTCATCAACATATTTTGATACGACATCAGATTCTTCTTCATTTACTATTCCATAATATATCATACTGGAGCCGGATGTTATCACCCCGGGATATACTACAGAAAAGAAAATGATTATTATAAAAAGAGGTGCTAATATACATAGAAAAACCACACCGGTGCTAGAAAGCATTCTCTTGATATCTAATTTTATCAAATCAATTAGGGTCATAAGTACCTGCCTTTGCTTCTATCTTCTGTTAAAACCTTTTGTTTTTGCCCTCATCATTTTTTCAAAAAATCTGTATTCCTTTAGATCCAAATCAATGCTCATAGCTTTATCCTCCCATGCCTTTGCAATCGGCTTCATTTTTTCCGCCAATTCCTCCGCTGTTTCGGGATTGACAATATGAGTGGATTTAGCTTTTGTTGCATTTACTATCTCTACTATCTTTTCGGGATTATCCACCATAGGACATGACATCAACGGGTTCTTATTAAATGGCTGCATACTTCTGAACTTTGAGAAAAACGGTGACATCAAAGCATCCTTTAACTTAACATCATGTATATTAGAATCCGAATAATGGCAAAATGCGCAAGGTTCTATATCTCCCTTGGCATTGATATGTACAAAGCCCGTTCCAGCGGCAACACACCCTTCTGTCATATGTCCGTAATTCCAAAAATCGATTATTACAAATTTCTTTTCTTTATAATAATCCTTGAGCTTCTTAGCCACATATTCCCTTTGTTCAGGGCTGCATACCAAATTTGTGTCCGCATTTTTCCCCACGGGAAAATAGTTAAAATACCAAGCCATCCAAGCACCCTTATCCTGCATGTCATCGAGAAACTCCTTTGATGATACATACTTATAGTTTAAGCTGTGATAACACACGGATATGGCAAAGGCTACGCCTCTTTCCTTTAATAAACCCATGGCATTAATGCAATTTTTGTATACGCCATCTCCCCTTCTGAAATCAGTTTCTTCCTCAGTTCCTTCTATACTAATAAAAACCGTCAAATTAGGTATAGCTGCTATTTTATCAGCCAGTTTTTCATCAATAAATTGGGCGTTGGTAAAAATTCCAAAGGTCATATGCTTGCTATACTTTTTAGCCAGCTTTAATATATCGTCTCTCCTCACTAAAGGCTCTCCACCGGTCATAAGGATGTCACGGATTTTTAATTCTTCACACTGCTGCAAAATATCATCCAATTCCTCATAGCTTAAATTATCTGTTTGATCATATTCCGAAGCCCAGCAACCTTTGCATTTTAGATTACATGAATTAGTAGGATCTATCAATATATCCAAAGGTACACGGGTTTTCTTTATTATTCCTGTTATGGCTTGTCTAATGGGCAAACAATTATCCATGGTTATTATAGACCATTTCTGATTGAAATATTGATGACATCTATAATAATAACTTTTGTGATGAGGTGCCCTTGGTACTTTCTCCCATTTCCCGTTAATCCATAATTTACCCATTAATTTCCTCCAATTTTATAATTCTGTCCGTATATTCATTTAACAAATTCAATTCATGTCCGGTTATCAGTATACCGACCCCTCTGTTTTTTTCCATTACTAAAAAATCTATAATCATTTTTGCATTTTCGTAGTCAACACCGGCTAAAGGTTCATCCAATATCATGTAATCATATTCCCCCATTAACGCCACGGCAATATTAATGCGCTTCTTCATACCCCCGGAAAGCTTTGTAATTTTTTTATTAAACATCTCTTGTAGGTTAAAAAATGGTTCAATTTCCATAATTCTTTCCATGGTTTTTTCCTTATTTAGCTTTGACCAGCATATAAGGTTTTCTTTTACCGTTAATTCCTCAAACAAGGCTATATCTTGAGGCACATAAGATATCTTGCTCCTCAGTCTTTTCTTATTTAGATTATCGACGATTTCATTATCTATGATGATATCTCCGCCACTACTTAAGTTTATCAACGCTAAGATATCCAAAAGTGTGGTTTTACCACTACCATTGACACCTATCAAGCCTACTATTTCACCCTTATTAAGGCTAATGTTAATGCTGTTTAAAACATTTTGATCAGCATAGTTTTTACACAGATTTACGCTTTCAATCATCTTACACCTCTACTTATAAACTATAAATAATATTAACACATGGATTGTTTTTAAGCAATAAAATACACCTTTTAATTACTCAAAAGGTGTATGTATTATTTATTATACGTTCTGAAAAATATCATTAGTTTTTCCAATGATTCCACGAGAACCTTTGTTTCATCATCATCCAAATGTTCCAAAACTGCTGCAACCATTTGTTTATGATAATTCTCATGATGATAATAAGTCCTTTCACCCTTGTCCGTTAACTTAACATTTACAACCCTTCGGTCCGATGAACTTCTTTCCCTCAAAACATAACCCTTAAGAACCAGATTATTCATGGCGATAGTCAAAGACCCCACGGTAATATTAAGCTTTTTGGCAATCTTTGTCATGCTATTACCTTCCAAGCCAATAGCTTCAATTACGTGCATATCATTATTGCTGATGTCATTAAACTCTTCGGTAATAATGGCATCTCCTTCAAGCTGCCATATCTCATTGAACAGCCTAACTAATACTTCATTTATTGTTTTATGTGCATCCATATTGACCTCTCATTTATTAAATCAATTATACCCTATATTCCTTAAAAAATCAAAGCCTACATTTTGCGAAATCTATCATAACGAAGGTTCCTTAACTGCTCTTTATCATATTCTCCGTAATTGATTAAGAATTTTTGTATTTTTCTCTCCATAATTTTGCTGACCAATTTTATTTTCTCTCTTCTATATTTACTTGGTTCAGCTATAATATCTTCAATTATTTTTAAGTTATATAAATCCTTTGAAGTCAATTTCATTTCCGTTGCAGCTTCCTTAACCCTAGTGGCATCCTTCCAAAGAATGCTGGCATAGCCTTCAGGCGACAGGATTGAATAGATGGAATTCTCCAACATCCAAACCTCGTTGGAAACTGCTAAAGCAAGTGCCCCACCACTTCCGGCCTCTCCCAAAACAATGGTAAGTATCGGAACTCCGATATCCGACATTTCATAAAGATTCCTGGCTATGGCTTCCCCTTGTCCACCCTCTTCTGCTGTAATACCGCAGAAGGCTCCGGGAGTATCAACTAAGCATATTATAGGTCGATTGAATTTTTCCGCTTGCTTCATTAGTCGTAGACTTTTTCTGTAACCGTGAGGTGAAGTCATTCCAAAATTCCTTTTAATCTTGTTTTCCGTATCTGTACCCTTCGCCTGGGCAATAACAGTAACAGGAATTCCCTTAAATTCAGCTATTCCTCCTATTATGGCTTCATCATCTCCAAAGAACCGGTCTCCGTGGAGCTCTATAAAATCAGGGAAAAGCCTTTCTATATAATCAGTGGCAACAGGCCTATTGGAATCCCTTGAAAGCTTCACAATTTCATAGGGGGTTTTATCATTCTTATTCAGCAGCCTATCAAAATTAGTTTCGCTTTTTTTAAGCTTTAATTTTCCCTTCCTATTCTTTTGATGCAGCTCCATAATCCTTCCGATTTCATGCTTCAATTGTTTTCTTTCAACTATTCTGTCAACAAACCCGTTCTTCAATTGAAATTCAGATCTTTGAAAACCCTCCGGCAGTTTCTGCTTAATGGTATTCTCGATTACTCTTTGTCCGGCGAATCCGATGAGCGCCATGGGCTCTGCAATGATTATATCTCCCAAACCTGCAAAGCTGGCAGTAACTCCTCCCATTGTGGGATTAGTCAGCACCGTAATGTATAAAAGCCCTGCCTTACTATGTCTTTTTAAGGCTGCTGATGTTTTTGCCATCTGCATTAAAGATACTATCCCCTCTTGCATTCTTGCTCCACCTGATGCTGTAAATATTAACAAAGGTAATGCGCTTTCTGTGGCCTTTTCGATGGTCTTAGTTATATGCTCTCCCACATAGTAGCCCATACTTGCCATCATGAATCTTGAGTCCATTACTGCAATTACGGCAGGTGTTCCATTGATCTTACAATAGCCGGATACAACCGCCTCTTTTAATTTTGTTTTACCCTTTATATCTCTTAACTTATCTTCGTAGCCATCTATTCCCAAAGGGTTTCTGTTTTCGATGTTAAAATCCCATTCTATGAAGCTGGACTTATCCGTCATGGTTTTTATTCTGTAATATGCGGAAACCGTTCTGTGGTAACCGCATTTAGGGCACACATACATATTTGCCATTAAAGTATCCTTTGAAAGGATGCTTTGACATTTTTCGCACTTTAAAAATAAGCCATCGGGAACTTCAGGTGTATTACCCTGTTCCTCCAATATATTTCTTTTATTAGTTTTTCTAAATAACTCTTTTAAATTCATCATTCACCTAATTTATCAATGAAATTGATATCCACATTGCCTTCTAAAAACCTTGTATCATTGATTATTCTATTTTGAAAATTTATGTTAGTCTTTATTCCCGTCACCACAAATTCACCCAAGGCACTCTCCATTTTTCTAATCGCTTCCTGTCTGTTACTGCCATGAACAATTAATTTAGCTATCATTGAATCATAATAGGGTGAAATTTCTACGCCTTGATAAACCGCTGAGTCAACCCTTATACCATTTCCCCCAGGCATATGTAATTCTAAAATTTTGCCCGGAGAAGGTCTGAAATTTTCTTCCGGATCCTCAGCATTAACTCTGCACTCAATGGCATGCCCTTTTATTTCAATATCCTCTTGCTTGTATCTAAGCTCATTACCTTCAGCAATGCTTATCTGTTCTTTAATAATATCAATACCGGTAACCGCCTCAGTAACGGGATGTTCCACTTGGATTCTGGTATTCATCTCCATGAAGTAGTAATGATTGTCCTTATCCAGCAAAAATTCTATTGTCCCCGCATTCTCATAATCACTTGCCCTAGCAGCTTTTATAGCAATGTCACCCATCTCTTTTCTGAGTTCGTCGGAAATAGCCACAGAAGGAGCCTCCTCCAATAATTTCTGGTGATTCCTTTGTATTGAACATTCTCTTTCTCCCAAATGAATTGTGTTGCCATATTTATCTGCTAATATCTGAAACTCAATATGCCTAGGATTTTGAATAAATTTTTCTATATACATTCTTTCATCCGAAAAGGCTTGTCTTGATTCTTTTTTTGCATTGTCAAATGATACCTTAAAGTCTTGGGCATTATAGGCTACTCTCATGCCTTTACCGCCTCCGCCTAATGCCGCCTTAATTATTACGGGAAAACCTATTTCTTCTGCAATAACCAAACCTTCTTCCATATTAGTTATTGAATTCTTGGATCCCAATATAACAGGGACCCCTGCCTTCATCATGGTTTCCTTTGCGTTTGATTTATTACCTAAGGTGTCAATTATCTTATGAGAGGGCCCAATAAAAGTTATATTACAATCCTCGCAAAGCTTTGCAAAGGCTGCGTTTTCTGATAAAAACCCAAAGCCCGGGTGTATTGCATCAGCTCCGCTTACTATAATTGCACTAATAATTCTTTCCATATTCAAATAGCTTTCAGAAGCCGACGGAGGTCCTATACATATTGCTTCGTCAGCAAGCTGAGTGTGAAGTGCCATTTTATCAGCTGTGGAATATACTGCCACCGATTCTATCCCAAGTTCCCTAAGGGCTCTTATTATTCTAACCGCAATTTCACCTCTGTTGGCTATTAATACTTTTTTAATCATTACTATTCCCCAATATGAATTTAAGCTCGCAGGTACAACAAACATCTCCGTTTACACTCGCCACAGCTTCCCCTATTCCCACAGGGCCTTTAACCCTTATTATTCTTGTTTCCAGCTTTAATATATCTCCTGGTATTACCTTCTTTTTAAACTTGCACTTATCTATCCCGGCAAAATATGCAGTTCTGCCTTTGTTTTTATCCTTTGATAATGTGGCCACTGCTCCCACTTGTGCCAGGGCTTCAACAATCAAAACCCCGGGCATAACCGGTTCGTCCGGGAAGTGTCCCCGAAAATATTCTTCCTTAAATGTCACCGCCTTATAGCCTATGGCATACTCTCCGGGGGTAAAATCGGAAATATAATCCACCAGCAAAAAGGGATGCCTATGGGGAATAATGTTCTCTATTTCTTTTATTGTAAGCATATACTCTCCTAAACTATTTCAAACAACGGCTGACCATATTCTACCGCATCACCGTTTTCCACCAGCACATCAACAATTTCACCATCATATTCGCTTTTTAGTTCATTCATAAGCTTCATGGCTTCAATTATTGCAACCACATCTCCCTTTTTTATCCTGTCACCCCTTTTTACGTGGGGCTCTCCCCCCTCGGTACTTGAGGCATAAAATGTACCCACAATTGGAGAAATAATATATTTCTTTTCATGTTCTGTTTTTTTAACGTCCTTTAAAACAGCTTCTGTAGCTTCTGACGGTTCATTGCCATCACAAAACTTAATTGCTATCCTAGAGCCATCTTCTTCATATTCAAATGAAGAAACTCCAAGCTTAGAAACCTCTTTTATTAATTCATAAATATTATCAACCTTCATAATTAATCCTCATATCTACCCATAAGCAACGATGCATTATGCCCACCAAAGCCAAGGGAATTGCTTATGGCATAATTAACATTCATGTCTATGCCCTTTTGTATTTGCACATTAACCGCACATTCATCATCAATAGATGTAGTTCCTGCCGTCTTATGAATATATCCTTCCTCGATAGCCTTAGCACAAACAATAAATTCAACGGCTCCAGCGGCCCCCAGCATATGACCTGTCATTGACTTAGTTGAATTAACTATAACCTTTGAATCCTTGCCAAAAACAGCATTTATAGCTGCTGCTTCAAACTTATCATTAAGCTTTGTGGATGTCCCATGGGCATTGATATATTCGATTTGTTCCTTTGATATCCCGCCTTCTCTTATGGCAATATTCATTGCCATAGCTGCCCCTTCTCCAGTTTCCGAAGGAGAAGTTATGTGATAAGCATCAGAAGTAGCTCCATATCCCAGCACTTCTCCGTATATCTTTGCATTTCTTTTTTTAGCATGATTTAGTTCTTCTAATACTATAATACCGGCACCTTCTCCCAATACAAATCCCGTTCTGTCTTTGTCAAAGGGAATAGATGCTTTTAATCTGTCTTCCGATGTGGATAATGCCGTCATGCTGGAGAAACCTGCAATTCCCAGTGGATCTATTGTGCTCTCCGTCCCCCCTGCTATCATGATATCCGCATCGTCATATTTTATCGCTCTAAACGCATCACCTATACAATGGGTTCCTGTGGCACAAGCGGTTACAACATTGGTGCATTTTCCCTTTAATCCAAATTTTATTGATACATTCCCCGCTGCCATATTAGAAATCATCATAGGAATGAACAATGGTTTCACTCTGCTTGGGCCTTTGTTAATAAGGTTAAGATGCTCTGCTCTCATTCTCTGCATTGACCCTACTCCGGAGCCTACTATACAGCCTGCTCTGTACGGATCTTCATTTTGTATATCAATTCCGGAATCCTTTATGGCTTCTTCTGCTGCAACTACAGCATATTTACAGAAGTCTTCCATTCTTTTGGCATCTCTAAAATCCAAATAATCCAAAGGATTGAAGTTCTTTAATTCTCCCGCCAGCTTAACTTCAAAGTTTTCTGTATCGAACTTTGTGATTCTATCTATTCCCACCGTGCCTTCTTTTAAGCCATTCCAAAATTCCTTAATGTTATTACCAATGGGTGTTACTGCTCCTAATCCTGTTATTACGACTCTTCTATTCATTCTCTTTACCTCTTACATAATAAGTCCGCCATCAATGTTTACCACTTGTCCCGTAATATAACTTGAATGCTCCCTGGTTAAAAATACAGCTAAATCGGCCACTTCCTCGGCCATACCAAATCTCCCTAATGGGATTTGCTTAATTCCTTCTTCCTTTATTTCTTCGGATAATTTTTCCGTCATATCACTAACTATAAATCCGGGAGCAATGGCATTTACCCTAATATTTCTGGAACACAACTCCTTGGCTGCGGATTTGGTAATGGCTATAACCCCTGCTTTTGAAGCAGCATAATTAACTTGCCCGGCGTTTCCCATAATACCTACAACCGATGATATATTTAGAATATTGCCACTTTTGTTTTTCATCATATATTTTGATGCAAACTTTATGCAATTGAATGTCCCCTTTAAATTAACAGATATCACACTGTCAAAATCCTCTTCAGACATCCTTAATATTAAGTTATCCTTGGTAATACCCGCATTGTTTATCAATACATCTATTCTGCCCAATTCCTTGACTATTTCATCAATCATCTGCTTGCATTCTTCTGTGTTTGAAACATCTGCTTTTTTCATGTATGCTGTACCACCCTTGGCTTTTATCATATCTGCTGTTTCCTTGGCAGCCTGCTGATTACCAGAAAAATTAACCACCACTATGGCCCCGTTTTCTGCTAATTTTACAGCTATTGCCCTTCCAATACCCCTGGATGCTCCTGTTACTAAAGCCACTTTTTCTTTAAACATTAATCTTACCTCTCAAATCTTTCAGGTCTTCCTTTGTCTCAACATTTATAAGCAACACATCTTTTTTAATCTTTTTAATCATATTTGTCAGGGTCTTAGATGGTCCGATTTCTATAAATGTATCAACACCTTGGGAAATCATAAATTGAACAGACTGTTCCCATTTAACTGAATTACTAACCTGTAACATTAATAATCTACTGATTTCTTCTTTGTTAAATACCGGCTCAGCTGTCACATTACTAACATATGGTATTCTTAATTGTTTAAAGTTTATTTCATCTAGACTATCCTTTAAGAGAAACCCTGCCCGGTCCAATAGGGGGGAATGAAAAGGCCCTGAAACATTTAATTCTTTACATATTTTTGAGCCTTTAGCTTTTAATTCAAGTATAGCTTCTTTCATTTTTTCTTTTTTACCGGTTATAATAATCTGGGTATTTGTATTGTAGTTAGCTATCCAAATATCATCTATATTACTAATAGCTTCATCAACTTCCTCCTTGGTTAGCCCAAGGACTGCAGTCATGGCACCAACCCCACTTGGTACCGCTTCTTCCATCAATCGTCCTCTTTCTGCAGTCACTTTTAAGGCATCACCAAGTTCAATCCCCCCGGCTGCATAAATAGCAGCATATTCACCAAGGCTCAGGCCCGCTGTCATATCAGGCTTGATACCTAATTTAATAATTTCATCAGTTATGGCTATTTCCACCGCTAGGATGGCAGCTTGGGTATATCTGGTTTGATTTAACCTATCAGAGCCTGTTATTATTTCATTTTTAATATCTATACCCAAGTATTCACTTGCCACATCAAAGGCGATACCGGCTTCAAAAAAATCCTTACCCATATCCTTTTTTTGTGCCCCTTGACCGGGATAAACAAATGCAATTTTAGACATACTTTTGACTCTCCTTAATAATACCCTTGGCTTCTTGTACTATGCTTTTAATGACATAATCAACAGAAGGAATATCTTTTATCAAGCCGGCTATTTGACCTGCCATAACGCTACCGGTTTTTACATCTCCTTCTAAGACCGCTCTTCTTAAACCGCCTTCTGTGAGTTTTTCCAATTCTTCAAAACCGGTACCCTTTTGTTCAAGCTTTATATACTCAAGAGTCTGTGCATTTCTTATAGTCCTTACAGGATGGCCTGTGCTTCTTCCCGTTACTTTTGAATCTATGTCCTTAGCTTTTATAATGACCTGTTTGTAGTTTTCATGCACATTAGCTTCTATGGTGGCAACAAATCTGGTACCCATTTGTACAGCCTCTGCTCCCAGCATAATAGCTGCAGCCAACCCCCTGCCGTCGCAAATGCCTCCCGCCGCTATAACGGGTATTTCAAAGCTGCTTGCTATTTCCGGAACTAAAATCATAGTTGTTAAATCCCCTATATGACCTCCTGCTTCCGTTCCTTCTACAATAAGGCCGTCACAACCCACTCTTGCCATTCTTTTTGCCAATCCCAAGGATGCCACCACCGGAAAAACCTTAACCCCGTTATTCTTCCATAAAGGTATATATCTTTCAGGGTTTCCGGCACCTGTGGTGACTAAATTAACTTTTTCCTCTGCCACCAACTGTGCTATTTCATCGGCATACTCACTTAAAAGCATGATGTTTACACCAAATGGCTTATCGGTTTTTTCTCTTACTCTTTTAATCTGTTCCCTTACCCATTCTGTAGGAGCCGCTCCGGCTCCAATTATGCCCAGTCCGCCGGCTTCGGAAACTGCAGCAACCAAATTATAGTCAGCTACCCAAGCCATGCCCCCTTGTATTATCGGGTACTGAATATCTAATAATTCCGTAACTCTTGTTTTCATCTTAAGCTTCTTTCTTGCTGTTAATGTAGTTTATTGCATCTCCCACTGTAAGTATTTTTTCCAAATCTTCCGTGGGAATTTCCACATCGAACTCATCCTCAAAAGCCATTACCAATTCAACTAAATCCAATGAATCCGCACCTAAATCTTCTTTAAAACTAGCCTCCAAAGTCACTTGGCTTTCTTCAACTCCCAATCCATCCACAATTAACTCAGTCATTTTCTCTTTCATTTTTAAATCTCCTTTTTATTTATATTTCAATATATGATGCGCCCCATGATAACCCACCGCCAAAACCGGCAATCACTATCTTTTGGCCGTCCTTAAATCTTTTTTCTTTATTCATCTCATCAATCAATATGGGTATGCTGGCAGAGGATGTATTTCCATATCTGGCAATATTGCTGGGAACCTTTTTCTCATCCACATCAAGCCTTTTTATAATATAGTCTATTATTCTTTGATTCGCCTGATGCAGTATAATATAGTCTATTTCCTCCACATTACTATTCGCCTTGCTTAAAACCTCATTAATGACTTTAGGAACCTCTTTTGTGGCAAATTTGAAAACTTCCTGTCCTTCCATCCTGATATATGTGAGTTTTTCTTCTTCCCTTTTTTGCCAGTCCTTATTTGTTCTGGATTCACACTCCAAAACCTTACCCCTTCTGCCATCCGAATGCATGACCGAAAATATTTTTCCTTCAGTGGCAGATAAAACACAAGCCCCGGCACCATCACCAAATATAATGCAGTTGGATCTATCTTCAAAGTTGGTAATGGCTGATAGATTTTCCGAGCCTACTATCAAAGCATTCTTTACACTTCCGTTTTCTATATATGATTGGGCAATTTGATATCCCAATAAGAATCCTGTACATGCGCTATTTACATCCATACACTGGGCATTAACGGCACCTATACTTTCTTGTACATAAGAAGCTACATTAGGGACTAAAACATCCGGGGTTAAAGTAGCAACTATTATCATATCAATATCCCTTGGATCTATATGTGAATCCAAAACAGCCTCTCTTGAAGCCTTAATTGCCATAGAAGATGTGGTATCATCTAAAGTGATGTATCTTGTTTTTATGCCGGTTCTTAGTGTTATCCATTCATCACTGGTATCAACCATTTTTGCTATATCATCATTAGTTAAAAGTTTAGTGGGAACATAGCTTCCTGTGCCCATTATTTTCCCTACCATTATTTCTTCTCCATTTATTTTGATTATCAAAGTAAATATTTTGACTTTCAAAGTATACTATATCATAAAGCTGTTGTCAAACACTTTTTAATATCATGATATGGTGATATAATGTTAATAAGAAGATTAGTATTTAATTCAAAGAAAGGAGCCGATATGAATAAAACCCCTGCCAGCGAATCTATTACTACGAATGAAATGGATGAAAAAGATGAAGAGCTTATAGAAGATGATATCCACTATA
Organism: uncultured Oscillospiraceae bacterium; assembly: GCA_964400515.1. Classification (GTDB taxonomy): domain Bacteria; phylum Bacillota; class Clostridia; order Peptostreptococcales; family Anaerovoracaceae; genus JAAYHV01. The sequence goes on along the minus strand of CAYNTJ010000012.1, from coordinate 819 downwards.
ACAAGCTTTTGGAAATCATTAATATCACAAGATACAAATACCATTTGGATGAAGTAACTGAATTTGATATAGATATTTTGGAATATTCCGATGCCCTCATATTAAACACGGTAAAGGATTTGGAGAATATGATATTTAGGATAAATGACCTTAGAAAACAGCTACACAAGCATCCTATAGATCAAAAGGATTATGAGCATCTCTCAAAGAGATTTGGCTTTGAAACCTGGAACGAATATTTAAAAATATTGGAAAATATATTAAATACACATATGGACTAAATATTATTCATAATATATAATTAAAAAAATAAAACAATTAGGAGGACTATTATGTTTAAGAAAGGACTTATAATTTTATTATCCTTTGCTCTATTGTTTTCCTTTGTGGGTTGCGGAAACAAGGGGGAATTACTAGATGATGCTAAGGAAGCATGGACTGAAGAATATGGCGATGTTATAACTGATTCCGAAATCGAAAAATACAGCGGAAGTATGAATGAAAGTCACAGAATGATGGCTGCTATGATACTTTTAAATCACGATATGGACAGTGATTTGGATTCTTATGATTCGGTTTATCTGGTTTCCTTTGTTTTAGAATCCGGTGAAGAAAGGGCAATGGTAATAGCCGACGGAGAAATGATTATTCCTTAAAAAAGGAAACCCACCGAGAAAATTTTCCCGGTGGGTATTTTTTATGCCTCTAATGCTTTTGCAGCTTCTTCAGCTTCTTTCTGTCTCTCTTCTAAGATTCTTTCATATTGTTCATCAGTCATCTTTTCCATAGTGATTCCTGTGAAACCATAGAAGATTGATA
>CAYNTJ010000011.1:0-72407 GCA_964400515.1 uncultured Oscillospiraceae bacterium | reverse complement strand
AAATGTTGAGATAACCATTTCTAGTTACCCCAACATTTATTATAGAACCATAATTGGCTCCCGGTATTAACCGGGAGTTTTTAATTGTATAGCTTGAAATTAAAGGGTTAATTCTTGTTAAAAAAAATCCGTTATGATATAATAACTTGAGTATGCTAACATTGGAGGATTAATAATGGAAAAGGAAATGCAAAGCAATTTTATTCACAATATAATTGATAAGGATTTGGAAGAAGGAACTTATGGTAATAAGGTATATACCAGGTTTCCACCGGAGCCAAACGGATATTTACATATAGGTCATGCTAAATCAATATGTTTGAATTTTGGTACGGCTAAAAAATATAAGGGGAAATGTAACCTAAGATATGATGATACAAATCCGGTTAAGGAAGATATAGAGTATGTAAATTCCATTGAAGAAGATGTAAAATGGTTGGGATTTCAATGGGATAAAAGGCTTTGGGCTTCGGATTATTTTGATACCATGTACAAGGCGGCTTTGGAGCTGATTAAAAGCGGAAAAGCCTATGTTTGTCATTTGAATGCAGAAGAAATGCGAGAATATAGGGGGACATTGACTGAAGCAGGTAAGGATAGTCCCTATAGGAACAGTGGTGTAGAGGAAAACCTGGAAAAATTTGAAAAAATGAAATTAGGAGAATATGGGGACGGGGAAGCTGTACTAAGAGCAAAAATTGATATGTCTTCACCTAATATAAATATGAGAGACCCAATAATTTACAGAGTTGCCCACGCAGAACATCACAATACCGGAGAAGAGTGGTGTATATATCCCATGTATGATTTTGCCCATCCCATAGAAGATGCGATAGAAGGGATAACTCATTCCATATGCACGTTGGAATTTGAAGACCACAGACCTTTATATGACTGGGTATTGAAGGAAGTAGGCTTTTGGCCAAATCCTCCAAAGCAAATTGAATTTGCAAGATTAAATCTTACAAATACGGTTATGAGCAAAAGGTTATTAAAAGGATTAGTTGACGATGGAATCGTAGAGGGCTGGGATGATCCGAGAATGCCTACAATTGCAGGATTAAGAAGACGTGGTTATACGCCGGAAGCCATCAGGACCTTCTGCGATGATATTGGAGTAGCTAAAGCTAATTCCACTGTGGATATTGCACAACTGGAGGCTTGTGTAAGGGATGATTTAAAGGATAGGGTTGAAGCCAGAAATGTGGTGACCAATCCAATAAAAGTGATAATAACAAATTATCCTGAGAATGAAATAGAAATGTGCGAGGTGGAGAACAACAGAAACATTCCGGAAATGGGTAACAGAGAGATTCCGTTTGGAAGGGAACTTTGGATAGACGGAGATGATTTTATGGAGGTGCCTATAAAGAAATACTTTAGACTTTTTCCGGGAAATGAAGTAAGGTTTAAAGGTTCATACTTTATAACCTGTGAAGAAGTTATAAAAAATGAAGATGGTTCGATAAAAGAGTTGCTATGCACCTATGATAAAGAAACAAGAAGCGGTAGTGGTTTTGCAGGAAGAAAAGTAAAGGGCACAATACACTTTGTTGAAGCCAGTACAGCCGTAAAGATTAAAATCAGAGAATATGACTATTTGATGGTAAAAAACGAAGAGGAGATTTATGAATTTAACGAGGAATCCCTAAAGGAAATATATGGTTATGCAGAGCCTAAAATAGATGAGGCAAACCATGGAGAAAGATTCCAGTTTTTCAGAAAAGGATATTATATATTAGACGATAAAGTTTCAAATGACGGGCTTAAAGTATTTAATAGTATTGTTGGGTTAAAAAGCTCATGGAAGAAATAGAGGTTAAAATGTCTGAATTTAAAGCGTTGAATAAAAAAGCAATAAACTGTATGAGGCTTGCTGCCGCCGTATTTTTTGTTATTACTTTGATTATCTCAATAATACTTTCCATATTTTTATGGGAAGTAAAATGGCTTGTAATTTCATTATCGGTTTTACTGGTAATTGAATTGATCTTTGTTATATTCATTCCTATAATCAGATATAAAAGATATAAATATAGGATAACCGATGAAGAAATTGATGTCATAGAAGGATTTATCTGGATAACAAGAAGGATTGTACCTATTGAGAGATTGCACAAAATAGAGATTTCCCAAGGTCCCATCGATAGAATGTACAAGCTTGCGAAAGTCGAAGTTACCACTGCGGGAGGAGATGTAACCATCAGGTTTTTGGAAAGAGAAAAGGCGGAAGAAATAGCAGCAACACTTAAAAACAGGATCAATGAGATAGTAAGAGAAGATAAAATATTGGAGAGCAATAATGAATAGGGATAAATTCAGGTGTCATCCAAGCATTATTATCGAAAATTTAGGGGCACTGTTTATTGTAGTGGCTATTATGCTTGTAAATAATATAGATGATATCGGTAGTATTTTAGTAGGGATAAAAACAGCACCTTCATTAGGCGTTTTTATTGGGCTTATATCGGTAATTATTGGCATGGGTACTTATGTGTTCATACAGTACAGAATATGGTATAAGACATTGATAAGCATTGATGAGAATGCCATTGATATTGAAAGAAATACAATTAACAGAAAACATAAGACATATGGCATTAAAAATATATCCAATGTAAACCTGGAACAGAACATATTTGAACAGATTTTAGGAACCTATAAGATTAAAATTGATACAGATTCTTTATCAACATCCAACGAGACGGATATAAAGATAGTTTTGAAAAAAGACAAGGCTTTGGAATTTAAAGCGGAAGTTATGAAGCTGGTTGCCATAGCCAAGGACGATAAAGAAGATATTGAAGAGGTGAAGCTGTTTAACAGGAAAGATTATGACGTTGTGTATTCGGTAAAGGATATTTTCCTTCATTCCTTTTATGCTTTGCCATTGTCGAGTATAGTTTCATTTATAATAATGTTTGCATTGATAATAGTCCTTTTGGGATTCATAGATATATCTGAAGATTTTGTGGATATATTCATAAAATCCCTAGGGGGATTGGTGGCCATATTGATTGGTATAGGTACCAGCGCATCCCAAGGGGTTATTTCATTTTTAAAATTCTTCGATTTTAGGGCCAAAAGACTTGGGAAGAAAATTATTATCTCCCAAGGATTATTAAAGAAAAGAACTTACGAAATACCAATAGATAGGATTAACGCCATTAAAATAGTGGAACCTGCCATTTCTAGAGTTTTTCATAAGAAAAGCATAGAACTTGTTAATGTGGGAGCAGGAGACGAGAAGGATGAAGGAGCGTTTCTATTATTATCAAAGTCTAACGAAGAAATCGATATGCTTATGAGAACCCTTCTTCCGGAGTTTATTACCAGCACGGATGAAAACTTACGAAGACAACCTAAAAAGGCTGTTCCGATAATTCTTTTTCATCTATTCTTATTGCTGGCCGTAATCATTGCAGGTTATATCGCCTTCGTTTTATCAACTGATTTTAATAGTAATATATATCTTTGGTCAGGGCTTGGAGTGGGTATTATGGTGATGCTGATATTGGCAAGTGAAATATTAAGCTATATAACCACAGGACTTAGCGTAGGGGATGATTACATTGCTGTTGCCAGTGGCTCATACAAAAAAGTTACTAAAATCATCAGATATGAAAAAATACAATATTTAAAGGGAAAGGGCTCACCTTTGGCTAGAATTCAAAAATTGCAAAGCTACAGATTATATATTTTAGCTAATAGTCAAAATAACATCAATGCTACCGGATTATATGAGATGAGTGTTTTTGATGATATATATGAAAGGATGTAGATTATGAGTAAGTTTAGGGATTTTGAGGATATTAAAAATCATGTCATTGAGATGTCAAAGAAAAAAACAAAGAAAATAGCAGTGGCGGCTGCAGGGGATGCCGAGGTTTTAAAAACTATTAAAATGGCCAATGATATAGGGCTGGCCACAGGAATTCTGATCGGTGATAGTGACGAAATAGCCATGCATGCAAAAAAGATTGGTCTTGATTTATCATTGAATACGATTGTAAATATTTCAGGGGAAAAAGCCATTGCAGAAAAAGCTGTGGAAAAGGTAAGAACCGGAGAAGCGGATATGCTGATGAAAGGCTTAATACACTCTCCTACATTTATGAAGGCCATATTAAACAGTCAAACGGGAATAAAAAGCGGAGGGTTTGTACATCTGATATCTGCCGTTTATCATCCGTCATTGGGTAAAATCAGATTGTTCAGTGATTTGGGTATGGTTGTGGAGCCCACATTGAACGAAAAGATTGAAATGATTAAGAATACAAAAGATGTTGCAGAAAAGATGGGAATTATGAAGCCTAAAGTTGCATTGCTTGCGGCAATGGAAACGGTTTCAGAAAAAATATCAGTTACAAACGAATGTGCAATAATTTCCAAAATGGCCGAAAGAGGCCAATTGGGAGATGTAATTGTGGATGGACCACTATCCTTTGATTTGGCTTGTTTTAAAGAAGCCTGCGAAAGGAAAAGATTTGTAGGACCTATTCAAGGGGATGCGGATATATTGATCATGCCGAATTTACATGCGGGGAACATTTTTTATAAGAGTGCTGTTTACATGGCGGGAATGGAGACCGGTAGCAATTTTGCGGGGGTAAAAAAACCCATAGCGATATTTTCTAGAGGAGACACCGCTGATGCTAAATTGAATTCAATTGCCTTTGCATTGATGTTATCCGATTAAATAAATCAATTAAATTGCCGGGGCTATTGCCCCGGCTTTATTTATGGTATAATCTGTCATATTGAGAGGAGTATCTGATATGGATATTATAGGTATGGAATTACCCTATTACACTTATATTGTAAGGTGGATACTAATGCTGCTTGCCATGTATATTTTAATACGTAATGTTAAATCCCTATTAACCACAAGGGTTACACCTGAAGTATGGGCATACTTGAACATTAATGAAGAAGAAAGCTTGCCTATTACCCATTGGGAAAACGTAATAGGAAGGTCCCGCTCTGTTGACTTGAGACTAAAATATAAGACCGTATCAAAAAACCATGGTTTGCTATTAAGAAATAAAGATGGCAGTTGGAAGTATGAGGATTTATCGTCCACCAACGGTACAAAAATAAATCACTCAGAGGTAAAGCCAAGGGAATATGTTAATTTAAATATTGGGGACAAATTGGAAATAGGTGGGGTGATGTGCACCCTCTTTCCAATAAGTTTAGAAGAAAAAAATAACAATGAAGCCATGAGGGGAATGGACAAGGGGCCTATTTCGCCATGGAGAATACTAATTGCCATATCCATATTCCAACTGTTAACAGTAATCCAACTGATAATCAGTTTGGGTAATTCGTTCGATCCGATGATAGCAGTTTCAATATTCGGGCTTATGCTTATAATGTGGGCTTATGTTATGGGATTTAGAATGATGGGAAGTCGTGGCTTTGAACTGGAGCTAATAGCATTTTTCTTATCAACCATAAGCCTTGCAGTGGTTTCCTCTTCCGCCCCCGGCATGGTATTTAAACAGTTCATAGCAATATGCTTAGGCCTTATGGTACTAATAATAATGTGCCTATATTTAAGGAGCTTAACAAGATCCAAAATAACAAGATGGCTTTTGGTGTTTGGCTCCGTTGGAATACTAATTACAAATCTGGTTTTTGGTACCTTAAAATACGGAGCAGTAAACTGGCTCGAGATAGGTGGAGTATCATTTCAGCCCTCTGAGCTAGTTAAAGTTGCCTTTGTATGGATTGGTGCCGTAACTTTGGATGAATTATATAAAAAGAAGAATTTAAATCTATTCATGCTGTTTTCGGGATTTTGTCTGGTATGCCTTGCTATAATGGGGGATTTTGGAACCGCATCCATATATTTTGTTACCTATTTAATAATATCCTTCTTAAGGAGTGGTGATTTTTCTAAGTTCACCCTGACCATGGGAGGAGCGGTTTTATTGGCCGTTATGGTAGTAAGGTTTAAACCATATATTGCCAATAGATTTTCTGCTTGGAGACATGTATGGGAATATGCGGATTCCTTAGGCTATCAGCAAACAAGAACCATGACAGCCACAGCAAATGGTGGACTGGCAGGTCTTGGTGCCGGTAATGGTATGTTGAAAAATGTAGCAGCCGCCGATACAGATCTCGTATTTGGAATGGTTACCGAAGAATGGGGAATTGTTATAGCCGTTCTTATGGTGCTTTGTATTATTACTTTTTTATTGTTTTCTACAATGTCCATTGTTGCAGGGAGATCTACATTTTATTCCATAATAGCCTGCGGAGCCACAACCATATTAATTTTTCAAACCATATTAAATGTTTTTGGAGCCTTGGATTTATTGCCTTTAACCGGAGTGACATTTCCCTTTGTATCAAACGGAGGCACCAGCATGCTAACATCATGGGCTATGTTGGCATTTATAAAAGCTACTGATATGAGAAATAATGCCAGCCTGGCAATAAGGCATAGATCATCAGGAATGGCAACCTACGGAGAAGAGGTGAATTGATGCGTAAACTTGAGAAGAGAGCTTTAATTTGTGTTGTTCTTGCCATGGTACTTTTTGTCGGGTTGTTTTATTATGTATTTCAATTGGCATTAAAAGGAGAGAGTTGGGCAACTTTTGAAGGTAATATGCTTATATATAATGAGGGACAGCTTAACAGGGGTAAGATATATGATAGAGATGGTTTGTTATTGGTTGAATGCAATGAAAACGGGGTTATCTTTAACGAAGATTCCAATATAAGGAAAGCGTTAGCACATACCACAGGGGATTTATATGGTAATATTTCCACAGGGATTCTTAAAAGTAACGTGGATAAGCTGGTGGGGTACAGCTTCATAAACGGTATTTTCACCATTGATGATAAGGGAGAGGATGTTTATTTAACCTTGGATGCAGAGGCTTGCAAAGTAGCGTATGAAGCCTTAGGCAGTCACAACGGAACGGTGGGGGTATATAATTACAAGACAGGAGAAATTCTATGCTTAGTTAATAAGCCTGCTTCAGATCCGGTTTCATTAAGCGATGGAGAGGGCTCTTATTTTAATACTTTTTTTCAGGGTACGGTAATACCCGGTTCGACCTTTAAAGTGGTGACTTCAATTGCCGCCATAGAAAACCTTGATGACATTGATGGCTTTTCCTATGAATGCAGCGGAGGGGATGAAATTAAATGTACATATTCCCATGGAGTAGTTAATTTTGAGGAGGCTTTGGCAAAATCCTGTAACGGCGCCTTTGGAGAAATAACAAATGAGCTGGGGCCCGGGATTATGGAAGAATATGTCGCCAAGTTGGGACTCACCGATTCATATATGATAGAAGGTATTAAAACAAAGAAGGGTGAATTTGTTTTTAGTGAAAATAAGACTGAATTAGCATGGTCAGGAATAGGGCAAGGCATGGATAGAATAAATCCTTGCTCAATGATGATGCTTATGGGAGCAATAGCAAATGATGGGGAAAGTATTGAACCCTATTATATATCAAATAATAATCTTTTAAACAGTAATGCTGATTCCCTTGGGCAGATTATTGATAAAAAAACTGCGGCAAGGATTGAAGCTATGCTTAAAAACAATGTGGTAGTAACCTATGGTGAAAAGAACTATGAAAATTTAGATATTTATGCAAAGTCAGGAACTGCGGAAATAGACGGACAAAGCGTCCCAAACGGCTTATTTACAGGATACATAAAGAATGAAAATCATCCATATGCATTCTTTGTTTATGTTGAAAAGGGAGGTAGCGGAAACCAAAGTGCAGGGGTTGTTGCCAAGAAGGTTCTTTATTCTTTAATAAATTAATAATATCGTAATAAGTTTTAAATATTTATGTAATAGTATGATGTTAATATACGAATAAGAGGTAATGGATATGAATGTATTAGTATGTGATGATGATAGGGATATTGCAAAGGCAATAGAAATATATTTAAAAAACGAAGGTTATGAAGTTCTAATCGCTCATGATGGGTTTGAAGCCGTTAATGCTGCGGATAAAAACGAAATACACCTTATAATCATGGATATTATGATGCCGGGGATAGATGGTATTCAGGCAACCAAACTTATCAGAAAAGATAAGAATATACCTATCATTATGCTATCTGCCAAATCAGAAGACTATGATAAAATAATCGGTCTTAATATTGGTGCGGATGATTACATTACTAAACCGTTTAATCCTTTGGAGCTTATAGCGAGGGTAAAGTCTCAACTCAGAAGATATACTGACTTCGGGAATATGGAAACCAAATGTAAAGAATATAAATCGGGTGAATTGGTTATAAACGATGAGAACAAAACGGTAAGCGTGGAGGGAGAAAATATAATTGTTACTCCCATAGAATATGGAATTCTTAGATTGCTTACAGAAAATGCCGGAAGGGTCTATTCCATGAGCCAGATTTATGAAGCCGTTTGGAATGAACCGGCAATTAATCCGGAAAATACGGTGGCTGTGCATATAAGAAGAATCAGAGAGAAAATTGAGATAGATACTAAGAATCCCAAATATTTAAAGGTGGTGTGGGGAATTGGATATAAAATTGAAAAACTATAATAGCAAGTACTACAATGCCAGAATCATAACTTTGACCATAATATTTGTTATTGCCGTAACGGCATTTGCCATTTCTTTGGTGGGGCTATTTGTTATGACGGATGCCCAATCTCATTTAGGTAATGAAAATATTCAGGTTTTGTGGGCAGGCGAGGAAAATATGGAACTATCGCTGGTTATAAGAAATGCAATAAAAGCAATATCTATTATTGCATTGATATCCATGGTTATAACATTAGTCAGTGTTGTGGTTGCCTTGGTTTTTGTCGGAAGAAAAAACGAAGAAGGGGAGATAAACCTGAACTGGTTTGACAAGATTTTTGGTGAAATACAAATCATGTTGCTGGTGGGGGTGGTGGTTGCATCTATTTTTATAACAGGAGCAAATGCATACAACTATTTTTATTTCAAACCTAATGTATTTATACAATTGGAACAGGGCCTACATTATTACCTGTATGATTATATATATTATTCATCAATTTTAAGTCTATGGGCATCAATATTAGTTATGATTGTCGGTGGCTTCCTATCATTTATGCTTTTGCTTTCCATGGTTAAAAAAATAAAGGCTAAGGCTTTTACCGAGTATACCATAATAGGGAGATTTATAAGAGATATAGAAAGAAGTTTAAGATATAGGGCTTCAGCTTATTGGAAGCTGCTTTCGGTCCTTGTTATTATTTCAATATTATCCTATTACTCTTTGGAAACATTAATTCTTGTAATCGTAACCATACTTATAGTATTACCAAAAAAGATGGACAAATACTATAAAATAAAGGAAGCGGTCAAGCAGCTTAAGTCCGGGAATTTTCAATATAAGTCTGAAATAAAGGGTAAAGGAGAATTAGATGGTCTTGCTTCTGACTTAAATGAAATATCAGATACTTTGAGTAGAGCCATGGAGAGTGAAATAAAGAATCAAAGAACAAAAACTCAGTTGATATCTAATGTATCCCATGATATAAAAACACCGCTAACTTCCATGATAACATACATTGATTTATTAAAATTCGAGGGATTGGATAGCGAGAACGCACAAGAGTATTTAAATATCATTGATGATAAAACAAAAAGATTAAAGAAGCTTACGGAAGATTTGTTTGATGCGGCGAAAGCCAGCAGTGGTGATTTCCCCGTGGAATTTACGGAAATAGATTTAAATGAGATCGTAAACCAAAGTATAGGAGAAATGGATAGTTATTTTACGCCTAAGAATTTGGAAATAGTGTTAAATAATCATGCAGATAAAACTATAGTATGTGCAGACGGCAGGCTTTTACATAGGATACTTGAAAACTTGTTTGTGAACACAAGTAAATATTCCGTAGAGAATAGTCGTGTTTATCTGGATATTTATGAATATAATAAAGAATACCTAAAAATGGTGATAAAAAACATATCTAAATCAAAGCTTAATATTCCTGCTGATGAGCTGATGGAAAGATTTATGAGGGGGGATGAAGCAAGGACTACGGATGGTAGTGGTTTGGGATTATCAATAGCCAGGGATTTGGCTATTTTGATAAAAGGCAAATTTAGTATAGAAATCGATGGAGACTATTTTAAGGCAAATCTTTTGTTAAAAAAAGCTTGTCCCAATGAAGAAATAGAAGAATCGGAGTCATAATTTAGTCATAATTTTCCACTATTATATATAAAGGAGGGAAATTATGAAAACAAAACATACGATAAAAATATTACTGGATATTATTATGCTGGTAATTTATATACTATTGATGTTCGGATATTCTTTTGATCCATATTTCCATGAAATATTCGGTATTCTTATCGGGATAATATTCATAGTTCATATTGGATTAAATATAAAAGAAACAAAAATGGTTTTAAAGAGCCTATGGAATAAAAACAGTAAATTTGAAAAGAAAGTAATAGCAGTTTCGGATATTCTTTTAATCATAAGCATGCCCATAGCAATAATTACAGGGGTGATGATTTCCGGAGTTATTTTAAATATGACATTTAATAATGCGGTATATGCTGTCCATTATTTTGCATCTTATATATCCCTAGGAATAATGCTAATGCACTTTGCCCTGCATATCGACTATTTTCTTGCGGTTTTACTAAGAAGCATTAAGGAAAGAAAGAGCATTGGAGTAAAAAAAGCCATAAAAACGTTTGCAGCAATTAGTGCCATAGTATTAACTCTATATATTTCTGCAAACAACTATTTTAAGAATATTGCATTGCCTATTATGGATAGCACTAATGTTTCTGATAATGATGAAGGTGAGGGGCAATTAACCGCTGTGGCAGATGAGACACCTACCCTTTCCGAGTATTTATCAAACCTGTACTGTACCGCTTGCCCTAGAAATTGTTCATTGCTGGCTCCCATGTGCAGCAAGGGTGTAGCCCAAGCGGCGGCGGCGGAAGTGGATTACTATGAAGAATATGAAATGGATATAAGCACCTTAGTTGACTAAGGTGCTTTCAATAACTCTTATCAAATCGCTAAATATTCCATAACCTGTCTGTACCAAATCGGGGTCATGTTCAATTACGCTTAACTTACCCATGTAATTAGTGGTTATCTGTACTATCGAGGAGGTACTGTCTATGGTGGCCATCATATCGGATTTATCTATCAAGGTAGGCCTTACATATGCTTCATTATTGTCGCCATGGCAAATTAGCTTAATTACCTTACCTTCCTTGGAGGCATTTTCGATATCTTTTTTATCTATATCTTCAATGCCTTTACGATTAATTTTATCCGGTGTTAAATCCGCATCCATTAGTACATTTAATAGTGCTGTCAATTTAGCTGCTGCATCATAGCCCTCAATGTCCATGGCGGAGTCTGCTTCTATAAAGCCCAGTTCTCTTCCCTCTGCGATAACTTCATCGTAATCCCTTCCCTTTGCCAGCTCTTCAAGTATGAAGTTGGTAGTTGAATTGAGGATTCCATCAACCGCAGTGACTTTGCACATCTTAAGGGTGTCGTTAACTAAGTTAAAAACCGGCGTACCGTCCATTACAGTAGTTTCATAAAAAAATGGACAATTATTATCCTTGGCAAGGGTTTTTAATTCCTTAAAATACCAAGCTATAGGGCCTTTGTTTGCGGTTATAACTGCCTTGCCCCGTTTCAAAGCCGTTTTAATGTGATCTGTAGCAGGTTGTCCTGTATGTATATTAAGAGGCGTTGCTTCAATTAACACATCATAATCTCCGCTTTCCGCAAGCTCCATTGAAGTCATTTGGATGGGGTTTAAAAATTCTCCATTAGCATCATAGTAATCTCTGATGCTATCTAAATGTAGTCCTTTTGGGTTATATAAAGCGCCATGACTTCCCGTCGTAATGCCTGTTGTAACTATGGCAGTATTATAATCTGACAGGATATTTACCCGCTCTGCCTCTAAAATTTTTGAAAAAGCCCTGGAAGCATTTCCGAATCCCAGTATTGCAATCTTTAATTTTCTAGTCATTTTTATCCTCCCAATAATTAAATGAATCCATAAAACGTAGCTTAAACTTGTTTAACTTGTTTAGGTAATCTATTCTTTTCTTTGTTTCCATATTATCGATTTCCCCGGTCCTTATATATCTATCCAATACTTCATAAGTAAAACCAAGCTTTTCTTCATCGCTTAATCCACTTAAACCGTCTATCGGAACTTTATTTACCAATATATCCGGAACTCCAAGATATGTTCCCATTTCCCTTATTTCTTTAGTTGTAAAAAATGAGCAAGGGCTAAAATCCCCGGCGGAATCACCATAACGAGTGGAATAACCCACCCAATCCTCCGATAGGTTGCAGGTATTTGCCACTCTACCGTTAAAGGACTGAGCAACGGCATAAAGAGTTGACATTCTCAATCTGGCGGGTAGGTTTATTTTACTGTCCCTACTGATATCATCAATATTTTTCTCGAGTTCATTTATTAAGCCTTCATAAGCCGGCTTAATATTAATCGTAAAAGACCTTATTCCCAGGTGCTCGATTAGAAGCTGTGCCATATCTATGTCGTCTTGAACACCTTTAGGCATCATAACTCCAATAACCCTTTCTTTACCCAAAGCTTCAACTAATAGTGAAGCAACTACTGAACTGTCTTTCCCCCCGCTGATGCCAATTATTGCGTTGCAATCCTCGCCATTTTCCGAAAACCAATTCCTTATCCAATCTATTGTTGCTTCGGTAGCTTTTTTTACATCAAATTCCATATCAATCCCCTTTCTTATAGGTAATATTATATACTAATTTGTGTAAATGTGAAGAGAAAATTCCTATCGTGGTTGATGAAACAGTAATTATGATATATAATGATTAGGACTATTAAAAAGGGAGATAAGTGATGAAAGAAATATACATTTCACAGCTGAAAAATGAACAAGAAGTAGTAGAATTCTTCATGGTAAAAAGTATATCTGTAAAATTAGGATCCAATAAGAAAAAGTATTTGGACTTACTTTTGGGGGATTGTACCGGTGAAATTACTGCTAAGAAATGGGATCTTTCCGATGAAGAACAAGATTCAATAGACAAAATATCCGAGGGTGATATAGTAAAAGTTAAGTGTACCGTCAATGAATGGAAGGGCATGAAACAGATGAGGGTAACAAGAATAAGAAAAACTTCCGAAACAGATGAAATTGAAATCAGAGACTTCATCAAGGCGGCTCCGGAAAAATCAGAGGATATGTATGAGTACATATTAAATGTCATTGAAGGGTTTGAAGATATTGAATTAAAAACTTTATGCAAATCCCTATATGAAGAGAATAAAGATAAATTAATGTATTATCCGGCAGCTAAAAAAAATCATCATGCACAATATGGAGGTCTTCTATATCACATAAAAAGAATGATGATGGCGGGTGAAAAGCTTTGTGAGGTTTATACTAACTTAAATAAAGATCTATTACTGGCCGGGGTAGCAGTACATGATATGGAAAAATTGAATGAGATTAATTCAGACGAAAACGGTATATCTGATGGTTATTCATTTGAGGGACAGCTCTTAGGGCATATTGTACAAGGTATTAAGAATATTGAGACAAAAGCAGAAGCAATAAATATGAGCAAAGAAAAAATGATAATGCTAGAGCATATGATATTGTCACATCATTATGAGCCGGAATTCGGCAGTCCCAAGAAACCTCTTTTCCCGGAGGCCGAAATGCTTCATTACTTAGATATTTTGGATGCCAGGATGTTTGACATGGAGAATGCTTTAATGGGAATAGATAAAGGCGAATTTACAGATGGTGTATGGACACTGGATTATAGAAGATTATACAAAGCAAAGTTTTAACTGGAGGTAGACTGTTGATTAAATTAACTAAGGAAGTAAATGGTATATTCAAGGAATTGGAAAAAAACGGTTATGATGTATATGCCTATGGAAAATGTGTAAGAGAAGGTTTAAACGGAATTAAAACATTGGATTGGGATTTGGCCACAAGTGCCAGATTGGAAAAGATAAGAGAACTATTCGGTGAGGCTGAGATAATAGACGAAAAAAGAGAAATCGTTAGATTTGTTTATGAAAATGAAGAGGAAGAAACTATTATTGATTTGTGCCCTTACGGAACCCCTATCGGAGAAGAGGAGATTGAATTCTTTGATAGTATTACAAGTCATTTGGAAAGGGAGCCTTTTGCTTTAAATGCCATGGCAGATAATCCGAACAGAACCTTCTGTGATCCTTTTGATGCAAGGGGTGACATGAAAGCTAAGATTATTAAGACTACAATTTCCCCAAAGGAGCTGTTGGATAAAAAGCCGTATAGGGCTTTTGATGCTGTGGAGCTGGCGGCTGAACTTGGATATGATTTGGCAAATGACCTTTATGAAGAGGTTAAGGAAAGTGCAGATAAGATAAAAGATGAATCCTTAGGCTATGTGACAAGAGCATTGGAAAGAATAGTGATGGCGGATAATGCGGGTCTTGGATTGAATATGCTTGCGGAAACAGGATTATTAAAAGCTGTTGTCGGACCGGAAATCTTTAATAGTATGAACAGTACCGAAAGGTATGATTATATTGGATTATGTGAAGGAATAGATAAGGTTAAAAAGGTAAGCGACAGAAGACTGGGGCTGTTCTATATTTGCTTTTCCACCAAAAAAGCCCATAAGGCGATTGATAGATTGGATTTTTCCGAGAAAACCAATTATAGGTTGCACGATGGCGTGGATAATATAATTAAAATTAACTTCTTGGGATCATATGTAGAATTCAAGCATTACTTGGCAGATATCGGAATGGAAAGATATAACTATTTAAATAACCTATCCAAGGCACAAAGGATAGTATATGATTTTCAAGATACCAAAATACAATCCAGGGTCTATTATGAGAAGGAAATAAAGAAAACCGGAGATGCTGTTTTCCCTGAAGATTTGGCGATTAATGAAAATGATGTAATGGAAGCCGGCTATGCTGACACCAAGGAAAGGGCCTATGAGATATTGAAGCTGGTTGTAGATGTAGTACATATTAAGCCTAATCGAAATAATAGGCAAGACTTGCTAAAGGAAGCAAAGAAAATGAGCAAGAGCAAATTTGCAGTAGCTACTAGAAGGGTAATTTGGTTAAAATAATAAATGGAAATAATGACTGGACAAATTGTAGATGTTATTTATCATAATGATTCTAACGGTTTTACAGTGGCTGTATTGGAAACGGATAATGCCGTAATAACAGTCACCGGGAACCTTCCTTATATTAATCCGGGTATTGTTTTTGAATTACAGGGCAAATACAAAACTCACCCCAAGTACGGTGAGCAATTTGCCTTTTTTTCTTTTAAGGAGATTATTCCCAAAGGGAAAACAAGCATTGAAAAATTCTTGGCCTCAGGAGCAATTAAAGGAATCGGACCCAAAACCGCCGGATTATTGATGGAAAGTTTTGATGATAAGGTACTTGAAATAATTGAAAACAACTATAATGAACTGACAAAGATAAAAGGAATCGGACCTAAAACCGCAGAAAAAATACATGATTCATATGTATTAAGAAAAGAATTTGCCGATATAGCATTTGAATTGGAAAAATTGGGAATCACAACAGCTTATGCTTTAAAGATTTACAAAGAATATGGTGGCCAAGCAGTTTTTGTGGTTAAAGAAAACCCATATCAATTGATAGAAGATATTTATGGTATCAGTTTTCAAAAAGCGGATGAAATAGCCAATAATTTAGGAATTGACAGGGAAAGTGAATTTAGGCTTAAGAGCGGAATTCTATTTACACTAAACAAATATATTAATTCAGGAAACACATATTTACCTAAGACAGAATTAATAGAGCAAGCCGGAGAAATCATGGATGTATCCATGGAAATAATTGAAGACAGATTAATAAATATGGCATTTGAAGGAAGCATAAAGATTGATAACCTTTCGGGTATGGACGTTGTTTATATTTCCAATTACTATTTTGCCGAAAGAAGTGTATGTAGTAACTTGATTAGACTAAAATCAGCGGGGATAACTCGAATAAATGCAGAGATAAGTAACCTTTTAAATTCTGTATGTGTGAGCAATAATATTAATCTGTCCGATGAACAGATAACAGCCGTTGAAAAATCTTTAAATAATAATATATCAATAATAACCGGAGGTCCGGGCACAGGGAAAACCACTATAATAAATACGATAATAGGGATTTCTGATTGCTGTAGCTTTAAATCAGCAATAGCTGCGCCCACTGGAAGAGCGGCTAAAAGAATAACTGAAACATCGGGCTATGAAGCATCAACTATACATAAACTCTTGGAATATCAATATGTAGACGATTTGGGAGAGGGTAAGTTTTTAAAAAATGCGGAAGATAAGTTGGCCTTTGATTTAATAATTGTGGATGAAGCTTCTATGATTGATTTAAAGCTTATGGATGCGTTATTGCAAGCCATACCCACAGGTACAAGACTAATACTGGTGGGGGATGTAAATCAGCTGCCGTCTGTGGGAGCAGGGAATGTATTGCGTGATTTGATAAGCAGTGAATACATTACAACAATCCGACTTAATGAGATATTTAGGCAGGCAAAGGAAAGCTTGATAGTAGTAAATGCTCATTTGATAAATAGAGGTGAGTACCCGTATTTCAATGAAAAGGATCAAGATTTCTTTATGCTTAAGCTCAATAATGAACAGGAAATTTTGAATAAGCTGATAGAACTGGTAACGGGTAGAATAGAAAAATATTATGATTTTGTAGACTCATTTTCTGATATCCAAATAATTACTCCTTCAAGAAAAGGAAATCTCGGAGTTTTAAACTTGAATAAAAAACTTCAGGAAGTGCTTAACCCTAAAACTAAAGGGTTAGATGAAAAAACCTATGGAGATAAAATTTTTAGGGTGGGGGATAAGGTTATGCAGATTAGAAATGACTATAGCGTGAAATGGAGAAAAAAAGGTAGCCTGGTTTCCGGTGATGGTATATTCAATGGGGATATGGGAGTTATAGAAAGCATTGATATCGAAAATGATGTAATTGGGGTTATTTTTGATGATGATAAATATGTGGAATACGATTCTACTCAACTGGAGCTTTTGGAGCTGGCTTATGCCATAACTGTCCATAAAAGCCAGGGAAGTGAGTTCCCCGTGGTTGTAATGCCAATATCTTGGTTCCCGCCAATGCTAGCCACAAGAAATTTGTTATATACTGCCATTACCAGGGGTAAAAATCTGGTTATTCTTTTGGGGTCGGAAAAAAGAATGCAAGCTATGGTAGACAATAACAGAATAGATAGTAGATGCTCCGGGCTCGGAATAAGATTAAGGGATATAGATCTTTTGGGATTTAAATATGAGTATTAGGGAATTTGTTAAATCAATTATAAACCTTATTTATCCCCAAAGCATATATTGTATTGCCTGCAATAATATAATTGATGAAACCAGGAATTATTCGCTATGCGATGACTGCTTTGAGAGATTTAAATGGATTGGTAGCAGGACATGCAATAAATGTGGTAAAATACTTAGTGAAAACAATCCTACGAATACTTGCTATGATTGTAAGAATAATAGGCATGAATTTGATAGGGGATACTCTTGTGTTCAGTATGGGTCTTTAGAAAAGAGTATCGTTTTTAAACTGAAATATAATAAAAAAACATATATTTCCAGAGTTATAGCGGAAATTATGAATGATAGAATGTTGATAGAAGATTTAGATTATGATATAGTCATTCCTGTTCCCATTAATAAAAAAAGGAAAAGGGAAAGGGGATATAATCAGGCTGAATTGATAGGTGGTTATTTTTCTGATTTCCAAGGAACAAAATGCGATAATAAATGTTTGGTAAGAATGAAAAATACCGAACCGCTAAAAAGTATGAGTCCGACGGAAAGAAAAGAGAGCTTATTAAATGCCTTTAATATAACCGAGCATGGAAGGAAAATGATTTACGGCAAAAGGGTTTTGGTTATAGATGATATATATACAACAGGAGCTACTATGGATTCTGTTAGCTTAGCATTAAAAAGAGAAGGTGCCGAGAAAGTATATTTTTTAGTATTTGCTTCCGGCGGAGATTATATTATACAATAAAACATATGGCAGCTGCTTATGTCTGTGGTTGAAAATCCAGGCCAGTTACGGGCAAAGGGATCCACGTAAGCTGTTCCGCAAAGCGGCAGTGATCATGGCGTAGCTTAGATGTAAGTCCTCCGGAAAATCCGGATAAAGGCGAGTGTGGGGGCAAAGACCAGGTCAGGTGAGCAGCTGCCATATGTTTTATGAGGAGGAGTATTGTGGATAATAAAACTTTAGCACTAAAAAAGCACAAGGAGTGGAAGGGGAAACTTTACACAGAACTAAAAGACAGGATTGAAACTATGGAAGACATGTCTATTGCTTACACCCCCGGTGTGGCAGAGCCCTGCTTGGAGATAGAAAAAAATGAAATGCTTGCCTATGAGTATACGGGGAAAGGTAATTTGGTAGCGGTAATTACTGATGGTACAGCGGTTTTGGGGTTGGGAGATATAGGACCCAGTGCCAGCATGCCTGTGATGGAAGGTAAATGTGCATTATTTAAGAGATTTGCAGGAATAGACGCAATTCCAATATGTATTAATTCTAAGGATGTTGATGAAATAGTAACAACAATAAAATTGATTTCAAAAAGCTTTGGAGGTATTAATTTAGAGGATATAAGTGCTCCCAGGTGCTTTGAAATAGAAAAAAGACTGATAGAAGAATGTGATATTCCTGTTTTCCATGATGATCAACATGGTACGGCAATAATAACTGCAGCAGGGGTTTTAAATGCGATTAGATACACTAAGAGAAAAAAAGGCGAGCTTAAGATAGTAATCAACGGTGCCGGCGCAGCGGGGATATCCATAGCTAAAATGTTTATACTGATGGGATTTGGGGATGTTATTTTATGCGACATAAATGGTGCGATATATGAAGGTGCTCCATATAATAATAATGCCCAAGAAGAAATGGCAAAAATTACCAATAAAGACAATTTAAAGGGACAATTAAAGGATGTCATTAGGGATTCAGATGTGTTTGTAGGAGTTTCCAGGCCGGGTCTTGTTAATAAAGAAATGATAATGACTATGGCAAAGGACCCTATTGTTTTTTCCATGGCAAACCCCGTGCCTGAGATAATGCCAGAGGAGGCAAAGGCAGGAGGTGCTGCAGTAGTAGGAACAGGAAGGTCTGATTACCCAAATCAAGTAAATAATGTTTTGGCGTTTCCGGGAATTTTTAAGGGTTTACTTTCTGTAAAGGCCACAAAGGTTACCGATGAGATGAAGGTGGCAGCCGCAATGGCTCTGGCTTATGTGATTGAAGAGAGGGAACTTTCAAAGGAATACATATTGCCGGGAGTGTTCGATGAAAGAGTGGTTTCGGTGGTGGCAAAAGCCGTGGCGGATAAAGCTATAGAAGCAGGAAATATAAGGAAATAAATTTATATAACAGTTGTTGCAAGGAGAAATGAAATGGATATGAGAATAGAAAGGGACACCTTAGGAGAAATAGCTGTTCCTAAAAATGCATACTGGGGGGCACAAACCCAAAGAAGCTACGAAAATTTTAAGATAGGCAATAAAATGCCATGTGAAATTATTCATGCCTTTGCAGTGCTTAAAAAAGCTGCAGCAATTGCTAATAACAAACTCGGTACAATCGATGAAAAAAGAAGTGAATTTATAGGAAGAGTTTGTGATGAAATAATGAGGGGTGAGCTTTATGAACATTTTCCTTTGGTTATTTATCAAACGGGTAGCGGAACACAGTCAAATATGAATGTAAATGAAGTTATAGCTAACCGTGGAAATGAGCTGGCTAAAGATAAATTGCTCCATCCAAATGATCATGTTAATAAATCCCAAAGTTCAAATGACACCTTTCCTACTGCAATGAATATTGCGGCGGTGGAATTATTAAATAATAAACTGATTCCGGCCTGTAATGAACTGATTAAGACCTTTAGAAGACTTGAGGAAGAGAATAAAGGGATAATAAAAACTGGAAGAACACACTTGCAAGATGCAACCCCAATTACTCTTGGCCAAGAAATAAGCGGATGGAAATCCATGATAGTTCATGATGTTAATATGATTAACGAATCAAAAAAATATTTACTTGAATTGGCATTGGGAGGAACAGCTGTAGGTACAGGGTTAAATGCCCCTAAAGGTTTTGATGTTATGGTTGCGGAAGAAATATCAAAGATTACCAATGAATACTATGTCACAGCGGAAAACAAGTTTCATAGTTTGACATCAAAAGATGGTATAGTTTATGTTCACGGAGCCATTAAGGCCTTGGCATCGGACATGATGAAAATAGCCAATGATGTAAGGTGGCTTTCCAGCGGGCCTAGATGCGGGATAGGCGAGATTACAATTCCCGCCAATGAACCGGGAAGTTCCATAATGCCGGGTAAGGTAAATCCGACACAATGTGAAGCCATGACCATGGTCTCGGTACAGGTGATGGGCAATGATACTGCCATAGGAATCGGAGCATCTCAAGGCAACTTCCAATTGAATGTTTTTATGCCGGTTATCATAAGTAACTTTATAGAAAGTTGTAACCTTTTGGCTGAGGGAATAAGTTCTTTTAATAAAAACTGTGTGGTTGGAATTAAACCGAATATAGAAGTAATCGACGAGAACCTAAATAAATCATTGATGGTGGTAACAGCATTAAATCCTTACATAGGATATGAAAAATCTGCTGAGATTGCCAAGAAGGCCTTTAATGAAAATATTTCTTTAAAGGAGGCAGGGATGCTGCTTGGATATTATACATATGAGCAGTATGATGAATGGATGGATTTTAAAAAAATGACAAGGACGATGGAATAAGGGATGGGCAAATATATATTAGCATATTTCTTGATTATTAATATAGCAGCTTATATAATCATGGGAATTGATAAAAAAAGATCGAAAAATTCAAAATGGAGAATTCCCGAAAGAGAACTTTTTACCCTTTTCTTATTGGGGGGAAGCATCGGAGGCTTATTAGGTATGAATGTTTTTAAACATAAGACTAAACATTGGTACTTTAAATGGGGATTGCCGATAATTATCCTTGTCCAACTTCTGATTGCTGTTTTTATGATAAATAACTATTAAAAAAGAGCCTTTGAATGATTTCAAAGGCTCATATATTTAGTTATTACTACTTGGTAAATATGGAGCTATAGCAGAAGCTAATGCGCCTGGAGATAATGTTTGAAGACCTATTTTACCGGGACCGGTTACTATTGTGTTAAATAAACCTTCTCCTCCCAAGAAAATATTTTTTGCACCTTTTACTGTGGATACATCTATGGAGCAAGTGCCGCTCATATAAGCCAAATGCCCTGAACTTATAACCATTTGTTGACCTGCTGCCAATGTGTATTCGATGACCGCTCCATCAATTTCAATGAAGGCCATACCGCTACCACTCAGTTTCTGCATTACGAAACCTTCTCCGCCAACTAATCCCGCACCGAATTTTCTTTGGAAAAACATGGATAGTTCAACAGTGTTTTCGCTTGCTAAAAATGCTGATTTTTGAACAACAAAATCCTCTTTACTTACATCAATAGGAACGATGGAACCCGGGAAGCTGGATAAAAATGCTATTTGTGCACCATTACCCCTAGCGGTGTAAATGTTTCTGAATAAAGATTCGCCTGAAAGCATTCTTCCCAATACTTTCTTTGCGCCGCCGCCACTTGTTTCCATACCTATGTTTGGAGTCATCCAACCCATACTTCCGCTTTCTGTTATCATAGCTTCTCCTGCATCTAATGAACAGATCAGTACCGGAAGCTGTCCTCCCTCAATATTGTAACGCATAATAACCTCCTTATAAACTTAATTAACTTATATCAATTATATAAGTTATTTATTAACAGGTCAACTATTTTAACTCGCTATATGCATTTTCTATAAGCTCCATATAGCCATCGATAATCGAGGCTTCATCAAAGCCGGGAGCACCCAATTGTCTACTGCCCACTAGATTTCCGTTAGAGTCCACAAAGATGGTTGTAGGGATTGCATCTACAGTTGAAAGAAAGCCGTTCTCCAATTCTTCAGATGGTATTAATACGGTAAAATCTGCATTGTTAGAAGACAGAATATTAAGGGCGTTGGAAGAATCTCTGTTTCCGTCAGTACATATTGTAATCAGATTATAGTTTTCCGGTAATTGCCTTTTTAATTCTCCCAGGGCCGGGAATTCATTAACACATGGGCCGCACCATGTAGCCCAAACATTGACCATAGTAATATCATAATCTGCAAAAATGTCTTCTGTTACAGTTTCTCCGTTTAAATCAATTGTGGTGAAGCTGGTCAAATCACTGGATGTTGTATTATTTGTTTCCACCGTATCGCTGCATCCTGCCATAATTAAAGTCATAATTAGTATTAAGAATATTGTAATATGTTTTTTCATATTTCCCCCTTATCATATAAATCGATTATTTTCTCGTTAATTTCTTCGTATTAATAAATTAATACCCAATTTAAACATAATAAAACCTAATAAGCGCATGGGAGATATTATACATGAATTTGTTAATAAAGACAATAAAAAAAGCTCTTAAGTAATTTACCTAAGAGCTGAATGTTTTTAGAATAACACACCCTTTTTAGTGTTTTCTATTGTAGGTATTGGAGTCATATCCTTATCCATAATATGCTCTGGATTCAGATATTGTTTTCCCTCCCTAGCGATAACTCCCGATAGAAGTAGTATTGCCACAAGGTTAGGAATAGCCATCATTCCGTTTAATGTGTCAGCAATATTCCATACCATGGCCATGCTGGAAACGGAACCTACAAATACTAAAATGGTCCAAAGTATTTGATAAGGTCTTTTTATTTTTTCTCCGCCTAGATAAACGATACAACGTTCGCTGTAGTAATACCAACCTAAAATTGTAGAGAATGCAAATGTAGCCATTCCCACTGTCAGTATAACCGGACCTAAAACAGGTATCATTGAAAATGCTTGGGTAGTCAATACTCCGCCATCTCCTGACATTGCATCTATTTCAGGATATTTAATTACACAGCTTACTAATGTTAAGCCGGTTATTAAGCATACAACTACTGTGTCCCAAAATGATCCTGTCATGGATACCAAGGCCTGTCTTACGGAATTTCTTGTTTGTGCAGCTGATGCTACCAAAGGAGCAGAACCTAAACCTGCTTCATTGGAGAATAAACCTCTTGCAATACCAAAACGTGCTACAACCATAACGCTGGCTCCGATAAATCCGCCACCTGCTGCTCTGGCAGAAAAAGCAGATTTTAATATAAGTGCGATTGTTTCTCCTAAAACATCTGCGTTTAATATCAGTATAATTACGCATCCCAGGAAATAGAACACTGCCATGAATGGAACTAGTTTTTCAGAAACCTTAGTGATTGATTGTATTCCGCCTATGATAGTTACACCCACCAAAACAGCCAGTATCAATCCCATAATCCAAACGGGCGCTCCGGTATTTTCGTGAACAACTGTTGCTACTGCGTTAGCTTGAACAGTATTTCCTATACCAAAGCCTGCAAGTCCTGCACAAATGGCAAATATTACTCCCAACCATTTCATGTTCAGGCCTCTTTCTAAAGCATACATTGCTCCGCCTATCATTGTTCCGTCTTTACTCTTTACCCTGTACTTTACACCGATGAGACATTCGGCATATTTGGTAGCCATACCAAAAACGCCTGTTAGCCATACCCATAGGATTGCTCCCGGGCCTCCTAAAGCCAATGCTGTACCAACACCAACGATGTTACCGGTACCAATTGTAGAAGCTAATGCCGTGGTTAGAGCACCAAACTGAGATACATCTCCCTCTGCATCAGGATCCTTAGTAATTGACATCTTAATTGCCTTAAAAATGTGTTTTTGCACGAATCCGGTTCTTATCGTCATGTAAATATGCGTACCGAATAGCAGAATTATCATAGGGGGTCCCCATACAAAACTGTTAACCGCATTGACGATGCTGTTTAAAGCCTCCATAAATTCACCTCTCTTAATTATTTTATAAATTCTACAAATTACTCGTATATTCTACCATAGTATTGAATAAATTACACTAAAAATATTTGTGAATTATGAAAAAATAATTAAAATTCAAATATAAAGTTCGTGTTTTTGTTATGAATATTATGCATAATTGTATTTACCTTTATACAATAGTTTGGATTAATGGCCTCAAACCATTAAAATATCAAACTTTGTGCCCATAAAAAGTTGACAGATTTTGTTTTTGTAACTATAATAAAGTCGTTGGGTATTGTTATATTTAATAAATTTATAATTAGGAGAAAGATATGGACAAGAGGGAACAATTTGGATCGAGACTAGGATTTATTTTAGTTTCAGCAGGTTGTGCAGTCGGTCTTGGAAATGTATGGAAGTTTCCGTACATGGCAGGACAATATGGAGGAGCTGCATTTATTTTAATTTATTTGGCATTTTTAGTGCTTTTGGGAATTCCTGTTATGGTAGCTGAATTTACGGTAGGTAGAGGAGCACAAAAATCTATAGTAAAAGCTTTTAAAACATTGGAACCTAAAGGTACAAAATGGCATAATGCCGGTTACATGGGATTTGTAGGTAATTACATGCTTATGATGTTTTACACTACAGTAGCTGGTTGGTTATTATACTATTTATATAAAACTGTAGCCGGTGCTTTTAACGGCATGGCTCCGGAAGAAGTAGGCGGAGTGTTTGGCGGAATGTTAAGCTCCGGCAGTACTTTGGTATTTTGGATGATAGTCACGGTTTTATTATCCTTTGGAGTATGTGTTTTGGGTCTTAGAAAAGGTGTAGAACAGATTACAAAGGTTATGATGATATGTTTATTGGTCTTAATGCTTATTGTAGCAGCAAGGGTATTGATGTTGCCGGGAGCACAAGAAGGCCTTAAATACTATTTGGTACCTGATTTTGCCAGAGCGGCAAGCCAGGGCTGGGGAAATGTTATATTTGGTGCAATGAGCCAAGCCTTCTTTACACTGAGCTTGGGTATCGGTTCCATGATGGTAATGGGAAGTTATCTGGGTAAGGATAGGTCAATAACAGGTGAAGCCATAAATGTAACAGTATGTGATACATTTGTAGCAATTATTGCCGGTTTAATAGTTATCCCCGCATGCTTTGCATTCGGAGTGGATGTTGGCGCAGGCCCGGGATTAATCTTTATTACATTACCAAATATATTTAATACAATTGCAGGCGGACAATTATGGGGAACTCTGTTCTTTATATTTATGGCATTCGCCGCACTGTCAACAGTAATTGCTGTATTTGAAAATATTATAGCATTTGCCATGGATTTATGGGGTTGGACCAGACAAAAAGCAGTGGGAATTAATATTATTGCCATAACGATTCTTTCCTTACCATGTGCATTAGGCTTCAATGTATTGGCAGGATTTGTACCATTTGGTCCCGGATCAGGTGTGCTTGATTTAGAAGACTTCATTGTTTCTTACAATCTGCTACCACTGGGTTCATTAATAGTAATGAGCTTTTGTGTTCAGAAATATGGATGGGGATGGAACAATTTTATTAAAGAAGCAAATACGGGTATAGGTGCAAAATTCATGTATCCTAAATTCTATATACAATGGGTAATACCTGCAGTTGTTGCTGCGATATTTGTTAAAGGATATTATGATTTCTTCCTTAGCCAGGGAATGAATGCTACTGTAGGAGTGGTTATATCCCTTGCATTATTAGCTGTTACGGGTTATATTATGTTTGGAAGGAATAAAGATACAATCCCTAATGAGTAATGGAGGAAGATGAATATGAATATATTGGCGATAAATCCGGGTTCGACAACTACAAAAATAGCTGTGTACGAAGGTAAAAACAATATATTCACCGAAACAATAGATCATCCGGTTGAAATAATTGGTCAGTTTAATGATATAACTGACCAATTTTCTATGAGAAAAGAAAGTATAGATAATGTTTTAAAAAAACATAATGTGGATGAATCCGAATTGGAAGCTGTGGTTGCAAGAGGTGGACTACTTTTTGGTTTGGAAGCAGGTGGATATAAGATTAACAAAAAGCTGGTGGATGCATTTAAAAGTGACATAGTATCACCCCATGCATCGAATTTAGGGGCAATAATTGCCTATGATATGGCAGAATCTTTGGGTATACCCTCATATATATATGACAGTGAAGCTTCTGATGAATTAGAAGATATAGCCAAGGTTACAGGCATGAAGGATGTGGTAATCAAACCTTTGGCACATGTATTAAACCAAAAGGCGGTTGCAAGGAAGGTTTCCAAGGAGAAATTCAACAAGGAATACAAAGAATTTAAAGCCGTTGTAGCTCATATGGGCGGAGGTATAACCGTGGGGGCTCATAAGAATGGTAAGATAATAGATTCCGTGAGGGATGATGAAGGCCCGTTTTCCCCCGAAAGATCAGGAGGTGTACCTTTACTGGACCTGATTGATATTTGTTATTCCGGAAAATATACGAAAAAAGAAATGATAAAAAAGGTAAGGGGAGAAGCCGGAATAAAAGCATTGCTTGGCACCACGGATATGAGAGAGGTGGAAGAAAATATAAATAATGGAGACGAATATTCCAAGTTTATTTATTCTGCCATGGCATACAAAGTCGCAAAAGCTATAGGTGGAATGGCGGCAACATTAAATTTTGATTTGGACTGTATAATTTTAACCGGGGGTATTGCTTACTCGGAAATGATTGATAATATGATAAGTGACAGAATAAATAAAATTGCTCCAATAATAATAGTGCCGGGGGAATTTGAAATGGAGGCATTGGTAGAGGGAGCAATAAGGATAATAAACGGTGAAGAGGAAGCTAAAACATATTAGCGGGAGGTTAATGTGAGCAATATCACTAAAGGCCTTTTGGCATCAATAATATCGGCGGTTTTATTCGGATTAATGCCTTTGGCAACAAAATTTCTTTATAGCTATGGTCTTAATACGATTACAGTGGTTTTTTTTAGACAGATTATAGCATTACCGGTGGTGATGATATTATTAAAGAACACTGATAAGGTAAAATTATCCGGTAAAGATGTTTTTGAAGCATCCAGAATAATTATTTTTGGCATGCTTTTTACCCAAATAATGCTTTACGCATCATATAACTACATATCCACGGGACTTGCAACTACACTGCATTACATATACCCCACATTTGTAGTTATAGGCATGGTGATTTTTTACAAAGCCAAAATGACATGGGTGAAAATATCCTGCGTGCTGCTTTGCACAGTGGGTATAATATTGTTTTATGAACATGTGGGACAGGTACAGCTAAACGGTATGCTTATAGCTCTGGGCTCCGGATTGTCTTATGCATATTATCTCATAAGCCTTAGCAGGTCCAATATTAAATTCATACCTCCTATGCAATATGCTTTTTTGTATGTGGTGATAACTTCCGTAGCTGTATTTATATACGGTATATCCACCCGTTCCCTGCATTGGTTTTGGCCGATTGAAGCTTGGCTGGTGATGGTGGTTTTTTCCATTACCATTACAATAATAGCGGTACTTCTGGTTCGGTATGCAGTTAAATTTATTGAGCCTGAGGTGGTTTCCATAGTTAGCACATTAGAGCCCATTACCAGCATAGTAATAGGTGCACTTTATCTAAATGAGATAATAACAATAAGAACTGCCATTGGAATGGTATGTATACTCAGTGCTGTTGTAATAATTTCGATTTTTACAGAGAACAACAGAAAAAAGGAATCTTAGGGGATAACGAAATTTAATGAGTGTCAAACAAAATACTTGACATAATTAATTGTGTGTGATATATTATCTACTGTCAAGTCATATCCTTAACAGATAAAGGGAGTTGCTATGATTAAAGATGCTACGTATGCCAGCCTATTATTTGACTTTTATGGTAAGCTATTACCGGAAAAGCAAGAAGAAGTAATGATATATTACCATGAAGATAATTTATCTTTATCGGAAATAGCGGAGAACCTTAATATTACAAGACAGGGTGTACACTATATATTAAAAAGCGCAGAAAAAACATTGGAAGAGCATGAGAAAAAGCTTTGTCTGGTGGATAGATATTTGTTAAACATAAAAAGGGTAGAAGAATCTAAGGCAAAATTAGAAAAACTGGTTTATACAAATGACGACATTGAGAAGAATAAAATTCTAAATGAGTTAAATAAAATTCTTGATTCATTTGCGGAGTAAATTTGGAGGTAATATGGCTTTCGAAGGTTTATCAGAAAAACTACAGGATACATTTAAAAAATTAAAAGGGAATGGAGTTCTTACAGAGGAGCATATTGATCAAGCCATGAGGGAAGTTAAGTTGGCGCTTTTAGAGGCGGATGTAAACTTTAAAGTGGTTAAAACTTTTGTGAAAGATGTTAAGGATAAAGCCATGGGTGAGGAAGTAATGAAAAGTCTTACCCCGGGGCAACAGGTAATAAAGATTGTTAATAATGAACTGGTGGAGCTTATGGGTGGAACAGGCAGTAAACTAACCTACTCCTCCGGTGGATTCACAACATATATGCTAGTGGGACTTCAGGGAACAGGTAAAACAACTACTTGTGCCAAATTGGCAAACACTCTAAAGCAAAGCGGGAAGAATCCAATGCTGTGTGCATGTGATATTTATAGACCGGCAGCAATAGATCAACTTGAGATAGTTGGTAAGGCCGTTAATACACCTGTTTTTACCATGAGGGACTCCAAGGACCCTGTGGAAATAGCTAAGGCAGCTTTAAAGGAAGCCGAGATCAAGGGATATAATGTACTTATTATAGATACCGCAGGTAGACTTCAAATAGATGAAGCTTTAATGGACGAGCTTGTGAATATAAAGAAATCCATAAGGCCTCATGAAATACTGTTGGTGGTGGATGCATTAACGGGTCAAGATGCTGTAAATGTGGCGGAAGGCTTCAATGAAAAGCTTGGTATTGATGGCATCATAATGACTAAAATGGACGGTGACTCCAGGGGTGGAGCTGCACTTTCTACTAAAGCAGTAACCGGTAAGCCTATTAAATTCATGGGAACCGGAGAAAAATACGATGCTTTAGAGCCTTTTCATCCGGAAAGGATTGCTTCTAGAATCCTAGGGATGGGGGATGTACTTTCATTAATAGAAATGGCTGAAGAAAGCTATAGTGAAGAACAGGCATCTAAGCTTGAAGCTAAAATTAAAAAGAATCAGTTTACACTGGAGGATTTTTTAGAGCAGATGGCTCAAATAAAAAAAATGGGTGGCATAGGTAAAATGATGGGAATGCTTCCCGGAATGAATAATGCTTCATTAAAAGATGTTGATATTGAAAACAGCGAGAAAGAATTCAAGCAAATGGAATCTATAATCTATTCAATGACAATAGAAGAGAGACAAAACCCTTCAATACTAAATGCCAGCAGAAGAAAACGTATTGCCAAGGGATGCGGTCAACCGGTTAGTAAAATTAATAATTTAATTAAAAAGTATGAAGATGCAAGAAAAATGATGAAACAGTTTAATAACCCAAAAGCACTTAAAAGAAACAAGATGTTTAAAGGTTTAATATAATACAGGAGGAAGACAATGGTAAAGATCAGATTAAAAAGATTAGGAGCTCATAAGAGACCTTTCTACAGAGTAGTAGTAGCTGATTCACGTGCTCCAAGGGACGGAAAGTTTATTGAAGAAATAGGTACTTATGATCCTTTGAAAGAGCCGGCTGAAGTAAAGATCGATGCTGAAAAAGTACAGAAATGGTTGTCAAACGGAGCACAACCTACAGAGACTGTAAAGCGTTTACTTAAGCAAGCCGGAATAGAATAGAAAGCGGTGATTCATATGACTAATCTTGTTGAAGCTATTGCTAAGTCCCTTGTTGCCAAACCTGAAGAAGTTGTAGTAACACAAGTTCATGAGAATAACAATGATGTTATCAAGCTTAAAGTTGCTCCGGATGATATGGGTAAAGTAATTGGTAAGCAGGGAAGAATTGCCAAAGCAATAAGAACTGTCGTTAAGGCAGCTGCCACAAAGCAGAACAAAAAAGTTGTGGTTGAAATTATCGAAGAATAATATGAACTGGGGAGCTCTTTTGAGCTCCGTTTTCATATGGTGTTTAACACTTTTGTGTTTACATAATTTACTTAATATAGTAAAATATAATATAAGTTGTACTATATATGGGGGAGAAATGAATAGGGAAGAATTCATATTAATCGGTGAGATTGTAACGGCAGTAGGCATAAAAGGTGAGGTTAAAGTTTATAGTTATTCTAATAATGAATCTAATTATTTAAAGAACACTTCGCTTTTCATTGACAATAATAAGAATATAAGGGCAATTAAGATTGAAGATACCAGAATTCATAAGGGCTTACCTATAATTAAGTTTGATGGGATTGATAACAGAGATGATGCAGAGCTTATGGTGGGAAACAAGCTTTATATAAAGGCGGATAATTTGCGAGAATTACCGGAGAATACATACTACATAAAAGACCTGATGGGATGTGTAGTATATGACAATAATAATGAAATAATCGGAGAGATAACTGATGTGCTTCAAAACAGTGCACAGGATTTATATAAAATTAAAACAAAGGGTGGCAAAGAAATATTGATACCGGTGGTAAAGGAATTTGTAAAGCGTATAGATATAGATGAAAAAAGTATATATGTTGATTTGATTCCCGGATTTTTGGAGTAATTATGAAAATAAACATATTGACCCTATTCCCCGAGATGTTCGAACCCATTAAAAACAGCATAATCGGTAGGGCGATAGACAATGGGACTATAAAGCTTAATATTGTAAATATAAGAGACTATTCTTTGGATAAGCATAATAGGGTGGATGATACGCCTTTTGGGGGCGGTCCCGGTATGATTATGCAGGTTGAACCTATAAAAAAGGCAATGGAGGAGAATGGTTTTAAAGGACTTAATATATATATGTCGCCAAGGGGAAAACAATTGAATATGCAATTGGCAAAAGACATAAGCATGGAACAAGAATTAACTATACTTTGCGGACATTATGAGGGAGTAGATCAAAGGGCTTTAGATATGTTTCACATGGAAGAGATCACCATAGGAGATTATGTTTTAACCGGGGGCGAATTGCCGGCCATGGTCCTTATAGATGTGGTTTCCAGATTTATAGAGGGGGTTTTACCTAAAGAGGAATCGGTAAATGAAGAGTCCATATATTCCGGGCTGCTGGAGTATGATCAATACACTAAACCCAGGGAAATTTATGGATTAGAAGTTCCGGAAGTTCTTTTAAACGGAAATCATAAAAAGATAAGGCTTTGGAAATTTGAAAAAGCGTTGGAGCTGACTAAAAAAAAGAGACCCGATCTTTATGAAGAGTTCATAAAAAATCCGGGTGATTTGGATAAAGACGAGATGAAGATTCTTAGCAAGTTCAAATAGATATTGTAAATGATGCTGGTTTAATGTAGAATGTTACGAAGGACTGATATGAAGAAAAACAAACTGATAATAATATACATAGCAGCAATAACGGTTCTTGCTATAATAATATACTTGATTCCATCATTAATCGGAATGTTGGAGAAAACATACATAGCCGAGTATGGAGCATTGAGCGTCACCGAAGAGGCGAGGGTTTGCTTAGTTAGAAATGAAGATGTTTATGTTGCCGGTAAGTCCGGAGAAATAAACAAGCTTATGGAAGAAGGGGACCTTTTAAAGCATGGAACCAAAGTAATTGAATTAGAAGGGAGTGGGCTTGAGGAACCAAGCAAGCTATATATTCAAGCTTTGGAAAGATTAGGGGATAATACAGTTAAAAGCGAAACCTATAGAAATATAAAAGCAGGGGTGGTTACTTATCATTTTGATGGTTATGAGAATGAAATAACTCCAAGCACAATGAATAAATTAAAGAAAGAAGATTTTGTAGCAATAAAATCTTCCGCAGTTTTTGAAATAAATGATAAGGTATATAAAGGGGAACCGGTATTTAAAATTGTAGATAACGGCGGATGGTACCTGGTGTTTTTTACAGATAAATCAAGGGGCAACCTTTATGAATTAGATTCAAAGGTTACCGTAAAATTCAATGATGGGAATGTGGACTGTAAGGTTTACAGTAACGAAGAAGTCGGTGATTATAGGCGGATTATATTGTCCTGCAACAGATATTACAGCAATTACACTTTTGAAAGAATAGAAGATGTCGAAATATTGATAAGCAATGAAATCGGAGTAATTGTAGAAAACAGCAGTATTGTTGAAAAGGATGGACAAAAAGGAGTATACTTAAAGAATAAATTAGATAACAATGTATTTAAACCGATTAAAGTGATAGCTACAGATAATGATAGATCCGTTCTTTATTCTAAATACTTTAATGGGGATGATGGTATGCCTGTCGAAACTATTGAACCTTATGATGAAGTAGTAAAAACGCCGGATGAATAATGTAAGGGGAGGTATTGCAGGATGTCAATCCGTGATAATATTAATGAAATCAACAAAAGAAAAAAAGAAGCCGCTATAAGAGTAAATAGAGATCCCAATGAAATACTATTATTGGGGGTAACAAAGCTTCATAGCGCTGAGGAAATAAATGAAGCAATTGATGCAGGCATCACTGATATCGGTGAAAACAAAGTTCAAGAGCTTCTAAGTAAATATGATGAGGTTAAGCCTGTAAGATGGCATTTAATAGGACATTTACAAACAAACAAGGTTAAACAGATTATTGATAAAGTGGTAATGATACATTCCGTTGATTCTGTTCATTTGGCAAAGGAAATAGACAAAAGAGCAGAACAAAAGGGGATAGTGATGGATATATTGGTGCAGATAAATTCAGCAATGGAAGAATCAAAATTCGGTGTATCTTCAAATGAAGTCAAGCTATTGATAAAAGAGATATCAGAGAAGTATCATAATATTAGAATAAGAGGGATTATGTGTATTCCTCCATTCTTTGATGAGCCGGAAATGTCAAGGGAGTACTTTAAGGAAGCTAAAGATATTTTTTATGAATTAAAACAGGTTGACTTTAATAAAAATGTATCCTTGGATTATTTATCAATGGGTATGTCTAATGATTTTGAAATAGCGGTTGAAGAAGGGTCTAATATTATTAGAGTTGGATCTTCAATATTTGGTTTAAGAGATTATCGTTAATATTATTTATGGAGGAAGAAAAATGGGTTTTGGAGATGCTTTTAAAAAGATTGTAGGCCTAGAGACAGAAGAAGATGATTTAGAAATAACTGAAGAAGAAATTGAAGCTGAAAGACAAAAAATGTATGAAGAGAGCAGAGGAAAAAATGCTAACAAACCCGGAAACGCTACTTCGGAAAAGAAGGAACCGCCGGCAAGCTATGTGGATAAAAAGTTTTCGGTAAATGCTTCCAGCCCTTTTAAATTGGTGGTTATAGAGCCAAAGAGCTTTGAGGAATGTACAAAACTGGTGGATAACCTAAAGGGAAGAAAACCTGTTATTATAAATCTAGAAATGGTTGAAACCGAAGTCGCAAGAAAAATATTTGATTTTTTAAGCGGCGCCACATATGCCTTAAACGGTAATGTTCAAAGAGTTGCAAATAATATCTTTATTTTTGCTCCGGAAAATGTTAATATAGCGGCATCGGTACAAAGAGATACTAAAGCCGATTTTAAAAATGATAAAAATCAGAGCCCTTGGAGGTAATTATTTATGGAATATCTTTTAATTAGAGCTGTCAGCTGGTTTTCACAGCTCATAATATTGCTTTTGATGACAAGAGCAATACTTAGTTGGTTTGCAAGAAACCCGTATAGTACAAGTGGTAAAATTTATCAGGTTGTTATAACCTTGACGGAACCGATAGTGGAACCGTGCAGAAAATTTTTATCCAGATTCAATACCGGTATGTTTGATTTTTCTGTGCTTATGGCTTTTTTCCTGGTGGAGATAGCAGCAAGAATATTGATAATATTAATACAGATAATTCTTTAAAGGAGGAATTAAATTATGATAATGCCTATAGATATTGAAAAGAAGGAATTTACTAGGGAGAAAAAGGGATACAGTGTCAGTGAGGTAGATGAATTTCTGGACTTAATAACTGTTGATTATGAAAAATTACTAAATGAAAACAGGAATATGGCGCATAAGATTAAATTCTTGGAGAAACAGGTACATGAATCTCAAAAGGCTGATAATTCAATAGTAGATACTTTAGAAACGGCGAAAAGCTTGATGGCGGATATTTCTGCCAGTGCTGAAAGAAGAGCGGAGCTGATCATGAAGGATGCCGAGCTGGAAGCAGAAAACATTAAAAAGCAGGCCAAGATAGAGGTATCAAAACTAATCGAGGAGCAATCCTACTTAAAAGTACAGGTTGAGAGATTCAGAGAAAAATACAGAAGAATGCTCGAAGATGAAATGAACAGATATAATGCGGATGAGTACGGATTCTTAACCGAATTTGAAGAAATCGAAAAGCTTGAAAAGGAACGGGAAGAATTGACTGTGGAGGAAGAACCGCAGATTGTGGGAAAATCAGTAATTGAAGACACTTTGGTAGTTACAAAGCCAAAAGAATTGTTTTTTGAAGAAGAAATGAAATCCGAAGAAGCTGAAGAAAGTAAAGAAGCTATAGAGGATGAGACAAATCAAGAAACTGAAGAAACTGATGAATTCAATCCTTTCGGAAGTCAGAAAGCAACAGTGGAAGATTTGGCAGATGGTTTGAAGAATTACAATAAAATGACCTTAAGCGGTAAGGGAACATTATTTAATTAACTGAATTAATTGATGGCGAGGTCTTTAGACCTCGCATTTGCTATACGGAGACAATATGATTATATTTTTAATTACAGCAGCAGTAATAATTTTAGATCAGTTCACAAAGAATATGGTCAGAAACAATCTGTTTGAAGGGGAGAGCATTCCCATCGTACAGAATATATTTCATTTCACGCATGTTAAAAATACCGGCGCAGCCTTTAGTATATTTCAAGGTCAATACCTGATTACTATAGGGATACCGATTATATTGATAATTATTTGTGTAATTTTTCTGGTTAAGCATAATAAGAACATGCATATTTCCTTAAAGATTTCCGTACCCCTTATAATAGGAGGGGGATTGGGAAATCTGTATGATAGAATCGTTTATGGATATGTAACGGACATGTTTGATTTCAGGGTTTTTCCTGTTTTTAATGTTGCTGATATTGCTGTTTGTATAGGGTGTGCCTTATTAATTATTTTCGTAATTTTTTATGACAAAGAAGAGGAAATCAAGTCAAATGAAGTTGATTGAAATGGATGAAATAAAAATTGACGGAAGACTGGACTCAATAATAGCTTCAGAGCTGGATGATATTTCAAGGAATAGAATCCAAGCTTTAATAGAAGAAGGTAATGTAAAATTAAACGATGATATAGTAACGAATAAGAATAAAAAAGTAAAGGTAGGGGACTCTATAAAAATTCAGATACCTGAGCCTAAAAAGCTTGATGTTACTGCCGAAAAGATACCTTTGGAAATTGTATATGAGGATGAAGATGTATTGGTTATCAATAAATCAAAGGGAATGGTGGTACATCCTGCAACCGGAAATTATGAGGGCACATTAGTAAATGCTATAATGTATCATTGTGGCGAAAAGCTATCCTCCATAAACGGAATAATAAGACCCGGAATTGTCCATAGAATCGATAAGGATACCAGCGGTCTTTTGATGGTTGCTAAAAATGACAATGCCCACGAAGCTTTGTCCAAGCAGTTGGAGGAACATACAGTTTTAAGGGAATACTATGCATTAGTACTAAATAACATCAAGGAAGACGAAATAAAGATAGATAAACCTATAGGAAGAGATCCTAAAGATAGAAAAAAAAGAGCGGTTAACGGAATAAATTCCAAAAAAGCTGTTACTAATATATATGTCTTGGAAAGATTCGGGAAATACACCTTGATAAAAGCGGTATTGGAAACCGGCAGGACCCATCAAATACGAGTACACATGGCCCATATCAAGCACCCATTGGTGGGGGACATGGTATATGGTACAAAAAAGCAAGAGTTCAAAGTTGAAGGACAATTGCTACATGCTAAAAGCTTGGGGTTTGTCCATCCCAGAACAAAGGAATTTATAAAGTTCGAAAGCGAATTACCGGATGATTTTGTTAGAATATTAAATGTTTTGAGGAGTAGAAAAATTGAACAAAATAAGGGTTAAGGCAGCACCTATGCTTTATCCGTTACCTGCAGTAATGGTTAGCTTGGGAGATGAAGAATATAGTAACATAATTACTATAGCATGGACGGGTATAATCAATTCAAATCCGCCTATGACATATATTTCTGTTACAAAGTCAAGGCATTCCCATGATATGCTGGTAAAAAATAAAGAATTTGTGATAAACCTGGTAAATAATAAGCTTTGTAATGCTATGGACTATTGCGGAGTAAGATCCGGCAGAAACGAGGATAAGTTTAAATCCCTGGGCTTGACTAAAATACCTGGAGATGAGGTAAAAGCTCCATTGATTAAAGAAGCCCCAATAAACCTTGAGTGTAAGGTGTTTGAAATAAAGGAATTACCTTCCCATGATATGTTTATGGCAGAAATAGTAGCTGTTCATATAGACGAAGAATTGATAGATAAAAACGGAAAATATTGGTTTGAAAAGGCAGGGCTGATTGCATTTAATCACGGTGGATACTATAATACTTATGATAGGCCCATTGGACGATTTGGATACTCGATAATGAAGAATAAAACTAAAAAGAAACTAAAAGCAAAAGACTCGAGATAATCGAGTCTTAATTTGGTAGTTTAGGGTCTGCATATATAGTTTTGTTGTTGGTGAAAATTACCATGCCCGGCTTGGCCTTGTTAGGCTTTTTTACATACTTAATGGGCACATAATCCACAGGCACATTAGAAGAACTTCGGCCCTTACTGTGAAAGGCAGCAATCGAAGCAGCTTCAAACAAAATATTCTTATCCAATGAGTCTATTGTAAGACCCGGTTCAAGGGGAATAATTACATGAGAACCCGGAATATCTTTAGTATGTAGCCATATATCGTTTCTTTTTGCCACCTTAGTAGTCAAGTAATCGTTTTCCTTGTTGTTTTTACCCACTAAAACCTTTTGGCCGTTGCTTAAATAATATACTATGGGATTTCCCATATATTTTTTTTGCTTCTTGTTGATCTTTTTTCTTTTAAGATAACCCGTTTCGATAAGTTCATCCCTTATTTCATCTAAAGCTTCAGTGGAATCGGCGTTTTCTATGTGGTTTAGAACAGAGTAGAGATATTCTAAATCAATACCATTTTCTTCCAGCTGCAACTGTTTTTCCTTTATTGCCGTCTTAGCTTTGCTATATTTTTTAAAATATTTTTGAGCATTCTTAGAGGGAGAAAGCTTTTCGTTTAAAGGAATATCAATAAGCTCATTGGTATAGTAATTCGTTAGGGTTACAGTTTTGTCTCCTTGGTTTACCGAGTGTAAATTTGCCGTAAGCAATTCCCCATATAATCTATATCTATCGGAATTTTCCGCCTCCAACAAATCCTCTGATAGCCGCTTCTTTTTAAGCGCACTTTTTTCAATAAATGATTTCACCGATTTTAAAAGGGCTTGTGATTTTTGTTTAGTTCTGTTTGTTGCGATTTTGTGTTCGTAAAAATAGTTAACGCCCTTGCTTAGAGACTCAAAATAGTATATATCGGTCGAGGTTAAATAAGAATTAATTGGGATAACATGGAAGTCCAAAGGTCTATCTCCATCAGAATATACCATTGTAGTAAAATTAGCATTTAGTTTGCCCAAAGCTTCAATAAAGAAGCCCAAAGGGTCACTGTGCTCCGCCATTTCATCTGCGATGGCAGGAGATATTCCTGCGATACTGTTTAGTATTTGATTTCTATCCTGCTTAAGAATAAGATTTTTGTTTTTATCCAAGTCCTTAAAAGGAATTTTTTCTTGCAGTGGCGGGTACTCATAGATTAATCCCGGGAGCAATTGCCTTTTTCTATTAACATCAATTGAAATTCTTTTAATTGAATCAATGATTTTACCGGTATCCACATCCAGTAAAATTATATTGCTGTGCTTACCCATGATTTCAAATATCAATCTTTTTGAGACGGTAAATCCCATTTCGTTGGAGGATTCTATGTCAAACTCAATTATTCTCTCCGAATCCCTTTGCCTTATATCATTAATCCTTCCGTTTTGGATATGTTTTCTTAAAAGCATACAAAAATTATATGGTGTTTCGGGGTTTTTTAAGCCATCCTCAATTAAACATATTCTGGCCCCTTGACTAGAGGTCGTGGCATATAGTTTTTTATTGCCGTCTTTTGTATGAATGTTCATTAACAGTTCTTCCCTGTCGGGTTGATAGATTTTATTAATCTTTCCCAAAAGAAGCTGTTCCCTTAGTTCTTTAACCATGCACATGGTTACAATTCCATCAAATGCCATAATTCATCCTTTCTTGTTGCTAATGAGAATATATCATATGTTTGGTGAAGTGGCAATATATATGCTATCACTTTACATAATTAAATAATAATGGTAAAATTATTAAGTTATCATAGTAAAAAGATAGGAGAAAAGCGGATGATAAAAAGCATGACCGGATTTGGCAGAGGAGAATATTCTGATGACAAACGAAACATAATAGTTGAAATAAGATCAGTAAACCACAGATACGGGGACATTAATATTAGAATGCCAAGAAGATATAGCTTTGCTGAAGAAAAAGTAAGAAGTGAGATTAAAAAAACACTTCTAAGGGGTAAAATAGAGGTATCCATAATAATGGATGACTTTTCTGATGAGAGCACGGATATAAGAGTGAATAAGGAATTGGCAAAAAAGTATTATGATAGCTTTATGGAATTGAATGATGAATTTAAATTAGGAGAAAAGATATCATTAAACCTTTTGGCAGGTCAGCAGGATGTAATCAAAGCCTTGTCTAACACAGATGATGAAGAAGAAATAATAAGAACCATGTTGATACCGGTTAGAGAAGCCATAGAAAAAAATGCTGAAATGAGAAGAAGCGAAGGGGAAAAGCTTAAGAAAGATGTATTAAACCATGCAGAGGTTATAAAAGCTTTGGTGCTTGAAATAGAGAAAAGAGCCCCAAAGGTGAGCGCTGAATATACGGAAAAACTAAAAAGCAGGATTAATGCCCTAATAGCCAAGGAAGTGGAAATACCCGAGGACAGAATACTAGTGGAAGCAGCAATATTTGCTGATAAATCTAATATAGACGAAGAAATCGTCAGATTAAAATCCCATATAAGTCAATTGGAAAAGATACTTGAGGGAAGGGATGCTTCCATCGGGAAGAGACTGGATTTTATAGTGCAGGAAATGAATCGTGAAGCAAATACCATTGGCTCGAAGGCTAATGATATTGAGATAACAAATAATATGCTTGAAGCAAAAAGTGAGATAGAAAAAATAAGAGAACAGGTTCAAAATATAGAATAAATGTTGAATATGCAGTATGAC
This sequence comes from uncultured Oscillospiraceae bacterium, assembly GCA_964400515.1. Classification (GTDB taxonomy): domain Bacteria; phylum Bacillota; class Clostridia; order Peptostreptococcales; family Anaerovoracaceae; genus JAAYHV01. Next base: position 32,813 of record CAYNTJ010000011.1, on the reverse strand, counting down.
TATGATAGAATAATTCTCTAAGAAATGGCATAAAGGAGCTACTAATGAGATTAAGTAAATTCTTAGAATGTGATAGAGGAAAACTTTTTGTTATATCCGGACCATCAGGCACGGGTAAAGGCACTATTTGCAGAGAAGTAGTGGATAGGATCAATGCGGAAATATCCATATCCATGACCACAAGACCCCCAAGACCGGGAGAAGCAGATGGCAGGGAGTATTACTTTGTCAGCAAAGAGGTTTTTTTAGATAACATAGATAATAACGGTTTTTTGGAGCATGCTGAAGTGTTCGGTAATAGATACGGAACGCCGAAAGACATGGTTATAAAAAAGCTGGAAGAAGGAATGGATGTTATTTTGGAAATCGATGTGCAAGGGGCTTTACAGGTAAAGGATTCCTACGATGAAGCAATACTGGTATTCATTTTGCCTCCTAGTTTAAGGGAACTTGAGAGGAGGATAGTATCAAGGGGAACCGAATCGAAAAAAGATATTCAAAAAAGACTGTCCAGGGCAATGGATGAAATAGGCTTAATCGACAGATATGAATATACAGTGATAAATGATGAATTAAACATTGCTGTAAATAATATTATTAGTATAATTCAAGCAGAGCATTTTAAAATTAACAATAACAAAGAAAGAATAATTAAGAAATTCAAGGAGGAACAATAACATGATGTTATATCCATCAATAAATGAAGATTTAAAAGATAAAGCCGACAGCAGATATACATTGGTTATGCTAACTGCAAAGAGGGCAAGGGATATCATTGAAGGCAAACCGGTTATAACCAAGGTGAAGGCAGAAAGACCTGTTAGTTTGGCGGCAAATGAGATTTCAGAGGGTTTAATAACCTATAGAAAACTAATAAAAGACTAGAAAAATGTGAAATTTTACAAATAATTAAAATAATACTTGTAATTATTTATGAATTATGATAATATAAACAAAAATGAAGGAGTTAGGTATGAATAATTTATTTTTTGCAGCAGAATACTACTATTACTTTTACTTTAGCAACAGGTAAGAGTGATTTTTGCTGTAACGAATGAATAATAGGTTTTGCCTAATAATTATAAATTCAAACTCACAGTAAAAGTCGCTGTGAGTTTTTTTATTAGAAAGGAGCTAATATGATAGCTATATTAAAGCAAAATGCCACGGAGCCTCAAAAAAAACACCTGATAGAGTGGTTTGAAATGCAAGGTTTAAAGGTGCATGTTTCCGATGGAGAATTTAGAACAGTTCTTGGAATAATAGGAGATACGACTCCCCTGGACATGGAAATGATAGAACTTTTGGATATTGTTGAATCGGTTAAAAGAGTTACCGAGCCATATAAAAGCGCAAACAGAAAATTTCATCCCGATGATACGGTGATAACCATAGGGGATGTTAAAATAGGGGATGGAGGACTTGTGACAATAGCAGGCCCTTGCTCAGTGGAATCTGAGGAGCAGATATTAGAAATAGCAAGAGCAGTGAAAAAATCAGGAGCGGATATCTTAAGGGGTGGTACCTTTAAGCCAAGAACATCTCCATATGCCTTTCAGGGAATGAAACAAGAGGGCATAGAGCTTCTGAAAAAGGCAAGGGAATTAACGGGCTTACCTATAATAACCGAGATTATGAACGCCGAACATCTTGAATATTTTGAAGATGTGGATATAATTCAGGTAGGGGCCAGAAATATGCAGAATTTTGAACTCCTTAAGGCATTGGGAAGAATAGATAAACCCATATTAATAAAAAGGGGAATGTCTTCTACTATAAATGAACTATTAATGAGTGCCGAATATGTAATGGCCGGAGGTAATGAAAAAGTAATCCTTTGTGAAAGGGGAATAAGAACCTATGAAACCGCCACAAGAAATACTTTGGATTTATCGGCAGTTCCCGTATTAAAGGAGCTTACACATCTACCGGTAGTTGTTGACCCAAGTCACGCAACCGGTATAAGGGCTTTAGTGGAACCCATGTCATTAGCAGGGGTTGCAGCCGGTGCTGACGGATTGATGATAGAGGTTCATAATAATCCGGAAAAGGCATTGTCCGATGGCCCACAATCGTTGAAGCCGGAAGACTTCGATCAGTTGATGAAAAAGATTAGAAGGGTAAAGGAAGCAATATCATGAAAGTCGGAATAATAGGCTTGGGGTTAATAGGCGGATCCATTGCAAAGGCATATAAAAAGAATAGTAATTTTAAGGTTCTGGGATATGATTTGGATAAGTCGGTTTTAAACTTTGCCATTATGTCAGAAGCCATAGACTCTGAATTAAACGACGATAACATAGGAAACTGTGATTTAATAATAATTGCCATATACCCTAAGGCAACCATAGAATTTTTAAATAAAAAGGGACACCTTATAAATGAAAAAACTGTGGTGATTGATACCTGTGGTATCAAAAGGAGTATTTGCAAAGAAGCGTTTAGAATAGCTGACGAAAAGAAATTTAAATTTGTCGGCGGTCATCCCATGGCGGGTAAACAGTTATCAGGCTTCAAATACAGCAGAGATTCTTTGTTTAGCGGAGCTCCGATGGTATTGGTACCAAAGGATTACAATGATTTATTCTTTTTGGATTATGTAAAAAAATTATTGATACCCGTGGGATTCAGCAAAATTACAATAACTACAGCAGAACACCATGATGAAATGATTGCATATACATCTCAGATGGCCCATCTTGTTTCAAATGCTTTTGTAAAAAGTGATACTGCAGAAAAACATAAAGGGTTTTCTGCGGGAAGCTACAATGATTTAACAAGAGTTGCATATCTAAATGAAGAAATGTGGTCAGAGCTTTTTATTAATAATAGGGATTTTCTGATCAATGAACTTGATGGGTTTATTTCTGAGCTGCTTTTGTATAAGAAAGCGTTGGAAGCCAAAGATGAGGAAAATATCAGGGAGCTTTTGGCCGAAGGAAGAAGAATAAAAGAAAAGGTAGATGGAAAATGCAGATAATTAGAGTAAAATGCTCAAGCAAATATGATATATTAATTGAAGAAGGCATTTTTGATAGACTGTTGGAATTTGAAGAGTTAATAGAAGACTTAAATAGAATTTGTTTGATTACCGATGAGAATATTAATAAAATATATAATAAAGACTTGATAAATCTCAAGGAAGCACTAGGAGAAAAACTTAGCATATATGTTATTAAGCCGGGAGAAGAGTCAAAAAGCGGGGATACATACTTAAGGCTTTTGGAACACCTCGCAGAAAATAAATTTACAAGAAGTGATAGCCTAATAGCATTAGGCGGCGGAGTTGTAGGGGATTTAACGGGATTTATAGCAGCCACATATTTAAGAGGTATAAAGTATATTCAAATCCCAACTACGGTATTGGCAGCAGTAGACTCTTCCGTAGGAGGAAAAACAGCAATAAACCTAAAGGCGGGAAAGAATCTTGCGGGAGCATTTTATCAACCCCAAAAGGTATTAATTGACCCAAGCTTTTTTCAAACTCTCCCCGGTAACATAAGAAGGGATGGCTTTGCAGAAATAATAAAGTATGGAATAATCGGGTCTCCCCATCTGTTTAATTCGTTAAAAGATATTGATAATTCGGACATGGGGGATATAATTAAGAGTTCTGTGGAGATTAAAGCAAAATTAGTAGAGGAAGACGAATTCGATAAAGGTAATAGGATGCTTTTAAATCTTGGACATACCTTTGGCCACGCAATAGAGATAGCAAGTGAATACAGCTATTCCCATGGGGAAGCAGTGGCAATGGGTATCAATATAATTGCCAGGGCATCCATGAAAAAGGGTTATCTAAGTCAGGTAGAATATGAGGAAATATCTGATTTGTTGATAAAATATGGATTTGATATAGCTGTTGATTTGAAAGAGAAAGATTTAATATCGATCATGAGAATCGATAAGAAGAGATTTGGCGACAGGATTAATTTGATAATACCTTTTGGAATTGGAGATACAAGGATAGTGAGAACCGGAATTTCAGAAGCTGAAGAATATTTGAAGATGGGACTCGAATAGGTGCAAGAATGAATGTTATTGTGGATTTAAAAAAAATATCCGGTTCTGTGGATATTATACCTTCAAAATCAGTGGCCCACAGGAAAATTATAGCAGCCGCATTAAGCGGTAAAGAAATACCTTTTGTATATGGATCTAAAGATATTGAAGCCACTGAAAAATGCGTAAGGTCGATTTTGTCGGGTGAAGAAAAATATTATTGTGGTGAAAGCGGATCTACTTTGAGATTTTTATTGCCTTTAGTCGGAGCCTTGGGAAGGGAAGGAACATTTGTAACCGAGGGAAGATTAGGTAAAAGGCCAATAAATGATTTGGCTGAGGTATTAGCTAAGCATGGCATGAAGGTTAGGATATCGGAAGAGGGTAATATTAAGGTAACAGGAAAGCTTAATAGCGGAAGCTTTGATATTAGAGGAGATATCTCTTCCCAATACATTTCCGGATTGTTATTTGCCCTACCTCTATTAGAAGGAGATAGCACAATAAATATAACGGGAAAACAGGAGTCAGTATCATATATAGAAATGACCTTGGATGTATTGAGGCAAAGCGGTATAGTGGTAAATGATTTTTATGTGAAGGGTAACCAGAAATATTTGTTAAAGGATTTGACAGTTGAAGGGGATTGGTCCAACGGAGCTTTTTGGTTATGTGCAGGTGCATTATCTAAAAATGGATTAACGGTAAGGGGATTAAATCTTAATTCCTTGCAGGGTGACAAAGAGATTTTAAATATATTAAGGAATATGGGTGCTGAAGTTGATATTAAAGAAGAGGGCATTTTTGTTAGGGGCAATGAACTTTGGGGAGTAGAAGTTGATGCCGCCGATATACCTGATTTGGTGCCTATAGTATCTTTGATGGCTACAGTTGCCAAAGGAAACACCAGGATATATAATGCGGGTAGGTTAAGACTTAAAGAAAGCGACAGATTATCAGCAACCTGTAAAGTATTAAATTCTTTAGGAGCAGAAGTATCCATAAGCGATAAAGATGAACTTATAATCAAAGGCAAAAATGGTTTATTAAAGGGTAATGCTGATCCTTTAGACTCCTTTAATGATCATAGAATGGCAATGATGTTATCCGTAGCTTCCATGGCTTGCAAAGGAAATATTAAGATAAAAAGAAGTGAAGCGGTCGAAAAGTCTTACCCTGATTTTTATGATGTAGCGAGAGCTTTAAATAGTAGCGTAGATTATATGGAGGATTAGTATGTCTAATAGCTTAGGTAATAAAATAAAAATGTCATTATTTGGACAATCCCATTCGGATTACATTGGAGTAGTAATAAACGGACTGGCTCCCGGTCTACACATAGATCAAGATGAATTAAGAGAATTTATGAAACGCAGAGCTCCCGGTAGGGACGAGTTTTCCACTAAAAGAAAGGAAGCGGATGAGGTGATTTTCTTATCCGGATTGATTGATGGGAAGACATGTGGCGCTCCCGTATGCGCTGTCATAAAAAATACAAATGTTATAAAAAGTGATTATAAAGCTTTAAAAAACATACCAAGACCGGGTCACAGCGACTATGCTGCATATATGAAATTCGGAGGAAATTCAGACAGTACGGGAGGAGGACAGTTCTCCGGAAGGATGACAGCCCCCATGTGCATAGCCGGAGGAATAGCTTTGCAACAATTAAGAAAGCTTGGGATTAATGTGACAGCAAGTATCGATGAAATTGCAGGAGTATCCGGAGATGCTATGTTTGATGAAATAAGGAAAGCCAGAGAAGAAGGCGATTCCGTAGGCGGAATAGTAAAGTGTGAGATAGAAGGGATGCCGAAGGGAATAGGGGATGCTTTGTTCGGAGGCATCGAAGGAAGAATAGCACAAGGGATATTCGGAATCCCCGCTGTAAAGGGTCTTGAATTTGGTAGCGGATTTAAGGGCAGTACCTACAGAGGTTCTATAAATAATGATGCTTTCATATTAGAAGACGGAGAGATCAAAACCAAAACTAATAATCATGGCGGAATTCTGGGAGGCATATCTTCGGGAATGCCTATAGTCTTTAGGGTGGCGTTTAAGCCAACGCCGTCAATAAGCAGGCTTCAACAGAGTGTAAACATTGAAACTAAAGAATGCGTAGATATTAGTATAAAGGGCAGACATGACCCTTGTATAGTACCTAGGGCGGTGCCTGTAGTGGAGGCGGTAGCGGCATTCATAATATATGATATGATATGTGAATAGGAGAAATTATGGTTAATAAATTAGACGATTTAAGATTAGAAATAGATGAAATTGATGATAGCATTGTGGATCTTTTGGCAAAAAGAATGAAGGTTTCCGAAAAAATAGCTGAAAGCAAAAGGGAAAATAATTTACCTATTTTGGATAGGACAAGGGAAAGAGAAAAGCTGATGGAGTTGTCAAAAAAAGCTGAACCTGAAATGGAAGCCTATACCAGGATTCTATATTCCCTTTTATTTGATATGAGCAAAGAGCATCAGCATAAACAGACAAAGAAGCAGAGCCTGGTTTACGAATCATTTAAAACTGCCTTGGAGAATACGGTAAACGAGTTTCCCAAAAATGAAACCATTGCTTGTCAAGGAATAGAAGGTGCTTATGCACAGATGGCCAGTGATAAATTTTTTGATGTTCCCTGCATACTTTACATGAAGAGCTTTGAGGGTGTATTTGCCGCAATCGAAAATGGCTTATGTAAGTATGGGGTTTTACCTTTGGAAAACAGTACAGCAGGATCGGTGAATAAGATATATGATTTAATGATGAAATACAATTTTCATATTGTTAGATGTGCAAGAATAAAAATAGACCATAATCTTTTGGTCAAGGAAGGCACAAAGTTAGAAGACATAAAAGAAATTGTTTCCCATGAGCAAGCATTCTTACAATGTTCCGAATATATGAAAAAATTCAAGAATATAAAAATAACTATTTGCGAAAATACAGCTGTTGCAGCTAAAATGGTTAGGGAATCCGAAAGGAATGATTTGGCGGCCCTCTCTTCATATACCTGCGCCGAGTTATATGAACTTGATATTCTGGCTTCTTCTGTGCAGAACAGTGAAAATAATTACACAAAATTCATTTGTATTTCTAAAGATTTGGAGATTTATCCCGGAGCGGATAAAACCAGTTTAATGATGGTTATACCAAATAAACCCGGTGCATTATACAAAGTATTATCAAGATTCTTTGTTTTAGGAATAAATCTAATAAAACTAGAAAGCAGACCTATTAAGGACAGGGATTTTGAGTACATGTTTTATTTTGATGTGGACGGCTCTGTTTATTCGGAATCCTTTAATACGCTTATAAGCGAATTGGATGATCTAAGTGAAGAGGTGAGGTATCTGGGTAGTTATATGGAGCTGATATAATGGCTGATAGGTATGGTTTGATAGGAAAATCCTTGGGGCATAGTTTCTCTAAGGAAATACACGGAAGCCTGGGTAATTATGATTATGATCTGATAGAGGTGCAAAATAGCATGGAGCTTAAGGAGCTATTAAAGGACAGGTCTAAATACCAAGGTTTCAATGTAACCATTCCCTATAAAAAAGAAGTTATGAAGTACTGTGATGTGGTAACTAAGGAAGCTAAAGAGTCAAATGCGGTAAACACCCTTTACTATAAGGATAATGATTTGGTAGGTCACAACACGGATGTCAATGGGGTATTACATTTAATTGAAAAGGTCGAAAACCCGGGGAGAGTTATTATACTTGGAAGTGGTGGAGCCTCCGGTGCCGTGGCCGCTGCTTTAAGGATGAAGGGAATAAAGGACTATACAATAATCTCTAGAGAGGGCGAGAATAACTATAATAATTTGAATAGATATTTGGATGCGAATACAATTATTAACACAACACCTGTGGGAATGTATCCGGACAACTATAAATCGCCCCTTGATGATTCGCCCTATGGATTAAAAGATTTTAAAAATCTTAATACTGTAATCGATGTGATATATAACCCGAATAAAACCAAGTTAATTTTAGATGCGGAAAAAGGTGGGATTAAAACAATTTCCGGTATGGTAATGCTTGTGGCTCAAGCGATTTATTCTGCAAAAGAGTGGGGAGCTATAGAAGATAAGCAGGTTGAAATTGACAGAATTGCCGTTAAATTGCTTAAGAAAAAACAGAACATCGTTTTAATCGGTATGCCCGGGGCTGGCAAAACCACAGTGGCAAAGGGCCTTAGCAGACTGTATCAAGTTCCTTATTATGATACAGATAAATTGATAGTTGAAAGAGTGGGTCGAAGCATTGAAAATATCTTTGAAACCAGTGATATGGGGGAAAGCTATTTCAGAAAAAAGGAAACTGAGGTTTTGGAAGAGGTATCTAAGCTTTCGGGGGTAATTATTGCAACCGGTGGAGGAATAGTACTGTCTGAAAAAAACAGGGACTTAATAAGGCAAAATGGTATATGCATATATTTAAAAAGAGATCTTAGTATATTATCTAAAAAAGGAAGACCCCTTACCAAGAAAAAAGGTGTTTTGGAAATATTTAACGAGAGAAGCAGTATATATGAAGCCTTGGCGGACATAATGATTGAAAACAATAGGGCTTTTGAAGGTAATTACTATAAAGAGCTAAAGGATTTTTCAATTAAGGTAAAAACAGAAATAGATAAATACTATAATAACATGAGGAGCACTTTATGAAAATACTAGTATTAAACGGACCCAATTTAAACATGCTGGGAGTCAGAGAACCGGAAATATATGGAGGAAAAACATATGGTGATTTGGTTTTTATGATAGAACAATATGCCTTGGAAAAAAATGTATTGGTTGATGTATTTCAATCAAATCATGAAGGTGTTTTAGTGGATAAAATTCAAGAGGCTTTAGAAGGCGACTATGATGGCATAATAATAAATCCGGCAGCCTATACCCATACAAGTATAGCCATTTTAGATGCTTTAAAGGCTGTTAAAATACCCACTGTGGAGGTGCATATAAGCGAAATCGAAAATAGGGAAAGCTTTCGAAGCATCTCTTATGTTTCCATGGTTGCAGAAAAAACCATTTCGGGCAAAGGCTTAGAAGGATATTTAAAGGCAATTGATTTTTTTATTAAAAAAAGGGAAACCCTTTAGGTTTCCTCATCTTTCTATTCCATCTCTTGCTTTGACATTTGAATCGGTATAGTAGTGTTTTATTTCTTTCATTTCCGTGACCAAATCTGCTAATTCAATTTGCTTATCTGTTGCGCCTCTGCCGGTTAATATTAATTCCACATTATCAGGCTTATTTTTCATAAAGTCTATAATCTCTTCTTCTTTTAAAATACCAAGGGCCATGGTTACATTTAGCTCATCGCAAACAATAATATCATAATTATCGCTAAGCATTATGCTTTTTACTTCTGCCAAAGCCTTTCTTGCAATCATTTTGTCCTTTTCTTCTAAAGGTCTTGATATCAGGCACCCATCACCGGTCCCATATAGCTTTACATCAATGTTCCATATATCATTTAATATGGAAATCTCTCCATATTCCATATCCTTAATAAACTGGGCAAAATATACCTTAAACCCTCTGCCCGCAGCCCTTATACTCAAGCCTATGGCAGCAGTGGTTTTACCTTTACCGTTACCTGTATAAATTTGCGTTTTACCATTCTTCATAACTAAGCCTCTTTTACCAATACTTTGCCCTTCATTTCATATGATGGGACTTCCAAACCCATTAGAGTTAGCAGTGTAGGTGCGATGTCCGAAAGTTTACCGCCGTCTTCCAATTCCCTTGGATTTGAGCTTACATGGCATAAAGGAACCTTTGACAAGGAATGGGATGTTACTATGGCATCGTTTTTATCAAGCATAATATCCGCATTTCCGTGATCAGCTGTGATTAATAGTTGACCATCATGCTTTAAAATAGCCTCCACTACTTCCGGAACCAATTTGTCTAGGGTCTCAATGGCTTTGACAGTAGCCTCAAAATTACCGGTGTGCCCAACCATATCAGCGTTTGCATAATTTAGGATTATTAGGTCATATTTTTCCTTCTCTATTTCCGAAATTACTCTTTCCGTAACTTCATAAGCGCTCATTTCGGGCTGCATATCGTAAGTTGGCACCTTCGGAGAAGGAATTAATATGCGATCCTCATTTTCATATGGGGTTTCTATTCCTCCGTTAAAGAAGAAGGTCACATGGGCATATTTTTCGGTTTCGGCAATTCTCAGTTGTCTTAACCCTTTTTCTGCAATAGTTCCACCCAATGTAACCTTTATTTTCTTAGGAGGAAATGCCACCAATACATTTGGTATGGTAGGATCATATTGGGTCATGCAAACATAAACCAAGTCTTTTAATTCCTTTTTTCTCTTGAAACCGTTGAATTCGGGGTCCACAAATGCCCTTGTTATTTCCCTTGCTCTATCAGGTCTGAAATTATAGAAGATTACTGAATCTCCATCCTCTATACCTCTTTTGCTAAGAATGGTAGGGCTTATAAACTCGTCAGTTTCACCGCGATCATATGCCATTTCAATGGCTTGTCTTGGAGTACCTGCCTGTACACCTTCACAAAGAGTCAAAGCATCATAAGCTTTTTCCAGACGCTCCCACCTTTTGTCCCTGTCCATGGCGTAGAATCTACCGGTGATTACACCGATTTGTCCCAGGTTTAAACCATTCATATAACGTTCTAATTTCTTAATATATATTAAAGCACTCTTTGGAGGAACATCTCTGCCATCCAAGAAACAGTGGATATATACCTTGGTAACATTGGACTTTTTTGCATAGCTTATTAAGGCTTTAAGATGATCTATATGACTGTGCACACCTCCATCGGAAAGCAAGCCCATAATATGAAGGGCATGACCAGCGGTTTTAGCGTTTTTCATTGCATCCTTTAAAGCTTCATTGTGGTAGAAATCCCCATTCTTTATATTCCTTGTAATATTAGTTAACTCTTGATAGATTATATCTCCCGCCCCTATGTTTAGATGGCCCACTTCCGAGTTTCCCATTTGACCTTCAGGTAGCCCCACTGCCATACCTGAAGCGTTTAATTCTGTGTATGGATAACTTGAAAATATCCTGTCTAGGTTTGGTGTGTTTGCAGCTTTAATTGCATTACCTTGTAGCTCTTCCCTGGCACCATAACCGTCCAGAATCATTAACATAGTTGGCTTTACATCTCTTCCCATAACATACCTCCATTTTGTAGATAAATATTTAACAATCCCAAAAGCATTATATCAAATTAATAATACAATTTAAACAAATATAAAGATATTTTATGTTTTTTTGAAAAACCCCAATTCATTGACTTTATATACCCCATAGTGTTAAGATAAAAACGTATTTGGAGGTGGGTATGGAATTCACAAAAGAACAGCAAAGTGCAATAGAAATAACCGATAAAAATATATTGGTGTCGGCAGCGGCGGGTTCCGGCAAAACGGCAGTTTTGGTGGAAAGAATTATCAGAATAATTTTAGACGGAAAAGCTGATATTGATAACATGCTGATTGTTACTTTTACAAATGCTGCAGCAGCGGAAATCAGGGCTAAAATAGTGAAGGCGATAAAAAAAGAGATTACCGCCGATAAAAAAAAGAAGGAAACCTTGGGTCGTCAGTTGGATAATATGTATAATGCCAATATATCTACTTTTCACAGCTTTGCCATTAAAATAATCAAGGAATTCTTCTATACAATAAATATTGAACCTGATTTTACGGTTTGCGATGAAGCCCAGGGTTCTATAATGGAGAATGAAATAATAAATGAAATTTTTGAAGAAGCCTTTGACCGGGATGATTTGATACCGGGAGGTTCTTTTATTGAATTTCTAACCATATATTCAAGTGATCGTAATGAAGAGTTACTTATGAAGGAACTTTTGGAAAACTACAACGCCTTAAGAAGCATTCCCGACTATTTTAATTGGGCAGAGAATAAGCTGAGACTAATGGATGATTTGAACGGCAGTGAATTATTAAAGGCACAGTTAAAGGCAGAAGTCTCGGGCATGCTAAAGGATGCTCAAATTATGTTAAATAAAGCATTGGAGGTAAAGGGTGTCGAGGCTTTGGAAAGCATAAGGGCATTGCTGGTTTCCGATGCTGGTATTTTAAAGGTGCTTTATGAAACAATGGAGAGTGACTTTGATAATGGATTTTATAAGGCCATAGGAAGTATAAGCTTTGGAAGAATTAATGTTAAAAAAGAAGAGAAAGTACTATGGGAAGAAATAAAGGATGAGGTAATTGCTTATCGGGATGAATTCAAAAGTATAGTTAACAGAATAAAAAAAGAATACTTCTACGAAACCATAGAAGAGCAGTTTAGGGAACTGGCAAAGTGCAAAAAATATACCGCTTACTATATTGAAATTTTAAAAGAGTTTGAGAGACGTTTTGAAGAAAAGAAGCGAAATCAAGGCCTTATGGATTTTAGTGATATAGAGCATAAAGCCCTTAAAATATTAGCAAATGATGAAATCTCAGATATAATTAGAGATAGACTAGAGTTTATATTCATTGATGAGTATCAGGACACAAACTACATTCAGGAAAGCTTAATAGGTAAAATTTCAAAAGAAAACAACCTATTTAAAGTTGGGGATGTCAAACAAAGCATATATGGATTCCGGCAGGCTGAACCGGGGATTTTTATAGCCACAAGAGATGAGTATGAGAAGGATGATAAAAAGCTTTCCACAGTAATTGATTTGAACAAGAACTTCAGAAGCAAGGGTAAGATTATAGACTTTATTAATCATGTCTTTGAAGAACTCATGGATAATTATGACAGCAACGCCAAGCTTTATAAAGGGGTGCCATATTTCGGTGACTATGACGCATATCCGGAATTACATATAATTGATGCAGAAGATGCTAAGCAGGATGAATATCTTAAATATTTAGGCAAGATTGAGCTAGAGGCCATGGCAACCGCCAATGTAATCAAGGAAAAAATAGGTAAAGATTTTCACGATTCGGTTAAAGATGTAATTAGACCAATGGAACCTAGAGACATTGTTATATTGCTAAGAAGTACAAAAAATCAAGCGGAAAAATATTACAAAGAATTAATTAGAGTCGGAGTAAATGCCTTTGTAAGTGACGATGACGGATATTTTAATACTATAGAGGTTAATGCGGTTTTCGAACTCTTATGTGTTTTAGATAATATGAAAAAGGATATCCCCCTTATTTCGGTACTGCACTCTAAAATGTTTGATTATACAACAGAGGAGCTAGGTATTATTAGGGCAGAGCATTACAAGGGTCCTTATTGGGAAGCATTTGATAGTTACATAGATATTGGAATGGACTTAGCTCTTAGAAATAAGTGCAAGAAAACCAAAGAAAAACTTTTGGAATGGAGAGCCATGGCTAATCTAATGAGTATTGATAAAATGCTGTGGAAAATTTTAATAGATAGCAATTATTATCTTTATGTGGGAACTATGCCTAGGGGCAAACAAAGGCAAGCTAATCTTAGGGCACTTATAGACAAAGCTATAGATTATCAAAATAGTTACTTTGGTACAATACATGATTTCGTAAATTATTTAAATGTGCTGAAAACTAAGAAAGTAAGAACCGGGCAGGCAAAAATATTCGGAGAAGAAGATAATTTAGTAAGAATAATGACTGTGCATAAAAGCAAAGGGTTGGAGTTTCCTTGTGTTATTTTGGCGGGGCTTGGTAAAAAACTCAATTACAGTAGCCTTAAATCGGTGGCCACAATAAACAGTAAGATTGGAATAGGCCTTCCTTATATTGATAAGGAAAGGGCATATAAAAGGAAAACCCTACTGCAAAGATTAATATCCGGTCAGATAAAAAAGGAGGAATATGAGGAGGAGCTGAGAGTTTTATATGTTGCCATGACAAGGGCAAGGGAACAGCTTTTGATAATGGCATTGAGCACGGATATGACTAAAGAAAACGAGGTTGATACCGGAAGAAGTACCTATATGAAAATATTGGGCGAGCTTATTTTCACTGACAAAATCAAAATCGTTTATGAAAACAGCTGCTATTTGGGGAATGATATCAATGAATCAAAGAAGGATAAGATAAAAGAATTGCTGGATGACATTAATAATACCCGGGCGTCTGAATATAAGGGGGAAATAGCGTCAAGACTTGAATATACTTATCCCCATAGAGAAGCAAATTACATAAAATCAAAATATAGCGTAAGTGAGCTAAATAAGGATGAAGAAGACAAACTGTTGGAGGAATATAATAATTTTCAGATAAAAAGTCCTGATTTTATAAATCAAAGCAAGAATGTAAATGGCGCTGATGTGGGTAATGTCTATCATAAAATCATGGAAATGGCAGACTTTGAAAAAGTAGGCATTTCCGGCACAGAGTATTTAATGCAGGTGGGTAATGAAATAATACAGAAAAATTTGGCACAACAGGAAGCCCTTGAAAAGGTTAACTATAATAGCATTAATGACTTTTTTAATAGCGAAATAGGCATAAAATGTATAGATGCTTTTAAAGCAGGAAGGCTATATAGAGAAAAACCATTTACATTATCCATGAATCACAAAGGCGAGGACGTATTGGTGCAGGGAATAATTGACTGTTATTTTACTGAAGGAGAAGACATAGTTTTAATAGACTATAAGTCAAATAGAATTAATGGGGATCATATTGATGAGGAGATAAATAGAATTAAAGCCCTATATCTTAAGCAAATAAAAATATACAAAGAAGCCTTGGAAAAGGGTTTAAATAAAAAAGTAAAGGGCTCATATTTATATTTATTCACAGCCGGAAGGTTTATAGATATGGATTAAAAAAACCGACATTTTAATATGTCGGTTTTTAAATCAATTTCTAGTTTATAATATGCCTTGGGCTATCATAGCTTCTGCGACTCTTTCAAAGCCCGCGATATTTGCTCCGGCAACTAGGTCGTAGCCAAAGCCGTATTTTGCTGAGGCTTCTGCGGAGCTGTTATGTATATTAATCATTATCTGTTCTAATTGAGAATATACTTGCTCCGGAGTAAATACAGTCTTACCTGCGTTTTGGCCCATTTCGATGCAAGAACATGCAACACCGCCTGCGTTTGCGGCTTTTGATGGTCCAATAATAACCCCGTTCTTTTTAAGGTAGCTTAATGCATCATTAGTTGTAGGCATGTTTGAACCTTCACATAAGTATTTGCAGCCGTTAGCTACCATTTTTTCTGCATCTTCCATTAATATTTCATTTTGAGTAGCACATGGAATATAAATATCTGCTTTAACTCCCCATGGTTTTTCTCCGGGCACGAATTGTGCTGTAGGATATTCTTCAACAAAAGGAGAACATATATTTTTACCTGAAGCTCTTAGTTTAAGCATGCAAGATGCTTTCTTAGTTGTTATACCTCTTTCGTCATAAATATATCCATCCGGTCCTGATATTGTTACGACTTTTGCTCCGAATTCATTAAGCTTAAGAACTGTTCCCCAAGCTACATTACCAAAACCTGATACTACTACAGTTTTATTCTTTAAATCTTCGCCATGTCTTCTTAACATTTCTCTTAAGAAGAATACGATACCAAAGCCTGTTGCTTCTGCTCTGCCTTTAAGACCGCCATAGCAAAGACCCTTTCCGGTGATTACTCCTTCGTATCTGTTTGTTAGCTTTTTATATTGTCCGAACATATATCCTATTTCTCTGGCACCAACTCCCAAATCGCCTGCAGGCACATCTGTTTCCGGTCCTATATGTCTGTATAGTTCAGTCATAAATGCTTGACAAAATCTCATTATTTCGCCGTCGGATTTTCCGTTAGGATCAAAGTCGGAACCGCCTTTACCTCCGCCTAGAGGAAGGCCTGTCAAACTGTTTTTAAAAATTTGTTCAAAGCCCAAGAATTTGATTATTCCGGAATAAACAGAAGGTGCAAATCTTAAACCGCCTTTATATGGTCCTAATGCACTGTTGAATTGGTATCTAAAACCACGATTCACTTGTGTTTTTCCTTCATCATCTACCCAAGGTACTCTGAAAGTGATTCCTCTTTCAGGTTCTATAAGTCTCTCAATTATTCCGGCTTCAACATATTCAGGATGAGCCTCCAAAACAGGTTCCAATGAGGTCAATACTTCTTCGACGGTCTGCAAGAACTCAGGCTCGCCAGGATTTCTCTTTTTAGCAATATCAATGTATTGTTGAGTTAAATTTGCCATTTCCTACTCCTTTATTATTAATTAAGCGTTATACCGCTAACAATATAACACTAAAAAACATGGTAGTCAATAGGTTTGTATACAAAATTCAAATGTATTTTTTTCTGTACAATAATAGCTGTTAACTGTTGAATTTCAGGGATTATTGCCTATTAGCGATGATAAAAACATAAAAAGCAAGAGTGTATTTAAAACACTAATATGTTACAATAAAGTGTAGCATCAAAGAACACTATAACTTGGAGGAATAATGAATTACAATTTACTAAATGACAATCAATTGAAAGCAGTTAAACATATTGAAGGTCCGTTGCTAATTCTTGCCGGAGCAGGTAGCGGTAAGACAAGCACTATGACAAATAGGATTGCATATATGTTGGAGTTGGGAATAAACCCATATAATATACTGGCCGTAACATTTACAAATAAAGCAGCGAATGAAATGAAAAACAGAGTTTATGATTTGGCCGGAGAAAATAGAGGCCTTTGGATAATGACTTTCCATGCATTGTGTCTTAGAATTCTTAGATACCACAGCGAATTAGTAGGGTACAAGGCCGGCTTTGTTGTTTATGATGAAAATGACAAGAAAACTGCCTTAAGAAGTGTAATTAAAAATAACGGATTGGATGATAAGATATATTCTGTGGCTTATTTAAACAAGGTAATAAGTGATTGCAAGGAAAAGGGAATGTCTCCCGCCGACTATTTAAAAGAAAACGGAGACTATGATATTAGAAGTAAAAAGGTATATATAGCATACAAAGCTTACCGGGAATTGTTAAAAAAGAACAATGCCATGGACTTTGATGATTTGTTATTAAATTGCGTAAAACTTTTGGAAGAAAACGATGATGTTTTGGAATACTATCAAAACAGATTTAGATATATCATGGTTGATGAATATCAAGACACAAACTATCTTCAGTATAAGTTGATAAAATATTTGGCAGACGGGTACAGGAATTTATGTGTTGTGGGAGATGATGATCAATGTATCTATGAATGGAGAGGTGCGGACATAAGGAATATTTTGGACTTTGAAAAGGATTTTCCCGATGCATTGACGATAAAGCTGGAAGAAAATTACAGATCAGATAATAACATACTGGATTTGGCAAATTCTGTTATCAAGAATAATATTGGAAGAAAAAAGAAAGTTCTTTGGTCACAGAAGGATAGAGGAGATAAAATTACTTATGCAAGGCTAGACGATGAAAAAGCAGAAGCCAGATATATCGCATCAGAAATACTGAATCTCAAGGAAAGGGGTTACGAATACAAGGAAATAGCAATTCTTTACAGAAAGAATATTTTGTCCAGAAGTTTTGAAGAGTGCTTTCCCCACTATAATATTCCCTACAGAGTTTTGGCCGGCTCTAGATATTATGATAAAAAAGAAATAAAGGATATGTTATCTTATATGAGGCTTATAGAAAATCCTGATGATGATTTTGCCTTTGAAAGAGTAATAAACGAGCCCAAAAGAGGTATTGGCAAGAAGGCATTGGAAAAAATCAAGGATTGGGCAGAAGCTAATGGTACAAATTGTTTAAATGCTTTGAAAAGTCAAGAGGTTTTAGATAGTCTATCTTCTAAATCAAGGGGCTTAGCTATAGAATTTACGGAAATGATAGATGAAATAAGTTGTCAGTTGGAGAATATTACTTTAGAAGATATCTATGATAATTTGCTGGTAAGGACGGGTTACCTTAGTGCATTGGAAAATCAAAATACCATTGAAGCAGAAACAAGAATGGAAAACATCATGGAGTTTAAATCGGTTATAGCGAATTTTAAGGGTAGCATGGATGAATTTAATCCGGATGAAGACTTGAGGAAAAACAGAACAGAGCTCGGACTTTTTCTTGAAAACATTACACTAACCGCAGAAATAGACAATCATGACGAAAAAGAAAATGCAGTGGTGCTTATGACAATGCATAGTGCAAAGGGCTTGGAATTTCCGGTTGTTTTTATTCCGGGCATGGAAAATGGAGTATTTCCCGGTAATAATTCTTTTGATAATGATAAGCTCGAAGAAGAGAGAAGACTATGCTATGTTGGGATAACTAGGGCAAAGAAAAAGCTTTATCTGACAAGTGCCGCCGAAAGAATGCTTTACGGAAGAAGAGACTACATGAGGGAGTCGCTGTTCTTGGAAGAGATGGATAAGAATCTAATGGACGGTGATAGAATCGATAAGGAAGGGCATAATAAATATAGGCGGCTTCAAGACGGATACAGTGGAGAGGTGGCGGCAAAGCCTTTTGATGCTCTAAAATACGCAAAAACAACCATTAAAAATAAAGTGTTTAATAATGAAGATATAAATATGGGAGATCGGGTTAAGCATGAAAAGTTTGGAGAAGGACTGGTCATCGAAACAGATGCAAAGACAATAACAATTATTTTTGATAAATTCGGAAGAAAAAAGATTGGTAAAGGGTTTGTTAAACTGGAAAAAGTAGGAGAATAATATGACAGAGCCAAATAAAAGGATTATCGAATTGATTACAAAGCTAAATGATGCCTCAAAAGCCTATTATGTAGATGGGGAAGAATTAATAAGCAATTATGAATATGACAAGTTATATGATGAGTTAATAGAGCTGGAAAAAAAGACAGGAATTATAATGTCTCAAAGTCCTACTCAAAAGGTGGGTTATGAAGTGGCATCCAATTTGCCCAAGGAAAAGCATGGTAAAAAAATGCTTAGTTTGGATAAAACAAAGGACAAGGGCCAGTTGGTCTCATGGCTTGGCAATCAAGAAGGCCTTCTTTCATGGAAATTGGATGGCTTAACAATTGTTTTGACCTATGATAACGGCAAATTGCAAAAAGCGGTTACAAGGGGTAACGGAGAAGTGGGGGAGGTTGTTACTGCAAATGCCAGAACCTTTATAAATTTACCATTAACCATACCATATGAAAAAAAGCTAGTAATTAGGGGTGAAGCAGTAATAGGCTATGATGATTTTGAGAAAATCAATAGGGAGATTCCCGAGATGGATTCCAAATACAAGAATCCAAGGAACTTATGCAGCGGTAGCGTCAGGCAGCTTAACAGTGGGATAACGGCAAAACGTAATGTGAGATTTTATGCCTTTTCAATAAGCGACGCAGACGAAGATTTCCATAACAGCAGAGAAAATGCCTTAAAATGGTTGGAGTCTTTAGGCTTTAATGTTGTTTACTATAAAAGAGTGAATAAGGACAGTTTAATACATGAAGTTGAAGAATATTCAAAGAAAATAGGGGGTTTTGATATTCCGTCAGACGGTCTTGTCCTCACATATGATAACATTGAGTATTCATTGGGTTTGGGGAGCACTTCAAAATTCCCAAGGGATTCGATTGCTTTTAAATGGGAGGATCAGATTGCGGAGACTACTTTGCTTGAGATAGAATGGAGTCCGTCCAGAACGGGATTATTAAATCCGATAGCAATCTTTGAACCCGTTGAATTGGAAGGGACTACTGTAAAAAGAGCCACATTACATAATTTAAGTGTTATGGAAGAACTGGAGCTGGGTATCGGAGATAGGATTAAGGTTTATAAAGCCAACATGATTATTCCGCAAATAAGTGAAAATATCACCAGATCAAAATCCTTTACCATACCTAAGGAATGTCCGGTTTGCCAAGGGCATACTAAGATATTAAATGAGAATACTTCAAAAACCCTTATTTGTACAAATCCTCTATGTCCCGCCAAGCAGACCAAAGGATTTACATTGTTTGTATCCCGGGATGCCATGAATATTGAGGGCTTATCTGAAAACACCTTGCTAAAGCTCATGGGAAAAGGATTTATTAAAACAAAAGAAGACATATTCAATTTGGAAAATCATAAAGAGGATATTGCAGTTATGGAGGGCTTTGGAGATAGGTCCGTAAAAAAATTATTGGATGCCATCGAGAAATCAAAAAAAACTACACCGGAAAGGCTGCTTTACGCCTTGGGCATTCCGGGAATTGGAGTGGCAAATGCAAAGCTCATATCCAGATACTGCCAAAATTCTTGGGATAAGATGAGTAATTTAAAATATGAAGAATTAATTCAGATTGAAGGGATAGGGGAAGTAATAGCCAAGGATTATACTGACTATTTTGTCAATAACGACAATAAGGAGTTGGTAGCCATACTGGATATTGATGAAACTTTTGAAAAAGGCGGCACCAAGCTTTTGGACAAAGTATTTGTAATTACAGGCAATCTTGAAAGATTTAATAACAGAAATGAACTTAAAGAGCTTATTGAATCTTTGGGGGGTAAGGTTACGAATTCGGTAACGGGGAAAACCGACTATTTAATAAACAACGACATCAATTCAAATTCAGGTAAAAATAAGAAGGCAAAGGAGCTTAATGTTAACATTATAAATGAAGAAATGTTCTTTAGTTTGATTAAATAAATGTTGTAAGTGATGTTACTTTGTTATAAAATACTATGATAGAGTGTTGGGAGGTGATGCGATGGAAAACATAAAAAGAGATATAGCAATAGAAGAATCCAGGGAAAAGATATTTGAATATCTCAACCAAAAGCTGTATTTTAAATGTCGCGACGAACTTCTGAAGTATCATGAGGTTGATATAGCTGAATTTTTGGAAGACATAATCGAGGAGATAGGTATTAAGAAAGCTGTGATTATGTTTAGACTGCTTCCGAAGGATATTTCGGTGGAGGTTTTTTCTTATCTTCCTTCAGATAATCAAATTGAAATAATTAAAGTAATTACAGATGTGGAAATAGAATACATTTTAGACGAGATGGACTTTGATGACAAAATAGATGTTTTGGAAGAATTGCCCGCAAATGTTGTGGATAAAATACTGGAAAATACGCCTAAAAATGAAAGGTCACTGATAAACACATTTTTGAACTATAAGGCTGACAGTGCCGGTAGCTTAATGACGCCGGATTACATTAGCCTATCAAAAGAGATGACCGTAAGGGAAGCTTTATCCTATATAAGAAAGGTGGGTATGGATTCTGAGACCATATATACTTGTTATGTAAAAGATTCGGGCAGAAAGCTAATAGGTATAGTTTCCTTAAGGACCTTAGTGGTTACGGATAAGGATAAAAAAATATCCGAAATAATGCAGGAAGATTATGTTTGGGTTAATGTTAATGATGACCAAGAGCAGGTTTCTGACGAGTTTAGAAAATATGGATTTTTGGCTATTCCTGTCGTTGATAGGGAGCATAGGTTAGTGGGTATAATAACAGTAGATGATATATTGGATGTAATCGAAGAAGAAACCACCGAGGATATGGAAAGAATGGGTGGTGTAATCGATATTGATGATAAAGAATACCTAGACATGAGTGTATGGCAGCATGTAAAGGCCAGATTGCCTTGGCTGTTATTGCTCATGTGCTCATATTTAATTACAGGTACTATCATAACAAGCTTTGAAAATGTACTTTCCGCTGTCATATGTTTGGTTTCGTACATGCCTATGCTTATGGGCACCGGGGGTAATTCCGGGTCCCAATCATCAACCTTGATAATTCGTGGTATGGCAACCGGCGAAGTTGAAATAAAGGATGCATTTAAGGTGCTTTGGAAGGAATTTAGAGTCAGCTTCGTTATAGGTATTGTTGTGAGCGCAATAAATTTCGGTAGAATCATATGGATTGATAATAACTCTATAATGGTGGCCTTTACAGTGAGTACTGCAATGATGCTGATAGTAATAATAGCAAAACTAATCGGTAGCATGCTTCCTATGATAGCCAAAAAGGTGGGGATTGACCCTGCTTTGATGGCGGGGCCTATGATAGCATCCATTACAGATATGATTGCTTTAGGTACATATTTCCTAATGGCTTCACTGTTTTTAGGAATTTAATATAAGGAGGAGAAGTTGAGAGATAATAATGAATTAAAAGAGATAGCCAAAAAAATACGAATAGATGTAATAAAGGCTGTTTACAATGCGGGTTCGGGACACCCGGGAGGGTCTTTGAGTGCTGCTGATATAGTTACAGCACTTTATTTTGATGAAATGAAAATTGATCCTAAGAACCCTAAGATGCAGGGAAGAGACAAGTTTATATTGTCAAAGGGTCATGCGGGCCCTGTACAGTATGCCGCATTGGGTGAGAGGGGCTATTATCCCGTGGAAGAAATAATGAGTTTAAGGAAATTGGGCAGTAAGTTCCAAGGACATCCTAATATGAACTATGTTCCCGGAATCGAAATGTCTACGGGCTCCCTAGGACAAGGATTTTCTGCATCCGTTGGTATGGCCTTGGCTAATAAACTTGATGAAAATGATGGTAGAATTTATACGCTGCTGGGAGACGGAGAACTCCAAGAGGGTATTGTATGGGAAGCTGCCATGTCTGCTGCCCATTATAAGCTGGATAATATGGTTGTAATAGTTGATTGGAATGGTTTGCAAATCGACGGTAACAATGATGATGTAATGACTGTAAAGCCGGTGGATGAAAAGTTTAAATCCTTTGGTTGGAATGTAATAAAAATTGATGGGCATGATTTTAATGAAATATTTAAAGCCTTTGATGATGCAAGAAGCTTCAAAGGAAAACCTACAGCAATTATTGCTAAAACCCATAAGGGTGAAGGGGTTTCATTTATGACGGACGAAGCCGGATGGCACGGAAAAGCTCCGAATAAAGAAGAATGTGATAAAGCCGTATTAGAGCTTGGAGGTGAGATATAATGACTGAAAAAAAGAATATTGCCACTAGACAAGCCTATGGAGAATTTTTAGCATCAAAGGCAAATGAAATGGAAAATTTGGTGGTTCTTGATGCCGATTTATCAAAATCAACTAAAACCGCCGACTTTAAAAAGGAATGTCCCCAAAGGTTCATAAATATGGGAATTGCAGAACAAAATTTATTCGGTGTCGCTGCAGGTTTGGCATTATCCGGAAAAGTTGTTTGCGCCAGCACCTTTGCAATGTTTGCGGCGGGTAGAGCTTTTGAAATAATTAGAAACTCAATAGGTTATACGGGAGCTAATGTGAAAATATGTGCGACCCATGCCGGCATAACCGTAGGAGAGGACGGTGCAAGTCACCAAACCTTTGAAGATATAGCTCTTATGAGGACCATACCGGGAATGGTTGTTGTTAATCCATCGGATGGAATCAGTACCAAGAAGCTTTTGGAGGAGGTTGTTTCTTTCGAAGGACCTGCTTATGTGAGACTTGGAAGGTCAGAAGTTCCTAATGTATATGATGAGGAATCAACAATTAAGCTGGGTAAAGCCAATGTCTTGAAGGAAGATGGAGAAATTGCTGTAATAGCCACAGGTATAATGGTAAATGAAGCTATGATTGCTTGGGAAAGACTAAAAGAGCAGGGTGTTAATGTCAGAATAATAGACATGCATACAATAAAGCCTTTGGATAAGGAAATAATTGTCAAGCTTGCCAATGAATGCAAGGGGATAGTGACAGCGGAAGAGCATTCTGTGATTGGCGGTTTAGGCAGTGCGGTTTCTGAGGTGGTTGTTAATAACTCACCGGTAAAAATGGCATTTGTCGGTCAGAAGGACACCTACGGGGAATCGGGTAAACCCCAAGAGTTAAAAGAAAAATACGGAATGACATACAAAGAAATTGTCCAAGCGGTTAACAGCTTGATATAATTAGTCATATTTATTTGTTTAAATAATCCTATGTGTATGATATAATTAACATATATTAAAAAGATGTTGAGAAATCAATATCAAAAGGAGGTTGACTATGAAGGTTATAATTACAGGCAAAGGCTACAATCCGAGCAGACAATTAGAGGAGACTATTGAAAAAAAGTTGTTAAAATTGGGGAAATTTTTTTCAGACGAGATTAATGCAAACGTTGTTATTTCCAAGTTCAAAGGAATGACAAAGGTTGAGACAACAATCAATGGTCACAAAGCGATATTTAGAGCAGAAGAGACTTCCGATAACGTATATGAAGCAGTTGATATCATTGTTGATAAGCTTTCAAATCAAATGTCAAAATTCAAAGGCAAGTTGCAGAAAAGATATAATGATAACAAGGCATTAAAGTTGGAATTCATACCGGAAATGGATGAGGAAAATCCTCCGTTTGAAGGTAATGTGGTTAAGAGAAAGAAGTTTCAGCTTAACCCTATGAATGTAGATGAGGCTATATTACAAATGGAAATGTTGCAGCATAATTTCTTCGTATACATGGACATGGACACAGAAACAGTTAATGTTGTTTATAAAAGAAAAGATAATCATTATGGAGTATTAGAGACTACATACTAAGATTAATTATTAATGCGCCTTTTTAGGCGCATTTTCTTATATATCCACTGAGGGGTCATTATGAAATATTTATTAAAAGTTAAAAGATTAATATTGATATCGGTTTTAGGGATTGTTTTTATACCTGTTTTTTCGTATTCGGCAGAAAAAGAAATCGTAAAGGTTGCCTGGTATGAAGGACAGGGTTTTCAATATTATGATGAAGAGGGGGAGCCGGCGGGATATAATTACGAGTATTTGAAAGCAATCGAGAGCAGAACGGACATTGAGTTTCAATATGTTGATGTTGATTGGCAGGATGCTTTTAAAATGCTTGAAAATAATGAGGTGGACATAATCGGCGGGATTACTTTAACTGAAGAGGGCCTTAAGGATTATGATTATTGTTCTTTGCCAAACGGTACATCTTCAATAATGATTATAGCTAAAAAAATAAGCCCCATTGGATATAACGACTATGATGGCCTTAACGGTAAAAAAGTAGCGGTGCTAAACTCCCAGTATCGAATAGATATGTTTAAGGACTATCAGAACAGGAAGGGGTTTTCCGTTGAGCCGGTTATTTGTGATGACAACAAACAGGTATTGGAGCTATTGGATAGAGGAGAAGTGGATGCGGCTATAGAAGTAAGCATGTATAATTTTTCCGGATACAAGATAATAGCTCAGTTTGATACAATGCCCTTCTATTTCATAACAAGAAAATCCGGGGATAACGATTTTATGGAAGAAATATCCGATGCTATTGCGGATATTAAAATATTTAACTTTGGTTTTGATAAAGATCTTACAGAAAAATATCTTACAGGGGAAAACAGAATCGGGTTTTCTCTTTCGGAAAATGCTTATATAAAATCAAAAGGGGAATTAAGAATAGGGATAAAGACAGGAAGAAAGCTGCTTGGGTATGTTGATGGTGACGGTAACATAAGGGGAATCGAAGCAGATATTGCAGAAGCTATAGGTAGCTATTGCGGTATGAATGTAACCTTGGTTCAAATTGACAGCTGTGCCAAATCCCAAGAGTTTTTAGATGAAAACGATTTGGATTTGGTTATTGGTGCCACACAGCACAAGGATGACACCATAAGGATAGTACCTTACATGGAGGAGCAAAGGCAGTTTGTAATTAAAAGAGGGGCAATACTAAGCAGAGATATTAGTTTTACCAAAATAGCCATACCAAAAAATGCACAAAGAACAAAGGAATATATAGAAAAGGAATACCCTAAATGGGAGATAATAGAGGAGGAAACTGAAACCTGCCTGGATTATGTGGTAACCGGGGAAGCTGATGCTGCGGTTGTTTCTAAGTATGAATTGCAATATTATATGCAAATACCAAAGTATGAGGACATTGCTATTATGCCGAATCTTACCATAAATGACGAAAAGGGCCTAATAATATCCAGCAGCGAACCTTATGAACTTTATTCCGTAGTAAATAAGGCTGTAAATTACCTAAATAATGGTGAGATAGATTACATAATCTATGATAATTTGGCAAAAAACAGCTACGAATATAGTTTTGTGGATTTGTTAATAGACAACATTCTTCAGATATTGCTATTGATAATAATAGTGGGAGTTGCAATCCTTGTTTATCTTTATGACAATAATCGAAGGATTAAAAATGCCAATAAAGCTACTGAAAAAGCTTTAAATGAAGCTGTGGTATCTAAGATAGAGGCGCAAGAAGCCAATGCGGTTAAAAGTGACTTTTTATCGAGAATGAGTCATGATATGAGAACTCCTATGAGCACGGTAATCGGGCTGAGTGATTTTGGAATAGAAGAAAGTAAAGATGAAAATCTTAAAGGATATTTTAAACAGATAAGAGAAAGCTCAGAGTATTTGCTGGGGCTCCTTAATGACATATTGGATATGCAAAGTCTAGAATATGGAAGTATAAAACTCACAGAATCGAAGACATATATTTCGGATTTGATTAACGACTCAATGAATATGATAATACCATTGGCAAAAAATAAGGACATAAAAGTTAATTGTAAGAAGATTAACATAGATGATGGCCAAATAATAAACATTGATAAGCTTAGAGTCAGTCAGGTTATAAATAATATATTAAGCAATGCCATTAAATATACCAATTCAGGCGGACGAGTTGACTGGACCATAAAGCTTGTGAAGAAAAATAATGGAGAAATCTTCCTGCATAATATTATCAAGGACACTGGTGTGGGGATAAGTAAAGAATTTTTGGATAAAATATTTGAACCATTTTCTCAGGAAAAAAATGAGCTTACCTACACTGAAGGCGGAAGCGGACTAGGGCTTGCCATATGTAAAAATCTTGTGGAATTAATGGGAGGAGAAATTAGTTGCAAGTCACAGCTTAACAAGGGCTCGGAGTTTGAGTTTAAAATACCTATTAAAAGCGGTTATTCCGAAAGAAAAAGTGAAACAAAACAGGAATTGCTTGATGACTTGGATAAATTAAAAAACAAGAAGGTATTGCTATGTGAAGACAATGAAATTAATGCTAGGATACTAACAAAGGTGCTGATTAATAAAGGCATGCTGGTTGATTGGGCCAAGAATGGCAGAGAGGGTGTGGACAAAGCATTTAAAGCCAAGTATGATATTATACTTATGGATATTAGGATGCCGATAATGGATGGAATTGAAGCTGCTATAAAAATCAGGGAAAAGGATGAGAATATACCGATTATTGCCCTAAGTGCCAACGCATATTCAAATGATGTGGAAAAGAGCGTTAAGGCGGGAATGAATGCCCATTTATCCAAACCTGTAAATTATGATGATTTGTTTTCTACCGTATTAGTATATATCAAGTAGGACAGGAGTTTCGGAAGCTAAAACTATCGAATTAGGAGTAACATCACAGCAATAAGCCTTGATGATTACTCCTTTTTTATTTGAAGAAAGCAAAGCCTCGGTAAAATCTTTATCTGCAGCTATGTTCGGTGTAAAAGGCTTTTTTGAAGACATTTGAATGACAAAAATAACCATAGCTTCAAAGCCGTTTTTCTTAGCATCAATTAGTTCGTTTATATGCTTAAGGCCTCTTGTTGTCTTTGCATCAGGGAAAGATATATATTTATCTTTCTCCAAAGTAGCACCTTTTACCTCTATGAATCCCGGTTTTCCCATGTTTGTTTCATAATAAAAGTCAAATCGTGAATTCTTATATTTATATTCTTTTTTATACAGTTTAAGATCGTTTATCAAACTGTTATTAATAATAGCATCCTCAACCACCTTATTTGGTGCAAGGGAATCTATATTAATAATTCTGTTATCCTTTTCAACAGCTATTAAAGAATATCTGGTTTTTCTTCCATTTCTGTTTTTGCCGTGGTCTTCCATAAAAATTTTAGCACCGGGTATCAGAAGCTCCTTTAACCTGCCGGTATTTTTAACATGAACAGCAACTGTTATGTTATCAATAAGTGCCATTGCCAAAAACCGGTTTTCTCTGCTTAAAAATATCCCTGTGACTATATTGTCATATTTCACGATTTCTCCTTAAAAAAACGGCATCACCTTAGATGATGCCGCATGGTTTTACCAATTTTGTATTTCTATACTAATAAATGTTTTTCCCTGGTTTAATACTAACTCGCTTCCGTCTTCATAGTAGTATTTAGTGGTGCCCATATCACT
The DNA here is from genome assembly GCA_964400515.1 of uncultured Oscillospiraceae bacterium. GTDB lineage: Bacteria > Bacillota > Clostridia > Peptostreptococcales > Anaerovoracaceae > JAAYHV01. The sequence continues at coordinate 4,702 of CAYNTJ010000011.1, read as the reverse complement.
GTCCTTTGACCATGTTATGTTTACCATTTTACCGTTTGTATAATACCTTCCGGTGCCTTCTCCTGTGGTGTTTATATGTTTATGCTTAGAATCTGCCATATACCAGCTGCATTCTTGTACTATCAAGTTTTTAAAGGTTAACTGTTCTCCGTTTTCCACATCGATATGTGCCTCTCCGAATTGGAACCTGTCATATGTTTTTGTCTCGGCATTATACTCAAAATATGGTTTGTTGTGGGGGAAATTAGTCACTACATTTAAAGCTTCTTCTCCGCTTTCCAAATCTATTTCTTTTTCGTCATCTTCATTAAAGGTCAAAGGGAATACTGCATCATCAGAAAGAAGAGTATCAAATTCCTTTCTTTCTACTCCTTTTTTAATACCTTCTGCGCTGGTGTAAGCATTATGGGGAGCTACCCTGTCACTTGATCTATAGAATACCTCATCATCGGCCATTCCATCTAAGTGGTCAACAAGCCCCTTATAAAGGAAGCTATATGCAATATCGGATGCACCGTAATGAATATATATTGAATTATACTCATTTGCCATTATTGCGAAATGAAGCCTACAACTTCTTATGGAACCTATTTTGTCTAAATCCTCATAATCTTGGAATATTGCCATACACCTGGAAATATTGTATTCAACTGGAGCTTCAATCATCACATCTGCTTGGCTTATTCCGGACATTGGCTGAGCGTCCCTAATGTTGTTAATCATTATCGCAACTGGTCTTGTTTCCGCTACATTTTCATCAACCCATTCTCCGGTCAAAGGGCTCTTTGCCATACCGGCATGGATATCAACAACTTCTTCGTTAACTGCTTCTTCGTTTTTACCACAGCCGGCAAGGGATAAAAGAAGTGCAGTAATTATAAATGATACAATCAATAATTTTTTCATATAATCTTCTCCAAACATATATTTGAGTAAAATTTTACCATGATTTGCTATTTTTTTCAATGTTTTTAATAATATGTATAAATAATGTGTTAAAATGTATAAGGGGTGTTGCCATGAAAATATTAATAATAATAGATATGCAAAATGACTTTGTTACCGGTCCTTTAGGAAGTGAAACGGCAAAGTCTTTAGTGGGTGGAATTAAAGACATATTAAATGATTTTAAAGATAAAGGCTTTCCCGTAATTTTTACAAGGGACACTCACAGCAGGAATTATTTAAAGACCATGGAGGGAAGAAATCTACCCGTGGAGCATTGTATAAAAGATACCGAGGGATGGGATATCATTAGTGATCTAAATACAGAAGGATGTAGCATTATTAATAAAAAGACCTTTGGTGCAAAAAAATTGCCAAATCTGGTGGTGGAAAAACTAAAGGAATGGATAAATGAAAACAAGGCACAGGATGGATTAAGTAACCTGGATGAAATAGTAATCGTGGGTTTATGCACCGATATATGTGTTATATCAAATGCAATTATATTAAAGTCCGCATTTCCCGAGGTTTTAATTACGGTAAGGGAGGGGCTTTGCGCCGGAGTAACCAAAGAGTCTCATAATAACGCGTTGGAAGCAATGAAAATGTGTCAGATAAATATAGAATAAAGGGTTTTGCTTGCAATAAGTATTTGATTAATATAAACTTATATATTAGTAGTTTAGAGAGGTTTTTATGAATATTCAGTTGGCAATCGAAAGCTTAATTAAATATGGTGAAAAAATCGGTTTGGAAAGATATGAACCCATGGGGGTTATGGCGCTTAAATTGCATGAAGGTGCATATCTGCTTACAAAACCCGGTATTTCCCTTGATAAAATATCCGAATCGGATATAAGTGGATTAAATATGGATGAAGGAAAAATCGGAAGATTATTTAAATCCAGGCCGGAAATAACCTCGGTAATATTTATAAGAAGCGGTAATGCAATTGAACTTGCAAATAAAAAGACGATAATAAAGCCGGCCCTTGATGATTTGGCACAAATAATAGGAATTGATGTAAAGGTAGCGGAAAGCTTTGACGATAAGGATATAAATTATGCTTTAAAGAACAGAAATGGTTGCTATATAAAGAATGAAGGCTTATTTGCCATGGGAAGGACCTTGGAAGAGGCTTTTTCTGCATCGAGAATACTGGAGAAAAGCGCTTATGTTGAGCTGATGGCTATTAATTTTGGAGGGACTAGGCCCATTAAAAAATTTGATTGTAAGCGGATGAATAAATTCTATAGGGATTCGTATAGCAAGGTCAATAGGGATGAGTCCTATATATCTAAGGAATATGATGAGAAAGAAGAGCTTCTCAGAAAACAAATAGTAGAGTGTGGAAAAATTATGACAGACGAAGGTTTGGTTCAAGGAACATGGGGTAATATTTCTATTAGACTTGATGATAATTCCATGCTGGTTACTCCTTCGGGAATGGAGTATCATGCCCTCACCTTGGAGGATATAGTAAAAGTTGATATGGAATCTTTGGACTATGGGCGTCAAAGAAAGCCTACCTGTGAAAGTTCTTTGCATTCAAAAGTTCTAAAGACAAGGAAGGATTTTAATGCAGTAATACATACCCATTCTTATGAATGCAGTGTTTATGCTGCGACGGGAAAAACTTTAAAGCTTTCGGACGAGGGGCGAAAAATAGTGGCAAAAGATGTGATTGTAGTGCCCCATGCCATGCCGGGGACTAATAAACTGGCAAAGCTGGTGGCAAACGCCATGATTGATAGGGATGCTTGTATAATGGCTAATCATGGATTGGTTTGCGGAGGGAGCAGTCTTGCGGAGACTCTTAATAAATGCAGACTGATGGAGAAAGAGGCAAAGGAAATAATTGACAAAAGACTTTAGTTACTTGGAGGGATTAATGATGGATAACATAATGGTGTGTGTAACTAAGCAAAAGACTTGCGACAGACTCATTGAATACGGGGAAAAACTAGTTGACAGTGAAGGATCTTTACTGATAATACATGTATCAAAAACTGAGGAAAAGTTCTTGGGTAATTCTAAAGAATCTGAGGCTTTGAAATATTTATATGAAAAGGCGATGGAAAAAAGTGCAAATTTGATTGTATTAAAGTCGGATAATATACAAGACACTTTGGCCGGCCAAGCAATAGAAAACGGTATAAAAAAAATAATTGTCGGGGCCAGTAACAAAGAAGAAACCGAAGGGGAATTCATAAAAAAACTGAGAAGCAAAATTGATGAAGATATAGAGTTAATTGTAGTTCCCTCATAGATACTGTGAAGAAGTTGTAAACATTATTGACCAAAATGCAAGTTTTAAGTATAATGTTTCTATTATATATTGAATTGGAGGACATTCTATGAGAGTGTTGATGATATTAGCCGGAGCTATTACTGCTTCGTTGGGAATATTCTGTTCAGCGAATGCGGGATTTCCGTTTATCACCGTGGCGTTTATAGTAGGGCTGGCAGCCATATATTCCGGAATTATTGAACTGCTTATAACAGAAAAAGTAACGGGTGGAGCAGAGAGCAAGCATTGGGTAAGAATAGAAGGTACTACTTCTATTGTTTTGGGGGTTGTATTTGTATCTAACCAAATAACTGAAGACATTGCCGTATCTTCTGTATTTGGACTATGGATGTTGCTCATAGGCCTTAGAGCCCTGACAAGGGTAAAAGATCATTATGAAAAAGGCAGTACTGCCTACTATGCCGTAACTGTTTTGGGAATTGCCACTGTACTTTTGGGCGTATACTCCTTTTTCAACATAGCATTATTTAATCTTGACACGCTGCTTCTAATTGGTATGATGCTTTTGTTACAAGGAGTAAACTATGTAAGGGTGGCCATGTTAATGGTATACAAGAAGCCTGAGCTAATAAAGACCAGAGCTGAAAGGTTAAGGGAAGCAAAGCGTAAAGCGGAAACTGCAAAGAAGGAAGCTAAGGAGGCTTTGATAATGGCAAAAGAGGCCAACGACAATTTGGACAAACTATACAAGGAAAGAGATAAATATAACGATATAGACATTAAATAGGAGCCTGGGCTCCTATTTTGATATACTAATGAACAAATTGTGTAAATAATTACACAATTTTTCATTGTGCATTTATTGACACTGCCAAGGTTTAGGAATATAATGTACTTACAAAAAAACAAGGAGGTAAAGGATATGTTTAAACCAAGTATTTTTAATCAAAGCTTAGTTGGCAATATGTTTGATGAAATGTTTTCTCCTATGGTTGGCTACAGAAATGTTAACACAATGCATTCGGACATCAAGGAAACAGAAAAAGAATACCTTGTTAGTATCGATTTACCAGGATTTGCCAAGGAAGACATAAAAGCAGATATAAAGGATGGATACATCAATATATCTGCCACAAGAAATTCTGATAAGAGCGAAAAGGATAAAGAGGGGAAATATATTTATAGAGAACGTTTCGTCGGCACATGTCAAAGAAGCTTTTATGTAGGGGAAGGCGTTACTGAAAAAGATATAAAAGCGGAGTTTAAGGATGGAGTTCTGAAGGTGACAATTCCTAAGAAGGAATTGCTGCCGGAAGAAACTAAAGAGAAGCAGATATTAATAGAAGGATAGCATAAAGCTTTAGGAATCCATCTCAAGAGAGGTGGATTCCTTTGTTTTTAAAGGGTTAAATGGATGTATACAAAATTTTTATAAAAACATTTAAAAACACTATTGACATGAGTTTAAAAAAGTAGTAAAATACAAAAGCTGTCACGGTAGACGGC
>CAYNTJ010000010.1:0-106532 GCA_964400515.1 uncultured Oscillospiraceae bacterium | reverse complement strand
CGCATCTTGTTCTGGTAGAGCTCTTTTCAAATAACAGGCAAATATTCTTTCCCTTAAGTAAACTGTTTACTACTCCTGCTCTCTTCTTTGCCTTCAAATCATGCGCCAAATCCAGCATATATCTGATTTCCTGTGGAGTGAAATCCATTAATGTCAAAAAACTTCTACCTTTTAAATTTACAGCCATTTTTTTTCTCCTTTTCAAATAATCATCATCCTATTTGCATAATACAACCATAGGACCTAAAATTAAAGTGCCAGTTAATTAGATTTTTCATGTGCCAATTTCTCTTTTTCCAATAAATCTACCAATTTACACATCCCCTCGTTAATTTTCTCACAACTCTCATACGAATAGTTAAGCCTTATTCTGTCCCTCCCTTTTTTTCCGTTGGGATAAAAAATCTCTCCGGGTATAAGGGTTATTCCATTCTTTTTAGCCTCAAGATATATATTTTTTGAAGTAACTCCATGGGGTAGCTTACACCAATAATACACCCCTCCCTTGGGAATATCAAATTCATATCCCAAATCAAGCAAAGGTTTTAAATGATCCCCCATTAAATTCCTTTTACCAAGATATAGCTCACGTATTTCATCCATAGACTCAATAATTGTTCCGTCTGACAAATATCTGGTAAGCAGTCTCTGCTTAATCCAATCCAAAGACATAAGTCTTGTTGATACCAAATTACTGAGACTATCAATAACTTTATTATTTGCCACTACAAAGGCCATGGCAAGGCCGGGTATAAAGGTGAATTGAAATGTATATATGTATATAACATTATCGTATTCATCAATGGATTTCAATGTGGGCATTTCATATCCGTCATAATATAGATCAGTATTTTCATCCTCTTCTATTATCGGTATCCTATATTTATTGGCAATGGCCAAAAGATCCTTTCTCCTTTCCAAGGAGGTTATCACACCACTTGGATCATTGTAGCCCGAACTTATGAATATGAGCTTGGGTTTTTTTAACTTAATCAGCCCCTCTAAACCTTGTGTTACTATTCCTTCTTTATCCATCTCCAGGGTAAATATATTAGCTCCCGCAAGTTTAAAGGTTCTGTAAACATCCGGAGATACAGGCTCTTCTATAAACACCATATCCCCTTCATTTATCAGTATTGTTACTATAAAATCCAGTGCCTGATTCATTTCAGGCATAACCTGAATATTTCTGTAGCTGGATTCTATTCCTTTTGTGCTCAAAAAAGAAACTAATTCTCTTCTTAATGATCTATCCCCCTTATATGGGGTAAAATATTGACTGCTTCCATCCTCATTTGTGAGAATATCCTTGAACATTTCCGCTGTTTTGGTTTCAGAAAATATTTCCTTGGACGCCATGCCTCCGCCAAAAGAAATAACACCTTTTTTTTGATTACTCATAAATATATCATCAAAGGTGCTTTCATAATCCAAATAATAGTTTTTAATGGCATTATGCCAATTAACCCTATTACTTCCGTGCCTGCTATTGTTTTCATTATCAGGTCCTGATGATACAATATATCCTATTCCCTGTTTAGCCTCAATCAGACCTTCTGACTTAAGCTCATTATATGCTTTAGTAACCGTATTTCGGTGCACCATAAGAGATTTGGCTAAATCCCTTTCTGAAGGCAATTTCATTTTAGCCAGCAATTCTTCATTAACTATTTTAGATTTGATCTGCTCTTCAATCTGCCAATAAATCGGCACCTTTGAATTTCTGTCAACACTAATCTTCATGCCTCTTTTTTTCTCCATGGAATTGGTAATAACAAGTCTCTAATCTACCATTATATAGCTTTCTTCTTCTGTCAGCCTTTCTGCTAAAAATCTTTTCTTCAATATTTTTATCTGTGGTAATCATAAACAATGACCAACGGGGATTTTCAATAATCAATCGGTTTAATTTATCATAGATCTTGTTTTTTATATTGGTATCCCCTATTCTTTCCCCATAGGGAGGATTTGTAATAATTATACCGTTTTCATCATTGGTTATTTTAAGCTTCTTCATATCCATATTAATGAATCTTATGTCTTCATCTACACCGGCCTCGGCGGCGTTATTTTTAGCTGCGCTTATCGCCTCTTCTTCAATATCTATTCCCGTAATCCTAAGTTCACTGCTATAATCTATTTGTTCAAATGCTTTTTTCCTTTCAGCCTTCCAAATACCATTATCAAAGCAATCCCATTTCTCTGAAGCAAAGCTTCTGTTTAACCCCGGTGCAATGTTTCTACCAATTAAAGCCGCCTCAATAGGTATGGTTCCCGAGCCGCAACAAGGATCAATCAGCAGCCTTTCCTTATTCCAAAAAGACAGTAATACCATGGCGGCCGCCAGGGTTTCCTTTATTGGTGCCTTTACATCGTTTACCCTATATCCTCTTTTGTGCAGCCCCGCACCGCTGGTATCCATGGTAAGCGTAGCCCTGTCCTTTAGTAGGGTAACTTTAACAGAATACTTTTCACCGCTCTCATTTAATATATCTTGACAATAGTATTCCCTTAAGCTTTCAACTATAGCTTTTTTAACTATGCTTTGACATGCGGGTATGCTGCTGAGTTTTGACTTTACGGAGCTTCCGTTAACGGGAAACTCGCCATCCAAAGCTATATAATTACCCCAGGGTAAAGCTTTGGTCTGTTGAAACAGTTCTTCAAAGGTCTCTGCTTTAAATTCACCCATTTTTAGCAGGATTCTATCGGCTGTTCTCAGCCAAAGATTGCTGCGGGCAATTGCATTGTCATCTCCAAGAAAAGTCACCTTACCATCTTCCGTAGATATTATTCTATAACCTAAGTCCTGTATTTCTCTTTTTACAACCGCTTCCAACCCAAAGGTTGTGGTTGCTATCAATTCCAATTTCATGATATCTTATACTTTTCTGAGTATTCCAAATACATCCTCTTAAAATCCTCATCTCCTTGTGATTTTATTTTACTTATATATTCATGAGAGCTGATTCCGTCACCGGCTATTTCAATAATTTTAATAGCTATGTTGGAGCAGTGGTCAGAAACCCTTTCATAATTAGTTATTAGATCGATAAGCTTCAGTCCGCTTTCTATGGTACTGAGCTTTTTCTTAAGTCTCTTAACATGATTGCTGTTTATCTGTTCAACTAAATCATCGATTACCTCTTCCAAAGGTTCTACTTGCTTGGCAACTTCAATATCCATATCCTTGTATGCCTTACAGGTTAAATAAATTATTTCATTTAAGGCATCCGTAATAACCTTCAGTTCTTCCCTGGCAATCCTTGTAAACTCCTTATTATCCCCATGTAATTCGTAAGCAATGTTTGCAACATTCATTGCATGATCGCTCAGTCTTTCCAAGTTTGATATGGCATATAGCTGTTTGGAAATCTCATTGGAATCCCTATCGGATAAATCATTTGAAGAAATCTGTATCAAAAATTCTCCGATATTATCCTCATATTCATCCACCTTCTTTTCGACTCTCTCGATGTTTTCATATCTTATTTGATTAAAATCTTCAAATAGGGTCATGGCAACACTTATATTATTAAAAGCCATCTTCGCCATTTCCTTAGTCTTTTTACCACATTCTGCCAAGGCAATTGAAGGAGTATTTAATAATCTTTGATCCAAGAATTGTACTTTTTCTTTACTCTCATCATCGGGCACTATTTTATTTACAAGAAGTACCAATTTGTCCGTAAAGGGTAGAAGCACCGATACAATAAATATATTAAATATACTATGTACTATTGCTATTCCCACCGGGTTAATATTATTATTTATAAACTTGAAATCTAAAATCATGCTTGCTATATAAAATACGGTCAGAAATATCATTACTCCTATTACTTTTACTGTTACATGAAACGCCGCAACCCTTTTAGCACTTTTATTTACACCTATACTTGATATTACCGCCGTTATACATGTTCCTATGTTTTGTCCCATGATTACCGGTATTGCTATTTTATATGTGATACCATTTGTAAGAGATAGTGCCTGCAATATACCAACGGAAGCTGAAGAGCTTTGTATTATTGCTGTTAGCACTAAGCCTGTAATCAGTCCAAGTACGGGATTATTAAAAGCTGTCAATATGCTGGTGAATTCCGGCATATTTGCCAAGGGTCTCATGGAATCACTCATCATTTCCATTCCGAACATTAGTATTGCAAACCCTATTAAAACAGTCCCTATATCTTTGTTTCTTGTTTTTTTGCAACTCATAATCATAGTTACACCAATCAGAGCAACTATGGGCGAAAAAGATGCGGGCTTTAGCATTTGTATGAAAACGTTGGAGCTTTCGATACCGATTAAACTAAGTATCCATGCCGTTACGGTGGTTCCGATATCTGCACCTAATACAACCCCTACACTTTGATTAAGATCCATAATTCCCGAGTTTACCAAACCAACAAGCATAACAGTAACCGCAGATGAACTTTGTATTACAGCGGTAGTTCCTATACCTAGGCTAAGACTTCTCAGCTTGTTTTCTGTCATCGATTTAAGTATTGACTCAAATTTCCCCCCGGCAATTTTTTCTAGTCCCTGGGACATAACATTCATTCCGTAAAGGAAAAGCGCCAGTCCCCCTAAAAGTGTAAAAAATGAAAATATGTTCAATTTGCCCTCCCGTTAATTTTATATTGCTTAGAATACTTTTCATACAATCTAACGAATTCTTTATCTTCTTGAGATTTAATGCTGGTCATATATTCATGGGCACCAAAGCTGTCTCCGTCTATCTCGATAAGGGTTACTGCAATATTTGAGCAACGATCGGATATTCTCTCAAAATTAGTAATAAGGTCCACAAATAGCAATCCTTGCTCTATGGTACAATCCCCTTGCTTTAATCGTTTAATATGGTTAGCTTTCATAATTGCCACCAAGTCATCGATTACTTCTTCGATAGGTTCTACTTTAATTGCCACATCTATATCATTGTTTTTATATGCAAATAGTGTGTTTTCCAAAACCTTATTCATGGCAGCAATTAATATCTTCATCTCTTCATCGGCTTCAGATGAAAAACACTGTTTTTTATCCATTAATTCCTTGGATATATCTGCCACATTTATGGCCAAGTCACTTATTCTTTCAATATCTCCAATACAGTGTAACAGTTTTGTTATTTCCGCCGAATCTTTATCAGATAAATCATTTGCGGAAAGCTTAATCAAAAATGCTCCCAATTGGTCTTCATATCTGTCAACTTTAGATTCCGTTTCAAAAACATGATTGTATTTCTTGTCGGTATAGTTGTTAACAAGCTTAATGGCTTCATCAATATTCCCAAATGAAAGCTCTGCCATTTCCCTTGTTTTATTGGATGCTTCAGCTAGGGCAACTGCACTTGTATTTAGTAGCCTTTCATCTAAGAATTGAATGCTCTCTTCGTAGCTGTCATCCGCTTTAACAACTCTCTTAGCTATGTCAACCAGCTTCTTGCTAAAAGGTAACAACACAAATGTAGTGGATAAATTAAAAATACTATGGACTATTGCTATTCCCACCGGTTCGATGGCCTGATTTATAAAGGCAAATTCAAAGATCAGATTAAATCCGTAGAACAATATCAGGAATATAACGGTTCCTATTATATTGAATGAAACATGTATAACCGCCACCCTTTTGGCGCTTTTATTTACCCCTATACTTGATATAAGGGCTGTTATGCATGTACCTATATTCTGTCCCATAATTATCGGTATAGCCATACCAAAGGTTATACCGTTTGTTAACGATAAGGCCTGCAATATACCCACAGAAGCTGATGAGCTTTGGATTATTGCCGTTAGAATAAGGCCGGTCAAAATACCAAGAATAGGATTTTTGAAGGCCGTTAATATGGAAGTAAATTCCGGTAGTTCAGCCAATGGTTTCATGGCATCACTCATAAAGTCCATTCCATACATAAGCAATGCAAATCCTATGAGCACAGTGCCCACATCCCTTTTTCTTGTGGATTTTCCCATAAACATAATAACGCCGATTAACGCCAGTATGGGAGAAAAGGCTTTGGGTTTTAATAATTGCACAAAAATATTACTGCTTTCGATACCAATTAAACTAAGTATCCATGCCGTAACCGTAGTTCCAATGTTTGACCCCATTATAACGCCCACAGAACCATCAAGGGCCATTATTCCTGAATTTACAAGTCCTACCAGCATAACAGTAACTGCAGATGAGCTTTGCACTATGGCAGTAATGCCTATACCCAACCCCAGGCTTCTCAGCTTACTTGATGTCATCGTTCTTAAAATTGCTTCAAGCTTTCCGCCCGCTAATCTTTCTAAGCCCTGGGACATTACACTCATACCATATAGGAACAGTGCCAGCCCTCCGAGCAAACTAATCAATGAAAAAATATCCATTTGTCCTCCGTATTTTATATATTATTTAAATTTTATAGTTATCGATGTACCTTTATTAAGCTCCGATTCTATTTCTATCTCGGCATCATGATAGACTGCTCCATGCTTTACGATTGAGAGTCCCAATCCGGTTCCGCCTATCTCTTTGGAATGGCTTTTATCAACTCTGTAAAAACGTTCGAAAACCCTTTCCAAATCCTCCTCTGCTATCCCGATACCCGTATCCGTAACCTTAATGTATGGAATAACCGAAGATTTTGAAACCTCTATTATGACTTCCCCTTGCTTTTTATTATATTTTATAGCATTTTCGCATAGGTTATATGCGATTTCTTCCAATATCTGTTCCACACCAAAGAAATATACATGATTACCCAAAAGTTTAATCTTTATATCCTTTTCCACGGCTAAAGGCTCCAGTAAGCTTATTACCTTCTCACATACGGCATAAAGATCAACTTGCTCTTTAACAAGACTTACCGAATTTTCATCCATTTGAGAGAGCTTTATTATATCTCCCACCAAATTTTTCAAACGATTTGCTTCTTCATATATTTTAGCAGCAAATTTTTTAATATCCTCTTCCTTTGCTATTCCTTCTTTGATAAGCTCGGCATAACCCGAAATCGATGTTAAAGGAGTTTTTAACTCATGGGATACATTGGCAGTAAATTCTTTTCTGAATTCGGATTCCTTTGTTTTTATATCCACAGTTTCCGTTAAATCCCTTATCTGCTTTTCTATTAAATCATTTTGATCCTTTATTCTGTTAACCAAAGGATTAAGCTCCACATATGAATTACTGTTTATCGGATTATCTAAATCCAGTTCATTTATAGGTCTTACTATGGAAGCGGAAAGCTTAGATGCCAGTAAAAGTGTAATCATTACAGCTATAAATATGGCTCCTAAAATTGGGTATATCAGGTTTAAAAACATCTGCCATATGGTTATTCTTTCGGCGCTCACCCTGATAATATAATCGTCATCCAAAAGCAATGCATAATAGACTGTTTTCTTTAAAAGAGTATCAGAATCCCTTTCTGCTTCCCCAAAGCCTTCATTTCTTGCCATTACTATTTCGGGTCTTTCATTGTGATTGTCCATATACAAGGGATTGGCCTTATTGTCATATATAACAGCTCCGTTATCGTCTATTAACGTTATCCTGTTTTCTCCTATTTTCTTTACATTTTCAAAATACGTTATCCCTATTTTTTCATATCCAACGCTAAGATACTCCGCTTCATTTTTGAGCTCTACCTTTATTTCGCTCAAAGAAGAATAGTGAAGTATTGTGACAAGGGAAATTATGCTAAGTATTTGTACCGTAAGCACCATGAATATTATTCTGATAAATATTTTTCTTTTCATTATTTTTTATCACTTATCTTATATCCGACGCCTCGAACAGTTTCAATTAAATCCCCCGCCTCTTTAAGCTTTATTCTCAAAGACCTTATGTGCACATCAACTGTTCTGCTTTCACCATCAAATGAATACCCCCAAATTTTACTGAGTATACTGTCTCTGCTAAAAACCAAGCCCTGATTTTTGGCTAGCAATATCAGAAGCTCAAATTCCTTTAGTGTTAAAAAGACTTCCCTACCTAAAACCATCACCTGATGTTTTGTGGTTGAAATTGTTAGATTATCTATAACTATATCTTTCTCATCATCGGCTCTGTTTTCTGTTCTTCTTAACAGGGCCTTTACTCTGGCCATAAACTCCATCATTCCAAAGGGTTTTGGCATATAATCATCGGCGCCATAGTCAAGTCCTATTACTTTATCATATTCGGACCCTTTAGCGGTAAGCATCATTATCGGAATATCTTTTGTATCCCTATCTTTTCTTAATCTCTTTAATATAGTAAGCCCGTCTTCTTCGGGAAGCATAATATCAAGAAGAATCATCTGAGGCTTAGAGTTTTTCATCTCACTCCAAAATTCCGAAGGTCTTGAAAAGCCTTTGCTTTCATAGCCTCCGTTATTTAATGTATATATTATAAGCTCCCTTATATTATCATCATCCTCTACCAAATAAATCATTTTTTCTCCCTAAAGTAAAAAAAATCAAAATTCACCAATTACATTCTACATTATTTTATTACTAATATCTACCTTAAATATAAATTAATTTTACCCAAAATCTCCATTTGATAGAATTTAAAAAAAATATATGATATAATTTATTAAATATTGCAATTTTGTGAGGATAATTATGGATTACAACTATATTAAAAAAGGCTCGGGGAAAAGGACATTTTGGTCCGGGGGCACAACCTATGAACATGCCATCTTCCCTAATAACGGAAATTATGCTTTAAGGAGCTTTATTTGGAGACTTAGCTCATCTACAATAGAAGAAGAATCTTCAACTTTTACTGATTTACCGGATTTTGACAGGGTAATGCTGATTACCAAAGGTAAGCTTGATATTTCCCATGACGATAGGGAATTTAAAACCCTTACCGAATATGACACCGACTATTTTGGCGGAGATGTCAATACAAAAACAAAGGGAACAGTTACCGATTATAATTTAATTATAAGGAAAGGAAACAGAGGTTTTTTAAGCTCTTTTGATTTAAAGCCCGAGGGCGGAAATATGATCCCCGTTTTTTCCGATGAAGAAATTCAAGCAGAGAAGGAATATGATTATGCCATGAACGCTTATTACTTGGTACAAGGTTACGCTGTGGCAAACATCAAAGATGATACCATAATGCTAAAGGAAGGGGATCAGTTAATTATTAACAAGGAAGCCTCGGAAAGCATTGATCTTACATTGCTAGGTGACGGTAAAATCATTAAAGCCTCAGCTTATTTCAGCTATAACACCAATGCCTATGGACCTACTATAATACCCCCGGAAAAAGCCACCTTTGAAGACTATCTTGCTTGCCTTTTTTTGTCGAACACCCAATTCAGATATGCAGATAAAATTTTCAAAAGTATAAACGATTATTGGTATGATGAATTTTTAAGCAGTAAGATAAAAAAGTTGGAAACCTACTGCATAACATTTTTCGTGTGGCTAACAGGTATGCTGCTTATTATGATGGCAGTGTTTGATGATATTAGCGGGTTTTTACCTTGGTTCATTGTAATAGTCGGCTGGACCGCTTTTGATTCCATCATATTGTCTCCGCTGATATATTTATTTGCTCTCCCTAAACCGGTGGCAAAACACATTAAAAAAATAACCGAACTTACGCCTTACGAGGCTGACCTATATGAGAAGCAACAAAACACCAATGAACGAGTAGAAAAGATACTGAAGAAATACAAGAACGTTTATAGGAAGTAGATGGAAAGAGGTGAAAAATGAGATACTTTATTAGTGACTATAGCCAAGGAGCTCATCCTGACATACTAAAGGCTTTAGTAGAAACAAATTTCGAACATACGGATGGATATGGCATCGACCCCCATTGTGATAATGCCGCAGAAATGATAAAAAAATTGATTGGTAAGCCAAATGCCAATATACATTTTATGGTTGGCGGTACACCAACAAACGTCATCACAATAGCAGCCACATTACGTACTTATGAGTGTGTAATAGCACCGCATACAAGCCATATATTCATGCATGAAACAGGAGCTGTTGAAGCAACGGGTCATAAGATTTATCCTTTAGATACCGAGGACGGTAAATTGACTCCTAAGATGGTTCAAAAGGTCTTAGATGAGTTTGAAGATGAACACATGACACTACCTAGGTATGTATATATTTCAAATACCACAGAGCTTGGTACCATATACAAGAAGGCTGAGTTGGAGGCCTTATCAAGCTTTTGCAAAAAAAATAACCTTTATTTATATGTGGATGGAGCAAGACTGGCTTCTGCTCTAACAAGTCCCGAAAACGATTTGACATTAAAGGATATTGCAAATCTTGTGGATGCCTTCTATATAGGCGGTACAAAAAACGGCATACTTTTTGGCGAAGCTCTAATAATACTAAACGATGAAATAAACGATCATTTTCGTTTTTACATGAAGCAAGGATTGGGGATGCTGGCAAAAGGCCGATTGATAGGAGTTCAATTTGAAGCTTTGTTAAAAGGCGGTGAAGACAGCCTTTTATTCCAAATAGCTAAGCATGAAAATGATTTGGCAGAAGAATTAAGAAACAGAATATCTGAGTTGGGATATGACTTTTTGGGAGATTCCTGTACAAACCAGATTTTCCCCATACTTCCAAGGGATAAGGTGGCCGAATTACACAAAGAATTTTTATTCTATGATTGGGCAGCTGTAAATGACCCGGATAAAATTGCAGTGAGGCTGGTAACCGGTTGGGGAACAACGGAAGAGGATATAGAAGCACTGATTGATGCACTGAAATAAAAGAGGCTGAGGATTAAATCCTCAGCCCTTTTCCTTATATAATATGTGTTCCTATCACCGTATTTCTGCCCATCTCCTTAGCCTTATAAAGGCAATCATCAGCCTTTAAAAAAAGCTCCTCTTTGCTTTTGTTGTTAGAATAAACCGTACAGGCGTATCCTATGCTTAAGGTAGTAAAAATGTTTTTGTCATTAACCACAATAGCTTCCTCTTCTATCACTTTTCTTAGGCTATGGGCAATCAACTCACAATTGTTTACATTTTCCTTTCCATATAGGAAAATGGCAAACTCTTCACCGCCCCATCTGCAAACACTGGTGTTCTCATTTAATATGGTTTTCATCTTTGCGGCAAGTTTCTTTAGTACGATATCCCCCACCGCGTGTCCATGCTCATCGTTTATTTCTTTAAAATAGTCTAAATCCGCTATAAGTAATGCTATGTGCTCCTTTTCCTTATTCTTTAATAATTCATCAACTATTTGATTAAACCCCAGTCTATTATAGACTCCGGTCAAAGGATCCACTCGAGAAAGGGTAAAATAACTGTCCTTTTCTTTTTTCAAAGCATTAAATACTGCCCTTCTCTCATATTCCAAATAAAGGGATATGAAATATGCCGCAAAAAATGCCACGGGAAAACGCATAAGTACGGAATCATTGTAGTCAAAGGCCAATATACTCCTGCCAATATCCGTCCAATTAAAAAATATCAATTCAACGAATATTATTATTGATAAAAAGGTACCATTTTTTATACCTAAAACTATCATCATAGTGGAAGGCATAATCAGTACCCACACCATGCCAAAGCCATTGTCTCCCCCCAGCACAATAAAATATGTCGAAGCAAGTATTAGCAGAAAATAAATAAAGGCATTTACAACTTCCCTGTTGTATTTTGCATATTTAATATAAAGGCTAATACCATAACACGCAATACCTCCTACTATTGTAGAAATAAGTAATTGCATCTCTTGTGCATAAATATTTACCAAGGACATGAACACAAGTGTAGAGCCAATTATAATAAAAATATAGTATAATTGATACTTTTCCCTTGTCTCCTGTGATTCCAAGCTAAACCTTACAACCCTTTCAAAAATATTTCTCATAATCCCCTGACCTTCATAAAATTAATATTTATATTCTATCATATATATACATATGTGTAAAATTATTTTAATTCCTCTAAAAGTTTAACAAGATACTCCCATGTGCTTTGTGTCGAACTAATGCTTAATCTTTCTGACGGAGTATGTACATCATACATCCAAGGACCAATGGAAATGCAATCAACATCCTTTATTTTTTGTGCAAAAAAACCACACTCCAAACCGGCATGTATTGCCATTACTTCAGGTTCTTCCCCGTGCATTGCTTTATAAACCTCT
Source organism: uncultured Oscillospiraceae bacterium (assembly GCA_964400515.1). Taxonomy (GTDB): domain Bacteria; phylum Bacillota; class Clostridia; order Peptostreptococcales; family Anaerovoracaceae; genus JAAYHV01. The sequence continues at coordinate 94,404 of CAYNTJ010000010.1, read as the reverse complement.
ATCATTTTATCCCTTAAACCAGAATCAGCCTTATATTCCCATCCCGGATATCTTCCGTCAAAGGTAATGTTCCCGCCGAGCACCTTTGTAAGATTTGTCATTTCCTCATGCAAAAAGTCAATTCTTGATTCCACAGAACTCCTAATGGATAAGGTTGCTTCCAGCTGATTATCTCCCAAATTTACTATGCCCAAGTTTGATGATGTTTCAACCAAGCCTTGGATTTCTTTGCTCATATTCCTTATTCCCTGGGGTAGCAAGTTTAAATATGATATCACTCTATAGCTATCCACCTTGGATACTCCATTATATTTACCGGGGCCTATATCCTTTGCATCAATCCTTATATCTTTATCTGTAGCATGATATTCATGCTTAATTATTTCTTGAAAATTCTCAATTTCCTTTAATATTTCTTTCGTATCCCCCTCTGTTGATACTATTTGGGCCAGAGCTTCCTTTGTTATTACATTATCAGCAAATCCACCCCTAATATCATTTATCACAAATTTAAAGCTCTCGCTCAAATGATAAAGTAATCTTCCCATGAGCTTAGATGCATTTGCTCTTTCCTTATCAATCTCTGCTCCGGAATGGCCTCCCAATAAGCCGGATATTTTTATTTCTATTAAACTACCCTCTAATTCCTTCCTGGAAATCGGCAGTATCCCAAAGGCTGTGCTTCCTCCTGCGCAGCTCACTGTAAATATACCTTCCTCTTCAGAATCCAAGTTTATGAGTTTTTTACCCTCCAGCATTGAAACATCAATGGATTCTGCTCCGAATAAGCCCGTTTCCTCATCGGTTGTTAATATTGCCTCTATTTTAGGATGCTTAATATCATCACTGTCAAACAGGGCTAGAATATATGCCACGGCAATTCCGTTATCTCCACCTAATGTGGTATCCTTAGCTTTTAGATAATCTCCGTCAACTATAAGCTCCAGGGGATCCTTATTAAAATCATGGGTGGATTCCGATGTCTTTTCGCAAACCATATCCATATGACCTTGAAGTATTATGGTATCAGAATTCTCATAACCCTTTGTCGCATCCTTAAACATTATTACATTGTAGGCATCATCTTGTATGTATTTTATATCCCTTGCCTTTGCAAAAGCCACAATGTAATCACTTATTTCTTTTTCATTTTTAGATCCATGGGGAATCTTTGATATTTCCTCGAAATAACCAAAGACTTTTTCCGGTTTTAAATTTTCCAACATTAATATATCCTCCTTATTATTATCCACTACACAAATATACCATAAAAAAAAGTTTTTTCAACCTTATGGGGATGTTGAAAAAACTCTTATATATTATCCCAATTACTATACAGTTCTTTCATCCATTGATGAACATCCATACTATAGACTTCATTTAAATCCTTATCATTAAACACATCTTCGGTACTGCCCTTTCTGACCAGTTTACCATTGTTTAATAATATTGCCTTATTTCCGTATTTCCTTGCCAAGCTCAGGTCATGCACTATGGATATGACACAGCAGTCATTTTCCTTAATCCATTTACCTACCAGTGCAAAAATTTGCTTTTGATAAACAAGATCCAAGTGGTTTGTGGGTTCATCCAGCACCAAAACTTCAGGATCCTGAGCAAAAAGCTGAGCTAAAAATGTTCTTTGTAATTCTCCTCCCGATAAAGTCAGCACCGATTGATGCCTTAAATCCTTTAGCCCTGTCAATTCGATTGCCCTTTCAACTTTATCATTTTCCATATTATTATAGCCTTCGAACATTTTCTTTCTGTGGGCATATCTACCCAATTTAACAATATCCTCCACGGTAAAAGAATATGTCACATTATGGTTCTGTCTTAAAAATCCCATAATTTTCGCTTGTTCCATAGCTTTTAAATTCTTTATGTTTTTATCATTTAACAGTATTTCCCCGGTATATGGCGCCGCCTTGCTTAGGGCATTTACTATGGTACTCTTCCCCGCACCATTTGGCCCTACAATCATAAGCCAGTCACCTCTGTTGGCTTCAAAACTAACATCATCAAGAATTTTTTTATCAAAATATTTCACTGAAAGGTTTTTTACTTTAATCATCAGTCAACCTCCCTTGATTTATAGAAAATATATACAAAAACCACAGAACCTATCAATGAAGTTATAACCCCCAACGGAAGCTCCCTAGGGGCAAATAAGGTTCTGCTTATTAGGTCGGTGAGCATTAAAAAGCTGGCACCGAAGAAGATGCTGGCGGGTAAAACCCTTTTGTGATTAGGCCCGAATATCATTCTTGTGATATGCGGTATTACAAGTCCCACAAAGCCTATTGTTCCTGCTATGGATACGCATACTCCTATAAGTATTGATACAAAAATAAGAATCATCAGCTTTGTTCTTCTTATGTTAACCCCAATATTTCTGGCATTTTCCTCACCAATCGCAAATGCATTAAGTTCGTCGGCATGCTTTAATATTACCGCCCCACATATAATAGTGGCCAGCAACAAAGCAAAGGCATCAGAATAATCCGCTCCCGATAACGAACCCATGGTCCAAAAGATTATATTATTTATTTTGTCATGGGCAAAGGTAATGAGGAGACTCATTATGCTACCGGCAAACATGGAAAATATTACACCTACTAAAATTATGGTGTTTGTTGCCAATGAATAGTCCAGTCTATATGCAATGGTAAGTATAAGCATGAGGGAAGCATATGCTCCCAACATGGCCATAATCATTGTTGTATCTCCGACTATAAAGTTAAAATTAAAACCAAAGGCTATGGCAAGTATTGCTCCTAGGGATGCTCCCGCCGAAACTCCTAAGGTGGAGCCGTCGGCCAACGGATTTCTTAATAATCCCTGCATACCTGCACCACATATTGATAATGCCGCCCCCTCCAGGGCAACACATATCACTCTTGGTATTCTGACATGCACCAAAATTGCATAGTATGTTATGCTTGCTTCATCCTTTACACCAAAAACAGAAAGTATTACATTCCAGATTTCTTTAAACGGAATATTGACACTCCCTATGCATGCACTGACTACAAATATTAAAATAAGCAGCGCAGCGCAAAACAAGTATTCATTTAAGGTAAAATTAGTTCTTCTTTTTCTCATAATATTAAAATAGAGGCGGCATAAAGCCGCCTATTAATGTTATTCTCCGTAAACAAATGTATATAAATCTTCTGCTGCGTCTGCTAAACGTGGTCCCGGTCTGGTTATCATATTTGAATCAGCTTCATAAACCATGTCATCTTGAATAGCAGTTAAATCATCCCAACCTGTACGTGCAAGAATCTCTTCTTTAGGTGTAGGACCCTCTCCAAAATACATTGTAGTTGTCACTATAATGTCAGGGTTTCTTTCAATAACCTGCTCTTCTGACACTTCAGCCCAACCGGAAATATCTGAAAAAGTGTTTTCCAAGCCAAGCATATCAGCAATTTCATTCATGAAAGTGCTTGTACCCGCTGTCCATAATCCATACTGCAGGGGTGATACTTCAAAGTAAACTGTTTCTTTAGGTTCAGATGCTTCCACCTTGGATTCTATATCAGCAAATACCGCCTTCATGTTTTCCACAACAGTAGCTGCCCCTTCGTCATTTCCGGTAAGTGTTCCTAATGCTTCAATATTTACATAAACATCTTTGATTTCATCAGCATCGGAAACATAAACAGGAATTCCTGCAGCTTTAATATCGTTTATTTGCTCTTCAGTTTGAGCCATGGTTCCCATTATAACAAGATCCGGAGCCAAAGCTATTATTTCTTCGATATTGGTATCCGCGCCGGATTGAACACTAAGCACATCCAAAATTTCTTCCGGATAATCACAGTATTCACCTCTTCCCACTACGGTTTCTCCTGCCCCTATTGCATAAAGAATTTCGCAATCACTGGCTGTAAGTGATACTATCTTTTCTGCAGGAGCCTCCAATACAACTTCGTTGCCCATCATATCTGTGACTACTATGCCACCTTCATTTTTGTCCTCTTCGCTTCCGCATCCGGACATTACTCCCATGCTTAAAACCATAATAAGCATAAGCACAAGTAACTTAAAACTAAATTTTTTCATTACGACCTCCTAATAAATTTAAACATTAACACAACAAATATAACATAAGTCCCCATTATTTTCCAGTAGAATTTATTGAATTTAAAGTATAATTATGGGATAATATACAAGGCGAAAGGAGACCTACTATGCAAAACACAGAAAAAATTCAAATTTCCTGCCCTAAGTGCAGTTTTTTAAATACCTTCGATGTAAAAACCAGTATAAATATTACTAACAATCCCGAATCAAAAGAAGTTATATTAAATGATGACTTTTTTACATATCATTGTAATAAATGTAATACCGGTCTTGTTTTAAACTATCCTTTTCTTTACAGGGATAATTTAAATGCCTATATGCTCTACTACCTTCCTGATGCTGATACAAAAAAAATAGATGAAATTAATCATCAGTTAAAAACAAATGACAATATAAACGAAGAATTGAGCACAATCTATACCTTAAGATTTGTGGAGGACCTCACTTCATTTAAAGAAAAGATCCACATCTTCGACAATGGTAAGGACGATATAGCTGTTGAGTTATATAAAACACTAATAATGTTAAGCCTAAAGGAGTCCCATGAAAGCTTTATGCCCTATGATGCCTTGTACACTAATGAAAACAAGCTGCTGATTATCGGAGAAAATGATAAATATATGAAATTAGGTATAGACGAAGATATATATGACAAATTACAAAATGATATCCTATCGGTTATATCAGATTCTTTGGGAAAAGGATTTTTGAATATAGATTCCCATTGGATAAAAGACAAATTTTACAATTAGTTTTTGAAAATTATGTGATATTTAAATTAACCCCTTGAAATTTTCATTGGATAGGTATAATATCATTTTAGCAACCACCCGGTTAGAGTGCTAACAGAAAAATACATAAAAAGGCAGGTGTAAAAATGAAGAAAAAGCAATTTAAAGCAGAATCCAAAAGACTTTTGGACCTAATGATCAATTCAATCTATACTCATAAAGAGATATTTTTAAGGGAAATAATCAGTAATGCCAGCGATGCCATTGATAAAAGATACTTCATGGCTTCATCTAAGGGAGAAACGGGGCTTTCCAGGGATACCTTTGAGATAAGGTTAATTCCTGATAAGGAAAACAAAACCCTTACCATCACCGATAATGGTATTGGTATGACCCTTGAAGAACTGGAAAACAATTTGGGAATAATCGCAAACAGCGGTTCTTTGAACTTCAAAAAAGAGAATAAGGACAGCAAGGAAGAGATCGATATCATAGGCCAATTTGGAGTGGGCTTTTATTCGGCCTTTATGGTAAGTAAAAAAATACAAGTTATATCTAAGGCACTAAACAGTGAAAAAGCATATATGTGGACAAGCGAAGGCGCCGATGGTTATTCCGTAGAAGAAGCTCAAAAGGATGAAGTGGGCACCGAAATAATACTCACCTTAAGGGATGACACCGAAGATGATGAATACAGCAAATACTTGGACGAATACGAAATTAGAAATTTAGTAAGAAAGTATTCCGATTATATACGCTACCCTATAATTATGAACTGTGAGAAATCAAGACCTGTTCCTGTAAGTGACGAGGAAAAAGAACAGGAAGATTACGAACCACAGTATGAAACATATTTCGAAGATGAAAAATTAAACAGTATGGTTCCCATATGGAAAAGAAAAAAAGGTGATGTTACAGAAGAAGAATATAGCGACTTCTATAAGGATAAGTTTTTTGATTGGGTTGACCCTCTAAAGGTTATAACCACCGATGTTGAAGGTATGATTTCATACAGCGCATTACTTTTTATCCCCGGTCAAATACCATATAATTTTTATTCCAAGGAATATCAAAAGGGCTTACAGCTTTATTCCAGCGGAGTTTCAATAATGGAAAAATGTCCCGACTTATTACCGGATTATTTTGGATTCGTAAGGGGCCTGGTGGATTCACAGGATTTATCACTAAATATTTCCAGGGAAATGCTGCAGCAGGATAAGCAATTAAAGGCCATTGCCACAAGACTGGAAAAGAAGATCAATTCCGAATTGATGGATATGCAAAAAAACGAAAGGGAAAAATACGAAAAGTTCTTTGAAATGTTCGGTACACAAATCAAATTCGGGGCTTATGATAATTTTGGCTCCAAAAAAGACAGCCTTAAAGATTTATTGATGTACTATTCAAATTCAGAAAAGAAGCTCGTAACTTTTTCGGAATATTTGTCAAGAATGAAGGAAGACCAAAAATATATATATTACGCCACGGGAGAGTCCATCGACAAGATAAGCAAAATGCCGCAAATTGAATCTATATTGGACAAGGGCTATGAAGTGTTATACTGCACAGAAGAAGTTGACGAATTCACATTAAAGATTCTTGGCTCCTATGACGAAAAGGAATTCAAGAGTGTTTCCGATAAGGATTTAGGAATTGAACTATCCGAAGAGGAAAAGAAAGCTGCCAAAGAAAAAAACGAAGAGAGTAAAAGTGTACTCGATGCAGTTAAAAACGCTCTAGGGGATAAGGTGGCTGCAGTAACGCTTTCCACCCGATTAAAGAATCATCCGGTTTGTTTTTCCTCCGGCGAAGGTTTATCAATTGAAATGGAAAAGGTTTTAAAGGCTCAAGCGGAAGCCCAAGGAAATAAAGAGTTTGATGGTATAAAAGCAGATAAAATCTTAGAGCTTAATAGCAATCACGAATTCTTCCAGGGATTAAAAAATGCTGTTAATGACGATGACAAGGAAAAAATATCCGATTATGCAAATCTTCTATATGATCAGGCTCTGCTCATCGAAGGTATGCCAATAGATGATCCGGTTTTCTTCAGTAACCTTATTTGTAAGCTTATGAAATAAGATTAAAGGACTCAGCTAAGCTGAGTCCTATTTTATTCTAAAAAACCTTCTATTATTATTTTTTCTGCTTCTTCTTCAGTGATACCTATGGTCATCAGCTTGGTCAACTGATCATTTGCTATTCTTCCCACCGTCGCCTCATGTATAAGCTCGGCCTCAGTGTTTGCCGCATAAATCTTAGGAGTTGACGCCACCTTAGCATTATCCATTATTATTGAATCACATTGAATATGGCCCTTGCATTTTGCGTTACCCGTTAAAGTCATATAGAAATTTTGTATCGAGTTTCCTTTAGCCACCGATCTGGAAATTATCTGGGCAGAAGCCCCGTCCCCTTTAATGATTACATCAATATTAGAGTCCGCACGTTGATTTCCGCTGGTCATAAGCCTTTCGGTAATGACAATTCTGGCATTTTCGTGAAGAATTATTTCAGTATTTCTAATTGTGCTGTCAACACCTTCTATTTGGGTCATGTCCAGTTCAGCAATGGCATTTTCCATTAATTCTATCTTAGTTTTTGGATTTAATATTTTTTCTCCGCTACCATTTCCTTCGCCATAGTGATTCTCTATATATTTTACCTTGGCATTTTCCCTGATTACAAAATCATGTATTCCATCATGCTCAGAGCAGCCATCACTATCATTATGTATTCCGCAACCGGCACTTATTGTAATATTAGAACCCTCTCCCACATCTATTGTATTATATACGGTATCATTTATTCCGCCCTCTGTAATCACAACGGGAATGCTAACGGTTTCATCCACCGTAAAGGGCTTTATGGTAACATTTATACCGGGTCTGTCTTCCTTATTGGTAATATTTATGTTCTCCGAAACCTTCCTGTCACAGCTGTGTCCGTTTATTCTTAAATTCATTGCTTCCGGGATTTTACCTGTGTCTGCAATTATTTCCAGTAGGCTCTTACCTGCTTCATTAACCTCTTTCGCCACAGTATTCACCCCCCTCGCAACAAGTCATTTCACACTTATCTAAATTATTGTTTAATATGCTCAAGAGTTTATTCTTATATGTCATTTGCGCAATCTCGCCCTTGTCAATAACCACTATTTCATCTGCCATTTCCATTATTCTCTCTTGATGGGAAATAATAACTACGCATGTATCTGTAAATCTGTTTAACCTTTTAAATGTTTTAATTAACAATTTAAAGCTCCAAAGATCTATACCCGCTTCCGGTTCGTCAAATAAAGCCAACTTTAAATCCTGTATGAGTATGCTTGCCAGCTCAATACGCTTTAACTCCCCTCCGGAAAAAGAGCTGTCTATACTCCTGTTAAGATATTCTTCCGGATCAAGCCCAACATCCAACAATGTATGAGTTATGCTCTTTCCTGATTCTCCCCGGGCCAGCTCCAACAATCTTCCGACCTTTAAACCTTTAAACTTGGCAGGGGATTGAAAAGCATATCCTATGCCTTTTTTGTTTCTTTCCACTATACTTAAATCAGAAATATCTTCCCCATCTAGAATTATTTGTCCCGAATTTTGGGGCATTATCCCCATAATACATTTTGCCAATGTTGATTTGCCGCCACCGTTTGGTCCGGTTATAACATATATTTTACCGGGCTCAAAATCTATAGATACATCCTTTAGTATCGCTTTATTATCGCCCTCATCTTCGATATCCACACAAATATTTTTTAGTTCCAATAAGTTCAAAATATACTCCTCCGTCAAAGTTTATGATTTACCATATGTTTATACCCTTAATCTTCTCCGTCAAACAAAATTTTTTCTGCCGAACCCGTTAAAGGTATCACATCATTTATATTTATATGCTGTAAATCAAATTTCCTGTTAAGGGCAGCAAAATGCTTAAGCCCAAAACCTATTTTATTTAAATATGAAAATACACCAATAGCTCCCGGCGGAAATTCATCCGCCCCTTTGCCATAAATGGCCCTTAAATCCGGTAAATCTTCAAATATATCCACCGTGCATTCGCCATTTGCTATTTTTTCGCCTCTTCTTTTGCCCACCATTGCCGCCGCCATAGCAGCTCTGCAAAGTCCTATATGGGTGACTTTACCATCCCCTATGGCCAAGGCCTTATATACTTGATCTTCCGATGCAAAGCCCCCTGTAATGGTTATTGCCGGTTTATATGACCCCTTTGGAAGTTTTTTAATGGTATCACAGACTATTTTTTCCAGCATCACTGTGGGGTATGACCATTCATTCATCATTTTACATGGGCTATAACCGCTTCCGCCTCCGGCACCATCAAATGTTATCATATCTATACATAAATTGCTAGCAATTTCTATTACTCTTTTAATATCTATTTTATCGTAGCCCGCCATTTTAAAATATATGTTTTTAACCCCCAGCTCTTTAAGCTCATTTATTCGGTTTTTTAAATATTCCTCGCTCCACATGGGAAGTCTTCCGTATTTGTAGAAGTTGGGGCATGTCCCCTCTTTAAATGCTTTTATAACCGCTTCATCCCTAGGATTAGGGTATACCAAATAACCCTTATCATATTCCTTCAAAGCTTCATCATGGTCCTTTAGCCTTATGACCGGTTGTATTCCCTTGGCCGATTGTCCAAACTTGAATTCAATACCCTCTATTCCCGCTTCTTTAATCGCATACTCGGGCACCCCAAACATGTCATCTTCATAATTGCACTGCAATATAAGCTGTCCGTATCCTCTATAATATTTATCATAAACCGCTTTTATTTGTTTTAAGAATTCAAACCCCACGACCCTTCCATTTTTCATCAAAAGATTCGGATCCTTATCAATAGCGCTTTCTCCTATTACACAAGGAATCCCCATCATGGCCGCTCCCGCAAAATAGTCCTTCCAATTGAGCTTTATAAGCGCCGGCAAAAATAACGGTAATTTAGTTCTGACTTTATTATCGTAACCGTATTCCCCTTCCAAATTAACATTAAAAACAGTGGCATTTTCCGCTGTGGGATTATCTAATCCCATAGCACCAAAAACCCTGCCGTTAATATTAAAGTGGGAATAATCAATGGGATATTCCTTTTCCGATGCCACTTGATTTGCGCCTGTGGTTGTGGGATAAACCGCCCTTGCCCCTATTATTGCAGCTATTCCTATTTCACAACTGCCATCACACCCATCATCGCAAAGGGAACACATGCCCGACTGGGGAGATATCAAAGAGCTTTTATTCCTGGAATTATTAAATGAAGATGTTAACTTTGGCGAATAAGACATGACTTTCCTCCTAAATATCTATTTCTCCTACATAATTTATATTGAATATTTTCCTGATTTTTTCCATTTCAGATGTCTGCCCCAAGGCCCACATTAATTTTGTAACTGCCGCTTCCGTTGTCATGTCCATAGCAGGAATAACCCCACAATTAAGTAGTTTACGTCCCACCTCGTATTGTGAAAAATCACTGGTCTCATATAGGCATTGACTGCATGTGACCACGGGGATTCCTTCGCTTATGAGTTTTGCCACACCTTCCAGTAAATTCCTTCTGCTGTAATGCATTCCCCCTAAACCAAAGGTCTCTATTACGACACCTTTGTAACCAAGCTCTTTAAGCATATATAATACCTCGGGTTCCGTTCCGGGAACCAACTTTAACAAAAAAACTTTATTTGAAATATTATCCATCAGTTTTGTTTTACCGTATTTTTTTATAGGGTTATTACCGTTTAATTTAAGTCCGTTTGCGGTTACCATCCCCAGATACTCGGCGTTGACACTTTCAAAAGCTTCAAACCCTAAGGTTCTAACCTTAACCGCTCTGCATCCCTTTATAACCTTATTGTTAAATGCTATAGAAACTCCAAAAATATTTGCCTCTATGGCAGAAAACGCAGTATAAAGATTGTTTTTGGCATCGGTTAATAAATGATCGATGGGCATCTGTGATCCCGTTAAAACCACCGGTTTTTTTAAATTCATCAGCATATAGCTTAGCATGGAAGCTGTATATGCCATGGTATCCGTCCCATGGGTAATAACTATACCATCATACGCCTTTAAGTTATCAAAGACGGCTTTGGCAATTATTCTCCATTCCTCCGCCTGTATATTTGAGCTGTCCAAGCTAAGGATATCCTTTGTGTCAACCATAAAATAGTTGTAAATATCTTTAGCATAGCTTAAAAGCATATTCGAATCCATTTCAGGCTTTGCGCCCTCTCCGTTATCCTTTGCGGATATGGTGCCCCCGGTGGTAAGCAATAGGACTTTCTTCATCTTTTCCTCCAATTAGATTAATTCAGGAGCTTCAGCACTAATAACTCCCCTCATATCTTTTAATGCTTCTTCTACGGCATTTAAGCCAAAGTGAATATCACTTCTTTCCATGGCAGTAGACATGCAAAACATTCCTCTTTCCGCATCAAATACTCCTTTGTTTAAAAGGGAGATAAACAACAGTTTATTCAGTTCTTCATGGGAAGATGCCACATCTCTGTAGTTTTTTACATCCTCATCTTTAAATATTATGTTATATATGGAGCCTTCTCCCGATACCCTAATATTAAGGCCTAATCTTTCATATACTTTAAGTAATCCCTGTTTGAATTCATTGCCCAGTTCATTCACCTTCTTAACCGCATTTTCGTCATATTTTTCCATGGCGGCTACTCCTGCGGCCATACCCAGAGCATTTCCGTTAAATGTCCCCGAATGATACATCTTTTTTTCCCTAGGATCATAAAGCTTCATTATTTCTTCTTTTCCGCCAAAGGCCCCGATAGGCGTGCCGCCACCTATAATCTTCCCCAGTGTGGTAAGATCCGGTGTGATTCCGTAAAACTTTTGTGCCCCTCCCGTAGTAAGCCTTGCCATTACAACTTCATCGAATATAAGGAGGATTCCGTATTCCCTTGTTATATCCCTTAAGAACCTGAGGTATTCAATATCCGGAGTAATCTGTCCCGCAGAACCCATTATAGGCTCTATAATCAGGCAGGCCACATCCTCATGATTCTTTTCGATTGCGGCTTTTGTTCTCTCAATATCATTAAAAGGTACAACAATAACATCTTCCAATGCTTTTGATGAAACCCCTCTGCTTTCCGGTATAACCTTTATATTATCCAAGCTTCCGGCTTTTTTTATATTTGGATCCACACTTGCCTCAAAAACATCTGTTGTACCGTGATAGCCTCCTTCAGTTTTAATAATCTTAGCTTTACCGGTATATGCCCTTGCTATTCTTAGGGCATGCATGTTTGCCTCCGTCCCTGAATTAGTAAATCTAATTAAATCTATCCCCGGAAATCTATTCACAAGAATTTCCGAAAGCTTAGTTTGCATTTCAAAGGGTGCGGTAAATGCCGTGCCCATTTCAACCTGTCTTCTCACTGCTTCCACTACATCCTTATCCCCATGTCCATGAATCAAAGATGTATAGTTATTTTGAAAATCCAACAGTCGGTTTCCATCCACATCCGTCATATATGCACCGTATCCATAGGCTATAAAATGTGGAAACGGGTAGAAATAAGTAGCTGTTCTGGTATCCCCTCCCGGTAAAACCTTACAAGCTCTTTCATAACATTTCTTTGAATTCGGTCTATTATCAACGTACCTTTCAATTTCTTTTTTTAAATATTCATCAAATACCTTTCCCATTATAATACCTCCTACCTTTTTATAGTATCACAAATCATACAAAAAAACACCTTGCAATATAACTATTACAAGGTGTAAACAAAAGACTACTTGTTATCAACCTCATCGAAATGAATTTTATCGTTCATTTCTAGAGCCATATCAATGATTTCCAAAGCATCTTCTTTAGTAAATACAAGTCTTCTGGACATAACATCCTTCATAAAATGCAACACATAATACCTGTTATCAGGAACCGTTTCTCTATGTATATCCGTTATATCCTCAAAGCTCCAACAATCCTTATGTTTGAAAAAAAGCACATCATAAACAATCTCAATCCCATATATGGTCACATAGGTTTCCTTTTTCATTATGGTAGCCAGAATTATAATTATGCCAACGGGAATGGAATATTTTGCAGTGGTTATAATTCCAAGTATTATTAAAGCAACACCACCGATTAAGGCTGCTATTCTCGTTGATGTTCTCATGGCTTTTTCATCATAAGCTTTGTATTTACGCATCTTTCTTTTCAGCTTTCCTTTTTTCCTTAAGTTCTTTTATCTCTGCTCTTGTCTTACCGTCATACTCCTTGTATTTAACTCCTATTCCCAGATAAGAAATAACAATTGCCAATACAGGATTTACCAGGTTCATAAATGCATACGGCATAAATGCCCAGTTCGAAACTCCTAAAGTGGCTGCCTGATAAGCACCGCAACCATTCCATGGTATCATTGGTGACCACAATGTTGCACCGTCTTCAGTGGTTCTTGATAAGAAGCTTCTGCTCAAACCCTTTTCATCAAAAGCGCTGGCATACATTCTTCCCGGTACCAATATTGCCAAATACTGGTCAGTTAATACTACATCGCAAATTATTCCGGTAACTATTGTTGCAAATACAAGACCTCCGACTGTCTTAACTTTTTTAACAACCCCACCTAATAATACTTCCACGAATCCGCATTTCTCTAAAATTCCTCCAAAGAACAATGCGAACATTATTAGTGATATGGTCCACATCATTGAGTCAACACCGCCTCTGTTAAGAAGCTTATCTGCTACGCCGTTTCCTGTTTCAATGCTGAATCCATATTGAAGTCCTCCGAAAACATCAGGAAAGCTTGCCCCTTGAGCTATCATAGCAACAACGCATCCTACGGCTGCTGCCAGTAACAGTGAAGGTATAGCAGGTATTCTCTTAATGGCTCCGTAAACAACCACCAATACAGGTAGCATTATCCATGGTGATATATAGAAATTATCAGCTATGGCATTTTGGATATCCGTTGCCAATGTAGCATCATATCCTGCTTCATCCACAACCATAGCGCCAACTATTGCATAAAGGATTAATGCAATACTAAATGATGGTATAGTGGTGGTCATCATTGCTCTTACATGATCGTATAAAGGTGTCTCAGCTCCTGCTGCAGCTACATTAGTACTGTCTGACAGTGGAGATAATTTGTCTCCCGTATATGCTCCGGATATTACCATACCTGCCGCAAGAGCAGGATTAATGCCAAGACCCATTGCTATACCCATAAGGGCAACCCCTACTGTACCGGATGCTGTCCATGAAGAACCTGTAGCCATTCCAACTATAAATGTTAATATACATCCTACAACAAGAAATGCTCCCGGTGATATCAGTTCCAACCCGTAATATACCATAGCAGGCATAGTCCCTGACCAAACCCATGAACCTATAAGCATACCTACGCACATAATGATAAGCAATGCTTCAACGGTTCTTTTAATGCTATCTAAGCCTCCGGCCAAAACAGCTTGCCAAGAATAGCCACATTTCATAGCCACCAAAGCAGCCACGATGCTTGAAGCAACTATCGGCATATGGGGTTCTATTCCCCACTTTACTGTACTTACGATTATAATTACCATCATAAATACAATCGGGATGAATGCTTCCCAAACTTTAGGAAGTCTTGGTGTTCTTTCTTTACTCATCTTTTCCTCCTTATAATAATAGTGAATTATTCCTATTATTATTTATGAGCAATTTTCATGCCAATTTTTAAGCCTTTATTTTCGTTGAAACTTCAAGCCTATTATATTTAATATGTAATTAATGAGAAATTAATTTCAGCAATTCATTTTTAGGTATGAAAATTTATTCACAGTCCCTAAGACTCGGGATATCGATTTCGTATAGTCCTATTTTATTCCACATCTGCCTAGGTGTTATTCCCAACAATGAAGCACACTTAGTAACATTTCCGTTTGTAGTTTCCAAAACTTCAATAATGTATTTTTTCTCGAATTCTGCTCTGGCATCTCTTAAGTTAAGCTTATTATCGACCCTTAAATTATCTTCATTTATGTTAATGTTTACGGGCATAAGCAATTCTGCCACCGTCACATGTCCATCCTTACTTAGGGCTATCATTCGTTCAATAATGTTTTTTAATTCCCTTACATTCCCGGGGTAATCATATGTCATAAGAAAATCCATAACGGAATCATCTATTTTCTCTATTTTTTTCTTCTGATCCGCTTCGGTTCTTCCTATAAAAAACTCTATTAAATCGGGTATATCTTCTCTTCTTTCCCTAAGTGGCGGAATATTTAATGTTAGGGTATTTATTCTATAGAGTAAATCCTCTCTAAAATTACCTTCCCTTATGGTTTTATCCGGGGATTTATTTGTCGCCGATATAAATCTCACATCCAGCCCTATTTGCTTGTTCCCACCGACTCTTTCGATTCTTTTTGTTTCCAATGCCCTAAGAAGCTTTCCCTGCGTAGTGATGGGAAGATCACATATCTCATCTAAAAACAAAGTCCCCAAATTAGCCTCTTCAAATCTCCCTATCCTTCTTTCCACAGCTCCGGTAAACGCTCCCTTTTCATGGCCGAAAAGCTCGGATTCTATGACACCCTCAGGAAACACCTGGCAATTAACGGGAATAAAAGGCTCTTCCCTTCTTACACTGATTCTATGTATGTAGTTTGCTATAACTTCCTTACCTACTCCGGATTCTCCAAGCAATAAAATATTAATACCCGTATCCGCAGTCCTCTTACACATTTCCAAAAGATTTAAGAATTTATCGTTCTTTGAGTCCAAATAAAAGGCTCCGTTATCCTGGTTTTTTAGCATTATATTGCTTCTTTTCTTAAACCTGTTGATTTTTGCCAAGCCGTTTACCTTTAGCACCAATTCCTCCAGATCTCTGCTTTTAACAAAATAGTCTAAAGCTCCTATTTTTATTGCTTCTACGGCGCTTTCAATGCTCCCGTATGCCGTCATTACAATAATATCAATGTCACTGTTTATCTTCTTGGCTTTTTCTATGAATTCTATACCATCCATAACCGGCATTTTTAAATCAGTAATGATTAATTCCACATCATTATTTAGTAATATTTTTAAAGCTTCTTCACCATTTGAAGCAGTAAGGGCATTGTATCCTGCGTCCTTCAAAATGAAAGAAACCACATTCTGATATTCCTTTTCATCA
The DNA here is from genome assembly GCA_964400515.1 of uncultured Oscillospiraceae bacterium. Lineage (GTDB taxonomy): Bacteria > Bacillota > Clostridia > Peptostreptococcales > Anaerovoracaceae > JAAYHV01. The sequence continues at coordinate 78,414 of CAYNTJ010000010.1, read as the reverse complement.
TCTACAATCAGAATATTATATATTGGTATATTATTCATCAATTCCTCCTTCTATGGGTAGTTCTATATGAAAGGTGGTACCTATACCCATATTACTGCTCGCCGTAATCTTTCCGTTAAGCTTTTCGATTTCTGTGGTAATAATATATAGTCCTAAGCCGGTTCCGCTTTCTTTTGTAGTATAAAACGGATTAAATATATTCTCCAGCTCCGTTTCATCCATCCCGCATCCATTATCAGATACTTCTATGATTAAAAGGCTTCCCATCTTTTCTATCTTTATTTCTATTCGTTTAAAGTCCCTAAACACATTTTCAAAGGAATCAATACTGTTATTTAAAAGATTCAAAATCAACAGTTTAAATATATCTTCGTTGGCTTTAACCTTTATGCTTTTAGGAAAATTGTACTTTATCTCAATATTCTTAGCTTTTATATTTTTTTCTTCCAAATCAATAATCGAAGAAATCAAAGCGCCCAAATCCACCCAGCTGTTTTGTTCATTTGAAAGTCTTGAGAACCTGAGCAAATTATCTATAAGACCGCTGATTCTATCCACGGAATCGTTCATCACATTTAAGGCATGCCTAGATATCTCATCTTCGCAATATCTCTTAATCACATATCCATAGCTTTTTATAAGTCCCAACGGATTCCTTATTTCATGGGCCAGCCCCGCAGAAAGCTGCCCCACCGCAATCATTTTAGTTTCCTGTCTGGCTCTTTTTTCATTGATATATTTATCAGTGTAATCTTCAACGGTAATTAAAATCTTATCATCATTTTCGAATTCTTTGTTTAAAATATTATAATACTTGTTTTTAACAGAAATATATTTATTCTCTTCCTCCAGATCTATAAAGGGCTTTAACTTTTCAATATCAAAACAATTCCTGTTTATCAAATCTTCCCTTTTAATCCCCAATATATTTAACAATCCGTTATTGCACTCAAGTATTCTTTTGTCCCTATTTATTACCAATATCCCCCGGCTCAGAGTATCAATTATAACTTTTAGCTCTTCCTTGCTTTCATAAAGTTCCCTGGTTTTTTCATTTACCTTTTGAGCAGTCATATAATTCCATGTGACAAAAAATGCTATAACGGCAACAGCTATTAGAATTATACCGTACACATAATCATATCTCTTCATATCCTTAACGGAAGGAGTAAAAGACCCAAACCACTTGCTTTGCGTTTGCATTATTAAATTCTTTTGTTTCATGGAGACTATGGCTTTTTCCAATATGTTTAGCAGCTTGGAATTTCCTTTTTTAGTGGCTAGGCAAACTTCCTTTCTGTACAAAGCATATTCAAGAAACTTGTATTCCGATTGTCCTGTTCCCTCATTCAGAATATATGATATTTGGGTTTCATCTCCTGCCAATCCTTCTACAGCACCCTTTTGCAACAGATCTATCCCCTCATAAACATCCTTTACTTTTATAATGCTTACATTCTGCTTATCGCTAAAATATGTTTCCGTTGCATCAATGATATCATCTTCTTCTAAAACCGCAAGCTTTATATCCTTTACTTCGGTAAGCTTGTCGATGGGAGAATTGTATTTAACTAAAACCTTTCCATGCAATACATAAAGGGGTTCGGTAAAATCAAAAGTCTTTTCTGTTTCCGCAGTCCTTTCAACAGCAGCTATATCTATTTTACCTGTCAAAATGGCATCTTCCATAAGTTCCGGAGACATGGGCTTTATCTCTATTTCCTCCTCGGTCTCTATGGATATTTGGGAAAGAAAATCCACCATCATACCTTTAAATCTTCCTTCATAATCGGTGAATGCTAAGGGAATTTTGTCATCATAAGTGCCCAAAACAAGATTCTCGCTGTTCAAATAGAATTTCTCCCGATAACTGATTTCTCTGGAATATTTTATATATTCTAACCAGTCCATATTATATCTGATCATAATATCGACGCACTTTACGGTAAATATTATAAAGGCAAATGTAACCATAAGTAATATCAATCTTCTCTTCATATATCACCCATTATCCAATCATAGACAAGCCTTGCCATTTTATGATGACCTTCTTCATCCAAGTGCAACCCATCTATTTTACCAACCGTTACATAATTTTTTGCATCCAAAAAGCTATAACCTTTTTTAGCCGATACTCTTCTTAAGTATTCACTCATATTCTTGGATTTTTCCATTGTCTTTTCGTCTTCGAAATCATGACTAAAACAAGATTTAAATAATGCCTCTGTAATCAAGGGCGGAGAAACTATCAATACTTTAGGCGTTTTTCTTGCAATATCCAGCCAATATCTGTTTGCCTTTTCAAATAATATTTCCGCATTTTCAGAAATATCCTTTAATGATAATCCGTAACTCTTTTTCAAGTCATTCGTTCCAAGCATAAGCACAAAGTAATCTAAGGGATCATGACTTTTTAAACAAGGCTGTAAAATATAATTACCACTCATATAACCGCTTTTATGATCATCCGTGTTAAAAGTCCTGCCATTCTGGCCCTCTTCTATTATTTGATATTCGCCTCCGAGCATCTCCTGTAAAACCAAAGGCCACCTAGTTTTTTCATCAAATCTCGTTCCATTTGTGGGGTTATAACCCCAGGTATTGGAGTCCCCAAAGCAAAGCACCCTTGTTTTCATAATATCAGCTACTCCGTTTTCTTAATATACTATCATAAAATCGGACAATTTAAAACGCCGGAATAAAATTATTCCAGCGTTTAATATAAGTTATTATTTATTTGCGGCAAAGTATTCTTTTGCAAGCTTGACAACCACAGGGCTAAGTATTACCAAAGCTATTAGGTTAGGTATAGCCATTAAACCAAGACAGGCATCTGCCAATGTCCAAACCAATTCCAAACCGCCTATGGCACCAATTATTATAAATATACACCATGCTATTCTAATAGGCATAACTGTTTTTGCTCCAAATAGATAATCTGCGGATCTTTCGCAATAATAATTTGCAGAAATCAAACATGACAAACCAAATAATACCGTTGAAATCATTACTATATAACTACCGATACCAAAAGGCAGTGTCACATCAAAAGCTTCCATTGTAAGCTCTGCTCCGGATATACCTGTTTCCCATACGCCGGATATTACAATTGCAAGACCTGTAATTGTAGCTATTATTATTGTGTCAACGAAAACTTCAATGGATCCCCATATACCTTGCTCAACCGGATGGCTAACCTGGGCACTACTATGAATTATAGGTGAACTACCCATACCTGCTTCATTTGAGAATAAACCCCTTGCCATTCCTATGGTAATTATCTGCATAACGGTGGCTCCTGCAAATCCTCCGGTGGCTCCCATCGGAGAAAAGGCACCCTTGAATATTTGTGCAAAAGCAGAAGGCACATCACTTATATTAAGTACAATGATTGCAATTCCCGCCAATATGTATATACCTGCCATTATTGGGGTAAGGAACTGACATACCTCTCCTATTCTTTTTATTCCGCCAAGTATAACAACTGCTGTTATAATTGAAAATATAATACCTGTTATTAATGGATTAATACCCCACTGGGCTTCCACCGATAAACAAATCGAGTTTGTATCAACAATTGCTCCAACAACAAAATATGCTATTATAACCATAACGCTGAAGAATGCAGCTAACCATTTTTGATGCAAACCATTTTTAATATAGTACATTGCTCCACCTGCATAGTTGCCATCGGGTCTAAGCTCTCTGTACTTTATACCTAAAGTGATTTCGGCAAATTTAGTTGCCATTCCAAAGAATGCAGCCACCCACATCCAAAACAGTGCTCCGGGTCCACCTATACCAATGGCGGTTGCAACTCCTACTACATTTCCCGTTCCTACTACAGCGGCTATTGATGTTAGACCTGCTTGGCCTGATGTTATATTACCTTCCCCATCAGCATCTTTTGAAAATGCCTTACCGATAGTGTGCTTCCAAATGTACTTGAATTTAAATACCTGCACAAATTTCAATTTAATTGACAATAGGATGCCTACACCCACCAAAAGTGCAACCATATAAGGTCCCCATACAAGATTGTCAACTGCTACTATAATGTTACTGATACTTTCCATAATTAATCCCTTTCTTTAAATATAATATCGTATTAACATTATAAGCAAATTCCATGCCATTAAAAAAAACCCTAAAAACAGGGATTTTTGCCGAAATCAACAAAATACGGATGAAATTAATTTCGTAAAAATGAAATTAATTTCATCCGCCTTCTAATGCTTTATTTCATATTGGTTCAGCTTATTCCAAAGCTGCCTTTTAGTGATTCCCAAAACATCAGCACTTTTATCCATATTATTTCTATTGTTTTTAAGAGTCTCCGATATATATTCTTTTTCAAATTCAGCCCTGGCTTGTCGCAAGGTTTCATCACCCATTTTCTTTAATATCTTCTCTTTTACATATCTGCTATTATTGGTGGGCACAATCAATTCGTTAATTGTTATTCTTCCATCTCTACTCAATGCAATAGTTCTTTCCAGTATGTTTTTTAATTCCCTGATATTACCCGGGTAATCATATTCCAGCAAAAACTCCATTACATCCTCATCAATTAATTTAACCCTTTTTTTCTGATCTATTTCTATCATTCCAATGAAGTATTCTATAAGGCCCTTTATATCTTCTTTTCTTTCCCGTAAAGGCGGAATGTTAATAGTTAATGTGTTTATCCTATAAAGCAGATCTTCCCTAAAGATTCCGTCATCAATCAACATGTTCAAATCCTTATTTGTGGCAGATATGAATCTAAGATCAAGATCTATAATTTTATTACTTCCCACCCTTTCTATGGATTTACTCTCTATGGTTCTTAGGAGCTTCCCCTGGGTAGCCATGGGCAAATCTCCTATCTCATCCAAAAAAACAGTGCCATAATTGGCTTCCTCGAACCTTCCTATTCTTCTTTCTATTGCCCCTGTAAACGAACCCTTCTCGTGTCCGAAAAGCTCAGACTCTATGGTTCCTTCAGAAAAGGTTTGGCAGTTGACCGGCACAAAAGGTTCCTTATATCTGTCACTTAATCTATGTATATAGTTGGCAATAACCTCTTTCCCCACTCCGGATTCCCCAAGCAAAAGAATATTTATATCGGTATTAGCCGTCCTGTTACACATTTCTATAACCTTGATATATTCTTCATTCTTAGAATCCAAAAATATATCTCCCCCGTCTCTCTGCTTTATCAATACCGATGCCCTTTTTTGAAGCTTTGTCATATCATATATTCTGTTTACTATCATTATCAGTTCCAAAAGATTATTACTCTTAATGTAATAATCATCCGCCCCTGACTTCATGGCACTTATGGCACTTTCCACACTGGCATATGCAGTCATAACAACAATTTTAGTTTCCGGGGATACTTCCCTAATCTTATCAATTAGCTCAAAGCCATCCATAACAGGCATCCTTAAATCAGTGATAATTAAATCCACATTATTGTCATTTATATATTTTACAGTCTCCATTCCGTCCTGACATTTATGCACCGCATAACCTTCCTCTTCCAATATCAAGGAAACCACATTTTGATACTCCACTTCGTCATCAACTACGACAATCTTAAAATACTTATTCTTATTCATTAATATTTCCCTCCAAAAGCGGTATGTTTATAATAAATTTTGTTCCTATATTTTTTTCGCTTTCAATACTTATTTTGCCGTTTATCCTTGTCAGCTCGTTATTAATAATATATAGTCCCAATCCCGTTCCATCTTTTTTTGTTGTAAAAAAAGGATTAAATATATTTTCCAATGCATCTTCATCTACACCGGCTCCGTTATCTTCCACCGTAAGTTCCAGGCTTCCGTCTTTGGCAATTATTCCTGCTATTTTAATCATATTCCCCGGCTTTGCATAAGGGAAAGCATCTATACTATTGTTTATTAAATTCATGATGCACATCTTTAGAATTTCTTCATTAGTCTTCACTATGGTATTATCGGGGATTTCTATTACTATTTCTATTTTTTTATTGTCCAATTTCTTTTTTTCCAAAACCACTATGCTTTCAATCAATTTCTTAAGATCAAAAACTTTATTTTCCTCCATGGAAAGTCTGGAGAAGCTCAAAAGATTTTCTATCAATCCATTAATTCTCTGTACGGATTCATCAATAACTCTGACGGCATGCTTGTCTTTTTCGTCAGAATGTCTGTCCAAAACAAATACATAGCTTCTTATCAGTCCCAAAGGATTTCTGATCTCATGGGCTAGTCCTGCTGATAATTGGCCCACAGCTATCATTTTACTCTCCTGCCTTGCTCTTCTTTCATTGATGTGTTTTTCTGTATAATCTGCTATAGCAATAAGCATTTTATTCTTTTCTTGCCTGAAAAGTCTTTTAGTCACAAGAAAATATGAATTTTTTATTCTTATCATCCTTTCACTATCAGATTCAGTTAGCTCTTCATCAAGCAAATGCTCAACATAAGGAAAAAGCTCATCAATTTCCGAATATTTTCTACCGATTATATCCCTTGTGGATAATCCCAGCAGTTTAGTTACGGAGTCATTGCATTCCTCAACTACATTTTCATTATTTATAACTATCAATCCGTCATGCAAGGTATCTAGGATTATTCTTAAGGATTCTTTGTTCTCGTTTAATTCTTCCGTTCTTATTTTTACTCTGTTTGCGAGAGTAAAGTTCCAAAGTATACCAAAAAGACCCATAAGTAGTGCTATTGTAATTGTTTTTGTAAGTACATCGTATTCTTTGATATCCAAAACCTCAGGTTCATAACCACTGAACCACTTATCCTGAGTTTGTACTATAAGATTCTGTTTTTTCAGGGACATGATGCCTTTATTTAATATGTCTATCAATATTTTATTGTTTTTACTTGTTGCCAAGCACACATTTTTTGTATATAAGGAATCATCGATGAATTTGTATTTATCCTCATAACCCATATCGTTTATTATATAGGCTATTACCGTTTCATCCCCCGCCACACCATTTACTTCGCCTTCAATCAAAAGCTCCAGGGCTTTTCTTATATCTGAAGTATATACAAACTCAATATTATTGCTGTTAATAAAATACTTGCTTGCCATCTCTTCCATATAGTCGCCCTTAACTATGGCTATTCTTGTATTATCAATTTCCGTCAGTTCCCTATTATTTATGGTATCATCCCCCAAAATCTTACCATTCAAAACATATAAAGGTTGGGTAAACAAGAATTTCTTGTCCCTCTCTTCACTTTCAAAAAGATCGGCAATATTTATGTTTCCTTTTTCCAGCTCATCAAGAAGAACCGACCACTCTAAGGGTCTATACCTAATATTCTTACTTATATCTATGGAAAGCTGTGATACAAACTCCACCACCATCCCGGTATTTTGATTGTTCTCAGGGTTTACAAAGGAAAGAGGCGGTGCCATTCTATCCATGCCGAATATTAATTCATTTTCCTCCAAATACTCTATTTCTTTTTCGTTTAAAGGCATTGAATATTTTATATATTCATATATGCTTAATCCATATTTTATATAAATCGAGTATATCTGTACAAATATAATGCTTATAATCACAAAAAAAAGTAATACAAAAAGCTTCTTATTCTTCCCTATTGTTTTAGTTATTCTATTATTCTTCCTGTCCACAACAACCTCCCCATAGCTATTAGGCTAATTATACATAGACCCGCTATCCTTTTCAACCCTGTAGTTATTACCGTTGAATCCCCTATTAATCTGTGATAATATTAGCTTGAGAAATTCATAGAAAGAAGGAAACAAAAAAATGTACCCAAAGATGATAATAGACTTAAACAAGCTTAAGAAAAATTTAGATGCCGTGGCAAAGATTACAAAGGATGACGGTAATTGTTCGCTGATGATAGTAACCAAGGGCCTTTGTGCAGATCCTAAGATGGTTCAAATGGTAATAGGGCATCCTAAGGTGGATTATGTGGCGGATTCAAGAATAACGAACATAAAGACCTATAGCGAATCAGCAAGAAAAAACAATAAAATGACAGTGCTTTTAAGAATCCCCATGCATTGCGAAATAGAAGAAGTGATCGAATATGTGGATTTGAGCTTCAATTCCGAAATTTCCACCATCAGACTTTTAAATGATGAAGCAAAAAACAAGGGTATAATTCATAGAATTTTACTTATGATTGACCTGGGAGATTTAAGGGAAGGATTATTCTTTAGGGATGAAGAGATTATTTTTGATTATGTAAAAGAAATCCTTGATATGGAAAACATAGAGCTTTACGGAATCGGTGTTAATTTGACTTGTTACGGCGCAATTATACCAAAGAATGATAATCTATCACTACTTGTGGATTTGGCAAAGAAATTGGAAAACCATTTTGATATTAAACTGGAAATGATATCAGGGGGAAATTCAAGCTCCATCTATCTGATTGAAAAGGGTGAGCTTCCAAAGGGAATTAACAATCTAAGGTTGGGAGAAGCATTTTTATTGGGTAACGATACTGCCTATGAAACACAGCTTCCCGGAACTACTGATGAATCCCTTATCCTGCAAGCCCAAATAGTAGAGTTAAAGGAAAAACCTTCTCTGCCTATAGGTGAGGTGGGGGTTGATGCCTTTGGCCAAAAACCATACTATGAAGACAGGGGTATAATGAAGCGGGCAATTGTAGCCCTAGGAAAGCAGGACACTGATTTGGGTAGCATGACACCCCTTGATTCTGAAATTCAAATAATGGGAGGCAGTTCGGACCATACCATCTTGGATTTAACAAAATGCACTAAGGAATATATGGTGGGAGATATAGTTAGCTTTAAACTCGGTTATGGTGGAATGCTTAAAAACATAACCAGTAAATATGTGGAAAGGGAGTATGTGGAATAATATGGATAATTTAGTAATAACCATAGGCCGAGAATTCGGAAGCGGTGGCCATGAAATAGGTAAACGATTGGCCAAAATATTAAATATTTCATTTTATGATAATGAACTGATTGATTTGGCAGTTGAAAAGACAGGTTATCACAAGGACTATGTTAAAAACCACGATGAAAAGCCTCCGACATTTTCTCCGGGAAGTCTTTTGACGGTCTTTGCCCCGGAATACTATCAATTAACCAATTTGGACAATATTCAAATACAAGAATATAATATTGTCAAGGAAATAGCCCAAAGGGAATCATGTGTGATTGTTGGCAGAGGAGCCGATTATGCACTAAGGGAAATGGGCAGCATAAATATCTTTTTGTATGCCCCATTGGAGTACAGAATAAAGCGTAAGCTGGCCATAGATAAAAACAAAAATCATTTAACTTATCAGGAAATGGAAAAGCTTGTTCATCAAGTTGATAAACAAAGAAAAAGATATTACGAGTATTACTCTGATAAAAAATGGGGAAACTGTAACACCTATGATTTATGTGTAAATACAAGTGCTTTGGGTATAGAAGGTACCGTAGATTTAATTCTCGCCTTTGTCAACAACTATGGCAGAGGATCAATATTACCTGATTGATGGAGGAATCATGAATATAACCGATAGAATAAATGCAGCAACAAATTATTTAAAAGATTTAGATATAAAAACACCGAAGGTTGCCATCATACTAGGTAGCGGATTAGGGGACTTTGCAAAGGCTTTGGAGGAAGCAAAGGAAGTAAAATATAAGGATATCCCGGGTTTCCCAATATCCACTGTAATAGGGCATGAAGGTTCCCTGTATTTTGGTTGCTACCAAAACATCCAAGTTATGCTCATGTCAGGTAGATTCCATTACTATGAGGGATATTCCCAAAAAGAAATCACCATTCCCATAAGGGTCATGAAAAACCTTGGCATTGAGACCCTAATAATTACAAATGCCGCCGGGGGAATTAACAAGGACTTTAAAGAGGGCGCCCTAATGCTTATTAATGATCATATCAATTTATCAGGTTCTAATCCCCTAATGGGACCAAACCTTGATGACTTTGGAACCAGATTTCCCGATATGAGCGATGTGTATTCAAAAGAATTGAGGGAGAAGCTTATTGATGCGGCCAAGGAAGAGGGATTAGCCCTTACTGAAGGTATATATGCCATGATGAGCGGTCCCAGCTTCGAAACCCCTGCCGAAATAAAATATCTTAGAACCATCGGCGCAGACGCCGTTGGAATGTCCACAGTACCCGAGGCCATAGTGGCATCCCATTGTAACATGAGAGTATTGGGTATTTCCTGCATTACAAATATGGCAGCAGGTATTCTAAATCAAAAGCTTACCCATGAGGAGGTCTTCGAAACAGCCCAAAGGGTAAAAACGGATTTCAAAAAGATACTTGAATTATGTATTTTATTAAGCTCAAAAAAAGAGGTTTAAACCTCTTTTTTTATTTCGTTACTATTTAATTTTACCCCGGCCTCTATGGCATTTACCGGGCAAACATTAATGCAATCCTTGCACCTTATACATTCCGGTGAATTTATATTATTCAAAACATCCACTTTCATTTTACAAGCGCTTACACACTTTTGGCATTTTATGCATTTATCTTGGTCTACTTTCATTTGATAAAAGCTAAACCTGTTGAATATTCCATATATACCGCCTAATGGACACAAATACTTACAAAAAGGTCTGTATATTTTCATTGAAGCAATTATGATAAATGCTAATATTCCTAATTTATAGTTGAATAAAACTCCCAAAGCGCCCCTAATATCCATATTTGTAATGGCAAGGGGAATACCTGCCTCAAGAGTCCCCGCAGGACAAAGATATTTGCAAAAATAAGGAGTTCCGTTTCCAAAATCATCAACTAATAAAAGTGGTCCTAGTATTACCAAAACTATTAGTACAATATATTTAATATATCTTAGTTTATTATCAAACCTAAACTCATTATGCTTCTTAACGGGTATCTTGTATAATAAATCCTGTAAAAACCCAAAGGGACATAGGAATCCGCAAATAAATCTGCCCAGCACCACACCAAAAAGCATTATCAGTCCAAGCACATAAAAACTAAAATTGTTTTTTTTATCCCCCAAAACAGCTTGTAAAGAACCTATGGGGCATGAACCCAAAGAACCCGGGCAACTGTAGCAATTAAGCACAGGTACACAGGTTGCTTTTAAACCGCCTTTATAGATTTTACCATTTATAAAGCCATACAGGTATCCGTTGAAAAACACCGTACTTATTGATTGTATTATCCTTCTCATCAGCCTATACCTATACATTCCAGACATATTCTAACGGCCTTGATAAAAACGGTCTCATATTCATTTATGTAAATGCCAAAAGCAATAAGTACTACCGCTATAATTAGCATTATATATTTGAGTTTAACCATTATGTCCACCTTTCTAGGTAGATTATAACATTTTAATTTAGCTTTGAATAGTTTTGATTTCTTCAAATCTTTTTACTTTACCTGAAGTTGTTTTAATCATCTCTTCATCAGTTATTATTATCCTTCTGATTTGCTTATACTTTGGTAATGTATCATTTATCTTATCCACATCTTTTTTTATAATTGTTTCAATTTCCTCTTTGCTGCAGTCAAAGTATTCGTTATCATATACTATCTTCAAGTAAAGAATTAAATCCCTTTCATCCTCTTTATTTGGTATTCCCAATACTACATTTTCCTTAACATAAGGTAAATTCGCATATGTGATTTCCAATTCCTCAGGATAAATATTCTTGCCGTTTTTCAATACTATTACGTTTTTCTTTCTTCCCCTTAGGAAAAGGAATCCATCATTATCTATATATCCCAAATCTCCTGTATAGAACCATCCATCTTTTATTACCGCATTGGTCTCTTCTTCGTTTTTATAATAACCCATCATAATATTAGGTCCCTTGGCAATTACTTCGCCAACACCTTCATTGTCAGGATTATCAATTTTTACTTGAATATCAGGAAAAGCTATTCCCACTGAACCCAGCTTCATATTATTAGGATTTTCTGCTGTCAGAATAGGCGATGTCTCCGTAAGACCATAACCCTGCACCGTCATTATTCCCAAATCGGTAAATCCTTTAAGTGCCTCCGGATCTATTGCTGCAGCTCCGCTTATTATGAACCTTATCTCTCCGCCCAGCTTATCAAGTATTCCCTTGAATACTTTCCTTCTGATATCTATACCAACCTTCAAAAGGCCATTACATACCTTCGTCATAAACCTAAGCTGTCCCAGCTTTCCCTGCTTTTCTGCCTGATTGATAATTTTTTTGTATATGGATTCGATTAGCAATGGCACCGCAACAAAAACCGAAACCTTGTATTCCACCATATTCTGCTGAATATATTTTAACCCGTCGCAATACACTGTTTTTGCTCCCGATGCTATCATAACCCATTGTCCGGTGGATCCAAAGGTATGATGATAAGGTAAAAACGCCATATTAACATCACTTGGATAAAACGGCTCCACATTAACTGCTGCCGCTATATTGGTAGCCACATTTCTCTGTGTAAGCATTACTATTTTTGACATGGAAGTGGTACCGGAAGTAAACAGCAATATGGAAACCTTATCATTATCTATCTCTATGTCATCATAGCCTAATTCACCCTGATTCCTTAGGGCACGGCCCTTTCTTAGTAGATCATAAAATGTTTCATGCTCTGATTCCCTTTCCAATGAAACCGCCTTCAGATCTTGATTGGTGTTTTCCTTCATGATTTGCTCTATCACAGCTTCATTTGCCTTATCAAAAAAGATCACCTTAGATTCACTTCTTTCGATGGAAAGCTTGATTTCATCATAGGGCAAACCCTTATCCAGAGGTACTACAGTACCTCCACCCAAAAGCACGGATATATATGCTGTAAACCATTCATAGCTGTTTTTACCTATAAAGGCACAACGCTTACTTAATAGGTCCTCATTTAACAACAGTGTACCCAATGAATATATGTCATCTTTAAACTGACTGTAAGTAATATCTTCATAGGTAACCTTCTTGCTTCTTTTTTCGCCTTTTATTATTTTAAGTGTAAAAGCCTCTTTATCTCCATATTTTTCTGCTGAATTTAAAATTATTTCCTTTAAGTTTTCAGCTCTGTAAATTTCCTTCATATTCGTCTCCTTACATAGTAATTAATACTAGTTATATTAGTAACATTTACTATAATACAGCATTTTTATTTCTAGGTCAATGAAGAACATGTGAAAAATTATTCTTTTATTTTGCACATTATTGTTGGTATAATAATGTATATTAGTAGATATTATAAGAGGAGTAATTTGATGAAGAATTTTAAACTACCCAGATGGGATGAGCTTCCCGAAATGGAACTGTACTTAAATCAGGTGATTAAATATATGAATATATGGTTGGGGGAAGATAACAATGGCATCACCAAAACCATGGTAAATAATTATGTTAAAGCTAAACTGATACCATCTCCGGAAAACAAAAAGTATTCCAAGCAAGCCATGGCCACTCTATTTGTTATTGCCATATTAAAACCCGTCTATTCGATTGAAGAGATTCATAAGCTTATAAAAATGGCTTTGGATTTTAATGATACAAAATCATCATATAATGAGTTTTGTGAAATGGTTGAAAAGGCAGTTTCGGCAACCTTTGAAAGAAAGTCCCTAATTAAAAAGCCCAATCCTAAAGACCCAAGGGACATTTTCAGAAATGTTTCTTATTCTTACGCCTGTCAGCTCTATGTAAGAACAATGCTAAAAAAAACAGATGAGTAATAGGTATTTATCTATTAAAAAGAATTCCGGCTATCATAACCAGAATATACACAGGAGCAAGAATAATGCTCCCTATGAATATTGTAAGCTCCCTTAGCTTATTGCTTCTTTTAATTGTATCCATGGCAATCCCAAAGGCATTCCCCAGCATTATTATTCTGCAAACGGCAATTATTGATTTTGAAACTCTTTCCCCGTATTTATTCTTAAGCCTTTCTAGGCTTTCTTTATCCGGCCTGCCGCTTTTATCCGCATAATGAGTCGCGAACATAACCGCTACACTTTGGTAATCCGGAACCTTATTTTTATCGTTCGATAAAAGTAAGCTTATTTCTTCATCCGTCATTCCGCTTTCCAAGGCCATCTTTGCATGGGCTTGGGAACACACCTTACATCCGTTTACCTCAGTTACCGCCAGCATTATCCTTTCGATGAAATCCTTAGTTAATTTGTCCTTATCCCTTATAGCCATATTTACGGCACTGTAAGCGGAATCAAAATAGTATCTGAAATACTCCCTTACAGTGGCTATTCTCTTATTATAATCCATAATTCACCCCTTAGGTTTCAATTAAAATATCACAGCAGCTGTTTATTCCGGTTTTGTTAAAATAGGATTCTTCCATGGGTATCCATTTCTCCACGAAAGCTTTAAGTCCGGCATCCCCTTCTCTTTCTCTTATCCTACTAATCTGTTTATCCCTGTCACATTTCATAAAAACATTCAAATCATAGTATTTTTTAAAAATATCACTTTGTGAATAAACCCCTTCTATAATGGTTATTTCCTTATTCCTTATTTTAATCTCTTCTAAATATTCCTGACTCTTACAGTCAAACACCCTATATGTCAGATTCTCGTGGGAAAGACAAGATAAAACCTCCGATTCAAATCTGATATAGTCTATGTTTCCGGCTTTTCTTATTAGATTATCATTTCCCGTAGGTTCCTTGGGCAGATAAAAGCTATCCATATGAATTACATTACAATCATAAATCTTTTCCAATATATTTGAGTAGTAAGTTTTACCTGCTCCACTATTGCCATCAATTGAAATTATCAATTTGTTCTTTCTGCCATCAATGTATAGTAACAGCTCTTTTATTATCTCCAAATCCTTTTTATTTAAGTAGTAATAATCTGTTTTATGCTTATTCACCCAATTGTCTCCTATTATCAACCGCCTTAACCACTAGGGGCACTAAAATCAATTGTAGTATGATGGCCGGTATGGCATTAACAAAGGCAGACATAATAAATATTTTAAAACCAAAGCTTATACCGCTTACTCCTGCAATTATAGCCATTACTGTCCCCCATACCAATCTTCCAAAGATCATGGCCGTAATTAAAGAGCTTAGTATTCCATGTTTTTTATGCATAAAAGACGCTACCAAGGCATAGGTTGCCAGCTCAAAGCTCATTGCTATACCAACGGGAAAAAGCGGCGGCATACCAAAAATACCAAACCTAAGCAAAGGGGATAGTGCCCCAACAAGGACTGCATATAAGGGGCTGCACAACAAACCACATATCAGAATTGGCAAGTGCATCGGCGCTAGCATTGCCCCTATCTGGGGAATTTGTCCCGTTAAAAAGGGTAATATCATGGCTAAACTAATACATATGGCAGATATGGTAATATTCGATGTCTTTTTATTCATAGATGCTCTCCTCCCCCAAATCCATTTTCATAACCCTAGGGAAACAAGTTACATTGTATTGATCGCAAGTCAAGCAATGAAAAAGAGGAGGAACTTCATCTTCCACAACATATTTAAATCCGTATTTTTCGAAGAATTTAGGCACCTTGGCAACAAGATAGATTCTTTTGGCTTTATATTCTTTTATTCTCTCTATGGCAAATATTAAAAGCTCTTCCCCCAGCTTTTCACCCCTTCTTTTTTCGACAACCGCTATATCGAATAAAACATATTCCCCTTTTTTCTTTTGTATGGAAACTCCTCCCACCAGTTCATTATCCATATATGCTTCATAGGCAGCTATTACCCCTTCCGGTAATCCGTCATAGGTGCTAACTTCAATGCCCGCATCATTAAAAAGCTTACCAAGTTTATTATAGCTGTTTACTTCAAGAATTTTCATATTCCCTCCCGTTTTAATTATTGTTGTTAATAAACAATGCCAATGTTTTAAATAGTATTTCTTCATTTATGGGTTTTGATAAATGCTCGTTCATTCCCGCCATAATAGATGCCTCCACATCCTCTTTATATGCATTGGCAGACAATGCGATGATTGGAATCTTTTTATCAAACTTCCTGATTTCTCTGGCAGCCTCCAAACCATCCATTACAGGCATTTTAATATCCATTAATATTGCATCATATGCTTTTTTCTTTGCCAGCTCCAAGTCCTTTTTTCCGTTCTCTGCAATTTCTACTTTAATGCCCTTAAACTCCAGCATCTTTTTAATTATCTTTGCATTTATCTCTACATCCTCGCACAGCAGTATTCTTTTGTCGTATAAATCTATGCTATCTTTTTTTCTTCCTTCACAGTTATACTCCTTCTCCTTATCATAATTTATCTTACCCACAGGTATTTTTACTGTGAATTGAGTACCTTTACCCAAGGAGGATTTTACTGATATACTACCCTTCATTATTTTAACAAGGTTGCCGGCAATTGCAAGGCCTAGGCCTGTTCCATATTCGCTTCCGCTTTCAGAATTATTTTCCCTTGTAAAAGGTTCATACATAATCTTTTGGAATTCCTTGCTCATTCCTACGCCATTATCCTTAATTATATTAACAAAAAGGATTTCTCCCTCTTTATAGTCTATCCTAAAGGACCAATAAACATCTCCGTTTTTAGGAGTATATTTCAAAGCATTGTTTAATATATTAATCAGTATTTGGACTATTCTCTTTGCATCCCCAAAATAGCACTTATCCACACTTACATTGCCCTTGGCAAGCTCTAAATTTATATTTTTTTCCTTAGCCTTTGTTTCTGTAATCGTGAGCACCTTATCAAATATTTCTGAAAGCTTAAATATTTCATTGTCTAAAACAATTTGGTCTGATTCAATCCTCTGCATATCTAAAATATCATTTAAAAGCCCCAAAAGATACTGGGAACTACTTATTATTTGCTTAAAGTATTCCACATCCTTTATATCCCTTTTTTCATTAATTGCTATGTCACTTATTCCCATAACAGTTACTAAAGGAGTTCTCATATCATGGCTCATTCGAGACAGAAATTCGCTTTTGGCTTTGTTTGCTTCCTCGGCCTCCATTGTTAGTCTTCTAAGCTTATCATTTTTAAATTTTAATAATAAGGCGGTCAGTCCGATTAAAAGAATCAATCCGACTAAAAGCAGTACAATATTATTTAAAACTAAATCCAAAACAGTAAGCTCATATTTATTTTCAGCCACATTAATCTGTATGAGCTTATTCATTTCATTGTCGTTTAACCTTAGCATGGTCTTATTAATAATCGTTACAAGCTCTTTACTGTCACCGCTTCTTACTGCCATACAGCTGTCTTCCATGTTAAGATAAGCATCCAAGAATTCCAATTCCTTATTTTTAGGCATCTGCATATGATAATCAGCTAAATATTTGTTGCAGATAACCCCGTCAATATCACCTCTCCTTAATTCATCAAAGGGATCCTTATCATCATCTTGATTTATTTTCCATTTTTCATGTTCTTTGTTTATTTTTAAAACAGAGGATGAATCAATATTATAATAATTAACATTAATTTCATCATCCGTATTAATACTATAGTTCATACCCACCATTACCAATTTACTGCCCAAGTAGGTGTTTGTTAGCAGAATTTCCTTGTCGTTCATATTTTCTACGGATTTTTCTATGCCCAATACAATATCATAATCCCCATCAATTAATCCCTGTATTTTGTCTTCATTTTTTGGTATTGGCACATATTCAAATTCCATTCCCGATAATTCAGAAATCCTTTCCATAAACTGATAATTAGCACCGGTAAATTCCTTTGTTTTATAATCATACATTGATAGCACATACTCATCTTCGGCAAGTCCTACTTTTAGAACTCCCAAGTCCCTTTTATATTCCCTTTCTTCTTCTGTGTATGCTATTGTATTCTTGCAGTCATAGTACTTATCCTTAAGGGTGCTCTCAAATACCGGATTGCTCATTTTTATAGTAGATAAAGCGTCATCAATTTCATTCATTATCTCCCTATTATCTTTGCTTGTAATGTAATAAAAAGGATCAGGATAAAATTCTCCGATAATTCTAAATCCTTTGTAACAACCCGCCGAATCTAAAACCGCAACATCACATTCGCCATCTGTTAATTTATTCTGTATTTCCACTCCACTGCCTGCAACTATTTTGTTTGCTCTAAAATTATACTTATTCTCCAGTTCTAATATTTGATTTTCCCTATAATCCCCCGCTCCATAACAAATAGTCATGCCATCTAAGGCAGAAAAATCACCATAGGTAATTCTCTTATCTGTTAATCTGGTAACAAAGGTTATATGGGATTCTCCCATGGGATATTTACTGAACAAATATTTCATTTCCCTTTGATTGGTTTTGTTGATATTAGACATTATATCAATATCCCCCGAATCTAAGGCCTTCATGAGTTCTTCCCAGTCCCCCGGAACAAATTCAAATTCAAGATTGGAGTATTCTTCTATTTTCTTTAAATACTCATAATTATATCCGCTAAAATTACCACCTTCATCAATTTCTTGGAAGCCATCCAAAGGAAACCAGCCAACCTTTACCTTTAACGTTTTTTCATCCATTGAAAAAGTGTATATGGGAAATGCCATCACCATAACCAGTATTAATATTAAAATTTTATTAATTCTTAAATGGTTCATACTATTTACCCTTTCGTGAATTAATTATATATTAAAACCGGCTTTAAAACAACAGTCCGTTTATAACCTGCTCCGTTATGGTCATAGCCCCCTTTACGCCAATATGAGTTTTATCAATAACATCCACATAACCCAATGATGGTAATGCTATTTCAATTCCGGAAAATCTTTTCTTATCAATTTTAAGATTGGCAATAGTATTGCCATCGGCAAAAACCAAATCCCCCGGACTATCAATTATACTTTCATCTAAAGCCCCTTCCCTATTAAGTTTAGCAAGCTTTATGATTAAATCCCCTTTATATGCCGACACATCATCATCGGTTATGTTTATACTTTCGGGTATCATACCGAAATAGTCGCTTAAAAAGTCCACATAAGTAAGGCACAGGGAATAATTACCTCTAACAGAATATGTTGTTCCCTTTGGAAGCCCCGTCATGGTATTTAATCTTGCCATGTGTATATATGCTTTTGCCCTTCCCCTTTCCAGATATTCCATTGCATCAGATTTATCTGTGCTGTATATATCACATATGTCATTAATAAATTTTTCAGTTCTGTTAAAGCCAATAATAGGCAAAGCCAAATACGTTTTCATCCCTCTGCTTTTTAGATACTTTACTGTATTCATTGAGTATTCGGGATTTATTACTATATTTAAATCCGCAGATAAAATATTTTCCATATCCCTTACTCTGCTGTTGCAGCCTATGAAGGCATTTACTTTAACTCCGCACAATTCCAATATCTTTTCAATTTCCGCCATATCACCCCTATGATACTTATGGTGTATGGAAAGCCCCAAAACATTAACAGTTTTTTCTTCCTTATGTTTATTATCCCTTGCAAGATTCTTAATAATATTTAATACTGCTTCATCAT
The DNA here is from genome assembly GCA_964400515.1 of uncultured Oscillospiraceae bacterium. GTDB lineage: Bacteria > Bacillota > Clostridia > Peptostreptococcales > Anaerovoracaceae > JAAYHV01. Next base: position 58,982 of record CAYNTJ010000010.1, on the reverse strand, counting down.
ATCCTTTGCAAAAGGCTTCTGAATAACCGGGGGTCTCCTCTGTAATTACGGGAATGTTCATAAGACCTTCGGTAAGACCTTTTAAATCGTCTCCGATTAAAGAGGCTCCGGGGGAATTAATAACCGCCAGTAATTCCATTTGTATATTCTCCCCCAAGAATTTTAGCGCTTCTTTAATTTTATCCTTGCTGCCATAAACATAATCTCTCTTATCCAAATAAGTGCAAGGTATTCTGGGCTGCCCGAAATACCAAAGCCTAGGATAGTTTAATGGGTCAAATTCAAACTGTCTTATTTCCTGATTATCGGATGTTGAACTGTGATAAAATTTACATCCCGTAGGTCCGTTAATAAGGGTTACAACATTTTTTATTCCTTCATAAGCAAATATTTTGCCACTAAAGCTATCAGGCATAATATTTTCTAAATAGTTCTTCGTCATTCTTCCAATCTCCATTTATTTCCGAGTTCTCCACCTTTGTCCATTTTTCACATTCCGAAATACCTGAAAAGAAACCAACATCAGGACACATAGGTATTGTATATGTGGCAATTTTATCTAATTTGATCGCAGCCTCATAGTTAGTTAACAAAATATCCGGTCTATAATTTAATAAGTCTTCTTCTTTTTTCGATATGTCATAATTTTCTTCAAAATTTATATCCAAATCCAAGTCGCTTCTAAAGCCTTCATCTTGGGAAAAATTCAAAATACAAATTTTGCTTATTATTACTCCCGCATCAATTGCCGCGCCCAGTATCCAATCTATCTGATGATTATATGTGATAACCATTAGTGTTTTATCCTTTAAAGAAGCTCTTACTCCATCGACTCTTGACCTATACTCTGCCTGATTTTCTTCTATTATTCTGCGTGCAATGTCAGACTTACCAAAGCGGCTTCCCATTTTCATTAACCAATTACAGGTTTGTTGGAAACCCACCGGAAAGGCCATATCAAAAAACTCAGCTTCGTAATTCTTTTCAAAATATTCCTTTAGAATCAAGCTTGTATAATCCTTATATGCCATGAGATTTAAGACTGCCGCTTTAAAATTTTTTAAGCTGTCATAATTTGTATTACATAAAAACCTACAATTAACCTCAAGTCCCATGATTTCCAAATAGTCTTTGATAATCAAGAAATTACTTTCAGTATTTTTTGCAACAACCTTTTCGAATATAATATTAATTAAATTCTCCTTAGGTATAACATCCTTTTTTATTATTTGTTCTGCCAAGCTGGTAAAAGCCAAAAGCATACCCTGGAGGTAATCTCCCGAAAGATTACCATCGGTTTTTAGGGTTATAACGGGTATATCACTGCTTAAATCCTTAAACTGTTCAATATCGTCCCCTATTATCCCCGAAGGGCAGGTGCTCACCACTATAATAGCCTTCGGCTTATCTTCCCTGATTTTTTCTATGCTTTCCCTGAGCTTATCCATTCCTCCAAAAACCATTTCATTCTCATCCATATCAGTTCCCATCATATTGGGCACTATGGAAACGGGCAGCAAAGCCCCCCTTTCGTAGAGACTTCTCCTTCCCGATGAACTTATGGTTTGGTAAGCCAGATAACTACAGCTCCTTGGGCCATGGACTAAAACAGCCACATCTTTTAAGTGAACACATTGGGACACCGCACCATTAAATGCGCATCCATGCAAGGGTTCATCCCTTAAAACATTCTTTGACAGATATGAACTTTCTTTTCTCCTTAATTCTCTTCCTTTGATAATAGGTTTATCATCGGGCTTGTCTTCGTAATCTATGTCCAAAACTATTTTTTCCAATAACTCATCCGTTAAAGGTTTTGCATAGTATCTTTCGATTTTATCATTAATTTTTGATGCCAAATCTTCAAATATTTTTTTGACCACAGCATCATCCATGTCCATTAATGTGCAATTATTCTTTTCTGCCATGGTAAATGCATCACTTCTTGGTATAGTGGCACATATGGGTAGGCCCACAGCATTAGAAAATCTATATAGCCTGTCATCCTCACCTTCTATATTTCTTTTATTGTAAATTATTCCCGCTACTCTTTTCCCGTCCTTATCATAATTTTTTATACCCCTTAAAATATTATTAGCAGCATAGATGGCCATATATTCTCCGGAGGTTACTAAGAATATAGTATCAGCATATTCTGATCTTATGGGAACGGCAAAGCCTCCGCACACCACATCCCCCAACACATCATAGACAACCATTTCATAGTTTTCTTTGACATTAAAATCATCCAGAAGTTCAAATACAGTAATTATGCCCCTGCCGGCGCACCCGACCCCGGGCTCGGGGCCTCCCGCTTCAATACAGCCTATACCATGACTGCTTATTTTTAATATCTCTTCGATTCTGTATTCTGCCGCCCCCGTTTCTTTTATATATTCCAGAGCCGTTTTTATTCTTTCACCTTTATTTATGAGCCTGGTGGAATCGTGCTTAGGATCGCATCCTATTTGTAAAACCCTTTTCCCCCTTTTAGCCAAAGCAACCGATATATTTGCTGCTATAGTTGATTTTCCTATTCCACCTTTTCCGTATATAGCTATTTCCATTAAATTTTATTTAACTCCTTTTTTATTTTTCTCCAATTGGGATAGTAATTATCCATTAATCCTTTAAATCTGCTGTTGTGGCTGGGCTCCATGAGATGTACAAGCTCATGCACCATCACATATTCCAAACATTTTTTAGGTTTTTTTGCCAGCTCCAAATTAATGGTTATATTACCGGTCCTTGTATTGCAGCTTCCCCATCTGCTTTTCATCCTTCTTATCTTCCATCCCTTCGCCGAAACCGAAAGAGCTTTTTCCAAATTTGGTATCATTTTTAACATTTCATCATACAGTATTTTTTTATAGTATGAATTTAATACCCCTTCCCTTTTTTCATAGTCCCTTAGGGATATACAGAGATTACCGTCAATTATATTTACCTTGTTCTCACCACAGATATTGATATCCATTAGGTATTGTTCTCCAAAAACAAAGTGGGTTTCCCCACTTTCTATTTTTTGAGTTACCTTCGTCCTTTTATTTTTTAGAATCCAGTTCTTTTTGGTATTTATAAAATATCTTACATATTCCTCCGAAGCTCCGTAGGGTGCCGTTACCTTTACCTCCTCGCCCTTTACCCTTATGTAAATATTCTTAATATCCTTTCTTATTATATCTATTTCCATTCCTTCTATGAATTCTTTCATATTTACCTCATTTTATAAGCTTTGCAATGGTTCTTATTAGTTCATTTTTCTTTATAGGCTTTGAAAGATGAGCGTTCATGCCACTTTCATGGGAACTGTTTATATCAGCTTCATAAGCATTTGCGGAAAGTGCTACTATCGGAATCTTTTTATTAAAGCTTCTAATATTTTTGGCGGCTGTTATCCCATCCATTACAGGCATTCTGATATCCATTAAAACTATATCATATTCCCTTTCCTTTAACATGGAGATGCCAACTAAACCATTTTCCGCAATATCAACCTCCATACCTATTCTAGTTAATATTCTCTTTACTATTTGGGCATTTATTGCCACATCCTCACAAAGCAAAACTCTTTTATTCATAAGATTTGATTGGTATATTTTATCCGAAGAGTTCATATACTGTTCATACTCCGCCTTCGTTGTAACCCCGCAATCAAATTCCACAATAAATTGAGTCCCGTTATTCTTTTCGCTGGTGCAATTAATGCTTCCACCCATGGCTTCCACAATGTTTTTAACAATACTCATTCCAAGCCCCGTGCCGGCTTCCAGTTCACCGATTCCTCTGTTTTCCCTGGTAAAGGGTTTAAACAGATCTTTTAAGAAGTTTTCTTCCATACCTATTCCGTTATCGGAAATCACATGGTAATGGTGAAGCCTTCCATCTTCCCTAAGCTCATCCTTTACATGCCACAAAACACTTCCCCCCGGCGGTGTATATTTTATTGCATTTCCAATTATATTTACAAATATTTGAGCAGTTCTTATGGGATCAAATATTTCATACTCACTGGATTCAAGGCTCTCATATTCAAATGATATATCAATATTTTTTGCAACCGCCTTAGGCTTCACAATCTCCAGTATGCTCTCCACATGCTCCGAAACCTTTACAGGTCTTGGGTTTAACTCGATTTTATCCTTTTCTATTCCCGATAAGTCAAGCAGATCATTTAAAAGCCCCAATAAAAGTTCGCTGCTGGATTTTATCTTCCCAAAATAATCCTTAATGTTAAAATCCCTTGCTTCTTCTAAGCCAAAATCAGACAAACTCATGATGGCATTTAAAGGGGTCCTCATATCATGGGACATTTTGCCTAAGAAATCAGTTTTAACCGCATTGGCCTTTTCCGCCTCGTCCTTTGCAATTCGAAGTTCGGCATTTTTTTCTGTTCATTGTTGTATATATCGGAAACGTCAGTAACATAAATACATACTGTATCCTTTAATTCATCTGTATAATTTATGTTAATCTTTTTATGATATTTGATTCCATCAACATTAACACTTACATAATCAACATATTTGTCACCATTTAAAAGCTCTAACAGTTTATCCTTGTCGGTAATTTTATCCAGCAGCAAATTATTTTTATCATAATCGATATCATCAATATTTTTTTGGCCCTTTGGAAAAAATCATAGCCGCTGTAATTCTTTCCTCCCTTTGAATACATAATGAAGGTTTCATCATTTAAGTTAACCGTTATCAGCATTTCGAATTCGGTATTTGCCACATTGTTTATTAATACATCCAATTTCTTTTCATTGGTAATATCCACCGTAGTTATAAACAGTATTAAATGACCATTATCGGGATTCTTAATCATTTTAAGCCTGTCCCTATACCATTTGATACCGGTAACAGCTTTTAAATTAAGCTCCCTTTCAATTATTCTTTCCCCTTTATTATATAAACTGATTATATTCTTTTGCCCAATACTTTCAAACCACTCAATATCGGATTTTCGTAAAGCCAGCTGCTTAAGACCTTCCAAATACTCATTATAGCTTGTTGTGCTAAAATCGGTAATTTTAGATTTACCATTGTATGAAATTATTTTGCCTTCTGTTATATCAATCATAATAGCCAGGTCATTACTGTCACTGGATTCTCGGAAAAGTTTAATGGCTTCATCATATTGAAGCTTAAGCTCCATTTCCTCTGTCATGTCAAAACTGGAGCCTATGGAATAAAGCACCGATCCATCCCTATCGAATATGGAGGTGTAATTAATATTAATCCACTTATATGAATCCCCAACCTTAAGCCTTATTATACAATTGGCATTTTGTTCTCCCGAGCCAACTTTTTCGTATAGCTTTTTAAGTTCATCCACATCTAATGGATGTACTAATTTATAGTCATCGTAAAGTTCTTCTACGTTTTTTACCTTATCATTAATTATTCCGAATATGGGGTTTTGCACATCAGATATTTCCCCGGTATTTGGATTATATGTCCATGATGTTATGCCGTTTTGTTTTAAAACCACAGAAAATCCCTTCTCGAGTTTTTTTATGTCATTTATGGCTATGGATGATATAATCGCATTTTTTGGTTTTTTCTTATCATCCCATTCGTTTACCGTTATATAATATCTTCTCCATTCATACTTTTTATTATGGGTTATCCTCCTTGATTCTATTATTAACTCGCCTATCTCTCCTTTTATCAGAGAATATAGCTGCTTTTCGTATCTGTCTATATCTTCTTTCAAAAGATATCCCGATTCCTTGAGAACCCCTGTAAAGTTTTCTATCACCTTATCCTTATACAGAAAATCCGTGGGAACCAGCTTAAGATAAGCTATGTCATTTATCATATCCCACTCAATATAGTTCATTCCACTATGTTTGATTGCAATGGATAAATTGTTTTTAATCTTTTCGTACTGTTTTTCCAATGTTATATCATTAAAATGTTGAATTATTGCTCGTCTTCCGTTCCAGTCTATTTTTTCTATCTGCGCCAAAAAATATTTATCCACACCTTCAACGTATATCTCCCTGGTTTTAGGTATTTTTTCAGTATTTTTAATCGCACAAAAATCACATATCATATTTTTATCATGGAAATATTCATGGCATTTCATCCCCTGCTTAAAGGCCTTATCGCTTAAATTGCTTTGTGCCGCTTGGTTTAAATACAGTATCTCGCAATTTACCATGTCAATTACTACCACAGGGTCACTTCCTCCACCGTAAATGCGGATATGCTCTCCATCATCGCAAACATAATGATTTTTCATAATAAACTCCTATTTCCTGCTGTTAATCAATGTTGAATACTTCTTTTTAATAGACTTTGCTATGGTATCGAAATCGTTATATATGAACTCTTCATTAATACCCAGATAATCCAGTTCCTCTAATATTTTTTCCTTATCCTTAACAACTATTACCTCATCCGGCATTATTCTTTGTAAAGGCAAAACATGATGATTATATATATCATCATCATAACTCAAAAATCCTTGATATATAAATACACTTTTTTGGTTAACCGCTCTGCTAAAGGATAGTATGGGATCGTAAATAAATAAAGGCATCCCGTTGATATAGGTAACATATTCCTGAAAATCCAAGATGAATCTTATATGTCTTCTTAGTAGGGTTAAATAAAAGACCGAGTTGCAATATACGGCATCGCAAAATGGTCTCATCTCCGAAACTTTTCCCATGGTCTCATCCAATGCTAATAATTCTATCCAATTATCATCATTTATTATTTCATAGAAGCTTTCCGCCCTTGGTAAAGGTAACTCTTTATGCTCATGGATAGCACTGTTAAATTTTTCTGACTTTGTGAGATTTTCCAAATCACCATTATCCCTATAGTCACTTAAAAGCTGCTTGAAAAGATTATAGAATCCATTTCTGTTTCTTTTTTCAAAGTCATACATGATTCTTGTAAAATCATATATGAAGTCCGAATTATCCAAGCTTATTTCAATCAAAAAATTATCATCATCAAGCTTATCTATAAGCTCCGTTATTTTTACCATATGATTAGCAGAAAACTCATACACATATCCGCAATTATCCAAAGGGAAATCATCTTGTCTGATGTTCTTTTCCTTTCCCTCCTTACAGGCAAAATAAAGGGCGGTTAAAGGGGATGAACTTATATCCACCAGATTTGACGGTATGCCGTAATGCTGGCAAAAGGGTAAAAAGGTATTTTTAGTATTGTCATCGATATTGTTCCACACCGACCTTTTGAATTCGTTCATCATTTCCAGAAAAGGAAACTCTTTTTCTTTGTTTTCTCCACCGTTATATGGCCTAAAGGCTGATCCGTTTAGATCCTTATACCTATTTGCCTCACCTCTGAAATAAGTATACTTACCCTTCTGATTTGATATCAAATCGATAAATTCCGATAAGCTGTTTATCTCGGTTTTCTTTACCTGTTTTTTATCTACAGTTATACTTTTTGCTTCCATTTTTTTGCCTTTCTTATCAACAGCATTTCCATATTAATATTATATGATTTTTTTCTATTAATTTCAATCAAATGGTTAATTATTACATTTAAACAATTAAATCTTAAAATTTGTTGAATAAAAATTATCAAAAATGTTACCATGCATTTGGGAGTGTGATATTATATGAATAAATCAATCGAGGATAGAAATAAAGGCTTTACCCTAGTGGAGCTTTTGATAGTTGTTGTAATAATTGTTGTTTTGACGGGAATATTTACAGCGGTCTATATTAATCATGTGGAAAGCTGTAGAATTGCAAAGGATAGACACCTTGTAAATGAAACCATAAGGGCTATTAATGTAATAATAAACGATACCCAATGCTATGATGAACTTGCAGCTGATTTCGATTCAGATGGCAATACCTATTACGATGTGGATATCGCCATAGCTTTGAGTGATCATCCCAACTATTTAAACAAGGGTTATACGGTTTGGCATCTATATGACGAAAGCAACAACGTAATTTGTCCGCGGGATTCTAAAATTTTGAAAAGACTCGATGAAGTAATTGATGGAGAAAAAATTCATTTCTGCGCAAATGCCCATAAGGATAAAGCTTACATGATAAAGATTTACAGAAATGAACAGGGAAAAATCGTCGTCTCTCCATACACTGATGATGATTATACATACAAGCCCAACGGCTCAGTCAATGATGAATACTATAAGGGTGGATGGTCTAGCGAATACTATTCCAAACCTGCTCCCAATCAATAAGAGGTGAAAATGGAAAAATATACCGGCACAATAATAGAGGCTCTGAGAAAAAGTGACTATAAATCCCAATTGAAAAAATCCTATGACTATTCTATAGCTTACTTGGATTCATTATCTGAAATCCCAGTATTCCCAAAAGAAGAAAATATAAAAGCTTTGGAAATTTTTGATGAAAACATGCCAAATGATCCAACAGACACGGATGAAATATTAAAATTGCTTAAGGATTACGGCAGCAGGGCTACGGTATCCCAAACCGGAGGCAGATATTTTGGTTTCGTGGTAGGGGGCAATATGACTCCTGTTTTGGCAACAAGATGGCTTACGGAAGCTTGGGATCAAAACAGTGCCATGTATGTACATTCACCCATAACATCAAAGCTGGAAGAAATCTCAGAAAAGTGGATAAACCAGCTACTTGGTTTCCCCGAAGAAACAGCTATAGGCTTTGTTACCGGCAGCAGCTTGGCCATTATGTGCGGTTTAGCCGCGGGAAGAAATTGCCTATTAAAAAGAATGGGTTGGGATGTTGTTAAAAAGGGCTTGTACGGTGCGCCAAAACTAAAGATTATAGCAAGTGAAGAGGTTCATTCCACCGATGTCAAGATGTTATCCGTCTTAGGACTCGGACAGGAGAACATTATAACCGTACCCACAGATGATAATGGTTCCATGAGAATGGATTTACTTCCTGAGATGGATAATAGGACAATACTTATTCTTCAGGCAGGAAATCTTCATTCCGGTTCCTTTGATGATTTTAAGACAGCCTGTGATAAAGCTCACAAGGCAGGCGCCTGGGTACATGTTGATGGTGCCATAGGATTATGGGCCAGAGCCAATGATGAAATGAAGCATTTGACAAAAGGTCTTGAGCTGGCAGACAGCTACAATACCGACGGTCATAAAACCCTTAATATGACCTATGATATAGGGTTGGTATTATGTAAAAACAAGGAAGCACTGATTGAGGCTATGCACATGACCGGGGATTATATTATACTAAGTAACGATAGGGATAATATGATGTATACTCCTGAAATGAGCAGAAGAGCCCGGGGCGTTGATATGTGGGCCTGTTTAAAGGCATTGGGCAAAGCCGGAGTTAAGGAACTTGTAAAGGAATTGCATGAAAAGGCCAAATATTTTGCTAAAGAATTGGAAAATAACGGTTTTGAAATATTAAACGAAGTGGTATTTAATCAAATTTCGGTATATTACATAAATGATGAGGCAACTAACGATTTGGCAAACCGCCTGCAGCATTCCGGTATTTTATGGTTGGGTGCTTCCAAATGGAAAGGCAAATCAATAATAAGAATCAGTTTATCAAATTATATGACCACCTACGATGATATAGATATATGTGTGGCAGAATTTAAAAAGCAAGGACAAAAGATAGCCTATTAGGGCTATCTTGTTAAATTGCATATTTCACTAATCAGTTCATTCCTGTCCACCGGTTTTGATAAATGGGAATTCATCCCTGCTTTTAAAGAGTTTTCCACATCTTTACTGTAAGCATTGGCTGACAAAGCAACGATTGGGGTCATTTTATCAAATTCTCTTATTTTTTCAGTTGCCAAAAGTCCATCCATTACCGGCATATGAATATCCATCAAGATTAAATCATATTCATTCTTTTCCACTAATCCCAAGCCTTCTTTACCGTCCTTTGCCACAGTTAGTATTACTCCCAAAGGATTTAACATTTTAGCTACTATTCTACTGTTTATCTCCACATCCTCACATAAAAGAATTCGTTTACCTATCAAATTGTTTTCGCAATTCAGTTTAACATTATTATTCTTTAAAGCTTTTTTTATGTCTGCTTCCTCCGGTATTTCAATGGGAAGTATTATATTAAATACCGTGCCTTTTCCCAAGCTGCTCTTGCAATCAAGGTTCCCTCCCATGGCATCCACCAGCTTCTTACTTATGGCAAGGCCAAGTCCAACCCCTTCGCTTTGATCTACATATTTATTCTTTGCCCTTACAAAAGGAGTATACAAATCCTTTAAGTATTCCTCACTCATACCGATGCCATTATCTTCTATGGTGTGATTGACTATATAGCCTTCTTTTGTAAGAAGATACTCAATATTCCAGCTTACCATACCACCACTTTTCGTATATTTGATGGCATTATTTAAAATATTTAATAGTATCTGATTAAGCCTCAATATGTCTACATAAATATATTTAATATTTATATCATTATTAAATGTGGTTTTTAGTATAATATTCTTTTCCGATGCTCTAACCTTTATTATATTGATATTGTTGATCATGCATTCATTTAAATTAACAATTTCCGGTTTTAATTCAATATTACCCGCTTCTAGTCTTTGCATATCCAAAATATCATTTAATAGGCCCATTAAATAAACTGAAGATGCCTTGATTTGAGAAAAATATTCCCTTGCCTTTTCATCCGTCACTTCCTGCAGCCCGAATTCAGACATCCCTATAATAGCATTCATAGGCGTCCTCATATCATGACTCATACGACTTAAAAATTCATTTTTAGTATCATTGGCTTTTTTTACTTCTTCAAAGGCTTCAGAAATAACCTCCCTACGTCTCTTTTCTATCTTAAAGTCCTCGGTAACATCCTGCTGGATTATTCCCACATCCAAGCTTTCTTTGTCGTAGTATTTAAATATCAATTTCTTGTTTAGCTTTTTTTCTCCTTCAAAGCTGTGATAAATATAGGTGTATTCATCTTCCTCATTTAGTTTTTTAATAATAACTTCAGGATTAATAAAATCAATAATCTCCGTTGCCCTACTTTCACCCAGATATTTTATCAATCTGCTTTTCCCGGCTTCAAAAAACCCTTTGCCGTGGACCGTTGTAAAATTCCTTTTATCTTTAGGCTTAGGATAATAGTAGATATAGTTATAAGCTTTGTTTGAAAGATTTACGATAGCGGCAAAATCATACCGATTACTTGCCAAAAATTTCAAAAATGTATTTACCTCATGACCTTTAGTAGTATCATTTGCAGTAAAAAACATCATTATATTCCCATTTTCCGGATTCTTTATAAGTCGGACTTTTTCTATGAAGTATAACTGGCCTTCCGGCGCCAAAAACATTATTTCTCTGCTAAAGCTCCTTTCTCCTGAATTATATAAATCAATAGCATTTTCTCCTTTAAATTTTAAAATCCACTCTTCATCTTCCTTCTTTGCCGCAAATCCCGCCAGTTTTTCAATTATCTTATCATAAGCCACGCCCTTATATTCATCAAAAATATTGGCGGTTCCCGCCGTGGAAACCACTTTATTCTCATTTAAATCTATTATAGTTGCCGTCTCTATTTCAGCATTTATATTCTTATATAATTCAAAGGCATCATAATATTCTTTTCTTAAATTCACCTCTTCCGTTACATCCCTAGATGATCCGATGGCATAAAGCACTTCTCCTTCTTCATTGAATACGCTGGTATAATTTGTTTCTAACCATCGCCATCCGCTTCCCTTATCCACTCTCATCAAGTATTTAACATTAGGTTCTCCTGCCTTAACTCTATTATAGGCTTCATTTACCTTTGGCCTGTCCTCCCGGAAAATTTTCTTATCACTAAGAAATTCATCCGGAAAATTCTCATGCACGGTATTATCATATTCATTATCTGTACTGTTTAAAATGATTCCCATATCTTTCCTAGGATAATATAACCAGGTTGTTAATCCGTACTGGGTCAATATGGTTGTTAATCTTTCTTCCATTTCCTTTTGCTCATTTATAGGGGAAGATGTTCCGATTATTTTTATAGGATTACCCATGGAATCTCTGTCCGTTACCAAAAGGTTATGTCTTTGCCATTCAAAAATTCCTTCACTGTTTAAACAAATATTATCAATTACAGTTTCATCTTGCTTTCCTTCAATCAATTTAGTTAGCTCATCAAAATAGACATCCACGTATAACTTATGTATTATTTTAGAAAGCTTCTCCTTGGAATAAAAGTCCTTAATTTTAATGCTTTTATAACCGCTGCCCTTCATATACTCCTTAATGGAAAGTATATTATCTATAAAATCCCATTCCATATACTGTAATCTGCTATATTTGATGGCCAGCAAAAGATTTTTTTCCGCTTGATATTGGGAATCCATATCTATATGGTTGACAATCAGCAGCTTCTTATTATCCAAGGAGTTTAATATTTTAATAATAATTTTTACATTTTTATAACTTCCTGTTTTTCTGTTCCAATATCTTAAAACCTTTTCATATTCATCATTGCCTTTATCAATATTTTCCTTTATATCATTTTTTAACGAATCCACATCTTCCTGATGCACCTCATTAAACGGATTTTTTTTCATCTCATTAAAATGAACCTCCGGCTGCACCCCCAGCATCATTGAATAGAATTTTGAAACCTTTATAAGCTTTAGTTCAACACCATCCTCAGTTTCATAAATTGTAATATTAACCGGTAAGTTGTCCGTTATCTCATCTATCAAACTCATCTGCAAAAAAACATAATTTTCTTCTTCCATCTCTTTCAAAAAAAACTCACAGCTGACAATTATGTTATTATCATTTGAAATATGATTAAAGATATGAACCTTTCCCACTTCGCCTTTTAGGAACTCTTTTATGCTTTGCATAAGCTTCTCATGATTTTCCTTGCCGATAATTTCATCCAGCCTGTAATTAATCTTACTCCTATTGGAATTCAGCAATTCATAAACACCGGAAGAACAAACCACAGGAACCATATCATCGTTTTGTAGTTTATATACCGCAAGTGCCATGGGCAAATCCTTGTATTTATCTTTTATTATCTCAATCTGATTTGTTTCTCTAACCATCTATTCCCCTTTGTATGGTACTCTTGCCGATGGCACCACCTTAGATGCCGGATTTACATGCACATATTGGTCATCGAAAAAAATGTTAGCTCCAAAGGATTCCAAAACCTTGCTTTTTTCTACTCCCCCTAAGAAAAACGCTTCATCAACCCTTACATCCCATGCCATCAGCGTCCTAATAACCCTTTCCTGTGCCAGGGAATTTCTGGCTGTAACCAAAGCCGTTCTAATCGGTGCATTTTCCCCGAATTCCCTCTGTATAAATGAAATCGTTTTTAAAAGCTTCGCGAAGGGTCCTTCCGGCAGAGGATTATTGGCATTTTTCTTTTCATGTTCGATAAAAGCCTCTAAACCCTTTTCTTTATATATTCTTTCCGATTCATCGGAAAAAATAACCGCATCTCCGTCAAAGGCTATCTTTATTTTGTCTATGGGTTTGCTTGTATCTATATTGAAATTGGAATCGGTACATATTAATCCTGAAGCCACATTTGCATTCACCGCTTCCTTTACATCTTCTTCATTTGCGGATAAAAACAGATCCGTATTAAAAGCTTCCAAATATGGCGCCATATTTCCGCCTCCCACCAAAGCAGCTCTTGTTATATCAAGTCCATAGTGTTCTATGGAATTAAAAACCCTTAGGCTTGTGTCGGCACTGTTTCTTGACATTATCACTATTTCCGTCAATCTTCTTCCATCTGTTATGGTATTTAAATTATGGAGGGCTTTGACAAGCTGAAATCCGGAACCCGGTTTTAAAATTACCTTTTCATTTTCTATTTGATATTTCGAATACTCTCTTAGACCTTTTTCTTCATATATTTTGTTTGCTTCTTCCAAATCAAACAGCGCCCTAGAAGATATTCCCACAACCAATGTGTTTTCCAAATTTAATGACATAATCTGCTCCTTAATAACAATATATTCTAATTATATTCCATACAAGGCATTTTAACAACCACGAATTACCCATTTTATGTAATTATTATTGGTATTTTTTACAACTAATTCCAATTTATTTTATATTTTTAAACAAATTCCCTTGACTAAGCCCCTATTCTTACATATAATATGAATATCAATGTATTTATTTTAGTACAAAGAAAGTAGGGGGAATTAATGGGACAAAGAATTATTGATCACGATAATTGCGGTATAGGGGCTTGCATTAATATCGACGGAAGAAAAACAAGGGATATTGTGGAAAACGCATTAAACATCGTGGAAAATTTAGAGCACCGCGCAGGAAAGGACGCCGACGGTAAAACCGGAGATGGGGTGGGAATATTGACGCAAATACCCCATGATTTTTTTTATGAGGAAGCTTTAAGACTTAATATAAAGATAAAAAACAAAGGGCGTTCTTATGGTATAGGAATGTTTTTTCTTAGCCAAAATGAATCTGAAGAAAGACAATCAAAAAAGCTCTTTGAATATGTTCTTGAAAAGGAAAGGCTTAACCTTTTGGGCTGGAGGAAGGTACCGGTAAACAAAGAAATATTGGGCAAAAAGGCCTTCGACTGCATGCCCAACATTATGCAATGCTTCATTGAAAGACCTAAGGAATGCTCAAGGGATCTGGATTTTGACAGGAAGCTTTATGTGGCCCGCAGACTTTTTGAACAGTCTGATATGAATTCATATATAGTATCTCTTTCTTCCAGAACCATAGTCTACAAAGGGATGTTTTTGGTGGATCAATTAAGATCCTTCTATTCGGACTTACAAAGCCCCAAATATGTATCAGCAATTGCAATGGTGCATTCACGCTTTTCGACAAATACAGTTCCTTCTTGGAATAGGGCTCACCCTTATAGGTACATAGTCCATAACGGTGAGATAAACACCATTAAAGGAAATGCCGATAAAATGCTTGCCAGAGAAGAAACCATGGCTTCTGAATACCTAAAAAAAGACTTGCATAAGGTTCTACCTGTTATTAACGCAGAGGGTTCTGATTCCGCAATGTTTGATAATACCATGGAATTCTTCCTTATGAGCGGTATTGATTTACCCTTGGCCAGCACAATCATGATGCCCGAGCCATGGTCTAAAAATAATACACTGAGCCAGAATGTAAGGGATTTTTATCAATACTATTCCACCATGATGGAACCTTGGGATGGCCCGGCCTGTATTTATTACAGTGACGGGGATATTCTTGGCGCCGTCTTGGACAGAAACGGCCTTAGACCTTCCAGATATTATTTGACAGATGATAATCAGGTCATATTGTCTTCGGAGGTGGGTGCGGTGGAAATTCCGGAGGAAAAGATTATAAAAAAGGATAGACTTTATCCGGGAAAAATGTTTCTGATTGATACCGTAAAACAAGAGCTTATATTAGATGAAGAGCTCAAGGACTATTATGCCAACGAATTCCCATATGGCGAATGGTTGGATTTAAATATTGTAAATTTAAAAAAATTGAAAATTCCCAATATGAGAACGGAAGAATATGACGAGGACACTCTATTAAGGTTGCAAACAAACTTTGGTTACACCTATGAAGAGGTTATGAAATCCATGTTACCCATGGCATTAAACGGAAATGAAGCTATAGCTTCCATGGGAACGGATTCCCCATTACCTGCTTTTTCCAAGGAAAAGCAGCCGTTATTTAACTATTTCAATCAGATATTTGCCCAGGTTACCAATCCTCCCATTGACTCTATCAGAGAGGAGATAGTAACAAGCACGGCCGTCTATCTGGGGACAGACGGAAACCTACTGGAGCAGGTGCCGGAAAATTGTAGGATTCTTAAAATAAATAACCCTATACTTACAAATACTGATTTATTAAAAATACGCCATATGCAAATTCCGGGATTTAAGGTGGCGGATGTTTCTATTCTGTATTATAAAAATACCAGTTTGGAAAAGGCCATCGAAAGGTTATTTGTAGAAATAGACAACGCCTTTGAAAACGGTTCTAATTTTATCATTCTCACAGACAAGGGTATCAGTGAAAACACCGTGGCCATACCTTCACTGTTGGCCGTTTCTGCGGTGCAGCAGCATCTTGTTAATACTAAGAAAAGGACAAGAACTTCATTAATATTGGAAACGGGAGAAGCCAGGGATGTGCATCATTTTGCAACCCTATTGGGTTATGGTGCCAGTGCGGTGAACCCATATTTGGCCCAGGAAACCATAAGGCATCTTTATCAAAATAACCTTCTTAATAAAGACTACTACTCGGCAGTAAATGATTATAACAGCGCTATATTATCGGGAGTTATGAAGATTGCATCAAAGATGGGAATATCTACGATACAATCATATTTGGGTGCACAAATATTCGAAGCAGTGGGAATAAGTGATGATGTAATTGATAAATACTTTACAAATACCACCAGCAGGATAGGAGGGATTAGCATAAAGGACATAGAAGACCAGGTAAACGAGCTACATAAAAAAGCCTTTGACCCCCTTAATTTAAACAGCGATTTAACATTAGGAAGCTATGGTAAGTTTAATCTAAGAGGCGGAGAAGAAGAACATTTATATAACCCAAAATCAATACACTTGCTTCAAATGTCCACAAGAACCAAGGATTATTCCATGTTCAAGGAATACTCTGATTTGATTAATAATTCAAACAATCCCTCTACTCTGCGTTCATTTTTAGATTTTAAAAGCAACCGTAAAAGCATCTCTATAGATGAGGTGGAGCCTGTGGAAAGAATAATGAAAAGATTCCAAACCGGAGCCATGAGCTATGGTTCTTTATCGGTGGAAGCCCATGAAGCACTGGCCATAGCCATGAATGAAATAGGGGGAAAATCAAACACCGGTGAAGGAGGAGAATTAAAGGAACGTTTTATTAAATCAGATGGCCAAAACAGGAATTCGGCGGTAAAACAAGTTGCCTCCGGACGTTTCGGCGTTACCAGCTCTTACCTTATCAGTGCAGAGGAAATACAAATAAAAATGGCTCAGGGGGCTAAACCCGGAGAGGGAGGTCATATACCCGGCGAAAAGGTTTATCCTTGGGTTGCCAAGACTAGGCATTCAACTCCGGGGGTCGGATTAATATCCCCTCCTCCCCATCACGATATTTATTCCATTGAAGATTTGGCCGAGCTTATTTACGACTTAAAATGCGCAAATAAGAATGCTCGTATATCCGTAAAGCTTGCTTCGGAAGCAGGCATAGGCACCATCGCCTGCGGAGTGGCCAAGGCGGGAGCAGAGTTAATACTGATTTCGGGTTATGACGGAGGAACCGGAGCAGCTCCAAGAAGCAGCATAACCAATGCGGGTATGCCTTGGGAATTGGGACTATCGGAAGTTCATAAGTCTTTAATCGACAGCAATCTTAGAAGCAGAGTGAAGCTGGAAACCGACGGAAAGCTAATGACAGGCAAGGATGTTGCAATAGCCGCAATCTTCGGAGCAGAGGAATTCGGTTTTGCCACGGCACCCCTTGTAGTTTTGGGCTGCGTTATGATGCGAGTTTGCAGCCTAAATACATGTCCCACCGGCATAGCCACACAAGACCCGGAGCTAAGGAAAAACTTCAAGGGAAAGCCGGAATACATTATAAACTATATGGAATTTGTAGCCCAAGAGCTAAGGGAATATATGGCTTATTTGGGTATAAAAACTGTGGATGAACTTGTGGGCCGTACCGATCTGTTGCAAGTTAAAAAGGGTCTTGATAAAAAATATCTGAAATTCGACTTATCCAGACTCTTGGATAATACCCATGTTAATTCAAAGGACAGAATATATGATCCAAAAGACAATTACGATTTCAAGCTACAGGAAACCTTGGATGAATCATATTTGATGGGTAATTTTGACTTAAATAATACAAAGGCATCCCAGTCGGCGGAAGTCAGAGTAAAAAATACCGATAGGGCTTTTGGCACCATTTTAGGATCAAATATCAGCAGAATTCATGGAGATTCGTTAAAAGACGATACATATATAATAAATTGTAAGGGTTCCGGCGGTCAAAGCTTTGGCGCTTTTATCCCTAAGGGACTCACAATAAATTTAGAAGGTGACAGCAATGATTACTTCGGAAAAGGACTGTCCGGCGGTATTCTCAGCGTAAGCCTACCAAAAAACAGCAAATTGCAAGAGGATAAGAATATTATAATCGGAAATGTGGCCTTTTATGGAGCGACCTCCGGCAGAGCATATATAAACGGTATGGCAGGGGAAAGGTTCTGCGTTAGAAATTCCGGAATTTATGCGGTTGTAGAGGGTGTCGGGGATCACGGTCTTGAATATATGACCGGAGGAAGAGTCGTAATAATAGGTAGTATAGGTAAAAACTTTGCCGCAGGCATGAGCGGAGGAATCGCTTATGTTTTAGACGAGGATAACAACATCTACAAAAAGCTCAATAAGGAAATGATTTCTTTTTCTTCCGTTACGGCAAAACATGATGTCATGGAATTAAAGGCCATGCTTTTAGAGCATGTCAAAAAAACAGGCTCTAAAAAGGGTAAAACTATTATCGATAATTACGAGTATTATCTGCCTAAATTCAAAAAAATAATTCCTCATGATTATGAAAAAATGCTTAATGCGATTTCAAATTTAGAAAGTAAAGGTTTAAGCTTAGAAGAAAGTCAGATAGAAGCTTTTTATGAGCTTGAAAGGAGGCATAAAAATGGGTAATCCTACCGGTTTTATATATAACCAAAGAAAAAATTCATATAAGACATCCGAAAAGGATAGAATAAATAATTTTGATGAGTTTCACGAAGCCCTAAGTGAAGAGGAACGCATACTGCAAGCTTCAAGATGTATGGATTGCGGCGTACCATTTTGCCAGGCAGGACTTGATATAGGTGGGACAACCATAGGATGCCCTCTTAACAATCTCATACCTGAATGGAATGACTTGTTATATAAAGGGAATTACAAGGAAGCCTATCTGAGATTAATTAAAACAAATAATTTCCCGGAATTTACATCCAGGGTCTGCCCTGCTCTATGTGAAAAGGCCTGTACACTGGGAGAAAGTTATGAGGCGGTTTCCACCAGGGAAAACGAATTATCAATAATAGAAAAAGCTTATGCCATGGGCTATGCCGCCCCGAAGCCTCCAAAGTCAAGGACGGATAAAAAAATAGCAATTGTGGGCAGTGGCCCTTCGGGCCTTGCCGCAGCGGATCAGCTCAATAAGAGGGGCCACAATGTTACCGTTTATGAAAGAAGCGAAAACATTGGGGGACTATTGACAAACGGCATTCCAAATATGAAATTGGACAAGGGTATAGTTAAAAGAAAATTAGATGTATTAGCGGAAGAAGGAATCAATTTTATATCAAAAATCAATGTGGGAAAAGACATATCCGTTAGTACATTGCAAAAGAATTATGATGCTGTTATTTTAGCAATAGGAGCAACTAAGCCCCGGGATATAAAGGTTAAGGGACGTAATGGTACTGATATCTTCTTCGCCGTGGATTTCTTAACAGATATCAACAACCTTTTACAAGCTGGAAATTTGGATATGGTAAACAACATTATAAATAATAAAAATGTTGTCATCATAGGTGGCGGGGATACGGGAAATGATTGCGTAGCTACTTCCGTAAGATTAGGCGCAAAATCCATCGTCCAACTGGAAATGTTGGAAAAACCCCCTATAGAAAGGGCCGAATCAAATCCTTGGCCACAGTGGCCGAAGGTTCTAAAAACCGATTACGGTCAAGAGGAGGCAATCTACAAATATGGTAAAGATCCAAGGATTTTCAGCACAACCGTAGATGAATTCATAAGGGACGACGAAGGAAAGCTGACGGGGGCTAAAACAATAAAAGTATCCCGGGACAACAATGGAAGCTTTGTTAATCTAAAGGATACAGAAAAAATCATCAACTGCGACATTGCCCTTATTGCAGCAGGATTTTTGGGGCCGGAAGAGTATCTTTTGACTTCGGCAAAAATAAATATGCCTTCTAAAGATTTTCAGACTAACAAAGGCAATATCTTCATGACCGGCGACGCCAGAACAGGTCAATCAATAGTAGTAAAGGCTATTTCCGACGGAAGAAAGGTTGCTTCCATAGTCGACGAAAAGCTGATGGGCTACACCAATTTATAACATTTATGCCCCCTTACAGGGGGCTATTTTTTCATGAAATGGGCAAGTGTTTTATATAGCTCTTCCGTGTCTATGGGTTTTGCCAAATGGGCATTCATCCCGGCATCGATGGATTTTTCGATATCCTCTCTAAAAGCATTGGCAGAAATCGCTATTATCGGAATATCTTTGTTAAAGCTTCTTATACTTCTTGCCGCTTCCAAGCCATCCATTACAGGCATCCTTATATCCATAAGCACTGCATCATAACGATTAGCTTTAACCAATCTTACTCCTTCTTCACCATTTTCCGCAATTTCGGTTATTAAACCAAACTTATCCAACATTTTAGTTATAATTCTTGCATTTATTTTCATATCCTCGCATATGAGAATCTTCAATCCCTCAAGGGATTTGCCCACCAATTCCTTTTTATCCTTATTTTTTAAGTGCTCCCTGGCAATTCCAATGGGAACCCTATCAAATTTTATCCTTATTTTAAATTCAGTGCCTTCATTTTGTTTTGAACAAACCTCTATATATCCGTCCATAGATTCCACTAATCTTTTTGTTATTGCAAGACCAAGTCCGGTTCCTTCTTCAGACTTTGACTGTTTATTCTTTTCTTTTGTAAATGGCTCAAACATCACCTGCTGAAATTCTTCACTTATTCCAACTCCGTTATCTTTAATAGTATTTACCATTTCGATTTGTTTTTCATGCTGAATAACATCTACCTTCCAATCCAACTTTCCTCCTTTTGGAGTATACTTTATCCCATTATTAAGAACATTAATTAAAATTTGTTTAGTCCTTATTTTATCAAGATAGCAGTATTTTTCCAGCAGGCATTCTTGATTGGTAACTGTAAATGTGACCCCCTTCTTTTCGGCTAAATTGCTGATTATAACGCTTATCTCCTTAGTTAAATCAATTAGCTCCAATATCTCAAGCTGTAACTCAATATTCCCCATTTCCAGCTTTTGCATCTCCAGCACATCATTCATTAAGGCAAGCAAATAATTGGCACTGTCTCCTATCTCCCTATAGTATTCAACACATCTTTTATCAAAGCTTTCTTCCCTTCCAAAATTAGCAAGGCTTATTATCGCTCCCAAAGGAGTTCTCATATCATGGGACATCCTGGCTAAGAATTCGGTTTTAACCTTATTTGCTTTTTCCATATTAATAAGCATTTCATTTAGCTTTAGATTATTGAGCCTTTCCTTTTCATATAACTCTTCGATTTTATTTTTTTCTTTGTCAATGTTAACGGAAAAGCATACCGCATATCCTGCATCCAATTCTCTTTTTATCACATTAGCAATTATATTTCTCCAAATGTAATTTCCGTCCCCATCCATTATTCTTGCATTGAAATTTACACTGTCCCTTATACCGTTTTTGATTTCATGAAATTTTTGCCTATATAAGTCTGCATCCTCTTCATGAACGGTCCTATCTTCTATTATTGTTTCCGGCCAATTCGTCATGCTATAGTTTAAATTTCTGAGTTTTCCGTGCATTCTTACATTTATTGCCAAATCATTTATAAAATCATATTCCCAATAATTCATATCTGCAGTGGCTAATGCTATATCCAAATTCCTTTTGGATATGATTAAGCTTTCTTCATATTTATATTGCTTATCCACATCCACAAAGCTGGCATAAAAATCATAGTTTCCATCAAAATTTGTCTTACCCTTTGCTGTAACCCTCACGTATTTATATGTATTATTCTTCCCTATAAGAAATCTATATACACCGTCTAAAACATGGGGTTCAAGTCTTAGGGTTTTTTCTCCGTCACTAATCAATCTCCTTTTATCATCCGGGTGTATTCTGAGGTCTTCTATATCATGCCAAAAATTTATTACCCTGTCTTCCGTAATACCAAGATAAAGTTCTGCCATCTTTGATATCCTAAGGGGCAGAATATCACCACTGCTATTATATCTGAAGAGACAAAGTCCCACCGGTAAATTATCCATAAGTGATGTCAACTGTTCATTCAAAAGCTTTCTGTCTTCATCTGCCGTGATATCTGTTACATACTGGATAATACATTCTTCACCTTCCCACATTATTAGTTTGTTATATAATCTCAAATATTTCTTGTTGTATTCATAATATATTTTTTCTATAGTACCTTCTTTAACCTTTTTTAGCCCATCCAAATCAAACATAATATCCTTGTTTAGATAAAGTTCGTTTATGGACATTCCAACATTGATCCGCTGAGAAAAAATCTCTTTCGCGGAGTTATTATAGTAAACCACTAATCTTTCATCAAAAGTTAATACTACTATTGCATTAATGCTCTCATCAATAATTCTATAATATTCATTAACAGTAACCTTTTTCATAATAGTCCTTTCTATTTTGATAATAGTTCTCTTAATACCGATATCAACTCATCCTTATTGATAGGCTTACACAAATGATAATTCATCCCGGCTTCTATGGATTTCTTTTCGTCTTCCACATAAGCATTGGCAGAAAGTGCAATAATAGGAATTCCTTTATCGAATTTCCTTATTCTCTTAGCAGCCTCTAAACCATCCATCACGGGCATTTTTATATCCATAATTACCGCATCATAATTCCCTGATCTTGCCTTCTCCACTCCTATTAATCCATTCATGGCTATATCACATACCATATTATATCCGTCTAATATTTTTTTGATTATTTTTGCATTAATCTCATTATCTTCGCATATTAATATTTTCTTGCTCTTTAATATAAGTCTTTTGTCTTTTTTATTCCCAACTATCCTAATTGCATCCAACGCTTCTTTTTCCGTTGCTTTTTCAAATACCACCGAAACTATAAACATTGTGCCTTCGTTTAATTTGGATTTACAACTAATAGTGCCTCCTATGGCTTCCACTACCTTTTTAGTTATGGCCAAACCAAGTCCGCTTCCCTCCTCAGTTTTCACCTTGGCGCTAAGTTCCTTTGCAAAAGGCTCAAACATCTGCTTTTGGAATTTTTCCGACATACCTATACCGTTATCTTCTATGACGGATATTATTTTAATCTTATTGTTTCGTTGTTGTCCTTCAATTTTCCAGGTAATTTTACCGCCTTTATCCGTATATTTAACACTATTATTCAAAAGATTCAAAGCAACCTGCTTAATACGCTTTTCGTCCGCCTTAATGTAGCATTCTTCCTCCAGGTCATTTATCAGTTCAAACTCTATGCCCTTTTTTTCTGCCTGCAAGCCTATTATATTCACTATCTGATCTATCACATCATTTATGTTTACTACTCTAATATTTAGTATCAATCTGTCACTATCCATTTTCTGTACGTCTAATACATCATTGACAAGTTCCATCAGATATTCGGAGCTTTCCCTTATTCGCTTAAAATATTCCCTCGCCTTGGTATCCTCTATCTCCTCCAATCCAAAATCTGAGAAGGATATAATGGCACCCATAGGGGTTCTCATATCATGGCTCATTCTGGCCATAAAGTCCGTTTTTATTTTATTCGCCTTTCTTGCTTTGGCTTCGGATTTTTTGATTTCGTCATACGCTTTTACCAACAGTTGATTTGAGCTTTTTAGTTTTCTGTTATTCTTTTTCTGCTGCTTATAAAGTATCACAAATAAAACGAATACAAAGATTGCAAATAATACTATGATTATATATTGAACCTTATTAACAACTATGGAGTCCCAGAATGTCTGCTTATATATATTCTCACTTATACTGGCTGTAATTATGCTGTCCCTTGTAGTATTATTCAATACATCTATTGATTTATTCAATATATCGATTACTACAGCATCCACATCATTTGATACTATCATTCCGATTTCTATGTCAAATAATTCCTTAGGATAAACCATAAGTCCGCTGTTTTGAGGCATTTGCAAAAGATATTGCAGCTCATATTTGCTGATTATAGTGCAATCCGCCTTACCGTCATCCACATCCTTTAATCTTTCAAAAAGATCCCCCGTATATACTATTTCCCAATTGCTATAATTATCTTCAATATATTTTATTCCGTACGGAAATGTTGGAGGAACTGCTATCACATTATCTGCATCGAGATTAAACAATTCTCCTTTTCTTACAGCCAAAACAGTAGGAGAATAGTATATGGTTTTAGTGTATGAATACTTAAGTCCCTCTGCCACTTGATTTGGTATTCCGATACCAAATGCCGCATCAGAAACTCCATCTTCTACGCTTTTAGCAAAGGTACTTCCCTCAGGAACTTCAATCATTTCAAATTCCAAACCACTTATTCTTGATATTTCATTTAACAGTTCGGGTTCAACCCCTATGAATTCACCGGTTTTTTCATCGTAATTAGAAAGTACAAACCTATTAGGCAGTATTGCCACTTTAATAGGTTCGGCCTGTTTTATATATTCTTCTTCATCCACATTTAGAAATAATTCTTTTCCGGTATCCCCATTATACCATTTTTCCATCAGCTTACTTTCAAAGCATGGATAATGCATTTTAATATATGATATGGCCGCATTAAGCTCCATGAATACTTCTTTATTATTATCGCTAAGCATATATGAGTAATCATCTATATCAATAACCGCAATAGTTCTAATGGAATCATAATCAATATCCGAATCAATTATTGCAGCATCCAGTTTCCCAATCTGCAGATCCAGCACCAAATCTGCCTCGTTATCATAGCTTTTAGTATCAGTCATAATATCATAGTATGCCAAATAGTCATCAAGCTCCTTTTCCAGCTTGCCATCATCAATTACTCCCACTTTTTTATTATCCAACAGCTGCACATCCCCCATGTCAAACCTACTGTCGGAATATCTTGTTATTATCTTTGTATAGCTGTGAAATATGGGCTCAGTATATAAATAACCCGGTAATAATGAGTCCTCCTTACACGCACACATTAAATCAATTTCACCCCTGTAAAGCATGCTAAGCAGCTCCCCATAATCAGCCTCTATATATTCATATTCATAATCCGTATACTCTGATATTTTTTCCAAATAATCAATATTATATCCGCATATGGCATTTTCATTGTTAATTTCATTAAAGCTGTCACAATCATAATAGCCGACTTTTATAATTCTATGGTTATTTTGGGCAAAAATAAACGCACTAAAACATAGTGTTATGATTAGTGCTAATAATACCATATTAAATAATCTGAATAACTTCACCATATATTAGGCGACCACACTTTTATTATATTACGGATTGTATAAATTAGCAAACAAAAACCCCATGATATTTGATTATCATGGGGTTAAATTTACCTATTTGCTCTTTATATATTTAAATTCAACCACTGCCATCATAGAGATAGTTAATATAATTATAACACCTAGAATATATAGTATTCTATTATCTCCTGTTTCCGGTGATAGGGGTTCATCAGTCTTCTCCTCGACCTCAGGATATTCATATATATTTTTAGTATTGACAAAGCTTATTTCCACCGTCTCATCCACAGCTACATCCCCGGATTCATTAAAGCTTCTGACAGAATATCCTTCAGAAGTGTAATCCTTTTCGGTAATGCTGTAGTTTAAATCCTTAGGCAAATTAATTATGTTAATTCCTTCTCCGCCTTTTAGGCTAAACCCTGCCATACCCTCTACAAATGATATTATGCCGTTTCCCTTCTCGCCAACGCCCACATAGCTGTAATCCCCATTTAGTCCTTCGATATTTATGATAAAATCGAATTCCTTATCGGTTTCATTGGCATTACCATCTAATGTTTTCGTAATCAACAAATTACCTGACGTGCCCGTAATTGCATTTTCCAATGTGATAATATTAGCCTCATCACCGGTTTTGCCGTCTATTGAAGTTTTGACTGTGCCATCATTTGTTACAGCTATATCATAGGATATTTCCGATAGGTTATACCCGTCGGGAGCTTTAGTCTCCTTGAGTATATATTCTCCCACCGGTAGACCTCTAATGGTCAGCTTACCGTCAGCATCTGTTAACCCTCTTCTTATTATTGTTTCTCCATCTTCTGCAAATACCGTATATTCAGCTCCTTCCACCAAGGAATCTTCATTATCTATTTTTGTTATTTCTATCCATCCGCTCTTTGTCATGGTTACGCTTACATCCGATCTTGATATGGAATAAAGCTTAACAACAGAATCAGGATCCGCCGTACTGTTTAAAAGTCTAACGCTGTTGGTAATTTCGTCACCGCTGTTCCCTGTTACATCGGTCACATACTCAAATCTGTAAGCCTTACTGTTATCAGGTATTACGAATCTAAGCTTTCTTGTTTCATTGTTATAGAATATATTGTCGCCTATTGTAAGCTGTACAGCATCCCCTTCGCTATATGTACCGTCTGCATTTAAGGTTATCTCTTTTACCGTAATATTATCATCGGTTAAGTCCAGCTCCCCAAGGGAATTAATTCTTAAATCTATACCTTCATCTAAAGTATCTTCTATTTCAGTTCCCAGCCTTTCTATGCCATATGGCATATAGTCAACTGTCCATCTTATGGCTCCGTCTTCAAAATTGTCAAGATTCTTGGTCAAGATATCTCCCTGCAGCAATATATCTTGAAATCTTGATATTCCGGTACTCCAATTCTCTGTTTTTAATCTTACCAAATTTCTATCGGTCTCATCATCATTATTGCTAAAATACTCTTCCGCCTTTTCGTCTGTCATTTTGGCTTTTACAATAATTACATATGGGCCTGACAATTGGGAAAATTGAAAATCCGCCTGTCCTGAGGTCTCAAAATCCGCAGTCATAAAGGATGAATAATCCATGACTTCATCTCCGGCCAAATTATATCCGTCACTGTTTGGAGTTGCCTCATAAAGCTTGAACATTTTCCCTGTTTCGACTTCCACAAATTCCCAACCATCGGGAAGGGAATCCGTAACAGTTATGGCTCCCAGCTGTGATAATGGATCCATGTTGATATCCGATTCCACATCATCAATATCGTTGTAGTTAATATGTAATCTAAATACTGCCGTTTTATCGATATAGTTAAAGCCATCATCGGTACCTGCCCTTGATGAATTCTTAAAAGTATCTATATCCAAAGCAGCATCCCTAGTAAGCATATCTTTTCTTAACATTCTTGACCTGTAACTGGCCGTATCCTCATCCTCATTTATCCATGTATTACCGCTAAACAATGTAGCTGTATTAACTATATTTCTGTTGGCAACCCCTAAATAAATATTAGGATTTGTTATTTGAGAGGAGTATGAAAAACTTTTATCTCCGGTGGTGGCATCAATTCCTGCACCTTCAGGTCCTGTTACTACCAAAAGGTCCGCCAATATTTTCCCGTCCTTGACTATTTTGTGCACCGTAAGCTCCAAACCATCTTCAGATTCAAAGGACCCCTCATAGTATCTTTGGTTATAGCTTGGTTTTAATTCCTTAATATCCTCCAATGTCACTTGAGTTAATGCTGTTCCCGAATTATCGGTAATATCATATGTATCGTTTACATCAAATCCGCTGTTTTGATAAACCAAAAGATCCATTACTCTTAGGTTTAAGCTTACATCTGAATCTACTATATTCACTTCCCAATCAACTGTATGATTCTTTAAATTATAATAATCAGCGGGATTGCTTTTTGAAATCGGATTTACACCAACGTCAACCCCTGTGCTGTTGGCACTGATAGGCCCTTGCCCATCCCATCTGATGGAAGCAGTATTTCCGATGGTTTGTATCGTATGTCCTATGTTGTAATTATCCGTATCCACATAACCGGTTATTTTCAGTAATACCGGCATATTAATATCACCCAATTCAAAGTCATTACCGTTTTGAGTTATTGGTTCTGCGGCACCCCAATCATCAATGTCACTGTCCCATTTTTGCAGGGTCGCAGATACATTAATAAGTCTGTCGTCCAAATCATCTGCTATAACAGCATTATTTAAAGTAGCACCCAATTGATTAGCAGTTATTGACCATACGACTTCCCCCGTATAATCGTTATGACTTACCACATTTTTAGATATCCAAGTGACATTATAGTTTAAATCATAATCATCACTAAAGACCTCTTCCCCTTCGTTAGTTACGGTTACTTCGTTTGTTATGGTTTTATTGCCGTTTGTATAAAAATCATCATCACTTATTTTTGTTCTGAAAAAAATGTATTGCTTTGCATCCGAATTATCAGGAAAAACATAATTTAATTCTGTATCAGTTGACAAAAAGTCCACCGGAAGATATGTGGCCCCCGTTCCGTCTTCTGAGGTTCCCACCATAAAAGTTCCCTCTACATATGTACCCACATCGGTTATATCGTCATTTAACACATATCCGGCCAAATCATAACTATCTTCGCCTTTTTTTGCTTCTACCTCTATCTTCCAATCTATATACTGTCCGCTGCGTACACCGGTTTTCTCTCCCGATACTATTATCGGAAGGGGAGGCACATTAACTATATATGTTTTTTGTAGCAAGGCCACCTCATGATCCCCTTCTCCATCATCATAATTATCCTTGTCATATTCCAATGACTTTGTAAAGGTAACAGTAACATCACTCCAGTTTTCCCCCACATCAGTGAAAACAGAATCATCTCCGTCAAAAACAACTTGCGCCATCACCTTATTGCTTACATCAGAATAAAGGGTCAGTGTCCCCACCTTGGTGCCTTCAGCCTCCAGGTCTAATGAAACATCCCCTCCTATCAGTTGAAATCCACTGGCTATTTCAAAGGAAGCCACATCATTTTTATCCACATATTCCGATACCCCGTCTCCGATTACTGGTACTTTAAAGGACACCTGAATATCTATAGGGATATCACTGTTTATTTTATCTCCGTTTTCATTATCCATTTCTATACCATCTTGCTCCACGGTGATATCCATATCATAGAGCATATCGGTAACATCTTCTCCATCTTCGCCATATGTTATTAGGGTATTTGTTGCAAATAACATTGTGACAATAACTGTTATACTAATAAGTTTATTTAGCAGTAATTTCATATAGCCCTCCAAAATAGAAATTTTTATTAGTATACCACATTGTGTGAAATATTTCAACCGGCATTAATAAAATGCCGGTTGAAATTCATAAGTATTATCATCCAACGGATAATCATTTTTACTTATGGTGTAAAAGGTTAAAGTACCTAAAACAAAAACTACCAGTAATAATAAAATCACTGTTAATATCCTTTTTTTCATATGACTAACCTCCACAAACCTAACATTCCTTATACATATTACAATCATTACTGTCCTATAATCCCGTCTTTTAAAAAGATAAAAAAACATTGGTAAAAAGGATTTAAAAATGCTATAATTTTGAAGGTGCTATGCGCTAATATAATTAAAGGAAATGTAATGGAAAAATATTTTGAACTAGAGAAAAATAACACCAATGTGTTTACTGAAATTTTCGCAGGTATTACTACTTTTTTATCCATGGCCTATATACTGGCTGTAAATCCTGCAATGTTATCAGATGCCGGAATGGATCCGGGCGCGGTCTTTACCGCCACAGCTATTTCAGCCGGCTTTGCCACAATACTTATGGGTATATGGTCTAAATACCCCATAGTTCTTGCTTCCGGTATGGGATTAAATGCATATTTCACATATTCGGTATGTTTGCCACTGGCCGAAGCGGGCATAGATAACCCTTGGCAAATAGCATTAACGGCAGTTTTTATGGAGGGAATAATATTTGTAATATTATCACTTACTAAATTTAGAGAAACTTTAGTTAATAAGGTGCCTTCCAATATTAAATACGGCATTACCGTGGGGGTTGGCTTATTCATAGCATTAACCGGCATGTTTGCCAACGGAACGATAATAAAGAACGAACAAACAGCTATTACCCTTGGGGATTTAGGCTCTCCGGAGGTGATTTTGTCCCTTATAGGCTTTTTTATAATAGTTGTATTACATCATCATAAAATATTAGGCGGAATACTTTGGGGAATATTACTTACCTGGGTATTGGGTATTGTTGCGGAAAAAATAGGCTGGTATCAATCGGATCTTAGTCTAATTCCCGATTTCTCTAATGGTTTTATGCCCTCAAAGCCTTACCTGTTTGAGTTCAACTGGGTATATGTTTTGGAAAACGGCATCCAATTTGCCGCTATAGTTTTTTCTTTCCTCTATGTGGATCTTTTTGACACTGTGGGTGCTTTGATAGGTATCGGGGAGAAAGCAGAGCTTATGGATGAAAACGATGAGCTGCCAAATGCAGGCAAAGCATTCATGAGTGATGCTTTGGGTACAATTATGGGAAGTGTACTGGGTACATCCACTGTAACCAGCTATATAGAATCAAACGTGGGAGTGGCAAACGGCGGAAGAACAGGTCTTACTGCAGTCTCTGCAGGTGTAATGCTATTATTAGCCTTATTCCTATCTCCAATATTCCTTGCCATCCCGGGATTTGCCACCGCTCCTGCTCTTCTTTATGTTGGGCTTATGATGATGAATATTGTAAAGAAAATGGATTTTGAAGACGATATGGCCAGTGCAGTAAGCGGCTTCTTTGCCATAACCATAATGCCTTTTACCTATTCCATAGAAAACGGTATTATGTTTTCAATACTATCCTATGTTATTATCAAAACCTTACAGGGTAAAGGTAGGGATGTTCACTATGTGATGTGGATTTCCTGTTTGCTATTTGCAATCAGAATATATACTTTGGTAATTTAAAAAGTTGGCTTAGCCAACTTTTTAAATTATATGGGAAATCATTATTATAAATATTAAGTGTAGGGGATAATATATGTATAAGAAGTATTTGAGCTTCTTTCCTTCCTCACCGCTATACAAGGCTATAGGTATTATGGATAGCATGGAATACCATTGTCTTTGATCCAAATTGACTATATAAGGTAAATCAAAATACGGAATAATCTCTATGAATATAACATTTAATGCAAAAATCAAAAACGCGTCATAAATATATGATTTTGGCATATCCCTCAACAGTCCAAAGCCTACTATCAATAAAACACCATAGGTTCCATAATCCACCGGTATAAAAATTGAAGCCGTAATAAGAAGTATTCCCATGAAAATATTTCCTTTTTTAAGCATTATCAAAGATAAAAGTCCCAATGAAAGTGTTAAGAAAATATTTACATTAATTAAATAATTATCTCCCGTTGTAAAATATACCAATACCAAAAACGCCTCTATGGCCAAGCCAAATATGAATATTCTATAAAAATATCCCTTAATGCTCTTGGTATAGTGGTATCCTTCTGCTATTAAAAATGAAAATAACGGCATGGCCAGTCTTCCAAAGCTTCTCATTATTTCGTACCACAAGGATGGCTCCATTAAATGATAAGCCCCATGGTCAAAGGTCATAGATATTATAGCTATTATCTTAATCCAAAATGCAGTCATATAAGCCTCCCAGTTAGATTATATCATATACAAAAAAGAAAAAAAGATGGCTTGGCGTTCCATCTCCTTTTCCCCCACATTATGGGTATGCAATTAACGGGTTATTAGAATATTACTAATAACAACGCTGAAATTAATATACCACTAAAAAACTTTTTCAAACAAAAAAGGAACCTACCCGGTAGGTAAATTCCTAAAAAACTTAAATGAATCAATCGGTCATATCCCATTCCATATAAAATCGATCCTGACCTTCTCCATACTCGTTTTCATTAAATTCAATTATTTTAAACCCTAGCTTATCTCTATATAGATGTATAGCAGGTTCATTATTCACGTCCACAGTAAGGCTCATTTTTTTATAGCCCTGTTCCACCAAGTTCTCGGAAATACTCCTTAAAAACTCAAATCCAAGACCATATCCCTGTAGTTCTTCTTTAATAGCATAATCAAATAAGTACACTTTATCATTTTCATCCCAATCCCTCATAAGGATTGCCAATCCAATAACCTGCGGTTTTTCCTTTTCCTTTAATACATACACATTACCATGCCTTATTTGGGGCACAAGTCCCCACTCATCCATTCCTAACTCACCAAAAATATTAAGTCCAAAATTCACCATCCTTTTAAGTAATTTCAGGTTAAAGTCTTGAACCAAATATACACCTAAACGTCCAATATCAATATCAATATCTTTAACAAGTTTTTTGGGTAGCTGATTAATTTCTTCTAGCATAAACATCCCCTCTTTCTGTAATCAAAGTTATAACTGACTTTAATATTATATCACAATTTAAGTAATTTCGCAAACTCGATACACAACTAGTGTATATTATGCTCTAACCTCACGCACCTATAATTTGCCATAGTTATCATCCCCGTTATCAAAACAGGTATGTAAAAATTAATAAGTCTCGTTAGTATAGCTACAGTTCCCGCCATAGGTCCTCCAAGAAGCTGGGATAGAATAACTGTAAATACCGTCTCATTTACACCTATTGTTCCGGGGACAGGCAGCATTGAAACAGAAACATTTACTACAGATTGAATGAGGATTATTAAAATAGGATTGACTGATATCCCCAGGGAAAGACATACAATTAGTGTTATGGAATTGTATGCCAAAAGCTGTATTAGGCTTCTTGTAATCATTTTTAACAGCTTTTGCTTGTTCCCCTTTATATAGACCCCCATCCTTTTATACTCTTCTATTTTATTGTCAATTTCTTCCTCTTTTTTATCGGATTTAGTTAGGCCTAAAAACCTTAATACCAAACGGATTAATCCAACCAGTTTTTTGATCAGTTCGATTTTAAATGCACAGAGAATATATATCAACAAAACCACACCATTTGCCAAAAGCCCAATCAAAAACATCAGGGCAGTACCTGATGGCATATCAGTTTCCATTGCCATAAGATATATAGCAGCTGTTACTCCAAATACTATACTGCCTATCTGAAAGCTAGCACCCTCCAAAAATAATGCAAGGGCAGATATGCCTGTTCCATAGCCATCTTTTCTCATCATTATTAGCTGCATCGGTTGCCCGCCGGTGGACGAGGGCGTAACCGAACTAAAAAAGAAGCCTGCAGAAGCATACTTGATATGGCTCCATTTGGATTCAATCCCATTTAAGCTAATGGTACTAAGAATATTAAGACCCTCACATAGAATAAAAACTCCCATGAGGGTAATTCCCAATAGTAAATAGTAATAATTCACACCGTTTAGGGCATTAAAAACTTCCCCGTACTCAATTTTGCTGTAAACAAAAATATATGCCAAAACCCCGGCCAGTATTATTGCAATTATATTTATAACCACTTTTTTATTTATAATCATACCACCTTAAATTTATACCCTTCCCTGATCCAAATAGGTAAAGTAATCCTAAGAGCTTTTATCATGTTTAATGTGGCTCCTTCTTCTCCTCTGCCGTCATGTAAGCATATAACCGAGGTGCTTTTTACCTTTTTAAGCAATTCATATGCCAAGGCATCTTCATTTTTCGAACTTTTCCAATCCCCCGCCATAACATCACAAAGAACTATTTTAATATTATTTTTATCAGCATATTCTTTTGTGGCCATATTCGTCCTTAACCAAGGAGGCCTGTATAGGTTTACAGGTCTATCCAATATCCTTTCCAGCATAAACTTGGATTCTTCAATATCTATTTTGGCTTCCGCCCTATTTTGAAAAAACGGATTCTTATGACTCTTTGAATGCAGGCCTATGGCATGACCGTCATCACTTACCCTTTTAACCACTTCAACATTTGCCTTGGCAAAATCCGCCACCATAAAAAATGTAGCCTTAATATTATATTCTTTTAATAGCTGTAATATTAATAAAGTATATTCCTCACTCGGTCCGTCATCAAAGGTAAGATAAATAGTCTTATCATTTTCCCTTCTTATTTTCCTAAGATATCTTTTATATTCAAGCTTAGTTTTTATCATTGTAATAGCATCTAACATACCTTTAACCCCTCAATATAGAAATTTTCCAGCTCACTTCTTACAGCTTCCATGTTACTCCTTATTTCCTCAAGCCTATTATCATTATTAATAAGTAAATCAATCTCTTTCCCAAGCTCCATAGGCTTTATGTCCCCTTTAATAATTATCTCTCCAATATTTTTATTCTTAATAAATCTTGCATTTTTAATCTCCTGAGACAAAAAAGGATTCACAACAATAATAGGTTTAAGCATATAAATGCTTTCAAACAGAGTTATCCCTCCTGCTTTAGTCAATATTAAATCAGAATCTGCCATTATTCTTTCAATCTCATCCGTAAACCCGATTACATTAATATTATTATAGTCAGCATTAAGCTTGTCCCTTAATTCGCTGTTATTCCCCGTAACAACAGTAACCTTCATATTATCCTTTTCATTTAATTCCCTTAACAGTTCCTCACAATTTGGTATAAGCCCCAAACCACCTCCCAAAATCAATAATTTTTTTATATTACCTTCATCCCTTGTATTATCCATGGTTTTAAACTTGGATCTGACAGGTATTCCCGTGACATATATATTCTCCCTACCAACACCTTTATCAACAAGCTCTTCTAAAACCGATTTATCAGCCACATAATATCTATCGGTATTTTCCGCAACCCATTCCTTATGACTGCACACATCCGTAATATATGTATAAAGGGGTATATCATCTCCATACTTGCCTTTATAGTAGGAAACCATTTGTGAACTTAACGGCAACACGGAAATTA
This sequence comes from uncultured Oscillospiraceae bacterium, assembly GCA_964400515.1. GTDB lineage: Bacteria > Bacillota > Clostridia > Peptostreptococcales > Anaerovoracaceae > JAAYHV01. The sequence goes on along the minus strand of CAYNTJ010000010.1, from coordinate 24,241 downwards.
TTGCCATTGGCCTTTTTTGTTTCACAAGTCTTTTTATTCTCCTTAAAGCAACAACACTTAAAAAGCTGGTATTGCTCTCTTCCGCCAGTTTATTCAAAGCATTATATAAGTTGGGTTTTTTCGAAACCAAAGAATTAAAATTCTTATATATTCCCTTAGCTATCAAGGGAAAAGCATAATCTACAATGTCAATTATTTCTATATCTATGTTCCCATCATAGCTTTTTATCAAATCTTCTTTAATTGCATCTGCGGCAGAAATATGACCATTTCCAAATCTACCCGTTAATATCAATATATTATTACCCATGTGAACCTTCCTCCATATCAGCAATTATATATATCAATATTAAAAAAAGTCTTTCAATGATATTAACTATTTATTAAAGATAATTATATTATTATTACATTTATTAAGATTCCGTAAGAAATAAAAAAAGCAGCCAAGCTGCTATAATAGTGTAATTGACTTTCTGTCATATTCAATAATACCCTCATCCTTCATTTTTGAAAGCTCCCTGGATAAAGATGTCCTTTGCACCCCCAACCTTAAAGCAAGCTCCTTCTTACTAAACTCAAGCTCAATAGTATTATTATCTTTTATGTCCTTCATATAATTTAAATAATTCAAAATCCTTTGCCTTAAGTTACTACCCAATGTGTATCTGATAGTATTTGCTAGTATCGCACTGTGATCCGACATATATCTTAAATACTCCCCTAAAAACTCCGGGTACTTCTGTAACATTTCAAAGAGAATTTCCCTTTTTATTGATAGTATTCTTGTCTTTCTTTTCGCAGTTATTATCATAGGATATCTGGGATTACCGGAGAATATTAAATTACCGCCCAACACATCCCCCCTATAAAAATCAGAAATCGTAAGCGTCTCGCCATCCTCGTCAAGTCTTTCGACCCTTACCATGCCGTCTACAATTACATCTATGGCCACGCAAAGCTCCTCCTGCAAATGTATCACATTATCAGCTTCATAATCCCTGTATATAAATTCATTCTTTTCCACGGCCATAATAATATAGTCATCTGGTATTTTTTTTAATATATTAATATATTCCCTCATAAAGCCTCCGGTGTTACATTGGTAACTATCTTTAAACATTTTATATGTATAATCAATATAAGTCAAATACAAAGGGAGATAACCATGAGACAAATTCAAAACATTATAAGACTATTTTTTTTATTGCTTTTTATTCTACTATCCTTTTTAGTAAAACCCATTCTTTGGTTTATGTTATTCGCAGTAAGCTTATTACTTGCTCTTTTCTTCGGAAGAATATATTGCGGATATGTTTGCCCCATGAATACCGTAATGGCATATTCGGAAGGATTAGCAGCTAAACACAGGCATAAGGACAAACAGCTTCCAAAAATATTTAACAGTCCGCTACTTCCTTATTTTTTTATTCTGTTAACCCTGATTTTAATACTGGTTTTCAAAAGACTGCTTATGCTGAATTTCCCGGTGATGCTTATATGGATAATAGCTTCGATAATATTTGTGTTTATTTACGAGCCTAAGCATTTTCATAATTCCATTTGCCCCTTCGGCGCCTTACAAAAGTTATTTGGAAGATTTGCCTTATATTCAAAAAGAATAGACCCAAATAAATGCACCAATTGCATGCTATGTATGAATGCTTGCAAAAAAGAGGCAATAAAAAATGTAGAATCCGGCCACCTTAAAATATCAGAAAGCCTTTGTCACCAATGCCAAGAATGTAGTATAAAATGCCCCGCAAATGCCATAAAATATACAAAAAAGTTTTAATAATTTGATGAATGATATATAATTAACATGTAATCGATTATTTGGGAGGTCTATTATGGATATTAGAGTGAGATTACTTGTATTGATATCATACATAGCAATGATAATAGTTAATGCCATGGCAAACATAGTTCCTATTAATGACATTACCACCGGCGGCGTTTCTGATCTTTACAGAAATTTTTTCACCCCCGCACCCATTACTTTTTCAATTTGGGGACTTATATACCTGCTCTTGGCAGGCTATGTCATATATCAGTTTTTTATAAAAAATGTGGATGCAAGAACACTGAATCGAATAGGATTACTTTTTATTATATCTTCACTTTCAAACAGCCTTTGGATATTTGCCTGGCACCACCTATTGATAGGATTATCGTTAATACTAATAATCATCATGTTTTTATCCTTGGGTACATCAGTAAGATTGCTAAAAAGTTTTGATTTAAACAAGAAAAACAGAATATTTCTAAGATTGCCCTTCAGTTTTTATTTCGGCTGGATAACCGTTGCAACCATAGCTAATACAACTGCTTTTTTAGTAAGCATCGATTGGAACGGGTTTGGATTGGAAGAATCAATATGGACATGTATAATCATTATGGTGGGAGCATTACTTGGTTCTGCCTTTACCCTAATAAACAGGGATCATATCTACGGCCTGGTGATAATATGGGCTTATGCGGGTATTTTCATAAGGCACACCTCGGATAACGGCTTCGCCTTTGTGTATCCCGAGATTATTATTACCATAGTTATTGCCTTTATCCTTATATTTGCCAGCATTATTATTTCAATTATTAGAAGCACAAAATAAGTCAAGTTAACTAAGAGACAGCCCCGAATATCCGGGGCTGTCTCTGATTATTATTTATACTTAGGCACTTTAGGCGATTTAAGCTTCTGCTGCTTTTTCTGCCATTTCTTGATCCATTCTTCTCTGTTCAAGAACAGCTTCATATTCTTCGTCTGTCATCTTTTCCATAGTAATTCCTGTAAATCCATAGATTACAGATACTATTGGGTTAATCCAGTTTAAAACAGCATAAGGCGCATAATGAATAGTTCCTACTCCTAGGAAACCACTCATTGTTGCTCCGCAAACATTCCAAGGAACTAGCGGAGATGTAAGAGTTGCAGAGTCTTCTAAGCATCTAGATAAGTTCTTATTCTTTAATCTTCTGTCTTCGAAAGCTTCTCTGTACATTCTACCAGGTAATATAATTGCTAAATATTGGTCTGCACAAATCAAGTTGATGAATATGCAAGAGCAAACTGTAACTAATACCAAAGTACCGTTGTTCTTAGCAACTTTTAGTATTGCTTCAGCTATTGAAGCAAGCATTCCTGTTGCTTCCATAACACCACTAAAGGACATGGAGCATAATACGATACTTACTGTCCATAGCATATAGTCAAATCCGCCGCCACCGATTATATCGGCAACTGTATAATCATCTGTCAATACGGCAGTTGTGCTGGCTTCATAACCATAATGCATGATATTAAACCAATCTACAACAGCAATTCCCTGTACAAGACCGGAACCTACTCCTAGTTAGAACACATATATTATCTATTATGCTTCTAAAGCTCTCTTAGCGATTTCTTCATCAAGTGCTCTTTGTTCAAGAACGCTGTTATATTCATCATCAGTCATCTTCTCGATTGTAAATCCAGCGAATCCATAAATAATTGATACGAAAGGATTTACATAGTTAAGAACTGCATATGGTAAATATGCTAAAGTAGGTACTCCTAAGAAACCAGACATTGTTGCACCACATACGTTCCAAGGAACTAATGGAGAAGTTAGTGTAGCTGAATCTTCCAAAGCTCTAGATAAGTTCTTACTCTTTAATCTCTTGTCTTCATAAGCTTGTTTGTACATTCTGCCAGGAAGAATAATAGCTAAGTATTGGTCTGCTGCTATAATATTTACAAATACGCAAGATAAGACAGTAATCATTATTAATTGACCATCTTTCTTTGCAAACTTAAGAATAGCTTCTGCTAATGATGCCATCATACCAGTTGATTCAAGTACCCCACTAAATGTCATGGAACAAAGCACAATACTTACTGTCCATAGCATGTAGTTAAATCCACCACCACCGATAATATCAGCTACAGTGTAAGATTCATTTAATACTACAGTTGAACTTGCTTCATATCCATAATGCATGATGTTGAACCAGTCAGCTACAGCAATTCCTTGTACTAACCACATACATACTATTCCAGCTACAATACCTAATGACATAGCAGGAAGTACAGGTACTTTAAATGCTACTGCAAGTATTAAAATCAATACTGGAATTAATAGGAAAGGACTTACAACAAATTCATTTTGAATTTCTGTTTGTAATACATCAGCCAAATCCATAGATAAGGAACTGTTTGCTTCAGTTCTTCCTAAGATAAAGAATACTACAAGTGCGATAATGTAAGAAGGCGTTACAGTGTAAATCATATGTCTAATATGAGTAAATACATCAGTTCCTGCTGTTGCTGGAGCCAAGTTAGTTGTATCTGATAATGGAGACATCTTATCACCAAAATATGAACCAGAAACTACTGCACCTGCTGTCATAGCCGGATTAATTCCTATACCGATAGAAACACCAATCATTGCTACTCCTATTGTACCTGCAGTTGTATAAGAACTTCCTATACAAAGTGATACAAAGCTACATAACAAACATACAGTTACTAAGAAAAATGCTGGGTCAATAATGTTTAATCCATAGTAAATCATTGAAGGAATTACTCCTCCAGCCTTCCATGTTGATACGATGATACCTACAAGAAGCAGAATCAAACATGCTTGCATTGATCTGTCAATTCCTGAAAGTATTCCTCTTTCTATGTAGGCCCATTTCCATCTGTTGATAACGCCTACGATTGCTGCCAGTGCTGCAGCACATAGTAAAGGCATATGAAGTTCCCCATAACTAAAGAATATGGAATACATGATGATACCTAAACCTGCTACTACAACGAGTAAAACTTGCCACATTGGTATTTTATTTCCCATCTTACTTATTTATAACACCTGATAGGGCAAGTGCTATAAACTCCTTTCTTAAAAATAATAATATAATAACATCATCCCTACATGACTAACAAATCACTATGACCTATTGTAGATATCAATAAGCTCTTCGCCCTTTGCTTTACTTAAGCCGGAATCTACACATACATTAACAAAAGCCTCGTCTAGTGCTTGGATTTGACTGTCCTCCAAGTCCTTGCCCTTCATTTCTTTTATCTTTTCAACATATTCTTTTGATTTATCGAATATGGTTTTTCCGCCTTCCTTATTCCAAATGGCTCTTTCTTGATAATTCATTACAATATTTCCGTAATACTGTTCTTTGGTATAGTTTTTAAGAGTATGCTTGTTTGTCATATAGTTTCCACCTGAACCCACCTGCATAATAACATCCTTAGCCAAAGTAGAGTCATCAAATCTGATACCCTTTTCCAAATGCTTCAATGTACCTATGAAATCCGCATCCATTACAAGCTTTTCCATACTCATTTCTGCAATTACATTCAAACCTCCGGGTCCCGATACATTATCAACCCCAAGCATAAATGCCATCATACCGCTTCTTGCAGTCTCACTTCCTGCCTGATAGTCAATAATCTTTGAATCCGACATCGCAGCATATGTATGTACCGGTAATCCGTAGTATTTACCCATTAACGCATAACCGGCAGTAATCATATTTGATTCCATAGCCTCCATAGGTGTATACATTGTCTTCATATTGAAGATACAAGGAGCACCGCCATAAACAACCGGATGTCCCGGTTTAACAAGCTGTGCCAAAACCAAACCGGATATAATCTCCACAGTATGCTGCAAAATAGCTCCGGCTAAGGTGATAGGACCTGTAGCTCCGGTTATCTGGGCAGAAATAAGTTCCAATGGAATGTCCCTTACAGCACAGTCAATTATATTTTTAGCCCCTATGTTGGACCATTTCAGTGGCGATGTAACACATACATCAAAAATGGTATATGGTTTATTTCTAACGTTTTCTTCTGTTCCCAATACAGCCTTTAGAAGTTCGAAGGTTCTTAATACTCCATCAGCATCAGTGGCCCCGCCTATAATAGGTTTTGTGGAGTTTCTCATTTCCGTATAGTACAAATACTGGGAACCCAGTTCTCCGGGAGCCTCCTCACATACGATGGAAGAAGATATAAAATCAAGGGCATCCAAGCTGTCAGCTACTTTAGTTAATAGTTTTAAATCTCCAACATTTGACAACCTTACAGTGCTTCCGTCATGGTCTAAAACATTGCTTGCGCTACTGCCGGGGTTAAACCTTGTTTTACCGTCACCAAATGTACAATATTCATTACCGTTTCTATCAAAAAGTTTAAATGAAGACGGTGCACTGGATATGCATTTTTCAACTATTTCCCTAGGAATTTTTACCTTTTGCGTTTCCCAATCCACATCACATCCTGCATTTTCAAGGATTTTAAGTGCTTCATCATACGCAAAAATTATCCCCAAGTTTTCTAATAAATCAATTGCATTCTCATGCATCTCTTCAATCTGATTATCATTCAATATCCTAAATTGAGGCATATTGTTAAACTCAAATTTGCTCATATTTACCTCCTGCATGCTTTTCATTTTTACTTACTATATTTTAATAATAATCCCGATATTAAAAATATTTTATTTAATAATATGGATAATATTGTATTATTTTTGGTTAATTTTAGAGTATTTTAAATTTTTTTAAATTTTCTTTATTGTTAGATTTTATGCTCAGTATGTATATGCGGTTTTGTACTAAATTATATATTTTTTTACCAATTTATCCGCCGGATTCATCCGTATATGCCGGTGATTTATAAAATTTATTTGGCATAATGTTTGATTTTAGATTCTTAGGATAATATATATAATAGAAAGGATGAATAAAATGAATATATATAAAACAGCTTTAGAAGCAAATTTAATGAACGGAAAAAGCATGAAGCTATCCGAGCTTGAAGGCAAAGTTACACTAATTGTAAATACCGCCAGCAAATGTGGCTTTACACCCCAATTCAAGGGTCTGGAAGAATTATACGAAAAATATAAGGATAAAGGATTGGTTATACTCGGCTTCCCGTGCAACCAATTCAAAAATCAAGATCCGGGAAGCAACGAGGAAATACTGGAGTTTTGCCAGCTTAATTACGGAGTCAGCTTCACCATGCTTGAAAAGGTGGATGTAAACGGAGAAAAAAGGCATCCGATATATAAATACTTGTTAGATAATAACTTATCCGGAAATAGCGGCGATATAAAATGGAATTTCGAGAAGTTTCTAATTGACAGAAGCGGAGAAGTCATAAAAAGATACCCGTCACTAAAGACTCCAAGATCATTGGAAAAGGATATAATTAAGTTATTGTAATATTAAAAGCGCAGTTAAAACTGCGCTTTATGGCGGAGAGTGTGGGATTCGAACCCACGTGTCGGGATAAACCGACAAATGCATTTCGAGTGCACCTCGTTATGACCACTTCGATAACTCTCCAAAATTTATCAATGTTGTGATTATAGCATGTATACACTCAATTTGCAAGAAAAACGGGGAGTCTTCTCCCCGTTTGCTTTTGGAATTAATCCAAATTTGGTATATATTCAAAACCCTTTTGTAAATCATCATCAGTGGGAATATTGTCCACCATTATCCCTTCGTTATATGCTTTATAGGCTGCCATATCGAAATATCCTGTACCCGTTAGGCAAAATACAATGTTTTTTTCTTCCCCTGTTTTAATACATTCCTTCGCCTCTTCCATGGCAACTAATATACCGTGGGCAGATTCGGGAGCAGGTAATATACCTTCTGTTCTGCAAAACTCCTTTGCCGCCGCAAATACCTGACTCTGTTTAACCGCTTTGACTTCATCAATGTCCCCATCATTATATAGCTTTGAAAGTATAGGGCTCATACCATGATATCTAAGTCCCCCCGCATGGTCGGGAGAAGGGATAAATCCCGAACCCAGTGTATACATTTTTGCAAGGGGTGTCACTTGACCCACATCACAAAAATCATAAGTATACTTACCCCTGGTCATGGTCGGACAGGATTCGGGTTCAACTGCTATAAACTTAGGAGCTTTCTTTCCCTGAAGCTTATCAGCCATATAAGGGGCTATAAATCCGCCAAAGCTGGATCCCCCTCCTACGCAGCCTATCATAACATCCGGCTCTATATCATATTTTTCCAATGCCGTCTTTACTTCCTGTCCAATAATCGATTGATGAAGTAAAACCTGATCCAAAACGGATCCTAAAGCATATCTGCAATTTTCTGTTGTAGTGGAAACTTCCACCGCTTCTGATATGGCAGTTCCAAGGCTTCCTGTATTTTCCGGATCCCTTTCCAGTATACCCCTACCCACATTAGTCGTATTAGAAGGAGAAGCATGAACCTTCTTCCCATAGGTTTCCATTACTATTTTTCTGTATGGCTTTTGCATTGCGCTGCATTTAACCATATATATAAGTAGGTCTATGTTTAGGTACGAACATGCCATGGATAGGGCCGTTCCCCATTGACCCGCTCCCGTTTCCGTAGTCAAATGCGTAAGCCCCTGCTCTTTTGCATAATATGCTTGAGCTATTGCAGAATTAAGCTTATGGCTTCCCGAAGTATTTGTTCCTTCAAACTTATAATATATCTTGGCGGGGGTTCCCAGTGCCTCCTCTAATCTATACGCTCTATATAGATTGGAAGGTCTATACATTTTATAATATTCTTGTATGCCTTTTGGAATCTCAATATATTTATCTTTGTCATTAAGCTCCTGGGCAACACATTCCTTTGGAAAAACCATTTCCAGCTCCTCCGCCGTCATGGGTTTTAACGTACCCGGATTCAACATCGGGTCGGGTTTTTCCTTCATAAACGCCTTCATGTTCAAAAATGATTTTGGCATTTCATTTTCATCAAGCAGTAACTTATACGGAATCTTTTTCATAATCAATACCTCTCTCTGTAAAAAATTTATCCCGGAACAGAGACTTTGAATCAAAAAAGCTCCTGTTCCCACAATATTTGCAGGGACAAGAGCATATACTCCTGCGGTACCACCTTGCTTGGATGTAAACATCCCACTCATCAACATGCCAACACATGTCTGCGCTGTAACGGGCACACCCGTCTATTCATACTTGCATAATGCTTTCCCAATAGCCCTCGAAGGTCCATTTGCCAGACCGCTTATGACCGGGTTCTCATCATCCCCGATTCTCTGTACATGCGCTTAAGACGTTATCTCCTTCTCAACGGTTTAATTATTTTGTTGTTTGAACGAATTTTAACACATCTATTTGTGAAAGTCAACAAATTTTAGTTAAAAATTTTAATTTTTTTGGAATTATTTCCAAACTCAATTCTCCGGTTTTTATCGGTTCTCCATCTATACAGTATTCCATAAAATCCCCCTTGGGTTTTATGTAAATATCCTTTGTTTGCACGAAATTAATATATTCCCTAAGCTCAGGTTTATTCAAAATCTCCCCTTTGATATATGTAGGCAAAAGCTTAATGAATTTTCTCCTGGTAACATCCTTAACAATCTCCAAATCCATGAGTGCGTCATCCATCCTTGCTTTTGGACTGTTACATATACCTCCGCCGCAGAATTTACCGTTACCAACGGAGCAAAGAAGCAAAGGTCCTTCATGCATCTTCTCACCACCGGAATAGACCGTCAGGTTCTGTCCCCTCTTACCGGCAAGATTAAATATTATCGAAGACAGATATGCAAAGGATCCTGCAATCAATGGCATTGTCTTTAGCTTCCCTGCCAAAATAGCCACATTTCCGTCAAACCCTATGTTTATAACATTGGTGCAATAGCCCCTACTGCTATCATAGCTATATTTTATTAAATCCACCGGCACAGGCTCAAAGGAAAATTGATTTTCAACGCTCAAGAAATCATCTTCGGTTCCAAAATTCCTAATAAAGTCATTCCCCGTTCCAATGGGTATAATTCCTATGGGAACATCATAATCTGCAGCTCCGTTTACTGCTTCATTAAATGTACCGTCGCCACCACAGACTATTATCCTTAATTCTTTATTCTCTTCACATAGTTTATTGGCAATAACCGTTGCATCTCCCACTCCGGCCGTTACATGTATAGAAATATCTTTTTCAAGTTCCTTGGCAGTTTTTTCTATTTTATACTTTAATTTTTCTGTTCCTCTGCCCTGCCCTGCTTTTGGATTTATTATAAATGCATATTTCATAAATCACTCGCTTTCATAATCAATTAAGAACGCACCCTTTTGTAAATTGTATTTACCAAGAGTAGGCCCTCCTGTCCAAGTAATATAGCCATCACCAATTCCCGCATCATAAAGGCCTTTTATTTCAGCCTTTAACTCTTCCGCATTGTAACTTATCCCATCGGGATCAACCCAGTCTAAAACATTATATGCCTGAATCCAGGTTCTTACTTTAGCAGGGGTAGGGCATTCCTTTTGCCTTTCCTTTACGGAAAGGCCCCAATTATACATAAGGGAATAGGGTTCATTCCATGGTTTGCTCAAACCATAGCTTCCGGGTCCGAAATGGTCAGGATATGGCATCCCGGACATAACATCAACAACATTGCTCATAGCAGGCCAGTATTGCCCGTAGGGAGCGGTATAAGTCCCATTGGATGTCTCTCCGAAAACATCCACCGAAATATAGGCATTGATGTTATGCAGCGCATCCTTGGCATAATATAGAAATCTTTGTATTGCTTGAGCCTTATCCTCGTCGTATTTGTTTTGCATATTCAAGGTGTCTTCAATATTGGCTATATGACTTGGAAAGCGGCAATAATCAAAATTGATTTCATTAAAGCCCATTTCCGTAACGGATTCCTTGGCCAAAGCAACATTATATTCCCAAACCTCTCTTGAATAAGGAGAAGGCCAATATGAGCCTTGATATTTTAGAGGTTCCCCGGTAGATCTTAGGGCTATGGCATTTTCCGGATGCTCTTTGATATAAAGGTCATCCTTAAAAACCGTTATCCTCCCCACAACATAAAAGCCTGCCTCTTTTAGCATGGCCACTGCTTCCCTATATTCCTCATAGGAATTATTGGCATTGTCATAGGCATATTTGGAATACATCTCCATGGCTTTCGCCGGATATCCTATTACAAAATTATCCTTTATATCCACCACAAAGGTATTTATCTTTGTATCCTTTGCAAAATCTATAAAAGGTTTAACCCCCTTAGGGTTTAAATAATCGCTTGTAAGGTATAAGGAATAGCAATCCTGCGGCATGGGATTTCCTTCAAACGAAGGTTTTTCATTCGGGAAATAGTCAAGACCCATGGCATCCCCACCACCGTATTTATCCTCGGCCTTCAAATGCATTTCATCATATACCTCAGGTTTATAGGTTTTTAAGCTGTCTTCCTTATTAAGCACGGTATATTTACCATATACATATCCTTCTTTGTCATCAATTGAAACCTTATACTTATTTACATTCCCCATGGAATCTATTTGTTCGTAGCCCACAACCTTTAGGTTTTCGCCCTTCTTGGCATAGCCTAATATTCTGTCTTCTTTATCTATAATTGCCAAAGGGGTTCTTACAAATATTTCCGATTCCTTTACCAAAGAATCCTTGGAAAGGGTAATATTATCCATGGAAATATATAAAACCTCTTCTTCAGCTTGTACTTTTATTAATTTTTCATCATTGATCTCCTTGGTAATATTCTTATAGAACATTACCTTTTGACCCCTTATCAAATCAACCTTCTCACCATTTTCGTCATAGGCAACCGCGGTATTCCCAAAGGATGATACGTATCCCCCTTCGCTTCTCGGAAATAACTGTCCGTCTATAATCATATATCCCAGCATCAGAATTACTACGATTACCAAAGGCAATAAAAACTTTATCTTATTGTTCATCTGTCATCCCTATAATCCTTTTTATTATTTTTGTCTCCTCGGGCTTTTCCTTTGATATTATAAAAGCACTTTCCGCTTCGCCTTTAGCCATTATAAGTTTATCCTCATCATTACCATAAAAGGTCGCAAGTACTTCATCAAACAATACCTCATCCCCAACCTTTTTATTAAGATAAATTCCCGCGGATAAATCAATACTATCCTCTTTTGTGGCCCTGCCTGCTCCCGTGTGTTGAGATGCTAATCCAATTTTTCTTGCATCAATCTCCCATATAAACCCGGATTCCTTTGCATTAAGCTTCAATTGATATTTTGCCTCGGGTAAAAGACTGTAGTCATATGCTATTTCTCCATCCCCACCTTGCCACTCTATCATTTGTTTTAGTTTTTCCAAGCCCTTGCCGGAGTCTAAGGCATCCTTTGCCATTAATCGACCTTCTATATCAGAATCAGCTTTGCCTCCCACATAAATCATGATTCCCGCCAGGGTCAACGCAAGTTCCGTTATATCCCTTGGACCTTTTCCCTTAAGGGTTTCCAAAGCCTCGATTACTTCCAAACTGTTTCCCACGGCTTTACCAAGGGGCTGGCTCATGTCAGTAATCACCGCCACAGTTTTTCTTCCTGCCGTATTACCGATCTTTGTCATAATATTCCCCAGGGTTACAGCATCATCAATATTCTCCATAAAAGCCCCTCTGCCGCACTTGACATCCAAAACTATAGCATCAGAACCCGCTGCCAGTTTTTTACTCATTATGCTGGATGCTATAAGGCTGAAGTTATCCACGGTGGACGTCACATCCCTTAGGGCATAAAGCTTTTTGTCCGCAGGGGTAATATGAGCCGTTTGTCCTATTACGGATATTCCTATGCTATTCACCTGTTCCAAGAACTCATCAGGCTCCAATGCTGTTTTAAAGCCCTGAATTGCTTCAAGCTTATCCACTGTGCCTCCGGTAAAGCCCAAGCCCCTTCCGCTCATTTTTGCTATGGGAACTCCGCAAGCCGCAGCTAAAGGTGCAACTATAAGAGTAGTCTTATCTCCCACACCCCCGGTGGAATGCTTGTCAACTTTAATTCCTTTAATATGGGAAAGGTCTATTGTGTCACCGCTATATCTCATGGCATTGGTAAGCATAAAGGTTTCTTCTTCGTCCATACCCCTAAAGTATATGGCCATAAGAAGGGCCGAAACTTGATAATCCGGGATTTCTCCCCTTACATAACCATCAATAATATATTCGATTTCATCCTTAGTAAGCTTACCGCCTTCCCTTTTTTTGTATATCAAATCATTCATGTTCATAAGGTTTCTCCTAATCAATTAACAATTCGCTTCTGAAACTTTCCCCATGCTCGGGCTTTTTTACCCCTAATATATCGGCAATTGTAGCACCTATATCCGCAAATGACTCTTTGGTTCCCAAATCCACCGATTTTTTCATCGCCTTGGAATAAGCCACCAACGGGATGTATTCCCTTGTATGGTCAGTTCCCTTAGCCATGGGATCATTACCATGATCTGCCGTAAGAATAAGCAAATCATCTTCCTTTAGTTCATCTAATATCTCAGGTAATCTTTCATCAAATTCCTCTATGGCTTTACCATAACCCACAGGGTCCCTTCTATGACCATATTTAGAATCAAAATCAACAAGATTTGTAAATATAAAACCATCAAAGTCCATTTTCATAGCTTCTATTGTTTTATCAACACCATCCATATTTGATTTGGTATGAACAGAATCAGTAATCCCTTTGCCATTAAAAATATCACTGATTTTACCTATGGCATAAACCCTTTTACCCCCTTGTTTTATGCTGTCTAGCACTGTATCCTTTGGAGGTGTAACCGAATAATCATGCCTATCTGAGGTCCTTACCCTTTTACCGTCTTCCATAATATATGGTCTTGCAATAACTCTGCCACACGCAAATTCTCCCACCAGCATGTCCCTTGCGATTTGACACATTTCGTATAGTCTTTCCAGGGGAATAATCTCCGTATTTGCCGCAATTTGAAAAACACTGTCCGCAGAAGTATATACTATGGGTTTACCTGTTTTTTCATGTTCCGGCCCCAACACTTCAATTATTTCCGTACCGGAAGCCGCATAATTTCCTATGGTTTCCACTCCTATTGCTTTTTCGTAAGCATCCAAAAATTTTCTCGGAAAACCATCGGGATAGGTTTTAAAAGGAGTTTTAGTAACAATGCCCGCTATCTCCCAATGGCCAGTTATAGTATCCTTACCCTTTGAAGTCTCTCCGAATCTTCCGTAAGCGCCAATGGGATTTCCCACCCTATATTCGCCATTTGATGCTCCATAAATATTTCCATAACCAAGTCTTTTCATGTTGGGAATGTTTAACACCCTATAATTCTCGGTTATATGCTTTAAAGTGTTTGCACCTTCATCTCCGTAATCCTTTGAATCCGGCATTTCACCTATGCCTAAGCTATCTAAAACTATTAGAGTTATTTTCATAATTAAAGCCTCCTTTAGAATCATATACAAGCAATGGTTTCGCCCTTAAGTAATCAAGGGAAACCAGTCTATACTCTATACCATCATAGTTACCCTTAATCCCTTTTGGATAAACATGAACACCATGAAGATGGCCGTAAACCAGGTATTTGACATCGTATTCTTTTATTAGTTCCGTCACCTTAGATCTCTCGCCCTTCTCGTTTGAAGGGGGATAATGAAGAGCTACCATGATATTTTTAGCCCCTATTTTCTTGGCATCATCTAAGCTGAATTTAAGCCTTATCAGTTCTCTGTTATATATCTTTTCATCATGGGCATCAAAGTCTTCCACATAAGGACTTATCCATCCCCTAGTTCCACATATGGCTAAATCTTCTTTTTCTATATAGTAGCATCTGTTTTGTATAAAATGGATATTATTAAACAAGCCATTGAGTTTATTGATTCCATTCCACCACAAATCATGGTTACCTTTAAAAATAACCTTCGTACCCGGCAACTCATCAATCCATTTCAAATCCGTCATTGCTTCGTTTAATCTTAATCCCCATGAAACATCCCCGGGTATTACTACTATATCCTCTTCGCCAACAATTTCCAGCCAGTTCTTTTTTAATTTTTCATGATGCATTTCCCAGCCAATACCAAATACATCCATAGGTTTATTTACTATTGGATCAAGGGACAAGTGTAAATCTGCTATGGCAAAAACCTTCATATTTGCTCCTTACTCGTCTAATAATCTTTTAGCATTAACATCATCTAATGATGTAACTTCTTTTAATCTTCTTTGTATCTGCCTGGTTCTAGGCCCTATAAGCTTATCCAGCTCATTATTAGCCTGATTGATCCTGTCCTGGGCCCTTGTAAGTACCTGCTCGAAATTATTGAATTCGGTTTTCACAGCTCCCAGTATTTCCCATACCTCACCGGATCTTTTTTGGATGGCCAATGTATTAAATCCCATTTGGAAACTGTTTAGTAAAGCTGCCATGGTAGTAGGCCCCGCAACAGTTACCTTATACTTTCTTTGGAGTTCTTCTAATATACCTCTTCTTACAACCTCTGCATAAAGACCCTCAAAAGGTAAAAACATTATTCCAAAATCCGTGGTATTAGGTGGATCAATATATTTTTCATTGATGTCTTTAGCTTCATTCTTTATGACAAGGGCAAGGGCTTTTGCCGCAGAAGCTATCAAATCTTGGTCACCAATCTCATAAGCATCCACAAGCTTTGCATAAGAATCCCCGGGGAATTTCGCATCTATAGGTAAATAAACACAACCATCATTATCTCCCGGTAGCTTTATGGCAAATTCAACCCTGTCTCTACTGCCTTTTTTGGTTGCCACATTCTCCTCATACTGCTCTTTTGATAATATCTGTTCTAATATGGCACTTAATTGCACCTCTCCTAAAATACCTCTGGTTTTAACATTGGACAGAACCTTCTTTAAATCTCCCACACTAGTTGCTATGGTCTGCATTTCTCCCAAACCCTTGTATACTTGTTCCAGTCTGTCATTAACAAGTTGAAATGATTGGGCCAATTTCTCATCCAAGGTTTTTTGTAGTTTTTCATCCACATTTCTTCGGATATCTTCCAGCTGCCTGTTGTTTTCCTTGGTTAAGGTATTGAGCTTGCTTTCCGTTACATTTCTTATGGCCTCCAGCTTAAGCTCATTTTCCATTCTCATCTTATTCAATGTTTCGTTTAACTCCGAAAGCCTTTTATCTTGCAAATCCGCCATATTCCTTTGATTGTCAGCAACCAAATTGCCGTAATTCTTAAAATACGAATCCAGCCTTGTATTATCCTTTAAAGACTTATCCAAAGTATTAATTTTTAAAAGTAAAAGTATTGCTACAAAAAGCAATACTATTACGATACCCAATAATAAATATTCCATTATTTCCCTCTGTGTTTTAATTCATCATTAATCAACTGGTATATACCTTCATAATCGGATAATACCATCTCCGTAAACCCGTCTTTATTGATCAAATATCTTTCATTATGGCCCTTTTTTAAATCAGTAAGATCATTGGCCAGTATATAATCCATATCATTCTTGTTGCATAGTGCCGAAGCAGTATCAAACAATTCTCCCTTGGTCACCCCATCTAAAAGCTTGCAGCCTATAAGCAGGGAATTGGGAAACCAAAACCTCAATTTTTCAATTATTTTAGGTGTCATAGTAAGCTTAACCGTCAAATTACTTTGATAGCTACTTATCTTAGAGCTGTCATCCAGCTTACACTTAGGATCCTTTAATATTCTCAAAATATCATCGGAAGTTTTTACCAAATCCATGCAAGAGAAGATTTCATCCGCCATATCTTCCATTAAGAAGGAAAATTCCGCTTTATAATCCCCCACAGCCGAGGCATGTATAACTGCGTCCACATCATCGTTCTCCGCTTCCCTTTCCATGGCTTTTAACATTTCATCTGCGGTTTCTACCCTAACAATTTTTAAATTATTATCCTCCATTGCTCTAACAGAATTATTCAATATCAAAACCACATTATATCCCGCATCACAAAAGATTCGGCCCAAAGAAACTGCCATACCCCCGGTTGACATATTTGTTATTTTCATAACTTCATCGATGGGCTCATTAGTAGGTCCTCCGGTAATAATTACTTTCATGTTACTCCTCCGATTCCTCATTCGGTACCAAAACCTGATAGCTTTGATCAAGCTCTCCTAAAGAATTTCTAAAATCAGTTATAACCTTTTTTAATTTCTCAAGCTTCTTCTTATTTTCCTTTAAGCTTATCTCTTCCTTACGCCTTATTTTATCCATACAATCAAAATAGTCTATGCTGTCTTCTATGACCTCATCAAGATAAGCCATATTCTTGTCTAACAGCATCATGGCATTTTTTGCGTCTCCGTCGCTTTGCTCCTCTTCATTCAGCATTTCCAAAACCTTATAGAACTCCGATAATTTATCTTTTAAATATTTAAAATTCTCTATATCCTCGGTAAAATCCTTTTTCTTGAATGTAAGCTTGCTGGACTTAGCCATGGCTGCCGCATTAATAACAGAAAAATCATGAATGATAGTTTTATAGTATTTTTCCACAACGCTTATAATATCTTCTTTAAACAATTTTAAGACCTCCTAAATCTCTTATTACCTCTCCCGCCATTATAAGGCCGGCTACACCTGGTACATAACTCATGGACCCTAATATCCCATTTTGAGTTAATGCTTTTTCCTTCGAATAAACAACTTTTAAATGCTCTATATCTCTTTTCTTTAACTCTTTTCTTATTTTTTTCGCCAACGGGCAAACGCTTGTTTCACTGATATCCGCCAGCTGAAACATGTCATTTCTTATCTTACCTGCAGTCCCCATGGATGAAATTATTTTAACATTATTCTTGTAACAATTTTCGATTAAGTCCAGCTTGTCTTCCACAGAATCTATGGCATCTATTACATAATCATATTCTTTTAAATCTATTTCAAAATCCTTATTATAGAAATCACATATACCGGTCACCTTTATTTCCTCGGATATCTCTTTTATTCTATTCTCCATAGCCGAAGCTTTTTTAGTACCAATATTATTCTGATAAGCTATTAATTGTCTGTTAATATTGGTGACATCTATAACATCACCGTCCATTACGGTGATATTTCCTATTCCGCTCCTGGCAATGGCTTCAGCAGCAAAGGAACCAACCCCGCCTAAACCTATAATTAAGACCTTGCTGTTTCTCAGCCCTGCCAATCCGTCTTCACCCATTATGATTTCTGTTCTTTTAAGTCTTTCCACTTATACATTTCTCCCACAACTTTATATATGGTATCCTTGCTAAACCCTCTTGCAGTCAATCCTCTGCTAATTTTACCAATCAGTTTTTCATCGATATCTTGAAATTCATTACAAGTCTTTTTAGCATACAAAATGGCCAACTCATACTCATCAAATAGGTTCTCTTCGATGTAATCATCCAAGGTCTCTTCTATTATCTGTTCCGAAACCCCTTTATTTAAAAGCTCCGCTTTTATTCTAATGGAGGATCTGTATTTGGCAACTGAATAATCGATATAGCTGAGAGAATACTGATAGTCATCAATATATCTTAGCATCTTAAATTCATCTATGGAATTATCAATCTCATTTATGCTGTAACCCTTTGATTTTAGATATTCCCTTACCTCATATTCGGTACGCATTCTATTTGCCAAGTATTTGCTTGCACTTTCATAAGCGCTGTTATTAGAATTCATAAACCTCTCCACCTGAAGCTATTATGCATTTTTCTTTAAAATACTCTTTGAACATTAATATTGCTTTCATTCCTGTGCAGTGAACCGGCATAATAAAATCAGGATTATATTCCTCAATGGCCTTTATAGCTTCCATAATTTCTTCATTACCCGCCGGGTACATATGAAGTCCCGCAAATATACCTTGTATTTTTTCGCCGGGGAAAAGCTTTTGGGCATATTTTATAGCCGGTAAAATGCCCTTGTGGCTACAGCCGTCAAATATGAACAATCCCTTATCTTCATTTTTAACCACTAAAAATTGTTCGTGGCTTAAATCATCTAGTACCATGGAACCATCTTCCCTTTCAATATAGAAGGGCTCCGTCGGAGAAACCCCCGCAACATCCGGTATTGTTCCCGAAAGAATTATGTTTTCACTAAGTTTTACCGCCCCATCGGTTAATACGAATCTGTCCTCAAGTCTTTTCAGTTCATCCTTAGGTATCAAAACCCCACAATTATAGTCATCTATTACACCTTTTTCCATTCCATGAAAAACCGAAAACGCGTTTTTATGTATATATATTTTAGCTTTGTCGTTAACCTGACAAAATCCGGGTATTCCCCCCGTATGATCATAATGTCCGTGGCTGATGGCAACTGCATCAACGTCTTCCAAATCAACACTCATAACTTCGGCATTATCTATGACCATATCCGTTGCGCCCAAATCATATATGATCTTTTTTCCGTCGGCTTCTATCAATATGGAAAGCCCCCATTCGGCATTAACATCGGGTTTTTCGGTTTTATTGTCAAGCAATACTGTTAATCTCATGTAATCCTCCTAATTAATCATTTCCATTTCAATTTGCATATTATCCTTTATGCTGCAAACCGCACAGAATATATCGTCAGCTATTTCCACATCATTTAAGTAATAATCCGTTCCGTTAATATTAATACTATCAACCAAATCATGGTTTAAATCCACAAGCTCCGGCATTTTATCAAATACTGACAATCCCAAGGCCTTAATTAAGGCTTCCCGCCTGGTCCACAGCCGGTAGAATCCATACTCTCCCCAAAGCTCTATGTATCTGTTCTCCAATTCCGAAAATATTTTTTTTGCTATTTTATCCTTGTCCTTATCCTTTGATACTTCAAGGTCCGCCCCTATCAAAGCATCACTGATGGCAACCATCCAAAGCTTTTTGGAATGAGACACGGAAAACTCAGCCCTGCCATCCTTTAGGTAAGGCTTGCCCATATCCCCTATTCCAATATCATCCTTGTCATAGCTTTCATCCAAAAAATCATTTAAAGCATAAAGAAGCAGCGCCCTGCTTTCTTCTTGCCCGCCTTCATAACCCTCGTAAAAATAAACCTTCAAAGCTTCACCCTCTTATTTTTTATTTTTATAAATAGTCGTTTTATAACCATCGGCTCCATAAACCAGGCATTTATTAATCCTGCTTATTGTTGCTGTGGACGCACCGGTTTCCTTTTCGATTTCAGTGTAAGTTTTTTTATCAGCCAGCATCCTAGCCACATGGTACCTTTGAGACATCTCTTGTAATTCCTTCACGGTGCACAGATCCTCAAAAAATCTGTAGCACTCCTCTTGATTTTCCAAAGATAATATTGCTTCAAACATTTTATCTATGGCATCATTTTTAAATTTAGATTCGTAACTCATTTCCCCTCCAAACAAGACCACTAGAATAGACTACTTCAAATTAATTATGCCACTAACCGGACTATTTTGCAAGAATCTCCAATGCTTTATTAAGCTGCTCATCTTGGTTAGTATTAAGATTATCCTTTATTATAATATCCGGTGTAATACCAATCTTATTAATAACATCACCACTTGGGGAAAAATACTCCATTGTAGTAAGCTTTAAGGCGGAGCCATCGCTAAGTTCAATATGCTCTTGCATCACACCCTTACCAAAGGTTTGAGTCCCTATTAATACTCCCCCGTCATTATCTTGTATCGCTGCACTCATTATTTCCGAAGCACTGGCGGAATTTTCATTTACCAAGAGGACATATTCCATATCCGTGGATAACACATCCGAATTATAGACTTCCTCTTCGTCATTTTTGTTTTTAGTTATTAGCATTTTGCACTCGGGAAGTAAACTATCGGTAATATCAAGACAGCTTGAAACAAGACCCCCGGGATTATTCCTTAAATCAATGACAATTTTTTCTACCTTACTGTTAGTAAGACTGACCATTGCCTGTTTAAATTCATCTCCTGTGTTAAGCCCGAAGGAATCAATATCGATATATCCTATATTGCCATCTAAGATTTCGTAGTTAACCGTTTTATTGTCTATTTTAGCCCTGGTTATTGTAAGATCAAAGGTTCTTCCATCTCTTTTTAGAGTTAACGTCACATCGGTTCCCGCTTCCCCCATAATATTATCGGACATTATATTAATATCATCATATTCCTTACCATCAACATATAGTATCGTGTCTCCGATTTTAATTCCCGCTGCCTTAGCAGGGCCCTCAGAATTCAAATCAATCACCACATATTCATCCTCTATCTCAGTATAGGTAATACCAATTCCGTAATATGAGCTTTTCAAAGACTGCTTCCAATTATCATACTCCTCTTTGGTATAATAATATGCATAATCATCATCCAGCATTCTGACCATTTCTTTTGCTATATAATCCTTATAGTCTTCATCCCTTGTATATATGGCCTTTTCTTCTATTTCTTTGTCTATTTCATAATACTTCCCCACACTCTCTATGACATCTTCGATTGTATTAATATCTTCCTTGGAAACAAGTACCATATCCTTTACAACGCTGAAATAGAAATATATACCACCTAATGTCAACATGGAACCCATCAATAGTGATATTATTACAGTTCTTAGCTTACGCCCTTTATTACTCATATTAATTCCCCTCATCTATATCAATAACCTTCATCTGTACGCTGATCTTATTATTCCATTCATTTATTTCAATCAGACCTAAAAGGTTTACTTCCTTTGAACTATTTAACATTTCCCTGTGCTTTAATGCATTATTAAACAATATGCATTGAATAATATTTTTATCCTTGTCCTCGGCCATAAATCTCACATGTTCATTGGATGATCCCATGAACCTAATGTCTTTAAGTAAAACTCCGTTAATTTTAAAAATCGGATACTCGTTGTCAGAGCCTAAAGGTTCCATCAATTCAAGTGATTTTATAAGATTTAAATCAGCATCCTTTACTCCGATTATTAAATCCTCTTTATTCTCCAGCTGAAAAATCAGAGGATTTTCCCTTGCTATTAAATCCATTTCTTTCGTTAGGCTTCCCCTTATTTCATTCAGCCTTCCTGCCTCTGCGGTAAAACCACAAGCCGCTTTATGACCTCCGAATTTTATGAAAAGATTATTATTATTACTAAGCATATTATATAAATTCACGCCCTGTATTGACCTGCCGGTGCCTTTTAAATAATCCCCGTTGTTCGTAACTATTATAGTGGGCCTTTTGAAGTATTCTTTTATTTTACCGGCTACTATTCCTGTAATCCCCTCATGGGCATTCTCTGCATTTACCACCAAAAAACTGTCATCCTTGTGATTCTCGTTTACTATTTCTATGCATTTTTTGTAAATATCATCCTGCAAGCTCTTTCTTTTATTATTGATATCAACAAGCATAGACCCGTATTTTTCAATTTCTTCATCATCTTCCGCCATCAGCAGTTTTAATGCGATTTTCGCATCGGACAATCTCCCGGCAGCATTAATCTTTGGAACAATCCCATAGGAAATCTCCCTGGCATTAATTTTGTTTATATCGATGGAGCTTTTATTAAAAAGCTTCATTATTCCCTTGTTACATTCACCGGTTTTGATTAGTCTTATGCCGTATTTTACCAGTGTTCTGTTTTCGTCAGTGAGACTTACCATATCACCTATGGTACCCACCGCAACCAAATCAAGAAGCTCTGTTATGTAACATTTGGGTAACCCTAATTTTCTTTGTATTCCTTGAGCCAGCTTATATGCTACTCCCACCCCGGCAAGTTCATTAAAGGGATAATCATCTCCCGGCTGCTTTGGATTTATAACCGGGCCATCTGAAATAACTTCCCCCACCGTATGATGATCCGTAACCAAAGTATCCATACCCAGGCTCCTTGCATATTCAACTTCATTTTTTGATACCGATCCGCAATCAACCGTGATCAGAAGATTACACCCCATACTATGAATCTTTTCTATCGCCGTCATGTTTAATCCATAGCCCTCATCAATTCTAGAAGGTATATAGTAGTCCAAATTAACCGTCAATTTGCCCAAAAATTTCAGCAACAGTGCCGTGGATGTAATCCCATCCGTATCATAATCACCATATATTACAATCTTCCTGCCACCATTGATATTATCTAATATTAAATCCACTCCTGCTTTCATATTCTTCAGCAGGAATGGATCATAAGTTAGCTTTGGTTTGATTGAAAAATATTCTCTTAAAGCATCTTCTCCAAAAATACCCCTATTTGCCAAAATCTCTATTATGGGATTTGGTATATTTTTTAAATTTATTTCATTCATATATTATCCTTGATTAATAGTAAGATAATGGGTCCACTGTAGAGCCATTGACTCTGACTTCAAAGTGTAAATGAGGTCCGGTGGAAATACCTGTATTTCCGGAAGTTGCTATAACTTGACCCTGATCCACCCATTGACCTTTTGAAACCTTCAATGTATTCAAATGGGCATAAAGTGTAGACAGTCCATTGCCATGATCAACTATCACGGCATTACCGTAGCCATAATAGTATTGGGAAAGTATAACCACTCCGCTTTTAACAGAATATACCGGATTACCAGTTCCCACTCCTATATCTATCCCCGAATGGAATTTGCTGTATCCCAAAACCGGATGTATTCTGTAACCATAGTAGGATGTTATCCATCTTGTAGTTGTAGGCCAAATCATACCTTGGGAGGACGGGTCGGAAGCGCCTCCGTTTATTGCTTCATCTATTTTCTTTTGGGCCTCCGCCTGTAATTTCGATATTTCCGAATTAAGACCTTTTGCATCTTCATTCAACTGGTCTATCTGATCCTCAAGGGATTTTTTGCTCTCTTGAAGCTCTTCTTTCTTACTCTCGGCAACAGCCATTTCCCTGTCAAGCTTGCCTTTACTTATCTCTAAATCAGCTTTGATACCCTCTATTTCTTCATAATCGGCTTCCAGTTGATTTAGAATTTCTTTATCATAACTATATATATGCTCTATCATTTCAACATTGGATAAAAAGTCGGAAACACTGTTGGAACTGAATATTATATCCAAAAATCCAACTGTACCATTCTTGTACATGGCCCTTATTCTTGAATCAATACCCTCTTGTCTTTCTTCCACTTCAAGCTTCTTTGCCTCCAAATCGTCTTCCGTTTTGGTTATTTCTTCCTGAGTACTTGAAATTTCATCATTTAATTCGTCTATTTCCTTTTGCTTTGCCTCTATATCCTTAGTTATCCTTCCAAGTTCCGTTTCCGCATCTTCTTTTTCATCTTTGACTTGATTTAATTCGTCTTTTTTATCTGATATTTCATCAGCATAAACATAACTAAATCCCACAGTAACAGTCACCATGGTTAGTATCATAAGAAGGGAAAGACATTTCTTAAATAACTTCATATCATCACCTTGTATAATGAAATTATAGGGAAATTCATTATACATTTTCCTTTCTGGA
>CAYNTJ010000009.1:0-109397 GCA_964400515.1 uncultured Oscillospiraceae bacterium | reverse complement strand
AAAAAAAAGGGGGTTGAAAAAATTTGGTTGATAGCTATCCTATCCTCTTAACGCACGTTGAAACGATAATAATGATGACGAATTGTGGTCGGAAGGACAAATAAAACGATTTAACCACTATATGTAGTGGTTTTGGAGCAAAAAATGGGCAAAAATTGAGGCAAAAAAGTGCAAATTTTGGCCCGTTTTTTTGGCCGTTTTCATAGATGACAAAGGTCATTTTTGATAACGACATAGACAATAGTCGAAAATTATGGTATGTAGAAGGAAGGAGAATTAGCTTTTTTAGGTGAGCTAATTTATATAATCTCATCTTAATAACAGGGGGGAAAATGATATGTTGGTATACGAAAAGTTACTGGACATGAGTGAAGATTGGTTGAAATATGCCATTCAGCTTAATCTTTTGTATAAAAATAAAAACGATTTAGTTGAACTTAAAAATCAAGTTTTAAACTGTGAAAAGATTCGAGCTTACCTATGTGATATTACTAATTTTCACAGTATGTTAGTGAGTAATCATAAGAATCCAGAACTGCCTATACACAAGCTCCTCTTCCTTTTAGATATTGGTTTGGACTCTGCTGTCCCAGAAATTCAAATTGCAGTTGATGAAATTATGAAGCATCGGGACGAAAATGGAGTCTATCAATCACTAATTAATATTCCAAAGCACTTTGGTGGCAGTGGAGAAGATATGTATAGTTGGTGCTTATGCGACGCACCTTTACTACTTCTTGCTCTTTTTAAAGCTGGCGTCGATTATAGTAGTCATATCAAAGACGGAGTTGATTATCTCGTATCCTTTCATAAAGAGAATGGGTTTCCGTGCACAGTGTCCTCAGAACTTGGAAAGTTTAGAGGTCCGGGCAGAAAAGAGGATTGCTGTCCTTATGCAACTCTAATAATGGCAAAATTGTTATCCTATATTCCCGAATATCAAAACAGCGATATTGCTAAGGATACTGCCACTGCCTTGGTTTCTTTGTGGGAAAACAGCTTGGAAAAGCACCCATATATGTTTTATATGGGGACAGATTTCCGTAAATTAAAAGCACCAGCTATATGGTATGATATTGTAAGTGTGACAGAAGTGTTAAGCAGATATGACAGTATTAGAAATGACAGTCGATTCAAAGAAATGCTTTCACTGATAAAAAACAAGCAGGATGATAACGGATTATTTACACCAGAAGCAGTATTTCAAAAGTTTAAAGGTTGGGATTTTGGACAAAAGAAAACGCCATCACCTTATCTTACATATTTGTGCTTAAGAATATTTGAACAGGCAGGGGTATGAGCAACCTCTTTATTACCCAGAGAAAAACAAGATGTTGTGGTTTTTAAGCCAAAAATGAGCAAAATTCGAGGCCAAAAAGTGCAAATTTTGGCCCGTTTTTTTTACCGTTTTCATAGATGACAAAAGCTAATTACCATGATGACATCGATTGTTTTGTCATTGTTATTATAAATTTTTCCATATATAATGTTTATGACCTTATGCGTTGAATGGCAATAGTATTTTAAATTCGAGTAGAGATGGAGGGATATACCCAGTGTTTTTCTTTTTCTTTAATAATGACGCTATCATAGAGGAATGCGATCGACTGTTAGAAAAAGGCGATATTAAGCCAGTTTCTCAAATAGATCAGGAATATATCATGTTTCGTAAGCGTTTCGGTCCTGATGTTTTAAAAAGTATTGAAGGCGAAGAATTAATAGAAACAATTTTCAATGTCATGAATCATGATGGGCTTGCCTATTGGCTTGAATTTAAGAATGACGAGATGATGGACACGAGGCAATACGGCAGTATTGCTGGCGGCAGCTCTCTGAAGTACATCATGTACAAACGTAAAAGTGATAACAACTGGATGACCGGCAGCCCTCAAAAGCAGGTCGTCCTTTCGCTGGCAGACGCGATTGAAAAGGGCAAAAAGATTCGTGATGCCATAGTAAGAGGCGCTGAGCAAATTTCCAAGTTTGAGAATCCCGAGTACGAAGATTATATAGCTTTACAGCAGAGTCTGGATTCCGATGAAGATGTAAAAATCGGCGGATACGGATGGATTCACAAGTATTATCATATGCTTTTCCCGAATTACATTGACGCTTTCCATACAACCGGTTGGCAGAAGCATGCTCTTTTATGTTACGGCGAGAAGCCAGAGTCTGAATCGCTCTATGCATTGACAGGGCAGCTGATGAAAATTATCACGGAGACTGGCAGACCGTCTTCTCATATTGTACGAGCTATGGTACATATGTATGGCTCTCCAGTCAACTATTATCGCATAGGTACGAGAAGCGGATCGAGCAAAACAAGTATATGGCCCCTGATGCAGGAAAATAGCTATATCTCTATCGGTTGGTCAGAACTCGGCGACTTGACCCAATATGGACAAGAGGATAGCGAGATACGAGATTCTTTGAAGGAGCCATTTGAGAAGCTCTATCCCAACCCACCCCAGACAATATCTCGTGAACTGAATGAGATCATCAGGTTTTTTAAGACAATCAAGGAGAACGACATCGTCGTAGCCGGCGACGGGATGCAGACTCTTGGAATCGGCAGAGTCACAGGCGGCTATGAATACCGTGAAGGCTTGGAGTTTCCACATTTAAGGGAAGTTGAATGGATATTTGTTGAACAAACTCAACTGCCGGAAGCGAAAGAAGGACTTCGCACAACAGTAAATCCATATAGAAACATGGACAATTTACTTAAGATACGCGAATTATTATCAAAAGGCTCTACAGAACAAAAGAATACTGTATCGTCAAAACCTGCTGAAAAACCGCTCCAACCGCTTGAAGGCATTATGAAAAAAATCGACGGTATCCTGGAACGTAAAAAGCAAATCATTCTTTATGGGCCACCCGGTA
Organism: uncultured Oscillospiraceae bacterium; assembly: GCA_964400515.1. Lineage (GTDB taxonomy): Bacteria > Bacillota > Clostridia > Peptostreptococcales > Anaerovoracaceae > JAAYHV01. Next base: position 106,511 of record CAYNTJ010000009.1, on the reverse strand, counting down.
CAGGGAAAACATATCATGCTGAAAAAGCAGCGCAGGAATTGGCAGCTCGAAATATATTTAGGAAATCATGGAAGGCTCTTTCTGACGATGAGAGAAAAAGCATTTTGGGCGATGGCCGGACGAATGGATATGTCCGTATTTGCTGTTTTCATGCTTCCTACGGGTATGAGGATTTTATCGAAGGAATAAAACCACGGGTTGAAAATGGACAAACCCTGTTTGAACTTCGTGATGGAATATTCAAAAGGCTTTGTTCGAATGCGATAAAGGAACCCAATAAATCGTTTTTCCTGATTATAGATGAAATTAATCGGGGAGATATTTCGCGCATCTTAGGCGAGCTTATTATGTTAATTGAGTCCGGAAAACGGGGAAAAACGTTATATCTTCCCATATCTGGTGAACCTTTTTCGGTACCGGGTAACGTTTTTATCATTGGAACTATGAATACAGCTGACAGGTCAATTGCTCTGTTGGACGCTGCGCTCCGCAGGCGTTTCGGTTTCCACGAATTAATGCCGGACTACAGCTTGCTTGAAGGGATTAACTTTGACGCACTGCCAGTCTCCGAATGGCTTAAGAGACTGAACCAAAGAATCTGCCAGCATATCGGCAGAGATGCCCGCAACTTGCAAATTGGTCACTCTTATTTCATGGAGGGTGAAAAGCCAATTACTTCTCAGAATCACTTCCGCCAGGTGATAGCGGAAGATATTCTTCCTTTAATCGAAGAATATTGTTATGGTGATTATGAGCGAATGGCAGCAATTTTAGATTCGGATTTTGTTGACGTTAAAAACCAAACTCTCCAATACTCCTTATGTGAGGGCGATTTTACAGAACTGATCGGCGCATTATTAAAGCCTTGTCCGGAAATACGTTTGAGCGAGGAACAGGATGATACAAGTGATGCCTATGCCATTGTCGCCGGTCCCCCGGAGGAAGAAGAACAATGAGCGCGACAGTCCATTTAAAACTAACAGAATGGTCGGAACAATTACTTGACGGTGTATACTTAAAAGATGGGACTGAACGCAAAGTTGCGCAAAAACTTACGGAGAGCGGCATCCTTGAAATCATGGAAATGAGAAATGGTATACTGATAAGAAGCAATTCATTTGTGGGCCGTTTATCGTTAGGCGATATTCATATTCATATCACCCCAAAGCTGCATGGGATGCCATTAATTACTTTGCTGCAGTATACCTATGGACTTCGAAACCTCAAATTATTCCACTATGCAAACTTTGATATCGACAATCTGAATTTCGTTGATTTGCTGATATATACGTTGTATTCCTATGCTGAGAGCCTGCTTAACCGAGGGTTTATTAAAGGGTATACATTATTTGAGAATGATTTATCCTGTGTAAAAGGACGAATCGATATGAGCCGCCTTGCCAGCCGCGGTGGAGCAATTGCGGCGTGTCTGCCTTGTAAATATTATGAAAGGACAGAAAATACCCTCTTGAATCAGGTACTTTTGGCAGGCTTAAGGCTCGCAGGCAAGCTCGCATCAGATATCAATCTTAGTCATGATGTGATGAGAATAGGCGACCAATTATCAATGCTGACTAAAGAAACAAGGCTCAGCAGGCCGATATTAAATGCGGCACAAAGATCAATATCACGCCTAAATGATGTGTATAAGCCTGCCATAGAATTAATTAATATTCTGTTTGAGTCTCAATCGGTTCAGATTGAGAATGGAGAGGAACACATTTCATTGCCAGGCTACTTTTTTGATATGAACCTGTTTTTTGAGACTCTTGTATCCAAGCTGTTAAAAAGCTTACAGGATGAGTATTCTGTGATAGATCAGTATCGTCTTGGAATGCTTTTCGCTTATGAACCAAAACGCAATCCCAAAGGAAAGCGTTCACCGACGCCTCGCCCGGATTTTGCACTGCTTAAAAATGGTTCAGTGGTTCAGCTTCTCGATGCGAAATACCGTGATCTATGGGACAGAAATCTTCCGCGCGACATGCTATATCAATTAGCTGTATATGCAGTCAGCGGGATCGGAAACAGCTCCGCAACGATACTTTATCCGGCAATGAATGGGGTTCCAGTCCTACAACAGATTAATATAAAAAATCCGCTCTCGAAGGTGACGATGGCTAGGGTATTTATAAAACCTATAGACCTTATAAAAGTGGCGGGTTTTATTGAGCGTGGCGAAAACAATCGACTATCTGATTATTTCACTGAGATAATATGTTCTTAATCCATAATTATATTTCATCATATGTAATAACTCATTTTTATCAAAATTAAAATCAGCGGGAGTATTTTCTAACGAAGATACCCCCGCTTTTTTTATGCCCTTTTTTAGGGCTTTAAAATAATCACGCCAACTAAGAATGGAGGAAATCAAAATGACAAACGAAACAATGCGTATCTTTTTCCCTCTGAAGGTCGTCAGCTATCCTCGGTATGACTGCTCGGAGGATGAGCGAGAGGATATCACACCCAGGGAAGCTGTGGCATATGAGGATCAAATTCTCGCTGCCATCGCCAAGGAGAATCGTTTCTTCGAAAACGCCCGAGGTCTTGCCGAATACATCCACGACGAAGCTCTCAACAAAAAAGTGTATAGCCTTTATCCATCAGTGGAGGTTGTCGACGGTGAGCTGTGGGGAGTTATGAATGCCGGACTGAAGGTGCCCCTCTCCGGTGAAGAAATCGCTGCACTTTTGGATTATGTCTCTGGACAAAATTCTGACGGATACGGCGAAGGTTTTGAGCAGCGTCCCATCAAAATTCCTGACGGCGAGATTTACGTCAGTTTTTGGAATCATGAAAACTATTCCCTTAAGTTGGAGGATGAAATGAAAAACAAAGCTCCCGACCTTGAACACGGCGGTCCCGTGATGGGAGGGATGTGATGAGCAAGATATTTTCACTCATCGGTTTAGAAACCAACACAGGCATCCGCGACGTCGGCATCATGGGCGGCATCCCTGAAGTGGAGGATATACAAAGATCGCAGACATATCAGGAGCTGGTAGAGGACTGCAGCTGCTCGGAATATATCTCTGTGGTTGTCCAATCCTTCCGGTATGGACAAGGCCCGCCCGAGCCAGCTGCTCTGGAGGACTTACAGTGGATCGGCTCACACCACGAAATTATCAAAAACGGTGAGGCGGAAAAGCTGCAGACTGCACGCTTCGCCATCCTCTATCCCGACCAGGGATTGCAGATGAACATGTAGCGCTCTTTGGTTTCTACCTGAAACTGAAGGGCGCTTTTTTATTTCAGAAGGAGTTGATCAAATGCAGAAAGAAAAAGTGATGATCGTTACACTCATGCGGTCGGACTTATATGACGCGCCGGGATATGTCGGTGCTTACCTAAACCTTCCCGCCAGCCGGGACGAGATACAGGACGCAATGGATCGCGCCCGGATCAGGGACGGTCTGCCATATCAAATTGTCGAGTGCTTTAATATGCAGGGCGAGGAACTGAACTTCATTCAGGAGAAGCCTTCCCTCGACAAACTAAATTTTTTGGCACACCGCATCAGTGATCTGCCCACGCATGACCTGCTGGCTTTCAACGGGTGTATGGCGATGGGCGATGAACGGCCGGACATGAAAGCACTCATTAATCTAACTTATAGTCTGGAAGATGTCCATGTGGTTCCCGTGAACAATGATCGGGAGCTCGGAAAATTCTATGTGGACAACGATTTTATCGATGCGGTCAATCATATACCGCCGGAGTATCAGAAGGAACTGCTGGAGCTGTTGGACTATGAGAAAATAGGCTATGAACAGCGGAAAGCGGAAGGCGGTATATTCAAGAATGGCTATTATGTAGTGCATGGCTCCGGTGTTATGAACCAAGTCTATGATGGCGTTCACCTTCCCGATCTGCCGGAGGAAGCACCATATATTTTCAAACTCCAACTAGCCGAGGCGGATTTTAATATGGAAGATAAGGAACCGGATAAGACTGTGCCGCTTCTCCTGCCGGCTGGAGAGAAGAAAATCCTCGCGGCACTGGAGCAGCTGGGTGCGGTATCACTGGAGGAATGTGTGTTTACCCATTGCTCCAGTCCCATTCCGATGCTGGAGCAGGCGTTCTCTTTCAGTGAGGAGATTGATAAAATGAATCTCCTTGCCGAACGTATCCGAGAACTGGAGAACACCGGAGAGCTTCCGAAATTCAAAGCCGCCCTGGAAATCAGCGATTGCTCGGACATCGACCAGACGTTGGACTTGACCAGAAACCTGGACTGCTATGATTTTAATCCTGACCTGTCCTCACCGGAGGAATATGCAAGGCAGGAATTCCTCAGACGCTATCACATTCCGGAAAGCGATCCCGACTTAAAGCTGCTCCACTTTTCACGCTGCGATCCCAAATGGATGCAGGAAGCAAAAGCCATCACTACTCCCTATGGCATCATCCGCCGCAACGACCAGGAAATGACCCTGGACTTTTCCATCAAGCAAACCGGCCAACAGATGGGTTGACCGGACAACTACATATCGGAACATAAAGGCGCTGTCTTTACAAAAAAGGCAGCGCCTTTTTTGTTTCCGAGGAAGGAGCTGAAGCTATGAATCATGATTTAAAAACAGAAGAAAAAACAGTCGCGGAGATCACCGGACCTCCGAAGTTTACGATACCTTCCCCGAAGGAGCCTTCCCGCTGCGAGGGCTGTCCTTATCCCGGCGTCGGCTTTATCTGCTGGAGTCCCGACGGTTCCTGTTTAAAGACCGACCTGGATCGGATGCACGGCAAAAAGAAAGGCAGGTGATGCGATGAACAGCATCATCAGCTGGGTGGGCGGCAAGAAAGCATTGCGGGATCTCATTTACCAAAGGATGCCCAAGGAATACGGGCGGTATGTCGAAGTCTTTGGCGGCGGAGGCTGGGTGCTGTTTGGCCGTCCCCTGGACACGGTCATGGAGGTGTACAACGATTATAATTCCGACCTAACGAATCTGTTCCGCTGTGTCCGTGACCAGCCGATGGCGTTCCTGACGGAACTGGGATTCCTTCCATTAAACGGCCGCGACGAGTTTATGGTCCTTAAACGATATCTAGAGAAGGAGGAATTTACCAGCGAATTTATGCAGAAGGAACTGGAGCTGGCCCAGCGGCAGCTGGCTCCGATCCAGTTCGAGGAAATCAAGACCATCCTCATTGAAAAGGCACAGATGAATGACATCAAACGCGCCGCTGCCTTCTTTAAGCTCATCCGCTACAGTTACGGAAGCGGCTGTACCAGCTACGGCTGCCAGCCCTTCGATATCCGTAAGACCTTCCATCTGCTCTGGCAGGGCAGCCGAAGATTAAAGGATACCGTCATCGAGAATAAGGACTTCGAGGATGTAATCAAGCAATACGACCGGGAGAACGCCTTTATCTACTGCGACCCGCCGTACTATTTGACAGAAGGTCACTATGCGGTGGAATTTCTCAAGGAGGATCACTACCGCCTACGGGATACGCTGGCAGGTTGTCAGGGCAAGTGCCTGGTAAGCTACAATGACTGTGAATTCATACGGGAGCTATATCAGGACTTCCAGATTGAATCGGTCAGCCGCCTGAACAATCTGGCCCAACGTTATGACAACGGCAGCGAGTATGCCGAAGTCCTGATCTCCAACTACGACACCGGCGAACGGCTGCGGGATATGCCGACCCAGCTGGGGCTCTTCGACCTTGCCGGATTTTATGGCATGGAATAACTATTCAAAAATCAAATTAGGAGGAAAACCATTATGAAACTGATTGAAAAACGTATTTGCGTAGACAAGGAAGGCCGCCTGCCGCTGCCCATGGAATTCATCAACGCGGCGGCTATCCAGCCAGACTCGGAGATGACCGTGACCCTGGCGATTTCGGAGGAAGGACTGCTTCCCTGCCCAGTGATGGTAGTCTCGCCAGATACCCCGGTAACCTTTGAATTCGCACCGGACTGTGACGAGGATGAGGAACCGGAGGACGGTGAAGCGGAGGATGACTTCGCGCTTCCTCATGAGCTTTTGAACGCCGCAGGCATTCCCATTGACAGCGATCTGGACGTCACCTGCGTTCCCGGCGCCATCATCATCAAGGAGTCGGATATCCTGAACCGTCTGCCGGACGGCCTCAGAACCCTGTTTCAATCCTTCGGCATCCACACCGAAACCGTTCGGGAGGTCATGAAAAAGGAGGGCTATTTCATATGAAAGCAAAGCCTATATACAAGATTATGGACGGCAAAGGCCGCGTCCTCATCCCCAAGGAACTACGCACCGCAACCGGCATGGACTATGGCGATATCGTCAAGGTCGGCATCTGTCAGGGAACCGTCAGCGTGAAGAAGGTCGATCTCATTGAGGTGGGCGACCTGTCGCCGGAGGCCGTGGAAGCTTATGTCCATGCCGCTATCCGGGAGATGCCGGAAGAAAAGCAGATTTCCATTGCCGCAAAGCTCCTGGAACTCGTTGAGCAGAGGAAGGGGCAGCGCCATGAGTGAAAAAGAATTGTTTACTCAGGAGGACTGTCTGCAGACCGGATATGACATATCCGTCGACGGGAAGGTTATTGTCCTTCATCCTTCTGCATTGCCGGAAGGCTTCAGGCAGGCAAAGCACCAGGTGTACTTTTGCACGGGTGGAAACGGCAGTAATCCGAATCCCATCGGCCGTTCCGTCTTTACGGTCTCCCTGGCGGGAGGAGAAAAAATCCGCTGGAACCGGAGCGACGTCCTCGGCATCCTAAAGCCCGAACTCCTTCCCGAATATGCCCGCCTCCAACTCTCTCAAATCCGGCCCATCGGCGCGCTGGATTTAAAGGGCAACGAGCCGCAGTTCAGCGGATACTGCTACCTGCCGGACGGCCGCTACACCTCCGGCGTATGGCTGTGCAGCTCCAAGGAGGTACAGGATTACATCGAGATGCAGAAGGACTACCAGCACAGGATCATGATCTGTGACCGCGATGACTTCTGCGTTTTTGAAATGGTAGAGGGAAAGGTCATCTACCCCACGCAGGAGATACTGGATGCACACCGCGATGGGCAGGAGCCGGGAGGCATGGATCTGAAGCTATGAAAATATTAAGGACTTAAAGCCGGAATCGAGAATATGATTCCGGCTTTTTCACAGTCAAATTTAAAAGGAAGAGAGGTATGAAAAATTTATGAACCTGAAAGACAAAAGGAAATGTATCCTCGCGGTATTTCTTCTGGCAGTGCTGCTGGTGACCAGCGGCTTTTATATTGCCTATCGCCTGCATCCTGAACTGTTCATAGGGCAGAACGATATCATCACCCGCGGGGAATTTGCCGCGGAACTGGCAAAGGAGCTGAAGCTGGACACCACCGGATCGGAAAAAGACACGCCCAGCTTTCCCGACATCGACGGACATTGGGCGGAGAAGTACATCGAGGCCCTCGTTGACACCGGCATCATTGACCCTGCCGATTACCCGGACGGCTTCAAACCCGACGAGCCCATCACCCGCGCCGAGATCATTAAAATGATGGTGCGGGCCAAGGGCCAGGACGAGGAAGCGAAAAACACCCAAGGACACAGCGGCTACGATGACCAGTCGGATATCGCGGACGATAACAAGGGCTATGTCATTGTTGGAAAGGAGGATGGTATCATCGGGGATACGGAGGATAACAAGCTCCATCCGAACGACCCGGTGACCAAAGGAGAAGCCGATGACATGTTTGACAAGGCCGACCCGAAACCAGCAACACCGACACCATCCCCAACAACCCCGGCAACCGATACCACTACGCCGACACCGATACCGACGCCTACCGACCCGGATAAGGAACAGCCGACACCAACCCCGTCTCCGACCCCGACACCGACACCCACGCCGGGCGGTGGTTCAGGCGGCGGCTCCTATTATGTCCCGGATGCACAGGTGCGGTTTGACCTGCCCGAAACTGCACACACCGATACTGAGATCAAGGTGATGCCCGTGTGGAAATATATGCAGAGCTTCACCTGGACAATGACGAAAACAGCGGTGGACGGCTCTGAACAGCCGGTGGAGTTGGCAGACGCCGTCACCGGCAGCTTGGGACTGGAGGGCGGTACAATCCAGTTTAAGGAGGAAGGCAAATACACTCTCACGGCAACGGCGAAAAACGCCAGAGGAAAAGAAACGGTCTTAAGCAAAACTGTGACGGTCTATCCCGTGATTGACCTGACCTTTGACCTGCCGGAAACTACTCACACTGACAAGTCGGTCACCCTTACCTTCCTGCTGGAAAAGCTATACGACCACGACATCATGTGGACGGCAGAAAAGGACAGAGAAGCCGTCCAGACTACAGACATACTGGATGGTACGCTGGGGAATGACGGCGGCATCTTTGTTTTCAAGACCAAGGGCGGCTATAAGCTGACCGCCACCATAACCGATGAAACCGGGCGCATTTTTACGCATACAGAGAGCACCAAGGTTTACCCGATAGTCGGTATTGCTTTCACGCTGCCCGCTGCTTCCCATACGGACAAAACCGTGGAGGTAGCCACCACGCTGACTGAAAACGGCGGCCTGTCTGTAGTGTGGAGCCTGACCAAGAATGGTGAAGCCGCTGTGCTATCCGACGAGCTGGAGGGTGCCCTGACCGATGCGGGAGGAAACATCCGGTTCAAGGACAAGGGCGTGTACATGCTGACCGGAACCCTCACCGATGAAACCGGCCGTACCTTCGAAGCCTCACAGACCGTCACGGTCTACCCTGTGGGTTCCGTTGGTTTCTATCTGCCGGAGATCGCGCATACCGATACGAGTGTTCTTGTAAAGGCAACATTCCAGAATCTTGGGACTGCCGAAATCCAGTGGTCGCTGGCAAAAGACGGCGAAGCCGTACCTGTTGCCGACTGCATCGAAGGAACGCTCACGGATACAAACAGCACCATCAGGCTTAAGGAAAAGGGCGAATATGTGCTGAAAGCCGCCTTTGCCGACCCTGCAGGCAGAACCTACAGCTATACCGCACCCATCAAGGTCTATCCTGTACCCAGCATCACTTACAAGCTGCCGCAAACCGCCCACACCGATACCGCTGTTTCTGTGATTCCAGAAACCTTGGAATTAGGGAACTTAAAAGTGGAATGGCTGTTGGAGAACGGCTTCGGATTCCAGGATCTTGCGACCTACATCAACGGGACTCTGGACAACAACGGCGGAACCATCCGCTTTAAACACGCCGGAACCTATGAGCTCATTGCAAGGATCACCGATGAAACCGGGCGTGTGTTCCTCTATGAGGATGGCGGTAAGATCGAAGTCCTGCCGGTTCTGAATATTTCCTTCGAGCTGCCGGCATCGACGCATACCGACCGCACCGTTGACCTTCGGACCCGCGGCAACAACAACGTGCTACCGGTGGAATGGACGCTCACAAAGGATGGCAAGCCGGCAGAGCTCACCGACGCGCTGGAGGGCAGCCTGAACGCTTACGGCGGCAAAATCCAGTTCAAGGATGTTGGAGAATACACCCTGACGGCCTCCATGACGGACGCCCTGGGCCGGGTGTTCTCTTACAGCTCCTCCACCACAGTCTATCCCATCCCGTCCGTTCTGCTGAATTTCCCGCAGACCTGGTATGTCGGAGAAGCAGGAACGGTCAGCGTCAGCGGTACCGATCTGGATAACCTCACCGCAGACTGGACGGTCATTCAGGGCGACGGCGGTACACAGCCCTATAACATTTATGCCTCCGGAACCCTGACGAAAACAGGCGGGACTATAACCTTCCCGACAAAAGGACAATACACGCTGATTCTCACAATGACAGACCCCACCGGCCGCACCTTTGTACGAAGCCAGAGCTTTATCGTCTTTCCCATCCCAACGATGTCAATCAGCCTCCCGCAGACCTGGCATGCCGGCGAAGCAGGAACGGTCAGCATCAGCGGAACCGATCTGGAAAACCTCACCGAGGGATGGACTATTAAGCAAGGAAATGGAGATACAAAGCCTTATTCCACTTACGCTGCAGGCACTTTGACCAAGGAGGGCGGCACGATCACCTTCCCGGCAAAGGGGCAGTATGAACTTATCCTCACGATGACGGATACCAACGGCCGCTCCTTCACGGAAAGCCGGAGCCTCACGGTGTATCCCATCCCGACCATGAGCATCAGCATCCCGCAGCCCTGGTACGCTGGGGAAGCCGGGACTGTCAGCGTCAGCGGTACCGATCTGGATAACCTCACCGCAGACTGGACGATCATTCAGGGCAATGGCGAAGCAAAGCCGTATTCAGCCTATGCGACCGGGACATTGACCAAGGATGGCGGATCGATCACCTTCCCCACGAAGGGGCAGTATGAACTTATCCTGACCATGACGGACCCCACCGGCCGCACGTTTACGAGAAGCCGGAGCTTCACAATATCCCCCATCCCGACTATGAGCATCAGCATCCCGTCGCTGACCTACAGCGGCGAATCCTTGGCAGTTACTGCCTCCGGTACCGAGCTGAGCGGAGTCACGGCAGACTGGTACCTTTCCGTCGATGGGGGTGCTTTTAAGCCCTACACGGATTATGCCACCGGAACCCTTGGAATGAGTGGCGGCACCCTACGGTTCAATACGGATAAAACCATTTCCGTGAAGCTGCAGGCAGTAGTCACCGACACCAACGGGCGAAAATTCACCTTTACCTCCAATGCCGGAACAATCAAGCCCATCGCCAGCTTTGCGTTTACGGTTCCTTCCTCTGCACATATCGGTTCCGGATTCAGAGTGTCGTTACCGTCGACCTCCGGGCTGGAGGGCAGAACCCTCAACTGGTCGCTGATCAGGGACGGCAGCACGGCCAGTTACACAGGAAGTCTGTCAAACAGCGGCGGCACCATTGCCATCAGCGCCACAGGAAGCTATGTCCTGACGGCCGGCACCACTGACAGCGCAGGCAGAACCTTCAGCTACTCGCAGGGCATCACCATCACCAACAGCGCGCCAAACAAGCCTTCAGGAAGCGCCTCGGTAACCAGAACAGCCAAGGATGGTAATCTCCTGGTCAACCTCTATGCCTACGCTTCCGACCCGGACGGGGATTCCGTTACCCTGGAATACTCCGGAAACACCTCCGACAGCTACTATGCTGTGGGCAACCATACAGTCTATGTCCGGGCAAAGGATGCCTGGGGGCTTTATTCCGACTGGACTGCCATCTCCTTCACCGTGACCAACTCGGCGCCGACCACACCCGTCATTACCCGAACGCCGGATGGCAACAGTATAGCTCCCGGCGTAGCAATCACTATCACGGCAAGCAGCACCGACCCGGACGGCGACGCCATCACCTATGTGTGGGAGGGCAGGCCGGCACAGACCAGTACCGCCTATCCATTAGGCAAGAATGTGGTGCGCGTCAAGGCGGTGGACTCCACCGGAGCTGAATCACCCTGGGCGGCTATTGTGTTCTTCGTTGCTGACCCCAACCATGGAGGCGGCATGACGCTGACCGGACCGGAATCGGTCATCCTGGAGCAAGGCATCGCAGGAGCGACCATCACCAGCTATACCTTTACAGTGCCGCCGGTTGACGGGCACAGCGGTCAGGATTACGGCCGCGTCCGCGGGTACAACGTCCTGACCGGGCAGTGGGACCAACTGGACTACCAGACCACCACCAACGGCATCACCTTCAGCCGTACTCTAGCGGCCGGAATCTACAGCCAGCTGGAGTTCTACTACTACACGAACCATACGTGCATGTATAACAAGTCAAACATCACCTATTCCGTTACGTTCAATTTCCAGTAACTCGGCGGAATTTACGGAAAACAGAAAAGGAGGAATCACCAATGAGCGCTGAAAACCGGAGGCTTTGTCTGCGCCCCGCTTCGATTGAGGAAGCGGGGCTGTTCTATTCTCAGGATGCGAAAGATGCTGAGCTTGGCACGGTCGGACATATGCGCGTGGACTTTGGGCATGACAGCAGGGAGTTCTGGTCAACCTGGTGGCCGCACAACGAAGACGCGCTGAATACACCGGAATTCAAGTCGGAGCTTCAGTCCTTCGTGGATGAGCTCCGCAAAACCGGACCATTGAGAGATCTTTCGGCAATGTCAGAATATTGCTGCGGCCATGGTGACGGCAAGCTGGGTGACGGCTCCAGAGGAAGCTACGGGTTTGTTGCCGAAAGCGAGCATTACCGTTATTGCCTGCGGTGTACGCCGATCCAGGGCGATTACAATGCCTATCTATATATCTACGACAAGCGTCAGCAGGATATGAACAAGCTTCAAAAGCTCCTGGATACAGAACAGGATTTACCGGAAATGTGCTTTTCCACCCTGTCCAGTGATGGGAGCCTGATCTGCATCAAGCATGGCGAAACCGGCTACTACAAATCGGATTGGGATACCGGCGATCCGGTAAAGAACCGAGAGCTGGCCGATTACAACAACGAAAAGCTGGGAGTTTCTAAACTGCAGGAGGAAGCCATGGTCATCAAATCCATGACCGGATGGACTTCTCAGGAGTCTGCATTCCAGGAATCCGGTATGGAGCAGACAATGGGAGGAATGTGACGCAAGGAGGTGCTATATGAACGGAATCCAAATCAAAAACAACCGCATTCTCTACTATGGCAATACGGCGGGCTATCTTGACACCAAACGGGATACGGCCATAGTGGACCCGATGTTTGAAAACGATGAGCTGAAATCCTATCTCTCAAACACCAAAGGGCTTGACATCGAGTGGATGCCCGGTACTTTTGACCGTCTGGCGGCGGGTAAGCTCGACCCGGAGGGCAACTTGCAGGTGCTGAAGAAATGCAGGGTGCATCAGTTGAAGCCCGATGCCGATATCATGATGAAATTCATCGGATACGACGAACTCACGGAGCGCTTTGGGGAGCCGGACCCTGTCAATTACCAAGTGGTATATGACGGCGAGGTGGAAACCAACGATCTGGAGGAACTCTATGCCAAATTCAACCTGGACCACCCGCCCGGCTACGAAGGGCATAGCCTCTCCATGTCGGACGTCGTGGAGCTGTACGATGAATCGGGCAGCTCTTTCCACTATGTCGACCGCTTCGGCTTCCGGGAGATACCGTTTCAGGAATCGGGACAGGAGCTGGAGCAAGGCCCGCAGATGAGTATGTAACCCCATGACCGTAGCCGTAAGGCTGCTTTTTTGATCTCAAAATTGTAAAAGGAGGAATCGACCATGAGCAAAACCCAGGCAGCACCCAAGGCTTCCCAGCAGGATGCGCAGACCGTCGCGGAACAGCCCCTGCCTATGAAGGTGGATGTGAAAATCAGCTCCATCCGGCCGGAAGGAAACATCCGCGCATACGCATCCATTAACCTGAATGACTGCTTCGCTATCCGCAATGTGAAGGTGATGGACAGCACAAAGGGGCTGTTCGTCGCCATGCCCAGCTACAAAGCCGGCAACGGCGAGTACAAGGACATCTGCTTCCCGGTAACTAAGGAATTCCGGGAGCAACTCAACAACGCCGTCATTGACGCTTACCATCAGGCTCTGACGCAGAGCCAGGCACAGAACCAGCAGAAGGCGGAAGCATCCCCTTTTGAACAAACGCCGGAGCAGCGCTCCGGCATGCAGATGGCGGGACTGTAGGTCCTGCCATCCTTGTCACACAACAACAAAAATATCGGAGGTAAATTAAAATGAAGAAATTCCTGAACAAGATCAAGAGAAACCTGTCCAACATGGCGGTCAAAATCCGTGATCATCTGACCATGAAGTATATGACGGCAAAGACCCTGCTCTGTTCCCAGCGTGGGGAGGGCTTTGTGGATACGGCCATTAAAATTTTAATGGCCGTCGTGATCGGCGCCCTTATTCTGGCCGGACTCTATGCTTTATTTGGTGAAACGATCCTGTTTTCTTCACGGTATAAACACGATAGAAAGTGCTACGCTTAAACGCCTCCATAGTTCAGGGAGGAACCAAATGAGAACTTTTTAGATGAAAGGAAGATCATAATGAAAAAACTTATTCATTTCTTCAAAGCAAAGTCTGTTGAGTTTGCATTGAGGAGCCAGCAGATACTGTCCAGTCAATGCGGGGAAGGCTTCATTGATACCGCCGTGAAGATTTTAATATCGGTTGTGATCGGTGCCCTTCTCCTTGCTGGACTGTATACATTGTTCGGTGAGTCGATCATGCCCCAATTACAAGACCGTATTCAGGACATGTTCAACTATAGCGGTTAAGAGCATCCTTTTTATTGTGAAAACACAGGGCATGGTATACTTTTTCTGACCAGGCATAAAACAATCCGCCTGGTCAGAAAGGGTCATGTCATGAAAAATGATAAGAAAAGGTTCAAGCTTGTACGCTTTGCCTTTGAAACGCAATCTGGAGGGGTGCTTTACCGGTATATGATCACTGACGATCAGATTCCCATGTTTGAGATCAACCAATGGATCGAGGGCAGGAGCCTTCAAAATGCCAATACCGGAAAAGAGTATGCCAAAAAGTTGGTGGTATACCTAAATTATCTCCATAGTATCGGCGTGGAGTACGATGCCGCCACTAACAGATATGTGAAAAGCTTTATTCACTATCTGCTTTACGGAGGGCTTGAGGAACTCAAGCTGAAATTCCTTGAAACGGAGGTCGTCTGCGCCACAGCCGGCAGGTACTTGACAGCCATAACGGAGCTGTACAAATGGCTTGCCAACAATTATGAAACCAACATTACCTTTCAAACCAAAACAGATACATACAGGGCTCGGAAATCCTTCCTGTATGGTCAAATTTATTCCTACGACTACCAGTACATCCTTGACAGCAGCCTGCCGCGGCAAAAGTCTCGCCGGGAATATATCAAGTGGTATTCGGATGCAGAAAAGGATGCGCTGTGCAGCCATTTTGAAACGCTGCGGGACGAGGCGGTATTCCGTATAACGCTGGAGGGCTTCCGGATTGATGAAGTGCTGAGTATGCAGCTCCAGTACTATAATCCGGTGGAACAAACCATCCGGCCTACACGTTCCAAGGGAAAACAAAGCGCCCGGACGGGTCGTGACAATCCCCTTAGAGTGGTTGCACTGCCTTCAGAGCTTTGCGAGCTGCTCAACCGGTACATTCAGACCGAGAGAATGATTGCGGAAAACGAGAGCGGTATCATCAGCGATTTTCTTTTTATTAACCTACAGCGGGATAACGCACAGGGTAAGCCGCTACGCTACGGGAATTACTATGCAATCCTAAAAAGATGTGCCCAAAGGGCAGGTCTTAGTCCTGAGAAAATACGCACGCACAGCGGTCGCAGTACAAAGGTGATGGAATATCTGGAGCATCAGGTGCTTCATCCGGAGGACGGCATTACCGATGCTGTCATTATGGAGAGCTTCGGCTGGCGGTCCGCCGAGTCCATCGTCCACTACCGGAACCACAACAATCAGGTCATCGCCAAAGCGGTTATGGAAAAGCTGCACCGGAAGAAAGGTGGTGCCAATGATTAAACTGCTTGAGATTAAGACTTGTACCGCCTTTTGGGACATAGACGGGACTGTCCTGCGTTTTCAAAGGCGAAAGTGCGTTGATGACGAGCTGACGGGCAGGGAGATAAAAAGGTACCGGGAACTGCTTCTGAATGAAGCCTACAAAAGCTGCCCGCAAATGCTCCGTGAAATCTCCTGCGTTTTAACGGATAACATTCTGGCACGAATCGGCATAGAGGTGTATCAAACGCAATTTTTAAAAATGTTTGAGTACTATTCAAAGCTGTATGTCGAGCAGTGGGAACAGGCCGGAAAATGCTTCATTTCCAACAAAACGGCCATGTTTCCTGTTTTTGAGTTCATGTTCCGAAACAGGCTGGTTGAACATTCGGACAGTCCACTTGTAATCTTGAGGGGCATTCCATGTGACAACAAGATCTATTTGAATATCTTTGAGGAATGCTTCTCATCCTTCTGGGTAGGCAAGATTAGGGAGGAGGTTCTGAAAAAAGAAACGCTTGCCTCCATCCGGGAACGGATAGGGCCTCTGAGAACGACACAATACCTTTGCATTCTGCCGGAGGCTGCCATCACAGGTTACCTTAAAACCATTGCAGGAAGATTTACGCAGCAACGCAGGCTCATCACCAAGCAAAGCTTCTACCTTGAACTTCTTGGCAGCGACGCATCCATTTCTAGCCCGCGTTTTCATCCAAGGTTTGTAACACTGGTTGCTGCCGCAGTTCGCCGCGAGTTTGAAACTCAGTGCCAAAAATTCATTGCTGAAAACCATTTGCAGCTTATTACAGCCAGTGACAAGTGGGCGCTGTTCCATAGGCACGGACCGTCCCTGTATTGGGAAACCATTGACTTTACAGGAATTCATTCACCTTCCCTGCGGCTTGAAATCAAGTATTACATGAGACACAGATATTACAGCATCACCGCCGACAAAGACCGCACCATTACTACCTTGGTGTACGCAGTCAATCTGCTCACAGATAACAATCCAAGTATTCGTTTTTTCGCGGATGTGGATGATGTCGATGCCCGGTCGCTGTATATGAGCATGGAACGCCGATACGGGCAGACAGCCGGAGGAAAGTCGGTGTCGAATATCATGCGGGTTTTCAGCATTTTGTCGGTACTCATGGAATATCTGATGAGCGACCATCGGGATGAAGCCATGCGCAGCCCCGTTCCACACGACAACCCCTTTTCCCGGTACCGATTCCCTAATGCAAAGGACTACAAGGTGCGGACCGCCGTTATTCCAGAGGCTATCGCGGAGCAGATCGATGCGCATCTGGATGAGCTTGACCCGGTGCAGGTTCTGCTATACCGGATTTTCTCTGCCACAGGTATGCGTATGAAGGAGGTGCTTTTTCTGGAGTCGGACTGTCTGGAAGCGTCACAGTATGAGGGTTTTGTCCAGCTTAAGTACAAGCAGTACAAAACCCTGACCGCCAGACGGAAGGCCGGTGTGCAGGATTATCACAGAGTTCTCATCCGGAAAGCATTGGCAGACGAAATCTCCGGACAGATTCACAAGACGAAAGAATGGCGAAAGGAACTTGGCGTGCCTTATTTGTTTGTCAACAAGCGGCCGAATTTTCGGGCAGGCATGATCAGTACGAGCAATTATCTGCGGGTTATCAACAGACTCATTGAAAAACATGACATCCGTGATGAAAACGGCCGGCTATGGCATTTTTCCAGCAAGCAGCATCGTAAAACACTAACGGTTACCCTGATTGAAAACGGAGCGTCCGTGGATGAGCTTGCATACTGGCTCGGACATCTTAGCAGAAACACTGCCTCAAATTACTATGCCGAAGTCCAGAAAATGAAACTGGCTGAGCTTAATACAAGCTTCTTCCGTGAAAAATTCGATCTTCTGCTGTCGGATGAACAGCTTGCAGAGTACACAGAGGAAGAACGCAGGCTGTTGTATATGGATTTCCGACTGGAACAACGGCGGGTGGAGTTTGGATTCTGCCTGAAAAAGTTGGCTGATGGCGGCTGTACAAGCAGGAGCAGCCTGATCAACTGTGTAAACTGCAAAAACCTTTGCACTGGTCCCAAGTATCTTCTGTACTGGCAGAGTCTCCTGAACGGACAGCGCGAGGTTGTGAACAGCCTCCTCACCACTTATGCTGAGGCTGGTATTACGGACTATGAGGAATTCAGGGAATACAGACAGGCAACATTCCTTCTTAACTGCTATGAAAAGATTGTAAACGCCATAGAAGGAGGTGCATCTGTATGAATCTTCCACAATACAAATACATCGAAAACTATGACGAGCAGCAAAAGAGCCGATATCTTGACCTTTTGCCGAAGCTTGGCAGCAATATCCACTTTAATGAGGACATATGGGTGTGTGACAAACGAATGAGAAGTGCGGCGGAGCCGAAGAATTACATGAACATCTACTTTTCTGCCGTTCCATCCGCTTACAAAGAGCTGGTGAAATACTATGCACTCCTGCGGCTGCTGTATGGGGATACGGTCAAAACGACCCGGTCTCGGATAGCCCGTTTGGTTCCATTCCTGAAGTTTTTGACCGCAGCCTGCTCAGCCCCCTTGCTTTCAGACTGTGACATACGGACGGCTTCAAGGCTAAAAGAGCATCTGGATGCATCCAGCCTGGCAGACAGTACCATACTGGGCATCTGGCGCGAGGCAGGTTCTCTGTTTTGTACGATGAACGGGTTTGACGGGATACCTTGCAAAAATCCGTTTGACCGAAATCCATACGCGCGAACTGAAAAACTGGACTCCAAATATATCCCGGACAAAGTAGCTGAAAAGCTGGACGGCATCTTCAGGCGAGAGGAAATAGATCTGCACATACGGTGCATTTACTGGCTGCTGCGGCTCATTCCTTCACGGATATCCGAGGTGCTGGGGATGGCAATCGAATGCGTAAAGCCGTACAATGGAAATTTTGTTCTCTTTATTCCAACATGGAAGCAAAACGGAGGCAATATGGAACCGATTCTGCGCTCCGTACACATTGAGGATACGGGGATCGCCGGATATCTTCTGGATTTGCTTCGGGCGCAGCAGGCAGCGGCGGCGGAATTGCAGGAGAATTTGCCTGAAAACAAGTGTGGTTGTCTTTTTACCTATCGACGGCTGCTTCATTACAAAAATGGTACAGCTTCTAAACCGGGCAGAATTCAAAGTGTCCATCCCGCCGTTGTGGATTACCATTTCAAAAGAATTTGTGAGCAGTACGGCGTCCGGGATGAAAACGGAAAGGTCTACAACCTGACATCTCATCAATTCCGCCATAACGGAATTACCGACCGGCTGGAGGCAGGCTTCACGCTGGAACAGATCGCTGACATGACAGGCCACCACGGAAATGCTATGATTTGGAATGCATACTCTCATCTGGATTTAAAGCCAAAGACCATCCTGCAAAAGCAGCAGTATGTTTTGGATGAGCCCAAGTCTCCAGAGAATCCATATATCCTCTTCGGCGGGCGAATTCTAAATATGGAGGAAATGCTTGAAAAGAGGCTGCTTAAAAATCTTCGGGCCCATAGGGTTCCGGGAGGCATCTGCGGCGACGTTACCGGATGCAAAAGTGACATGTGGGACTGCCTGGGGTGCGGACATTTTATTCCGGATAGAGATCAGCTTTCCTATTTTGAGGAACAAGCGACCGCATGGCGCAGCAAAGCAGACCGTTTCTCGGATTTCCCGGCCATACATGTCAATGCGTTAAGAAACGCGGATTTATTTGAGAAGATCGCAGCCAAACTGCTGGGAGGTAAGAAAGATGAATAACAAAGTACCCAAGGAGCTGATTGCCCGGCAGGAGCGCCAGCGCCAAACCACGGTCAATACTGTCCTGAGAGTAATTTCAGAGCTCAAAGCCGAAGGGCACAGGCTAACCATTAAGAATCTTATGGACTATACCGGATTGTCACGTTCTGTTTTCAGCAAAAAGCATATCCGGGCTGTTTTGGTAAGCCAGGGAATTGTAGCTGCAGAAGCTTGCGGAGCAGAGAGTGCGCCGCCTAAATCTTCTGCAAATCAGCGAATGAAGCGAAAACTTGAAGAAAAGGATCAGCAAATTCGTCGGCTTACTGAAGAAAATGCCGCTTTGAAAAGTGAATGCGAACTGCTAAGGGGCAAGCTGTTTCTCTTGATGCAGCGTCAGTCACTGGAGTAAAAAAACCGCTTCTATTTTCACTGAAATATTTAACACGATTAAACTGTGATGTTTAGTCGTGTTTTTTATTTAGAATTTTTTATGAAAGAAGGGATCGAACCATGAAAAACACACACATTCAACACTCGCATAGTACAGCATCGGCAGCTTTCAACTTTAATCGTGTCAGCCGACCGTGCAGAAAAGTGCTGCCGACCCTGAAGCAGCGGATCACGGACATGTTCAATTATGGGAAGTAACCTGCCGCTGCTGTTGCAGGGCGGACTTTTTACCGCTCTACTGTTCGCGGCTTCCGTGTGCGACGCTAGAAAGCAGCTCATACCGGATTGTATTTGTATTGGGATTGCCTTAACCGGGTTACTGACCTTTACGCCGGAAAAGCTGCTGGGACTCGTAACCGCCGTCATTTTTTTCGGCATTGCCCTCTGGCTTGGCGGTTTGGACGGCGGGGACATCAAGTACACCGCCGCGGTAGGGCTGGTGCTGGGCCTTCACAAAAGCATGGCGGGGATCATCCTTGGTTTTACCGCCATGCTGATATTTCATGCCATATATACCTTGATCCAAAAGGCGCACAGAGGGGATATACGAAAATCATATCCCCTCGCGCCTTTTTTCTCTCTCGGCTGCCTGGCAGCCTATTTCTTTTTTTAGGAGGAACATTCTATGAGCTTTTTGAAAAACCGCACGGTGCTGGGGGCTATCTGCATCGTGCTTTCCCTGATTATCTGTTTTGCGCTGACGCCTCTCTTTAACCAGAGTGTATCGCAGAAAACCACCGTAGTCCGGGTGGTCAAGGACATCCAAAACGGCGAACAAATCTCCAAGGATATGGTGCAGGCTGTGGAGGTAGGCGGCTACAACCTGCCCGAAAACGTCATGACGAAAGCCGATTCGGTGATCGGAAAGTATACCAAGGCAGATTTGTCGCCCGGCGATTACATCCTCGCCGCCAAACTGTCGGACAGCCCGGCTTCGGAAAACGCCTACCTGTATGATCTGAACGGAAACAAACAGGCCATTTCCGTCACCATCAAGAGCTTCGCGGAGGGCTTATCCGGCAAGCTGGCCTCCGGAGATATTGTCAGCGTCATTGCCCCGGACTACAAAAAGCAGGGCTCCACGGTCATCCCCACCGAGCTGACCTATGTGGAGGTCGTCGGAGTGACCGCCAGTTCCGGCTATGACACCGATCAGGCCGATACACAAACGGATAAATCCACAAGTTCGAATAATGAAAAGCAGCTTCCCGCCACCGTAACCCTTCTTGTATCGCCGGAGCAGGCGAAAATCCTGGCGGAGCTGGACTCTGAGGGAAAGCTCCACCTGTCTCTGATATACCGAGGCACCAAGGATGGCGCCCAGAAATTCCTTGCCATTCAGGATAAACTGCTGGAAGCACTGTATCCGAAACCCTCGCAGAGCCAAAGCGGTACCTCCACAACAGGCAATGCCACATCGACAAGCAGCGCTGCGGGCGGCACATCAACCAGCAGCTCAGCCAAAGCCGCCGCAGCCAATACCGCTGCAGAATCGCAAAGCACGGAAAGCGGGGGACGCTGATGATGAATTTCATGAAAGGGAGTCTTTTCTCCCGAAACCAGCTGAAGCCGCCCCAGGAGGATTTGGAACCGGATGTTCAGGTTCTGGCCGTGTGGGGCAGTCCCGGCAGCGGCAAGACCACCGTCAGTGTGCGCCTTGCCAAGTATCTGGCCGATCATAAGCGCAACGTTGCGTTGCTTCTTTGCGATATGACGGCTCCGATGCTGCCATGTATTTGTCCGCCTGCCGACCTGGAATGCGAACGATCCCTGGGCAGTATTCTGGCGGCGACCCACATCACCGATACCCTCATCCGCCAGAACTGCATCACCCTCAAGAAGATGGGCTATCTGACCATCATCGGTATGATGAAGGGCGAGAATATGTATACATATCCGCCCTATACTCCGGAACTGGCGGTTGAACTCATTGACCACCTGCGGGATGTTGCCCCGTATGTCATCATCGACTGCGGCAGCTACATTGCCTATGATGTCCTCTCGGCGGTTGCGCTTCTGGAGGCAGATTCCGTCCTCCGGCTGGTGAACTGCGACCTTAAATCGGTCAGTTATCTGTCCAGCCAGCTCCCGTTGTTACAGGAACAGAAATGGGACGCGGATAAGCAATACAAGGCGGCATCCAACGTGAAAACCAATCAGGCCGGGGAGCACATCGAGCAGGTGCTGGGCAACATGGCGTTTAAAATCCCGTATTCCTATGAGCTGGAGAATCTGGCGCTGGCGGGAAACCTGCTTGGGGAGCTGGCGCTCAAGGACAGCCGTGGCTTCCGCTCGGAGATCGCCAAAATCGCAAAGGAGGTGTACGGCGCATGAAAAAAGAATCAGGACAGCCGGATATCTTATCTGCTCCAAACATGACGGGCAATCAGAACCTGTTCTTCTCCTCCGGGGAAACGGTCCGGGAGTTCCGCTCGGTGCTGCAGGATGTGCAGGAGTATATCTCCAGCAAATACGCGACGCTGATCACGGACGGAGGAACCGAGGAAGTAAAGGCGCAGGTCAAACGCTATATCACAAAGTATGTGCAGGATTACCGCCTAACTGTGGCCGGTATGACGCAGACGCAGCTGGTGGATGCCTTATACACGGAGATGGCGGAATTCTCGTTTTTAACCAAGTATATCTTCGGCACGGGTATTGAAGAAATTGACGTTAACGCCTGGAACGATGTAGAGGTGCAGTACAGCAATGGTCACACCAGAAAGCTGGACGAACGGTTTGACAGCCCCGCTCACGCAATCAATGTGGTTCGCCGTATGCTCCATGTGTCCGGTATGGTACTGGACAACGCAAGCCCCGCCATCCTGGGGCATCTAAGCAAGAACATCCGTATTGCGGCGTTAAAAACTCCACTGGTGGATGAGGACGTAGGCGTTGCCGCCAGTATCCGTATCGTAAACCCGCAGTCCATGCAAAAGGCTGACTTTATCCGGGGCGGCACCGCCACAGAACCCATGCTGGACTTTTTGGCGGAATGCCTGCGTTATGGGATATCCGTCTGCGTGGCTGGCGCAACCAGCTCCGGCAAGACCGCGCTGGCCGGATGGCTCCTGACTACCATCCCCGATAACAAAAGAATATTTACCATTGAGAACGGCTCCCGTGAGCTGGCGCTGATCCGGCAGATGGACGGCAAGATCACAAACAGCGTCATCCATACTTTGACCCGGTTCAGTGAAAATGAAAAACAGAATATCGATCAGGACATCCTACTGGACATGGCTCTGCGCTTTAATCCTGAGATCATTTGTGTGGGTGAGATGCGCGGACCGGAAGCCTACGCCGCCCAGGAGTCAGCCAGAACCGGTCACACGGTGCTGACCACCATCCACTCCAACAGTTGTGAAGCCACCTGGCGTCGCATGGTCACCCTATGCAAGCGCAAGTATGATATGGCGGATAACACACTGATGGATCTGGTTACCGAGGCGTTCCCCATTGTGGTATTCGCCAAGCAGCTCGAAAACAAACAGCGTCGTCTCATGGAGGTTATGGAGTGTGAAATCCTTCCAGACGGTACAAGGAATTACCGCAGCCTCTTCCAGTTCCAGATCACCGAGAACCGCGTGGAAAACGGGAAGTTCATCATCAACGGGAACCACCGGGCGGTACAGGGGATTTCACCCAGCCTGCAGAAGCGCTTTCTGGAAAACGGGATGCCTCAGGACACCTTAAACCGCGTTCTTTCGACAGGAGGTGCAGTAGCTTGACCGCAATCCTTTTAATTGCCTGCGTCGGTATGATTGCCGGCGCTTTTCTGTTGCTCGGAATCTCACCCCTTGCGTTTACCGACGGCCTCTTCGGGTTTCTGACCCGGAAAAACAAGAGTATCCGTTCAGAGATCAACGAGGCCGCCCGGCGCAAAAAAATGTCCTTTTTCCGGCGAGAGATCACGGAGGTGCAGGAAATCCTCAAGATCACCGGACGGAGCAGCCGCTTTTCCCTTATCTGCGCGGCATCCCTGCTGTGCTTTGCCGGCGGCGCCAGCCTTGCCATCCTCATGGGGAATGTTTTTCTGGTGCCGGTGCTGGCAGTCGGTATGATGTTTCTTCCGTTCTGGTACGTCCGATTGACATCAAGCCACTACAAAAAGAACATCGCCGCCGAGCTGGAAACGGCTTTATCCATCATCACCACGGCATATCTGCGGAACGAGGATATCGTGACGGCGGTGGAGGAAAGTCTCCCCTACCTAAACCCACCGGTCCGGAGTGTTTTTGCCGGATTTCTGGCGCAGGTAAAGCTCATCAGTCCGGACATTGACGATGCTCTCCATGCGATGAAGCCGAAAATTGAAAACGAGGTTTTCCGGGAGTGGTGTGACGCCATCGCCGCCTGCCAGTACGACCGAAGCCTGAAAACCACCCTGACCCCCATTGTCAGCAAGCTGTCCGACATGCGCATTGTTAACGCGGAGCTGGAATACCTGGTATTCGAACCCCGGAAGGAATTCATTATCATGGCGATGCTGGTGGTTGGGAATGTACCCATCATGTATTTACTCAACAAGGACTGGTACCACACCTTGATGTATACGGTGGTGGGACAGATCATTCTGGCAGTGTGTGCTGCTGCCATCTTTATTTCCACGGCATTTGTAATCCGGCTGACCAAGCCCATTGAATACAGGAGGTGACGCAGATGATGAAGCAATTATTTTTAGCAGGAATTCTGCTTGCCGCGGGGCTGTTTTTTGTCCTCTCGGATATTCTGAAGCTGCCCACCATGAAAACGGCCAAGGCTATGCTGGGGGCAGGAAAAGGAAACAAAAAAACCGCAAAAACCATAGAAGCCTGGATCATGTCCGGCGCGGTCAGGCTGTCAAAGCATATCCGCATGGATGAGTACAAGCACAGCCGGATGGCAAATATCCTCAAAGCGGCAGGCTACTCCATGACCCCGGAGGTTTACACAGCCTACGCCATCACCAAGGCCGGAGCCATCCTGCTGGGCGTCATTCCATGCCTGCTCCTGCTTCCTCTGGTCACACCGGTCCTGGTCGTCCTCGCTGTTCTGACCTACTTCAAGGAAATACGCAAGGCCGATGAACGGCTGAAGGCAAAACGTGATCAAATCGAGGGCAAGCTGCCCCGGTTTGTGGCGACGGTTGAGCAGACCTTGAAATCCAGCCGTGATGTACTTGCCATGCTGGAGAATTACAAGAAAAACGCCGGTCCTGCCTTCGTGCGGGAGCTGGATGTGCTGACGGCCGACATGCGCTCCTCATCCTATGAGGCCGCCCTGACCCGGTTTGAAGCAAGGCTCAACTCGCCCATGCTGTCCGATGTAGTAAGAGGACTCATCGGCGTTCTGCGGGGCGATGACAGCGCCGTGTATTTTCAGATGCTGGCTCATGACTTCAAGGCACTGGAGCTCCAGCGTCTCAAGGGACAGGCGCAGAAAATCCCGCCGAAAATCCGCGTGTTTTCCTTCGTGATGCTGATGTGTTTTTTGCTGACATATATGGCGATCATCGCGGTTCAGATTTTAACGTCCCTTGGCAACATGTTTTAAGAAGGAGGAACTCATATGGATATGGAAAGAAAAAAACTCGAAAAGAAGCTGCAGGAACGGATTGAGGCAAACTACCGCACCTACCTCCAGCAGCTCCAGAACCGACCCGCTTCCGATCTCATTGAGCAGGCCGCGGAGATCGCCGCGGTAAAGCTGGTCTATGATGAGCTTATGGGTGGCTGTAATCCGGATTATGCAGATTACCTGCTCCGGTTTGATAACCCGCTCCAGTTAGTGAGCGACCAGTGGCTGGCGGAGCAGAATGTGTCCCATGCCGACGAAATGGACCATGTGCTCTGGAACATCGCCGACAAAGGGCTGGGAGAGGGGGACTATGCCATGCTGGAGGATGGGCAGACCCCGGAACAGAACGAGGGGGTACGCTTATGCTGAAGCTCCTCCGTTCGCAGCGCGGCGAGGGGTATGTCGATGTGGCAGTGCTGGTGCTTTGTGTCATGCTGGTGCTTGCTGTTGCTATCAGCGTCATGCCGGTATTCATAACGAAAAACAAGCTGGACACTTACGCCTCAGAGCTGTGCCGGGAAGCGGAGATCGCCGGGTGCGTCGGCACGGAAACCACCCTCCGGGCGCAGGTCCTGACGGAACAGACAGGGCTGACGCCAAGTATTACATGGTCGAAAACCGGAAGAATCCAGTTGAACGAGGAATTCACTGTAACGCTCACCACTCAGGCGGATATTGGGCTGTTCGGCGGCTTTGGGAACTTCCCTGTTACCCTGAAGGCACAGGCCAGCGGAAAAAGCGAGGTGTATTACAAGTGACAACTGGAAAATTATGTGCTATACTCAAAAGCAAGAAAGGGACAGCCTTTCCCCTCACCGTTGCGGTCACCCTGGCCCTGCTGCTGTTCCTTTGTGCCGCTTCCGAAGGCATCCGGCTGATGATCATCGCCCAAGGTGTCCGGGATGCGGTACAATCCGCTGTGATTTCAACGGTAAACGACAGCTATGACAACGTGTACCACGGTGTGCGGGAGGGCTACAGCGGAGCATACCAGCCTTCGGCGGATAAGTTCGAGGAAAGCCTCGATTACGGCGACATTAACAGCCGGCTGGACAAGGTGCTGGGGCTTACGCAGGAGAACGGCTATCATGTGAAATATACCGGAAGCAATGTGGAATTCAGGCTATCCGGACTGTCCGTCAGCCTTCGAAACATGCCGCTGGCCCCGTCGAGTCCTAACAATACGAACGGCTTTCTGGCTGATACAATGATACGGCTGGAGGTTCCGGTATCCTTTTCCGGGAACCTTCTGCCGCCGATGATCATCAATCTCAAGGTTCAGGCAAAGTATATGCCTCTATTTTAAGAACTTAAAAATGGCCCATAGACTTACGGAAAAGTCTGTGGTAATGTGTGATACTGAAAAAAGGAAATTGGCAACCAACATGAAAAAGGAGGTAACATACCATGAAACTGACAGAAAAAGCAAAAAAGCGACTCACGCTTGCCGGACTCGGTGTCGTGTGTGTCGTCCTTGTCATAGCGATAGCCTCGCAGTTCAAAGCAGCGGCACCCAAAGAAGCAGATGTGCAGCCTTCAACTACGGCAACAAACACTTTGACTCCTTCTGTCTCAACTCCTGCAGCTGCGGGAACCCCGACTTCCACGCCAGAAGTCAACGTAAAGCCCATAACCCCGACAGAATCGGCTTCTCAGGTGACAGATACTGGTAAACCCACTGGAACTGATCAGAGCATTCAGGCAGAAGTGACGAAACCCGCCGAGCCTTCGGGGGAAGCAAAAACGAATCCCTCTCAAAAGCCAGACGGACAGAAGGTCACCAATTCTGATAGCAGTACATCCTCGTCAACAACACCGAAAGCTGGAGATAAGAATTCAAAAGGTCAGGTTTGGGTGCCTGGATTTGGCTGGGTAGATGATAGCGGGGACAACGTTGGCACCTCGGCCGATGACATGTACGAAAACGGAAATAAGATTGGAAACATGAACTGAATAATATAACAACTCTAAAAAACACAGCAGAAATGCTGTGTTTTTTGCGTTAGAAGGAGGACTACATGAAACGGATAGCCAGCTTTTTGCTGATACTTGCTATATTGCTTGCTGTATTTCCTCCGACACCTGCATTAGCTGTTGGAGAAGGCAATGTTGATGGAGGCGGCGGAGGGATGGGTAACGGTACCAGCACAGACTATTGGAATACAGGAGATGAAGGTGTACGAGTAACCGTTGTTCGTGCAAGTGACCATGCAGTGGTAACCACGCCAATTGATTTAACAAATAAAACCCCCGCAAATTCTATTATTCATTTTGGTAAAGTAAGTAAGCTACAATACACAAACGGAAGATCTCTCTCCTGTTCAAGGAGCGTATTACTATACAACACCTTCACAATCTCTTCCGAAAATCATCAGCACCTCTAGTGGTAATGGTAATATAGACGCTATTAAGAGCTACTTTACTGACGAGCAGGTCATAAGGAGCATTGCAAATTTAACAGGTATGGACTTTGATGTGCTTACAAACGGGCAGTATAAACTCCTACTTGAACCTATTGCTTATATGACCTTCGGAGGAATCAAATACGCTATGACAGCCACAGAAGCTGCGCTTTTTGATCAGAAACTGGATGGCGGCTTGCGAAGTAAGATGGTATCTCTCAGTCACAAAAACCTCCCGCTGGCGATGTTTCTTGAAACAGCGGATCTCGGTTATCCCGCATGGGGCGGCTCCACGACTACGGCGACGTCAGATACGGATATTATATCCTCCCTTGGCCTTGGTATCGTGCGGTTCAATGGAGCCGAGGCGGACCCCACTGAGGTCAGTACAGTTGACTATGAGTACCGCGTCAACACAGAGGTTATCACTTCGGTGACTGTGCGGGGCGGACAGGC
Source organism: uncultured Oscillospiraceae bacterium (assembly GCA_964400515.1). Taxonomy (GTDB): domain Bacteria; phylum Bacillota; class Clostridia; order Peptostreptococcales; family Anaerovoracaceae; genus JAAYHV01. Next base: position 78,445 of record CAYNTJ010000009.1, on the reverse strand, counting down.
CGATCCGGATCATCCTGTCACGGTCAAATTTACTATTGGCAGTCAAACCTACACGGTAAGCGGCGTGTATTATCCAGAGGGAGACAGTCAGCTGGTGTGGGTGCGCTGGACAACACCGGCCACTCCGCAGACCATGACCATCCTCGTATCGGTGACTGGCAGTGGTTCACCAAGCCAGGGGACCATCACCGCAAAGATCGTCGATCTCACTGGCAACGAACCCCCAAATCCGGTGGCGGATGATCGCAACAACTCCTACACCACACCGTCCGTACCAAGCAAAGCACAGAATACCTCTGCATCGTGGGGAATCTGGCGTCCCTGGTGGCATGCCAATTGGGTATGGATTTCTACGGGTGAAGATACCGGATATTGGGTAGACGAAGGCTGGTGGGAGTTCGACTGGATTTCCTATAGCGCAAGTCTTTCCTCCGCAATGAGCATTGTCCCCGATGCCAAAGACCCCACCGCTTCAGGTAAAACCATGAAATCCGGCTATGGCATCAACCAGACCACCACGGCAAATGTCAGTACCAACCAGTCCTCGGCAGTGACAGATACACAGACTGCCGTGACCTATTTCCCCGAATTTCAATACAAAACATACTGGAGGCTGCTGGAGCAGACGCAATCCGGATACAACGCCAAGTTTGAGTTCGCGTCCAACAAATACTCGACCTATAAACGCCGGACACACTTTACGCCCATCTGGTTCCCGGACGGAAGCTACACGGCGTATACATGGCTCATTGACTGCTGGACGCCAGCCGGAATGTTGTCAGCGAACCTCACAGACTCTGTCAACATACAGGGCAACCTGTGGTCGGACTGGCATAGTGCGATACGTTTCTAACTGAAAAGGTTAGGCGCAAGGTCGTGTTTTAATAAACACAGTTCTTGTAGAACTGATATTCCGATGGGTGGAATGATGGGGTAACGCCCTGAAACGCCCCCTTGATACTACGGTATGCATCAGTCGTGCAATAGATTTGATGTGTAAAGCCCGTTGAAGTCGGCAGAGAACCGCCCAAACAGGTCAAGCTGTGGAAAGCTGTGTAGAGGTACATGGTGCGGTCTATATGCCGGAGGTCTATCAATACCTATGGTGAGAATGCGGGTAGTTAGCCCGCTGACGAATTTCCGAATGAAAGGGTCTAAAAGTCGATACAATCGAAAGGTTGTAACCGTGTCATGCGGTGTGCGTGAGGATAAGTAAAATAGTGCCCATGAAAGTCCTTACGGCATTACAGGTGCCGTCCAGCGTACAGGCTCAAAGGAAAACCTAAGGGTATTGGAAATTGGATAGGAATATCGGAACGTAGAAAGGTCAGGACGTGGAGCGCATTGCAGCGTAAGGAAGCGGTATCAGGGAAAGCGGTCACCGTATAACCTGATTTAATCTGGCTGAGAGCAGTGGCATAGTACCTATGAAACCGTGGAAACACGGCGGAGGGATAGCCACAAGTCGAGAATGATTCTGAAAAACAGTAAGGTAAAAGCAGACAATATCATAGGTTCGAGTAAGACTAAGAAAGGCAGACCCGCCATTAAAAGCGAGGTGAGCCGACTATGACAGCGACAGGCAAGCAAAGGAAAAAGGCAAAATTACGCCATGCTGAATACTACGGCCTTCAGGAAATCTTTGATAAGCTGTATGCCGACAGCAAAAACGGTCGCATTTTCAAAGACCTTATGCCGCTGATAACAGCGGAGGAAAATATCAAGCTGGCATACCGCAATATCAGGAAAAACAAAGGAAGTAGGACAGCAGGCACAGACAACCGGACAATCGAAAATCTATCCAAGTTAAGTGATGAACGGCTGGTTTACCTTGTCCAGCGAAAATTGAGTTGGTACGAACCCCAGCCGGTGCGCAGGGTAGAAATACCGAAACCAAATGACCCGACAAAAATGCGCCCGCTCGGTATACCAACCATCATGGACAGGCTGATACAGCAATGCGTGTTGCAGGTGCTGGAACCAATATGCGAAGCCAAATTTCATGATAACAGTCACGGCTTTCGCCCAAACCGAAGCACCGAACACGCCATAGCACAGGCGGTTAAAATGATGCAGTTAAGCGGACTTTCTTTTGTGGTTGACATAGACATCAAAGGATTTTTTTGAAAACGTCAGTCATGGGAAACTGCTCAAGCAAATGTGGACAATGGGAATACGGGATAAAACCCTGCTCTCAATCATATCCGCAATGCTGAAAGCAGAAGTAGCCGGAATAGGATTTCCAGAAAAAGGAACACCTCAAGGCGGCGTCATTTCCCCGCTTCTTTCAAATATCGTGCTGAATGAACTGGATTGGTGGATAGCAAGCCAATGGGAAAACATGCCTACAAAACGGCAATATTCCACCGGAATTAGTGCGAACGGTGCTCCGATTCACAGCAGTCGATATGGCTCGCTTAGAAATCTGACCAACCTGAAGGAATGCTACATTGTGCGTTATGCCGATGATTTTCGCATATTTTGCAGAAAGCGTGGCGATGCGAAAAAGGTGTTCCATGCTGTTCAGGATTGGCTCAAGCACCGTCTGGGGCTTGAAATCAATCGGGATAAATCGCAAATCGTCAATCTGAAAAAGGGATATTCCGAATTCTTGGGCTTTAAGATGAAGCTGATTCGCAGAGGCGCAAAAACAAACGGAGAGCCAAAATACATCGTTAAAAGCCACATCACTGACAAATCAAAGAAAAAGATTGTCCAAAAAGCGCGCGCACTCATACATGATATTGAGTTCCACACAGACGGAAAAGACGGTCAATATACCGCCGTATCCATGTATAACTCATTCGTTATCGGAGTGCATAACTACTACAACATGGCTACCCATGTTCAGAAGGATTTTAGGGAAATTGCCTTTCCCATCTACAAGAGCCTGAAAGCAAGACTCCGTGAACGGCTGAAAACAAAGACATGGCTGGATAGCAGGAAAATTCAATATACCATACCAAAGCACATACAGGAAGCATACGGAAAAAGTGCACAACTCCGGTTTATCGGCACAAATGATACAAAAGTGCTGGTGCCAATCGGTTATGTGTCGCATAAATATCCCCGTATGAAAGCGAGAATCGTTAATAAATACACGCCGGAAGGCAGGGATGTCATTCACAAAGGACTGGAACGGATAGATAAAAATATCCTGCACTATCTGATGAGAAACCCTATCTGCCATAAAACGGTGGAGTTAAATGATAATCGCCTTTCCCTGTACTGTGCACAGCATGGAAAATGTGCGGTCAGCAAACAGATTCTGGACAGAGATGAGGTTCACTGTCATCATATAGTACCAAAACACTGTGGCGGTACAGATGAATATGCGAACTTAATTATTGTTTCTGAACGGATGCACCAGCTTATACATGCAAACAATCCTACAACGGTACTTGAATTATTCTCACATTTCAGTCTAACAAAACCGCAAATTAAAAAGCTCAATCAGCTTCGGAAGCTTGCAATCGTTGATAACTGCTTTATCATACCAGAAGAAATTCCCGATGGAACGCCGTGTGAGGGGAAACTCTCATGCACGGTGTGAAGCGGGGGAAAATCCGGCGATGACATCAAAGGATTACCTATCGCTATTCGCCCCTGTAAAACCCTAACCCTCAGAAAAGAAAAAGGATCGCAGAGTAACGTCTTTGCGGTCCTTTTTCATGTAAAAATTATATGGAAAGGTGGAAGTATTCTATGAAACTGAAACATATCCTCACGATTCTCTGCGTTATTCTTCTGCTGACCTGTCTCATGGGAACGACCGCATATGCGGCAGGCAGCGGCGATGTAGCAGGAGCAATACAAAGCACATGGAATGATGCATCCAGTCAAATCAAAACGGTCGTCAACAAGGTGGTGTTTCCCGCCATCGATCTGATCCTGGCCGTGTTTTTCTTTGCAAAAATTGGGACCGCATATTTTGATTATCGCAAGCATGGTCAGTTCGAATGGGCCGCGCCGGCGATCTTGTTCGCCTGTTTAGTGTTCACGTTAACGGCTCCGCTTTACATCTGGACTATCCTCGGAATGTAGGAGGTATGAAAATGAATTACTTTGAACAGGAGCTTCGCAGGCTGTTCGGAAATGACATAACCATCTCTGATAAAAAGTTTGTCGGAAGGGCTTTCTTCGGGAAGCTCACCGACAAACTCCGCGTGAAAATTGAATTCGTCACGACGGGTACAGCGGATCATTACGAGGCGATCAAGGCAACCGTAATCAACCGAAATGACGGACCGGTAGACGCTGTAACTCTACGATTTTCCGACCTGTTTGGCAGGAAAACGGTCAGCAACCCGAACTTCAGAAATGGTATAACCCCGTACATATGGAAGTATGGGGAGGGAATTGATTGGTATGTCTACAAGCCGAATAAATCGGACTATGATCAGATATCCGAGGCCATCAACAATTACCTTGATGTGTTCAGGGAACCTTCGCAGCAGATGGAGCAGTCCGGACAGAGCGAAAACGGCCTGACAATGCGAGGCATCTAAAACAACCTTTTTCGGGAGCTTGTAAAATGACAGGCTCCTTATTTTTTTGTCAAGGAGGTGATGCCCATGTTCATATGGGACTTTGCAGCCGATACCGTGCTGAAACAGATTCTGGATTGGGTCTACGGTCAGATCATCGGTTTTCTCGGTAATTTCTTTTCTGCTATGGGCAATATGGGTGCTGATCTGTTCGAAATGACCTGGGTGAAATCCATTGTCCTGTTCTTTTTCTATCTGGCTTGGGCGCTATACGGCACAGGGTTGGTGGTATCCGTCTTTGAATGCGGCATTGAATACCAGTCCGGCCGCGGAAGCATAAAGGATACCGCGCTGAACATTCTCAAGGGCTTTCTGGCTGTGGGGCTGTTTTCCACGGTGCCAGTGGAGCTATATAAGCTCTCCGTTTCCCTGCAGAGCAGTTTCACGGCCGGCATTACCGGATATGGCTCCGGCGTGGATACTCTCGCGGGTAACATCATCAGCCAGCTGTCCTCGGCCGGAAGCCTGGACAGCGCAGGGACAGCCGGCGTGTTTGGAGGCGCCGGAAGCACAATCAACCCGATCATGATGCTGTTCATTCTCATTATGATGGGCTATGCGGTGATCAAGGTTTTTTTCGCCAACCTCAAGCGCGGCGGTATCCTGCTCATCCAAATAGCCGTAGGCAGCCTTTATATGTTTAGTGTTCCGAGAGGCTATCTGGACGGTTTTGTCAGCTGGTGCAAGCAGATCGTCGGCCTGTGCCTGACGGCTTTCCTCCAGTCCACAATCCTCATAGCAGGGCTGATGGTAATCAAAGACCACGTCCTGCTGGGGCTTGGTTTGATGCTGGCAGCCGGGGAAATTCCCCGTATCGCCGGAGCCTTCGGACTGGACACCAGTACCAAGGCCAACCTCATGAGTGCGGTATATACCGCTCAGACCGCCGTTAATATGACACGCACTGTGGTAAAGGCGGTGGCTGCGAAATGAAGCTGGTATATATCTGTTCTCCCTTCGCGGGAGATATCGAAAACAATCTTCTGTTTGCCAGAGCCGCCTGCCGCTATGCCGCGGATCAAGGGTGTGCGCCCATAGCTGTCCATATGCTGTACCCGCAAATCTTGAATGACTCAGTCCCCGCTGAAAGAGAGGCCGGCATTCAGATGGGCTTGCGGGTACTGGCCTCCTGCGATGAGGTGTGGATTTGCGGTGAGCGGATCAGCCACGGAATGGGCTGTGAGATCGCGGAGGCCGAGCAGCTCGGCATACCAATACGGAACATATTGACAGAACAAACAAAAGGAGGAATCGCTATGAAACAGTACGGCATCTGGGCAAGACGGAGCACCGGCTCAATCTGCGGAGCGGCGGAAGCCTGGCTGAAGAATGACGGCAAGCCGATAACCTTTGATACCTATGAAGAAGCTGCAACGGAAGCCGAACGGTTGATGCGGGACATCCGTACACCTAATGTGTCCTACTTCCCGAAAGAAAGGGAGATCGAGCTGGAGGAAGCGCCCTCCCCCGGCATGAAGCTGCAGCTGTGACTTCACTGCTGACCCTCGGAAGCCTGTTCGACGGGATCGGTGGATTTCCGCTGGCAGGCGTCCGGCAGGGCTTTACCCCTGTATGGGCCAGCGAAATCGAACCGTTTCCCATTGAAGTCACGAAATTACGGTTTCCGGATATGCTCCATGTTGGCGACATCACACAACTGAAAGGTGGCGAACTGACTCCCGTGGATGTGGTCTGCGGAGGCTCACCCTGTCAGGACCTTAGTGTGGCTGGAAAACGCGCCGGCCTTCAGGGCGAGCGTTCCGGGCTGTTCATGGAGCAGGTTCGTGTCATCAAGGAGATGAGAGCGTATGACAAAGCAAACGGAAGGACAGCTGACGCTGTTCGACCTCGGTATATGTGCTGGGAAAATGTTCCCGGAGCCTTCAGTTCCTCAGACTCCGAGGACTTCAGGGCGGTACTCGAAGAAACCTGCAGAATTGCTGACAGTACCGTATCTATACCTCGACCTCCGGGAGGGGTATGGCAATCTGCTGGGGCCATATTGGGAGATCAATTCTCCGTTGCTTGGAGAGTATTGGATGCTCAATACTGGCCCCGCACCCCGCAACGGAGGAAACGTATCTACCTTGTCGCAGATTTTGCAGGCCGAACCGCACCCCAAATATTATTTGAGCAAGACCGCCTGTTTGGGGATTCTGCGGAGAGCGAAGAAACGCGGCAAGGAGCTGCCGCCTGTCCTGAAAAAGGCACTGGAAATACAGGCGGGAATCCGTCCGATCACAGAGATAATGGCAGAGAATGTCTGACACCGTGGGATGTGCAGAGCCGCCGTATTTATGAAAGCGGCGGTGTTTGGCCCTCCCTCTACAGCGGCGCTGGTGGTGGCGGCGGACATGGTTATGTAACAACAGAAAAAGAAAACATGTCCTGCCCAGATAGTCTGCCAGTAGCCTTCGCCTGTAACCAGCGGGATGAAGTGCGGGAACTTAATGATGTGGCTGGTGCGATACAAGCTCAGCCCGGCATGAAGCAACAGACCTTTATTGCCGAAACACCGAATCAGGACCGCTCAAATTGTTTAACACCCTGGGACACTCAACAGGATCGAATTTTTACGCAAGAAAGTATTGCTCCGACCTTGGCCGGCGCAGACGGCGGCGGTGGCAGAAATCCGGGTGGACTCCTGTTTGCGGCTGCTTTTTCTGCCGGACAGGGTGCAAAAGCCGGAGGCATCGGTTATCAGGAGGAATGTGCGCCGACCCTTAAGGCTTCGGAGAGCGGCACGAACATGGTGCCCTCCGTGCTGTGTCTCAACGACCAGGGCGGCAACCGCATGGATATCACTGAAAATATCACCGCTACGCTGCGGGCGCAGATGGACGGACATCCCCCTATTGTATTGGGTAACCAGCCGGAACTGTTCGAGAACCATGGCATTGACTCGCGCTATACTGGTCCCCATGAGATAGCCCCAACGATGTCCGCCCGATATGGCACGGGGGGAAACAACGTGCCGCTAATTTCCCAGCCGGCTGTTCTTCCAGATAAAGAATGTGCCGATCTGTCACCTGACGAAACCTACTGCATCGCCGGTAATATTATCGACCGGCAGGATCATAACGGCGGGAACGGCATCGGCGTACAGCCTGACATCAGTTATACCGTAACGGCCACTGATCGGCATTGTGTCTTTTCCCAGCAGCGAAGTGACGAATATGCACAAAACGAGGTGGTCAGCACCCAAAGCGCAAGACAGTACAAGGATGCAACCGACCTAGTGTGCGAATCTGACGTCGCCGGGCTGGACTGCCGGAACGGTGTGGAAAACGGCGATCTGTGTGGAACCCTCCAGTCTAAAACGGATGGTGGGTACTCCCTCAACAACGTGCATCCTGTTCGCGTCGGTAAGCTGATCCGGAGGCTGACGCCGCTGGAATGCGAACGGTTTATTTAGGAACTATACACGGTAGTTAATTACACGATAGAAAGACGATGTAAAGCCATGTTACTACAGCCTTCTATAAGCGTGTTACAATATCTGTACCTGTAGGGTACTCTGCAGGAATTTTATTGTACATCGTATAGGAGGTTCGTATGGAAAAAGAACAACGAGTTTTCAAGGTGATGCGCGCACTGATGCCAGCACCGTCAGGTGGTGAAAGGGAACTATGGCTGATCACAAGGCACGGCATCCCGTTTTACCAGATCAATGAATGGCTGGACTTGAAGAGCATTCGAAAGATCAGCACCGGAAAGGAGTACGCACACAAGCTTTGTGTATATCTTAACTTTCTGCATGGGCAGGGAATATCGTTTGAGGATGCCGTAACAGATGATGTTATGGCATTTTTAATGCGGCTTATGGGTAGGAGCTATGAGGACGGAGGCGTTATTCGGCTGCGGGCCCCATTGTCATACAGCACCCTCAGCAAGTATGTCACTGTCATCACCGAATTCTACAAATGGCTCGAACAGACCGGTATGCATCATGTTGAGTTTCAGACAATGGACAATGCGAAGAGGGCCCAAAAATCGTTTCTCTATGGCCAGATCAGTTCTTATGAGTACAAATACATTATTGACCGACACATGTTAAGGCTGACCGCGAAACGGGAGTACATCAAATGGTATACGGATGATGAAGTGGTGACCATCTGCTCCTGTTTTCTGACATTACGCGATCTGGCTATATTTTTGGTCACGCTGGAAGGCTTCAGGATAGACGAAGTACTAAGCATGCAGCTTGAAGATTATGATTCTCAAGCTGGCCGTATCAGTCCGAGCCGGTCAAAAGGTAAACCGGACGCATCTTCGGGAGATTTCAAGCACCGCACTGTCTTTCTTCCGCAATCAACACGTGATGTGCTGGACCGCTATCTTTTGACAGAGAGGTCCCAGGCGGAAACACAATCCGGCCTGCTCAGTCAGACTATCTTTATCAATCTGAAAGCCGGGTGCAGCCAGGGTACTCCCCTTGCATACCGCAATTACTGGGAGATTTTGAAAAAGTGTGCGGCACGGGCGGGTCTTGACAGCAAAAAAATCCGTACCCACAGCGGACGCAGCACGAAAGTCATGCAATTTCTGGAGCATCAGGCGGCGCATCCGGAGAACAACATTTCCGATGCGATGATTTCGGAGCACTTTGGCTGGAAGAGCCTGGATTCTATCGAGCCATACCGCAATTACAACAATCCGATTATCGCCAAGGCGGTGTTTGATAAGCTTCAAAAGGCAAAGGAGGGGCAAAGATGAACTCCTCATTTACAGCATTGGAAGAATCACTGTGCTCTAGAAGCAGCCTACAGCCGGTACTGGATTCTGTCGGAGTATCGGAAATGATCCGGGCTATGGAAAATGCCCCGCCAAATTTGCTCACGGCATACTTTCAGGAGAAAGCAGCAGAATTTACTGTCAGGCGCGAGAACGTTACGAGTTTTAAGCTGCTCCAGGCCGCATTTACAGACAAAAAGCAGGCAAGCAGGTTTTATGGGACACCCATCGCTGATGTAGTTAAAACAATTGCTGACATCGAGTTTGAGAAGCAAAAATCACTTTTCAGGAGGGAAAACCGCCAACAATTGAGTGTCCATAACGATATATGGCAGCTGTTTTATCTAACCGGACCCAATTTGAGGAGCAACAGCTACGATTTCAGCAAGATCCATTGCGTCTCGCTGCGCTTGGAACTGAAATACTTTATGCTGTGGTACCTTCAAGGCCGTAGCGACTATCGGACCCCGGTTCTTGCTGCAGTAATCAAGGGAGTCAATTTCCTCAGCAGCAATAACCCAGGCATCCACTATTTCGCGGATATATCCGATGTGGATGCCCGTCAACTCTACAACTATCTGGAAAACGACTGCTTATCCAAGCACGGCGGCAGACTGTCCGTCAAGTCCGTTGCCAACACCATGCGTGCCTGCGGCCAAATCATAGACTACCTTTGCGGAGACATGCGTGATCCGAGCCTCCGGACACCGATACCGACGGGGAATCCATTTGCAAAGTACCGCTTTTTCAATCTGGACAACATGTCCAGAAATACTGAGATAATCCCCGACCCAGTAGCGGCGGCGATTGAAAAGCATAGTCACGAGTTAAGCGATACACACCGGGTTCTATACAGCATTTTTATCAATACCGGGCTGAGATTGTCGGAAGTCGTACTGCTGAAAGAGGACTGTCTGGCACCATCACGTTTTGAGGGGCTGATGCTCCTGCGCTATGTGCCGCACAAAACATTAAGCGCCCGGCGCAAGCGCGGCATCGGCGATACCTGTGAAATGCTGATCCCTGCTTTTCTGTCAAGAGAAATCACCCGTCAGATTAAGAGAACCCAAAGCCTGCGGGAGGAATATGGTGAGCCGTATATCTTCATTGTGAAAAATGGGAGCCAGCGTCCTTCGCTTCCCTGCGGTGACGGGTTTTGCGATGCGGTAAACAGGCTGATTGCGAAGCACTGCATTACTGATGAAAATGACCACCTCTGGAAGCTGACCACAAGACAGTTCCGAAAAACCATTGCCGTCATGCTGGTCGAAAGCGGAGCATCCATGACGGAGCTTGCCTACTGGCTGAGCCATCTCTCACGCAAAACCTCAATGAAGTATTACGCCGAGGTTCGAAAGAAGCGGCTTGCTGAAATGAACACTTCCTTTTTTAGAGAAAAATTTGATCTTCTGCTTAACAACGAGCAGCTTGATCAATTCAGCGAAGAACAGCGGCGGCTCTTGTTTGTGGACTTCCGCCTTGAACAGCGCAGGGTTGAATTGGGATTCTGTATGCGCGTTTTTGCCGATGGAGAATGCCGGGAGCGCAGCCGTACGCTAAGCTGTGTAAACTGCAAAAATCTTTGTACAGGCAAACCGTATCTACAGTACTGGATAGCCCTGCGGGATTCCCAGCGCAAGCTCGTGGACGGGCTTGTTGAGTCCTACCGGGAGATGGGGATTGCGGATTACCAGTCATACCGGCAGTATCAGCAGGAAAAAGCGCTGCTTGATTCCTACTCGGATACCGTGACAAAAATCGAGGCAGCTTTTGGAGGTGGTTTGTATGCCAAGTAATGCTGCGGTGCAGGAAAACTTTCAGGAAGATCGTAAAGTGGAATACCGCGCCTTTGTTGCCAGTATTTCAGGCAGCGATTGCTTTGGTGACGACATATGGCACTGCGACAGGCTCAAAAAGCATCCGGCTGACAGATCCTGTGTGCTCCACTTTGTGAATGTCCCGGAACAATTTAAGGAAGCAGCCAAATACTTCATTGTGCTGAAACTGCTTGGAGGCATGCGAGTATCATCAGCCCGGCAGCACGTGATCCGGCTGATATGGTTCCTGCAGTTTCTAGAATTGCAGGGTGAAGAAGATGCTCTGTATTGTTGCACGCCGTCCTTTGTCGCTGGATTTAAAGCATATCTGGATGGGAATTGTACAAAGGAACAGGTAAAAAACGGCATATGGCAAGTCATCAAGAACTTTTTTGATGTCATGCAGGGATGGGAAGGCCGGAAGCTATACAATCATTTCGCCGGAAACCCATTCGTTCAGCCTTTACACTATGACGAAAAGCTGATTCCTCCTTTTGTTGAACGCCAGCTTGACCGGTTATTTCTAATGCCGGAAATACAGCTTCATATTCGGGTCGCGTATTGGATTATGAGGCTTTTTCCCACGCGGGTCAGCGAGGTCTGCGCAATGGAGCCGGACTGCGTCAAGCAGTTTGACGGGCATTTTATTCTGTTCCTCCCCTCATGGAAGCAAAACGGCGGCTACAACCTGGCAGAGATGCGCAGCCTCCACATTGAGTATGAGGGGATTGGGAAATATCTGATAGACCTTTTACATGAGCAGCAGGAAGCGCAGCGTGCCCTATCGCCTTATCTGCCGGAAAATCAGCGGGGACTGCTGCTGGCCTACAAGAAAGCCTGGTACAGATACGGAAAATGGGCCGAAACAGTTGTCCGGAAGCACAATGTCCTGACAGCTACCCCTAACCATATCAACGTGTTCTTCAAACGATACTGCGAAATGTATGATGTCCGTGATGAAAACGGAACCCTATATGTTCTGAAAAGCCACATGCTCAGACACAACGGCATTACAGACCGGCTGGCAGAAGGCTTTACCATAGAGCAGATCGCCCACATGACAGGCCACAAGAACGACCAGATGATTCTCAAATCATACAACCATCTCGACCTGCGTCCGGAGGTTCTTACGGAAAAGCAGAGGCTTGTTTTGGGGGAGTCTGACGAGTCATCTCCGGTTATGTTTCATGGGAGAATCCTGAGCATGAACCCGCAGACGGAGGCCAGGCTGCTGGAAAACCTGCGTGCCCACAGGGTGCGCGGCGGCATATGCAGTGATATTACCGGATGTAAATGCGATATGCAGGCTTGCTTGAACTGCCGCTATTTTATTCCTGAAATCGAGCAGATTCCGTTCTTTGAGGAACAGGCCGAAGCCTGGCGCATAAAAGCGGTGCGGTTCAAAGCCTTTCCTATCATTCAAAAAAATGCCGCTGCAAATGCTGTTCTATATCAGGAGGTTGTAAACAAAATGAAAACATATCTGGAGGTAACTGGCGATGAGAAAAATTCCTGATTCCCTGCTCAATCTACAGCAAAAGCAGCGTGAACAAACGATATCCGCTGTTAAAAGCACGATACAGGAGCTGAAGGCGGAAGGGTGTCCGGTTACCATAAAACGCTTATGCGAACGGACGGGGCTTTCACGTTCGGTATTCAGCAAGCCGCACGTGAAAGCCTTGATGGATGAGGAACTCTTCCATATCCCTGCAAAGACTGTATCCGAAGGGACGCTGGAGAGTCAATATGCGAAGCTACTCCTGCAATTGGAGAAATCCAAGCGCCGGGAAAGCGATCTTAAGTCTGCAAATATTCAATTGCGTGAAACTGTACAGGAATTGCGTTCTGAATGTGAGCTGCTGCGGGGGGAACTTCATTCCCTTATGCAGCGTGGAATGCGGCTTCAAGGAGGGGGTGAGCGAAAATGATATTGAACAGGAAAAAGCTGAGGGCTTGGGAAAAATCCGCGCACATTTTGTTTACCAAAGAGCAGGAGGCTATTATTCTTGAACGGTTTGGCACCGAACCGGGAGATGGGCATGAATGGTCTGAGCAGGATATTGCTGAGCAGATTAGAAAAATTGTGCGCGACAATCCGGCACCACCGCCAAAACTGCCTGATTTTCTGAAATGACATTTCCATATCTCCGCAGCATTGAATACAGCATATGGCCTCGGCCTGTGCTGTATTTTTTATCACCAAACATCACAAAACGGTTTTTCGACCAATATTTTTTGAATCGTGTATGTACACGATTCAAAGCCATGATAATCAGGAGGCGATTCTATCGTGTACACCACAAAAACTAAACAAAATGAACGGCTTCAAGGGTTTCCGGATTATTGGACGGACATCCCCGATGCATCGGACAGCGCCCGGTACAAAGCACTCGGCAATAGTGTGGCGATTCCCTGTGTGGAGCATGTGCTCCGGGGGATCGCCTATTTTTTACAGAAATTCAAGCAAGAAAAGGAGGCTTCCTGATATGTACATTTACCCTGACAACCTGAAATCCAAGGCGGTGCTGTGGCTGTGGCAGCTCCGCGACATCGGCGTGATCGGCATCGGTCTTTTACTCTCTGTGTTTGCGCTGGCTCAGCTCCGTTTCCTGCCGCCCATCGTCATCACCGCCCTGTATGCGTTTCTGACCATACGGTTTGACGATACCAGCATCCTCGACTTTATCAAATATGCCTGCGCCTTTTTCTTTACGAAACAGCAGGTCTACGAATGGGGGTACACCAAGTATGAATAAAACAGAAAAGAAAAAAGCCAAGCAAAAGCAATTTACAAGACAGCTCATCAATACCAAGGCCGTCACCGACTACAGCCTGGCGACGAACCGGGGCGACGAGTTAGTATACTTCTGCGTCAAGCCGACCAATATTTCCGTCCTTTCCGAGGAAAGCATCTCCGCCAGGATCTACGCATTGATGACAGTGCTCAAGGGTATGGCCGAGCTGGAGTTTTTATGCTTGAACAGCCGGGAGAACTTTGAGGACAACAAGCAGTTTCTCAGAACCCGGTTGGAGCAGGAAGGTAACCTTGCAGTGAGAAGGATGCTGGAGCAGGATCTGACCCAGCTTGACCGGATACAGGTGCAGATGGCGACGGCCAGAGAATTCCTGGTGGTGATTCGGCTCCGAAATGAGAAAGAAAGCGAGGTATTCCCCTACTTAAACCGCATAGAAAAAACCCTGCGTGAGCAGGGCTTTTCTACGAAGCGCGCCGGCAAGCAGGACATTAAGCGCTTGCTGGCAATTTATTTTGAGCAGAACGTGACTACTGAAAAGTTTGAAGAATATGACGGTGAAAGATGGATAATTTTAAATGACTGATTTTCCCGCTTTTACAGAGAGAAAAGCAGCATTAGAAAGCAACCGGCAAATGCTGCTGTCATAGGCTTGCCGGTTGCCTTTTTCATATATGAATTATTCAATAGACATAGCATCCATAATCAACTGAAATATTTGTCTGCTTGTTTCACTGTCACGATAGGTCAAACTGTATAAAAGATCGTTGGTGAGTCCCTGCATGAACCCTGCAACCACAGGCACAATAAAAAACCGTTCCTTAAGCGCGAGATTTAATTGTTCCATCAAGTTTTCATCAACAAGGAAAATGATTTTTTTATAAAGTTCGCGCAGCTTTACATCATCTAGGATATTCAACAAACCAACCTGTTCCTGTACATACGACTGAGTGGCATATTCCATAAATGCATCGGCCAATAAGACGCTGTGCAGGCTCATGACAGTGGTTCTTTCCTGATAGGTGTACTGCTGTTTTTCGAAGGACTGTTTTACAATTTGATAAAAAGGATGTTCCTCTAGAGCTCCGCTGCCATCCATTACGGCATAGCAGAGATTTTGAAGCTCAGAACCTGTTTCAAAGCCCTTTTCAGCAGCTTCGTAAAGCAAGGTGTTGTTAGCGGCTTCCAGCACGCGGGATAGATAGCTGTCAAGAAGATAGCCCTGTTTGCCGAGCTTTTCACGGATTTCTTTTGCAAGTTTAAAGAGGTTTTGAACAGAGCTTTTTGTACGCTCCGGTTCAAAGGTGCCAATAAAGCTACTCCGGTTTTCAAAAATGTTCATATGATCCCGACCTTTCATAATTTGGTCAGGAATTCCCCTGTGTATAAAAACGCATGCAAAGGCGGGGCTTGTTTGCCCGTTCCCCTTGCACGCACGAAAATTTATCCTTGTGCAGCCATAAAAAACAAGATAAAATAGCCTTGTCATGGTGCCGTTTTAACGGTTGTGCAGGGTGGTCACTTCACCTTGTGCAGGGCGGATATGTTGCTGCATATCTGCCTGCCATGACGCTTTATTTTTCCGAGAAATTCCCGTTGGTGTATATATGAGCTCAGACAGAGAGAAAAGTCAAGAGATAAACGCTATTATCCAATGCCAATGTTGAAATTTCATTTTAGATTTATTATTTATAAATGGCACAGCAAATTGACCTTCGGTGCATAAAGTGATATTATGATGGCAAGAATATGAGATAAATTTCATGGCTATAATATCACTTTAGGGGGGGAATATGGAACAGGCCGGATATGGAGAACACATTGCCCAAACCGTCAAAGACATGCCTTACGAAGCAGCAATCCAAACTGAGGACATTGCGGAGCAGTTGGCCGAGAAGTTTGCACTTCCATATGATCAGGCCAAGACCTTAACCAACGTCAAGCTGAAACGGATGGCGGACAAGGGCGAAATTGAGCGACTGCAAAAAGGTGTCTACTGCCATGTGAAACAAACCGTTTTTGGGAAGGTCACGCCCAGCATCGACCAGGTACTGTTGAAAACCCTAACGATACAAAATGGCGCAAAAATAGGTTATGAATCTGGGGCTTCCCTGATCAACAAACTGGGGCTGACAACCCTGATTCCCCGTGACATAGAAATCACTACAAACCGTTATGGAGCTAAGCTGCCGGAAGGCTGCCATATCAAAGTGCGAAAGCCGCCTGCGGTTGTGACGGACGAGAATTGGAAATACCTTCAGTTCATCAATATATTTGACGAACTGCTAGATGCGCATACAGATGCGGAAAACCCGGAGCAGTTGCTGTTGCAGTATGCAAAAAGGCAACAATTAGACAGCCTTACACTGATCTTCACAGCGCGCAGATACTACTCACAGAAAATAGTGCTGCCGCTCATTGATTTACTCATGGAGGTGAAAAATGAAGCTACATCAAGATAGAGAAGCGTTTGGAGATTTACTTTCATTAAGCCAAGAAACAAAAGCAGAGAAAAGGTTGAAAGGCAGATTTCCGAGCAAACAAGAACGATAGTATTATTTTACGAAATAGTGATTATTTTGTGAAAAAGAAGGAGAATCATTATGCAACAATTTTTGACGAATGAATTTGGTCAAAGTTTAGGCTGTAAAATTTATGATTTACAACAGAGAAAGTTACAAACAATACTTCAGTTGACGACAGGAAAAAGTAATAATCAGATGAGAACATTGACCAAAACAATTCTTCCAAGGATTTCATTATATAAGGTATTGCAAGAGGAATTAGGTGAACAGAAAAAAGCGTATGATACTGTTGAAAAATACATGCTCACTATTGTGGGGCCGAAATTGAAAAAGCAGTATTCAATGTTTGAATTCATACCTGGATATTTTTATATGTTTAGAACGATAATGTCTGGTACAGTTAATAAGAGTGATAATTGGGTAACAGAAGTGATAAAAAATGATAGCACATCAATAGAATATAACATATCAAAATGTCTCTGGTATGATACATGTATAGAGAACGATTGTCCTGAACTTTGCAAAATTTTTTGTGATGCAGACTATGTAATTTATGGTTCAATGAAAAAAGTAAAGTTTATCCGAACAGGAACGTTGGGTACAGGGAATAAATGCTGTGATTTTTGCTTTTTGAATAAAAAGAAAATAAACAAAGCATAAGCCAGTAGAATAATTAATCCGCATTCTTTCTATATCCTGAAATATGAATAGTAGTGGGAAATCCACTGCTAAATTAACTGCTAGGATGATTATATTAAGGTTTTTACTAAGAAATATGCGAGTACGGCAATACCCAATACAATCCGGTACCATCCGAACACTTTGAAATCATGTTTTTTTATGTAGACTATAAGGAATTTGATTGCTAGTATCGATACAATAAAGGCCACAATTGTACCTGTCATTAAAACGGCAATTTCAGCACTCGTGAAATGAAACCCGAATTTTACAATTTTCAGCAAGCTTGCTCCAACCATCACCGGAACAGCCAGATAAAAAGTAAATTCGGCCGCAACTGTTCTGGAAGTCCCAATTAAAATGGCGCCAAGAATTGTCGCACCGGAACGTGAAGTACCGGGTATCAAAGCCAGTAATTGAAATACGCCGATCAGCAGCGCTCTTTTGTAGGTTATTTGTGAAACCTTATTAATCTGCGATATCCTGTTTTTATTCTTTGATTCAATGATGATAAACAGAATTCCATATACAATTAAAGTAATTGAAACGGTTTGATAATTGAAAAACAGAGCTTCAATCTGGTTGTCGAACAGAAAACCGATAATTGCCGCAGGAACACAGGCTACAAGAATTTTCAACCAAACAGAAATGATTTCTTTTTGTATGACAGGCTTTTTGCCGATAGAAACAGGAAACAACTTTCTCCAATACAGAACAACAACGGCTAGGATGGCGCCAAGTTGAATGACCACCAGAAACAATTCCTTAAAGGCATCCGACATACTAAGCTGCAAAAATTCGTTTACCAGAATCATATGTCCGGTGCTGCTGATAGGAAGCCATTCGGTAATTCCTTCTACAATGCCTAAAATAATTGCTTTTAATATTTCAATAAATTCCACGATAGTTTAACTCCTGTTTTCTACATAAATTTCTACAATAAGCCAACGCTTACATATATCTAGACCTATCAATACCCTCACAAATATCACAAATGCTATATTATTGTATCATAGAATACTTTATAAATGAATTATTTATCCTTGAGCTGCCGCAATGTTGGCAGCTTTTTTTATTTTCAAACAAAATCGGAAAGGATGGTAAGCCAATGTCAAGAAAAAACAAATCACAGAACACGCCGCAGGAGGATATCCGAATTCAGGAATTCCTCGACATGATCGCGCCCTCCGTAGTCAAATTCAACACAGATCATTTTATCTGCGGCAATACCTTCCGCTGTGTGTGGGCCTTGCGTGAATATCCCACGGAAACCAGTGAGCAGGCCATCCTGCGGCACCTAGGCGAAAAGGACGACGTAACGCTGCACATCTATACCCGGCATGTGTCCCCCGTGGAAGAAAAGAAGATCATCAGCAATGCCGCCAATAAAAACCGGATGAAGCGAAGCAGCACCCAGGACCTCCAGCAGACGGTCACGGCCGAGAGCAATCTGCAGGATGTCGCTAATATCGTGGCGCAAATGCACCGGAGCAAGGAGCCGCTCCTGCACACGGCGGTTTATATCGAGCTGTTCTCCCATGACCTTGACCAGCTCAAGCTCCTGCAAACAGAGGTGCTGACCGAGCTCGTCAGGAGCAAGCTCAATGTGGACAGGCTCCTGCTCCGTCAGCAGCAGGGATTTCTTTCGGTCATGCCTTCTGGCTGGAACGTGTTCGGGGATCAGTTTGAACGGGTACTGCCTGCCAGCTCTGTTGCAAACCTCTATCCCTTCAACTACAGCGGGAAAACCGATCCCAATGGTTTCTGCATCGGGCGAGATAAGTTCGGCAGCAATATACTCGTGGATTTCAACCGCCGCGCTGATGACAAGACCAACGCCAATATCCTCATCCTCGGAAACAGCGGCCAGGGTAAGAGCTATCTGCTAAAACTCATCCTGACCAACCTGCGGGAAACAGGTATGCATATCCTGGCTCTTGATCCTGAGATGGAGTACGAGGAACTAACCTTAAACCTTGGCGGATGTTTCATTGACCTAATGAGCGGTGAATTTATCATCAATGTTCTGGAGCCGAAGTCATGGGATGAAAGCGGCGATCCCAAGGACACGGAAGCGCCCCAGGCATTCCGTCAGACTAGCAAGCTCAGCCAGCACATCAGCTTCCTGAAAGATTTCTTCCGTGCCTATAAGGATTTTAATGACCGCCAGATCGACACCATAGAAATCATGCTGGGCAAGCTCTACGACAAGTGGGGCATCACGGATCACAGCAACTTTGATCGCTTAAAGCCAACGGACTATCCGATCCTGTCCGACCTGTATGACCTGATCGAACAGGAGTATAAAGCCTTTGATGAAAGCAAGCGTCAGCTCTATACCTCCGATATCCTGCGGGAAATCTGCCTTGGGCTCCACTCCCTGTGCAAGGGCGCGGAGTCTAAATTTTTTAACGGGCACACCAATATTGTCAGCAATGAATTTGTGACATTCGGCGTCAAAGGGCTTTTGCAGGCCAGCAAAAACCTGCGCAATGCCCTGTTGTTCAACATTTTGTCGTACATGTCAAATGAACTGCTCACCACCGGGAACACCGCAGCTAGCATTGACGAGTTGTATCTGTTCCTGACCAATCTGACAGCCATTGAGTATATCCGAAATTTTATGAAGCGCGTCCGTAAAAAGGAAAGCGCGGTCATCCTCGCGTCGCAGAATCTGGAGGATTTCAACGTGGAACATATCAAGGAACTGACGAAGCCCCTGTTCTCCATTCCGACTCATCAATTCCTGTTCAACGCCGGTTCCGTCGACGCCCGCTTCTACATGGATACACTCCAACTGGAGAAGTCAGAGTACGACCTGATCAAATACCCGCAGCGTGGCGTGTGTTTGTACAAATGCGGCAATGAGCGGTACAACCTCATGGTCCAGGTGCCGGAGTACAAATCGGAGCTGTTTGGAAAGGCAGGTGGACGATAATGAAAGGTCGTGATAAACCATGGAGATGAAGGAGCAGCGCTTTGGTATTGAGATTGAAATGACCGGCATAACGAGGCAGGAGGCAGCCAATATTGCTGCCTTATATTTTGGCACCGCAGCAAATTATGATGGGTATACATACAGAACCTATTCAGCGCTGGATCAACAAGGGCGCAAATGGAAATTCGTATATGACAGCAGCATAACCGCCCAACAAAAGGTAGGAAGATCAGTTGTTGAAGCTGATGACGAATATAAAACTGAAATGGTAAGTCCCATTTGTCGGTATGGTGATATTGAAACCATTCAGGAGCTTGTTCGTAAGCTGCGTAGCGCAGGTGCCATCGTTAACAACAAATGCGGAATCCACATTCATGTAGATGCCTCCCCGCACGATGCAAAGACCCTTCGGAACATTACTAATATCATGGCCTCCAAGGAGGATCTGATCTATAAAGCAATGCAAGTGGAAGTGGTAAGAGAACAGCGTTATTGCAAGAAGGTTGAACAGAGTTTTCTTGATGAACTCAACCGGAAAAAGCCAAAAACTTTAGACGCGGTCAGCCGGATTTGGTACGAGGGTGTGGATGGGCGAAATGAACACTATCACGACAGCCGCTACCATTGCCTCAATCTGCACAGCGTGTTTCAAAAGGGTACCATAGAATTTCGGCTCTTCAACAGCACCACCCACGCCGGCAAGGTCAAGGCTTATATCCAACTATGCCTTGCCATCTCCGCGCAGGCCCTCAATCAAAAATGTGCCAGCCGGCAAAAGACCCGCAGTACCAACGAAAAGTACACCTTTCGCACTTGGCTCCTGCGGTTGGGGCTGATCGGGGATGAATTCAAAACGGCACGGCTCCACCTGCTGGAGCACCTGGACGGCTGCATCGCCTGGAAAGATCCGGCGCAGGCCGAGCAGCAAAAGCAAAGGCTAAAGCAGAAAAAAGAAAAAGAGCTGGCTGAGGCCGCGCGAATGGCATCGGAACAGCCAGCACCAACAATTGAAAATGAACATGAACAGGCCGAGGTTGAAGAACAATGCCCCGGTCTTTCCATGTCCATGTAGAAGGAGGAACGAACGATATGAAATCTGAAACCCTGTATATTGCCTACGGAAGTAACCTGAACCTGCCGCAGATGTCCTTCCGCTGCCCCACCGCCAGGGTGGTCGGCACCAGCGAAATCAAGGATTATGAGCTGCTGTTCCGCGGCAGCCCAAGAAGTGCCGTAGCGACGGTAGAGCCGCTGAAGGGCTCCAGTGTTCCTGTGCTTTTGTGGAAGCTAAAGGAACGTGACCTGCAGGCCCTCGACCATTATGAGGGATACCCCTCCTTTTACCGCAAGGAAATCCTTCCAGTGGAACTTAAAGGCAAAACAACCTCCGCCATGGTTTATATCATGAATGACGGTCATCCCTTCGGGGCGCCGTCCGATTATTACCTTAACACGATCATGGAAGGCTATCGGTCGGCGGGTTTCGACACAGATTTTCTGGAACAGGCTGTGGAGAAATCCATCCGGCTGGCGCAGGAGCAGCAGGAAGCAGAGCCGGAACAAGGCACGCTGTTCGGACCGAAATGGTGGTGATGACCTATGGCAGCACCTGTAGCTATTACACTTGCGGTCAAGGCCGCCATCGCCGCCGCTACCGACAAGCGAACGTGGAAGGCGGTGGGTGTCCTGATTGCCGCCATTTTAATGCCCTTTATCCTCGTGATCGTTATGATACTCAGCCTGCTCTCCGGCACATCACAGCATAACAACGCCGCCATTGACCTGTGTTTCAATGGCGGCGTTGCTGGTTCCTCTGTCCCTGCCGAATACACGGTCTACATTGAGGACATGAGCGGTTGCTTTTCTGTTCTGGATCAGGCAATCGCTGACACGGAGGCCGGGATGAACGGCGGCACACTGGACAATGGCCGCATCAAATCCATTTTTTATTCTCTGTATTTCGGCGCAAAAAATCTCTCCCTGTCCGACGCCGAGGCCCGTGCCTTCGTGAACTGCTTTGTGACTTATGAAAAGGATTCCGAGAATCACACGGTTGCTGTCCCAGCTAGTCTGGACACGGCATACGCAAATCTCGAAGCGTCAGGGATTCCGGTCACGAAGGAGTCAAAGGCTAACGCACTGCAGATCTACCAGAGGATTGTCTATGGCGGTGCCGGATCGTATACCGGGGAGATTGAATACGGCGGCAAAGGCGGTACCGCATTAGACGGACTAACCCTGCTCCACCCGGAAACCAAAAACAACCTGGATCTGGTGACCTATGCCGAAAATGCCTTTAACTCCGGCTGGGGGTATGTATGGGGTACCTACGGCGATGTTCTGACAGACTCGCTGTTCGAATACAAGCTAAAGCAGTACCCGGACGGTGTGGGTGACTATGAAGATTTCATCCGCGAGAACTGGTTGGGCGGCAGGACAACGGACTGTGTCGGCCTCATTAAAGGCTATGGCTGGTATAACCCGGACACCAAGACAATTGAGTATGGAACCAACGGCATGCCGGATGTGGGCGCGGACGGCATGTACAATGCCGCTACCGTCAAAGGCTCCATGGATACCATGCCTGACACACCGGGCTTGGCCGTTTGGAAATCGGGGCACATCGGTGTATATATCGGCAACGGAGAAGTGATCGAAGCGATGGGAACAAAATATGGCGTTGTCAAAACAAAGCTCGAAGGCCGCGGCTGGAAAGCGTGGCTGGAGGTTCCGTACATCAGCTATAAAACAAAATAACATCAACCCATGGCCTGTCGGATGGACAGGCGGAAAGGAGAAAACCATGCTGAATTTGAAGGCGGTCTTTGAGAGAAAGACCAACGAATTTCCTGCGAGAGACTGTGTCATCGAAAACATCGTGGAGCTTCCGGCAACAGAATATGCCCGTTTTCGCTCCAACCTGATCCGGGATGCCGATTTCATCGCAGAGAATAAAAACAGGATGTATCAGGATGGAAACGGCATCCAACATTGCCTTCTGGTGCTCGGTGAAAACAGCACGGAAGGCGTTCTTGTTCAAAGCGAAGGTTACGACTATGCCAGGTATGCCAGCCTCCTGCCGGGAGCGAGGGACTTTGTAACCGCCCGGCTGAATGAGCTGTCTGATCAACTTGTCAGGGAGGGTACGCAAAATACCAGAAACGGCGTCTGGGCCGTTCACTTCAAAGAACTCAGTGCCAAGTACCAGATTAACCTTGATCCGAGCAGTAACATCACAGCCATGCTAATGGACATTCTGGAAACGAGACGTGAAATGGCGGCAGTCGAACCCATGAAATATGGCTTCGACATGGTCATGTTCTCGGCTTACTGTCCCAACATTCAGGAGTCCCCGATTGAGCAAGAACCAGAGGAATCCGGTATGAAAATGAAATTTTAAGGAGGAAAAAATATGAGTATGACTGAACTGAAGGTATCATTCCCTACGGAGAAGCTGGAGGCTCTCCGTTTTTTTATCGGCAAAAAGGACCAGACAATCGAACAGGAGCTGCAGGATTACCTGGACAAGACCTATGAAAGGATGGTACCCGTACAGGTGCGGGAGTTTGTGGAGAGCCGCATGGAGCAGATACCCGCACAGCAGCAGACGCCGGAACCGGAACAGTCTGCCCCTTCGAGGGAACGACCCGCACGGCAGACCCGCCGCCAGAGGGAACTGGCCGCGCCTGGACCGGCCTCTGTCCCGGAAACTCCTTCCGAGTCCGAAGGTCCCGCCGAGCAGGAAAATCAGGGCATGACCATGAACATGTGATCTGCAGAAAAAGAAAAAGGGGGTGTCAATCATGATCAAGCTCGGAGTGGACAATGGAAACTACAACGTTAAATCCTCAGAGGGGATGCTCTATGCCTCTGGCTACGCAGTGAGCGACAAGGAATTCATTACGCCGGAGATGCAGCTCTTTTATGAGGGAAAATATTACGCCATCGGGGAACGCCGCCTGCGTTTCCAGCAGGACAAAACCAAGGAGCCGGATACGTTTCTTTTGTCGCTGCCGGCCATCGCGGACGCCATGAAAAAAGCCGGCGCGACCAACGCGGAAATTGCCTTGGGTGTGGGGCTGCCCATCGACAGCTACGGAACCCAAAAGGAAGCGTTCCGCAGGTACTTTCTGCGGGATAATATCTCGTTTATGTTCGAGGGCACCTCCTACCGTTGCCACATCACGGAATGTAAGGTGTTCGCCCAGGGGCATGCCGCACTGTGCCGGTATTATCCCCGGCTGGCAAATTACCGGGGCATTACGCTGGTGGATATCGGAGGATATACCGTGGATGTGCTCACAGTCCACAATTTCAAGCTGGACAGGTCGAGCTGCGCCAGCCTGCGCATGGGGACTATCACTCTGTATAGCCGCATACAGGATGCGCTCCAGAAAAGTGATATCCTGCTGTCCGATGAACTCATCACAGACGCCATCCGTGGCGAAATCCAGCACACCGACAGCAAGCAGATTGCGGCTGTGGTGGATCAGACGGTGGCGGCTTATTGTAAGGAGCTGTTCAATGCTCTGCGAGAAAGGGGCCTGGACCTAAAGCTCCCCACGGTGTTCGCGGGCGGCGGCGCGGAGCTGCTGGAATCCCGGCTGTACGATGATAACCTGAATACGGTAGCGGTGCTGAACCGGTTTGCCAACGCAGACGGTTATAAGCTCCTGATGGGGTGATGATATGGCAGAACGAAAACGCTACTTTTTATCCTTCGACAGGGACAATCCAAGACACCGGGAAGCCGAAGCACTCTACTTAAAGCAGGCTGCCAGACAGCGTTCCGATTTTGTAGTCACCTGCATCCTTTCAGCAAATCAGGCAGAGCATCTGGAAAGGTGTGTTCGAAAAGCAATCAGGGATGAAATAAGAAAGATACGTCTGACTCCAACGGACGCACAGGAGGAACCGGATGGGGCTGTTCAACTGAGCGATCTTCCCAGCAGCCTGATCAACGCACTGGATGAATTGTAACCATGATGGTATACTTCCCGGCATTCGTCGTGAAAGTATACCATCATGGCAATTTTTTCTCAAAAACACATGGAAAGGAGCGCGAAGCTCATGAAGCTGGATACCATTCAAATCCGGTATAACACTGAAAAGCTGTGCATCATTCGGCAGTATATGGATGACACAGCACTGCAGGCCGAGCTGCAAGCTCAGCTGCAGACTCTTTATGAAAAGCATGTAACAGCTGAAATCAGGGCTGGTATTGACAGTCAGGAAGGAGGCACCGACGTATGAAAGAACCGATGACGCTGAAGCAGTTCCGGCAAGAGCATCCAAACGATGTAATCCAGATCATGTCTCCCGGAGGCTACGTCACCCTCCAGCCTGACAGACCGCTGGATCAGATATATGCTAACGCAGGCGTGAGTGGTACGGAAATTTCGGTCTCTTGGGAGGAACTCAAAGACCAGATCGTTGAAAGCTGCAATTTCAATGAGGCCGATGGAAACTGGTACCTGCTGACGGCAGAACCCTCGCTGGACTGCCCGACGCAGACAATCGGCATGTAGCTTACTCTTTTTCTCTGACGTTCGCGCTGCGGGCTCCAGAGGGACATAGGACAAGGAGGTTTACATATGGGCGACAGGTCCATTGAGCTTTGGCTTAACAAATATCAGTATGCCGCATTAGAGGATATCCTCTCCGAGGGCGGCACAGACCTTGAAACTGTCATGCAGGAAAAGCTGTCGGAGTTATATCTCCAGACTGTACCGCAGCAAGAGCAAGCGGAAATCAGTAGTCGGATCGAGGCTGATCGCCTTGCGGACGAGCAGCGCGCCCGGGAAATGCGCACCTTTTCGGTGTATCACATCACGGAAAATGGCGCCGAGCATTACTTCGAGTGCGATCTCCCCATGGAGCTGATGCAGACATCATGGCTTTTGCGCAGATACCATCGTGGAGAGCTCGAAAAGAAGCCCGAATGTTTTGCCGCTTCCTTTCGGGATACCATTCCCATCAATGCTCAGAAATTCGAGGAACATGTCAGGACACGCATGGACAATACCGGAAAAATCACCGGGGTATTCGACATCGACTTTGACAGGCAGGAAATCTCTGGTGTCCATATCATGGACGGCTGGAAAACCTACTCCATGAAGGATGCCAGCACCGCAGCCTATCACGCTTATCGCGCCGATTACCTTCCGGTGGATCAGCGCTGGAATCGCTTCTGCGAGCACCTCGGCGGCAGAGAGCTGACGCCGGAGCAAGGCCCTCAGATGATGACCATGCAGTAGCGCAATGACAGCATCGCCCGTGTTGTCGCCTGTGTGCCCCTGTGTCGCGTTTTCCCGGCAGGGATGACACAGTAACACCTTTGAGAAAGTAAGGCCCCGTGTTGGGGCTTTGTGCGACGGGTTGAGGGAAGTCGTCATTCTCACTACCGGGGTGAACCATGGGCATGAAAACGATGCTGGTTAAAGGCAGGTGGTCGCTTTGCGCCCACCTGCCGACAAACACCGCCCCGCAACGCGGGTCGGGGACGTTCGGCGGGTACACCTAAATAGGGCGTTGGTCACCTCCTGGGTGGTCAAAACCCTCTCAAATCTGCCGCTTGACCAAGAAAACAAAGGCTTTTCCGGGGTACACCTGTCAGGTGGTTCCGGAGCTTTTCAGACAAGGAGGGTCTGCTATGACTGAAGAAATCAAAACCCGCATCCCGCTCTGGCTCTATCCCAGCACCATAGAGGGTATGGATGCGATCCTGGAGAAGGATAACTGCAAAAGCCGCAGCGAATTTATTGAAAAGGCAATCCGTTTTTACAGCGGATATATTTCCGCAGAGGATGGTATGAAATATTTGCCGACCGCAATCACCTCCGCTATGTCGGGAATCGTCAGCTCATCGGAAAATCGAATGGCCCGGCTGATGTTCAAGCTGGCGGTCGAAATGTCCATGATGATGAATATCCTCGCCACCACTGCGGACGTGGATGAAAACACCCTGCGCCGGCTGCGGGGCAAATGCGTGAATGACGTGAAAAAATCGGTCGGCTCCGTGACTTTTGAGGATGTCGTAAAATTCCAGAAGGGTGATTAATCATGCCAAGGATTATCTTCAAATGCGGTTATATTAAAAACGATCCGGAGCATGTAAAGAATCTGATCGAGTATGTGGGGACGCGGGAAGGCGTGGAAAAGCTCACACAGTACAGACGGAACCAGCCCGCTACCCCAAAGCAGATAGAGCGCATCGGGGACATTCTAACCCGCTTCCCTGATTCCAAAAGCCTGTTTGAATATGAGGACCATCAAACTAAGCCGACTCTCGAAAATGCATCGGCATTTATTACCGCAGCCATTGACCACAACCTGGATCAGCTGACACACCAGGAGGTCTATGTCAACTACATTGCCACCCGTCCCCGTGCCGAAAAGCTGGGCAGCCACGGCCTGTTCACAGATGAGGATGAGCCGCTGGTGCTGTCTCAGGTAGCCGAAAAAGTCGCGGAGCATACCGGGAACATCTGGACGCCCATCATTTCCATGAGGCGAGAGGACGCTGCCCGGCTGGGATACGATAACGCCTCCGCATGGATAGCCCTCCTCCGTCAGCAGCGCAACATCTTTGCCGAGCAGATGAAAATCGCGCCGGAAAACTTGCGCTGGTATGCGGCATTTCACGACGAGAGCCATCACCCGCACTGCCATATGATCATTTACTCGGTCGATCCCCGTAAGGGCTACGTCACAAAACAGGCTATTGAAAACATGCGGAGCAGCCTG
Organism: uncultured Oscillospiraceae bacterium; assembly: GCA_964400515.1. Lineage (GTDB taxonomy): Bacteria > Bacillota > Clostridia > Peptostreptococcales > Anaerovoracaceae > JAAYHV01. The sequence continues at coordinate 50,707 of CAYNTJ010000009.1, read as the reverse complement.
GCGCGGGAAATCTTCCAGCAGGACTTGCTTCAAATCTACTCAGAGCAGACGATCCAGCGCAATACGCTGACGGAGCAAAGCCGGAATACCCTGCGGGAGCTTTTGGAGCAAATGCGAACAGGAACCTGCGAGAACCCGGTGATCGAGGATCTGATGTCCAGACTGGCGGAGAAACTGAAGCATACCACAGGGAAAAAGCAATATGGCTACCTGCAAGTCCCGTTGAAAGAGCTGGTCAATCAGATAGTGGATGAGCTGGCAAAGGACGAGCGCGTCACGGCAGCCTATGCTAAGTGGTATGAGCTGCGCAATGAGGTTCTGCGTACCTATAAGGACAAACTGCCCGAACCTCTTCCGCTCTCACAGCAAAAGGAATTCAAGCAGATCAAGAACATGGTGATTGCCGAGGCGGTAAACCTCAGCAATCACCATCTCACCTTTGAAGGCGATGAAAACGCTGAACCAACCTACGAGGAAGAAACCGCTGCCGGGGATGACGAGCCGGAGCAGCTCCTGGCAGAGCCGGAAGCTGTGTTTCAGGAAGTAGCGGAAGATCAGGATTACAACCTTTCTGATGCCCAAGGCTACGCATCCTCATCGGATTCCGATGGCATAGAACCCGGCAAACCGCATATTGCATGGAGCGACCGATATAAAGAAGCCCGAACCTATCTCTATGGCAGTGATGATACGGAGCCGGACTTTGAACAGGCCCTCCGGTTGTTTCTGGAGGAAGCCGAGGATGGCAACGCTCTCGCCATGCACGACCTCGGCAGGATGTATGCGGATGGGCTTGGCATGGAGATCGATGCAGATACCGCTTTTTATTGGTATGAGAAAGCTTTCTATGCGTTTATGGATATCGAAACAGAAAAAGAAAACCGGTACATAGAGTACCGCATCGGCAAAATGCATGCGGCAGGACTTGGCACGGCACAGGACTATGAGGAAGCGGCCGGCTGGTTTGATACGGCAGTTTCAAAAAATCACAAGTACGCGCAGTATTCGCTTGCCGGCCTGTACTACCGGGGGCAGGGTGTTGGGCAGGATTACCAGACCGCCTTCGAACTATACCGCCGATCTGCAAGACAGAATGTTCCCTATGCCCATTATGAACTGGCAAAGATGTACCGGGACGGTATAGGTACCGCAAGAAATATTGAAGAAGCCGAACTGCACTTTGAGGAAGCCTTCTTCGGGTTTAAGAGACTGGAGGAACAGAGCCACGATGATAAGCTCCAATACCGCCTGGGTCAGATGCTGTACACCGGCACTGGCACGGAGAAGGATACGGAAGCCGCAATCGTCTATTTTGAAAAAGCTGCCCGGATGGGCAATGTTAACGCCCAATACATGCTCGGTAAGTTATATCTGGACACGGACAGCGGTCATGAGAATATCGAACAGGCTATCCTGTGGCTGACAAAGGCTGCGGACAATGGCAATGCTCTGGCACAATATGCCCTCGGAAAGCTGTACCGGGACGGCATCCAAGTAGATAAGGATATTCAGAAAGCCATCGCTCTGTTTACACTCTCGGCTGAACAGGATAATTCCTTCGCAGCGTATGCCCTTGGCAAGCTGTATCTTACCGGAACGGAAGTACCCAAAGACATAGAAGCCGCAGTAAGATGGCTGACACAGTCAGCTGAGCTCGGCAACCAGTTTGCCCAATATGCGCTGGCAAAGTTATATCTCACCGGCGAGGATGTGGCAAGAGACATCCAAAAGGCACTGGAACTTTTCCTGAAATCAGCGGAGCAAGGCAATCAGTATACGCAGTATCAGTTAGGCAGGCTCTACCTGAAGGGCGAACATGTCCCAAAGGATGCCAAGGCTGCTGTCAAATTGCTGACCGCCTCCGCAGAGCAGGACAATCAATATGCACAGTATCAGCTAGGCAAGCTCTACCTGCTGGGTGAGGATGTACCAAAGGATGTGGAAACCGCCATCAGATGGCTGACCGCCTCCGCGGAGCAGGGCAACCAGTATGCCCAATACACCCTTGGGAAGCTCTACCTGCTGGGTAAAGATGTTCCCCGTGACCGGGAAGCTGCTGTACGCTGGCTTACCTTATCCGCCGAGCAAGGAAATGTCTATGCGCAATTTTTCTTAGACCATCTGGACTCCTTTCGTGATCCTTCTCCTTTCCTTGTAGCAACAAGGCTCCTGCATCATCTGAGCCGAATATTCCGTGAAGAAGAACGACGGCTTCCTGGTGGACCGAGCATACAGGTTGAGAGTAAGCTGCGGCGGAAGATCAGGGAGAAAAAGATTGCCCAGGGCCATGCCCCGGACGACCATGAGCAAAGGCTTACCACTTATTAAAGCAAAGGAGTGCTCCTATGAAGAAAAAATACCCTATCAGGCAGGAGAAAAAAGTGCTGCCTGATGCAAAACCCAACCGTTTCACATTTACACCACCTGCCAGACAGCGGGTGGCTTTTTTTCGCCGTTGCGGAAAGCGCAGGCATTGATAAGGGGGTGCCAAGGGATGGCATATATTCACTTTACCGATGAAGAAAAACAGCGCGCCAACTCCGTCGACCTGGTGGACTTTCTTGAGCGCCAGGGAGAGAAGCTCACCCGATCCGGCCCTGAGTGGCGATGGAAACGACATGACAGCGTGACTGTCCGCGGGAACGAGTGGTTCCGGCACAGTCGCAAGGAAGGCGGCCACGCTATCGATTTTGTTCAGGAGTTTTATAACGTGAGCTTTCCCGAAGCAGTGCAATGGCTGCTTGGTGGTGAAGCTGGCGTGGAGTGGAACCAGACCTCTAAAAGCGCACCGGCGCCTAAAAAAGACTTCGCACTGCCGGAGGTCAATTCCGACATGCGCCGGGTGTTCGCCTATCTTATCAAACAGCGGTTCATTGACCAGGATGTGCTCTCGCACTTCGCCCATGAGAAGCTCATCTACGAGGACAAGGAATATCACAACGCCGTGTTTGTTGGGCTGGACGAAAAAGGAATCGCCCGGCATGCCCATAAGCGCGGTACTTATACCCAAGGCGAACCATACAAGGGCAACGTGGAGGGCAGCGATCCGAGATACAGCTTTCACTGGATTGGAAAGAGCAGTAAACTGTATGTTTTTGAGGCTCCCGTGGATATGCTCTCTTTCATCACGCTTCACCTGAAGGACTGGAAAGAACACAGCTATGTCACGTTGGACGGGGTGTCGGAACACGCCCTGCTCCAGCAGCTCCGACAAAATCCGCATCTGAATGAGGTTGTTCTCTGCCTGGACCATGACGAGGCGGGGATCGAAGCCGTTGGTCGTCTGAAGGGCATTCTTGCAGAAAACGGATACACAAATACAGCAATCATGCAATCCACCTACAAGGACTGGAACGAGGATCTGAAAGCCAAACACGGCGTGGAGCCGATTCCCTCTGAGGAACATCCGAAGCTGATGCTCCTTCCGCAGGTGTGCGCAGAGCTTTCCGAATTGTGCGAGGCTATTAGAGCGCACAGGGATACCCGCGCATTTGTGACGGATTGCTTTGACGCGCTGGAACCTCTTGTGAATTCGGGAAAAGTTGCGCCGGAGAATGTCGACTCTGTAAGAGAGTGTCTGGAGTGCATGGCTGCAGGTTCTCTGCTTTTGACCAGGGAGCTGTGCCGGCAGATGGAGCATCCTGTGACAACAGAGCAGCTTATGAGAAAACTACAGGCCAGCTACCGCCCCCATGAGGACAGAGGCTGGCTCCGTACCCGGACGGAGGATATCCGGAGGGCTCTGGAGGAAATTAACCGCATGGTGAATACGCCTGGTATCCGCGGAGTAGAAGATCAGCGGCGCCTTGGCAGCTCATATCTTCGTCTGGCTCTTGACTGTGTCAGGGCGAGGATGTTCATTGAGCTGGAACCACAGGTAATGCTGCCAAAACAGGAGCAACCAGAAAATATAATAATGACGATGTAAAGGAGGGATCAAAGTGCAAGCATCCCAAATCATAACCCTGATCGCTGTAGGGCTGACCATGTTCGGTGTCATCGGCTTTTTATCCTTATTGGCTCATTACTACACACTCAACGGTATCAAGTCCAAGACCGTGGGCGATGGACAGCATGGGACGGCCCGCTGGGCATCAAAACAGGAGATCAGAAATACCTATACGGAAGTCAGGTTCGAACCGGAAAAATGGCGGAAGGGAGAAAATCTCCCAACCGTCCAGGGGTTGGTTGTCGGCTGGCGAAGGGCTTCGCTGTTTGACAATACAGCGCCCCATGGCTACGCGTGGTGGATGACGATGACATCCATTGCCTGATGAACGGCGCGGCAGGCGTTGGAAAGACCGCCAATTTCCTCTATCCGGAGGGCAAATTATATCCGCACGAAGGGAATTATTTTATTTTTCTTCTTCGGCGAAGTGGATGAAAATTGATGATGTATTTGTGACTCTTTCGGATAAGGCCATAATCAATACCTCATTAATTATTTCCTGGCTTGCAGGTTTCAATATAACCTTTAATGGATTCACAGACATCAACTCCGGTATATGATCCATAGAAGTTACGAAAACGATTTTACATGGACTTTTGGAATTAATACGCTCAGAATGCCGGACTCTTCTTGCTGTTTCAAGACCGGTTAACTTTTTCATGTGATAGTCGAGAAATAGTAGGTCAAAATTAATATTTTCACTATCTAGCCGATCAAGAAATTCTTCACCACTGCTAAATTGCCAGATATTTGATGAGTTTTCGTTTTCCGTGTTAAAATTATTGATGTATAATTCAATAATTTCTCGCAAGATGAATGAATCATCGCATATTCCTATGTTAAGCATTTTGCCATGTCCCCCCCTTGAAATTACATTCAATCAAAAAAGTATCAAAATTCCAGAAATATTTCAATCATTATGGTTTAGTTTTATAAAAACATAAATATTATAAAATGAAATTTGCTCCGTAAAACGATTAGAAAACACGATTTACAAAGGTAACATTTGAATACAAAATTTAAAAAGCTGCCTGTCTGCTGTTCAGATAGGCAGCTTACTTTTTCGCAAGGAGGAATCACAATGCAAGCATCCCAAATCATAACCCTGATCGCTGTAGCGCTGACCATGTTCGGCGTCATCGGCTTTTTATCCTTGCTGGCTCATTACTACACACTCAACGGTATCAAGTCCAAGACCGTGGGCGATGGACAGCATGGGACGGCCCGCTGGGCATCAAAACAGGAGATCAGAAATACCTATACGGAAGTCAGGTTCGAACCGGAAAAATGGCGTAAGGGAGAAAATCCCCCAACCGTCCAGGGGTTGGTTGTCGGCTGGCGAAGGGCTTCACTGTTTGACAATACAGCGCCCCATGGCTACGCGCTGGTGGATGACAATGACATTCATTGCCTGATGATCGGCGCGGCAGGCGTTGGAAAGACCGCCAATTTCCTCTATCCAAACCTGGAATATGCCTGTGCCTGTGGCATGAGCTTCATCACCACGGACACCAAAGGCGACCTCTACCGCAACTACGGCAGCATCGCCAAGGAACACTACGGCTACCATGTGGCCGTCATCGATCTGAGAAACCCCACCCGCTCGGACGGCAATAACCTGCTCCATCTCGTCAACCGATACATGGATTTGTACCTTGCAAATCCTCGGAATCTGGCATACAAGGCCAGAGCCGAAAAGTATGCCAAGATTACCGCCAAAACCATCATCAACTCTGGAGGGTTTGATGTGGCGTCCGCAGGCCAGAATGCCTTCTTCTATGACGCGGCTGAAGGGTTGTTGACCTCCGTGATCCTGCTCATTGCAGAATACTGCGAACCGAAGCAGCGACACATTGTGTCCGTGTTTAAGCTGATTCAGGATCTGCTGGCGCCCAGCGGCGTCAAGGGACGCACCCTGTTCCAGCTCCTTCTGGCACACCTGCCGGACGAGCACAAGACAAAATGGTTTGCAGGCGCGGCCCTCAACTCTGCGGAGCAGGCCATGCAAAGTGTCCTATCCACCGCCCTTTCAAGGCTCAACGCCTTTCTAGACTCCGAACTGGAGCAGGTGCTGTGCTTTGATACGGCCATCGATGCAGAAAAGTTCTGCACTGAGAAAAGCGCCATTTTTCTGGTCATGCCGGAAGAAGATAACACGAAGTATTTCATCATCAGTCTGATCGTTCAGCAGCTTTACCGGGAAATCCTCTCGGTGGCCGATGAGCATGGCGGCAAGCTGCCGAACCGTGTGATGATGTTTCTTGACGAGATCGGCACCATACCAAAAATCGAGTCAGCGGAGATGATGTTCAGCGCCAGTCGTTCCCGCCGCGTGTCCATTGTTGCGATCATACAATCGTTTGCTCAGTTGGAGAAAAACTACGGTCGGGAGGGTTCCGCCATCATCGTCGACAACTGTCAGGATACGGTGTTCGGCGGTTTCGCCCCCAACAGTGAATCCGCGCAGATATTGTCGAAGGCCCTTGGCAACAAAACTGTCATGAGCGGCTCCGTCAGCCGCGGCAAAAACGATCCCAGCCAATCCCTGCAGATGATCGAGCGGCCGCTGATGACCCCCGACGAATTGAAATCCATGCCCAAGGGACATTTTATTGTGACCAAGACCGGAGCGTATCCCATGCGTACCAGACTGAAGCTGTTCCTGGAATGGGGCATTGTCTTCGGGAAGCCATACGAAATCGCAGAGCAGTCCGCCAGAATAGTGGAGTACGCTGACCGCTTCACCCTGGAAGAAGAAATCATCCGGCGCCATGCCGCCTGTGAGGAAGTGCCGGAGGAACCTAAAGCGCCTGAATCTGCATCAGGCGGAATGCTTCACACGCCGGGACCAACGATCAATCTTGACCCTTTTATTCAAAAACAGGAATCCACAAGGGGGTGACGCTATGGGGTACTTTACCTCGCTTTATTCCTCCGAACTGCCACACCGTGCAAGAGCCGTCTATATGTATCTTTCCGACCGATCCGACAAGGAAGGTAAATGCTATCCGGCGATTGGTACCATCGCCAGAGAGTTGAAGCTGTCCCGGAGTACCGTCAAGCGCGCGCTTGCCGACTTGGAAAAGAGCGGATATCTCCGTAAAGAACAGCGTTGGCGGGAAAACGGCGGAAAGAGCAGCAACATGTTCTATCTGAGAAAGTCAGATACTAGTTGACAGGGGAAAAATATATTTTCACACCAAGGGAAAAGTCTACCCATTTCGTGAACCATGGAAGGGTTCATGGTGAACCATGAAGGCGAACCTCTCACTCTAAGAGTGTTCAACAACAGAAAAAGAACAAGAAGGATGAACTATTTCAGACCTTGGGTTATTGTAATGGGCGTAAGTAAGCCGGTATCCGGATGTATGGTGATGATCCCTCTGTTTTTATTTTTGGCATAAGCAACGAGGTGGCTTACAGGTTCCATCCGGTATACGACCGGATCATCATCATAGACTGCGAGTATGAAATTGGAGCGGTTAACAAGATATTTATTGCACAATAGATAGCAGTCATGTTCGTAATGAGTGCAAAGCGTGTATTCGGAGGTGCTTCTCTCTATAATCGAGAAATAGCGATTTCTAAGCTGTGGCGTCCATTTCGTGGCCTGTTCCTCATAAGGAAGCACGCAATGAAGCTGAATATCGGGAACCCGGCGCTGAAGTCCAAGGATCAGCTCCGCACCCCACATAGGGGCGCCCGGCTCACAGTTCGAATAAAAAGCAGTGACTCCGTTTTGGTATAGAGCCAGGATTTGCATCAGCAGGGTTGCTTTGATTTGTTGACACAGATCGTCCTCCTCGTCGTACCCGAAAGGGAAACGTAATGGATCATACCCTGCAAACGCGCAAGCTAACGTATTCATTTTTTCACTCCCGTTTTAATTATGTGGTCATAATGTGCATAAAGGCTATTCCATTATATGCCAACTGTGCATACAATACAAGTAATCAGTTAAAATAAGGACGGTGAGTTTATGGAACTGGACTATAAGGCTATTGGACAGAGGATAAAAGACGCGAGAGCCCGAATCGGTATGAGTCAGGAACGGCTGGCAGAGTTGGCCGGGCTTTCAATGACACACACGAGTCATATTGAAACCGGCAATACAAAGGTCAGCCTTCCGGCATTGGTACAGGTCGCAAACGCATTGAATATGTCCTTGGATGAGATTGTGTGCGACAGCATTCAAAAGGCAAAGACCGTTTTTGAGAATGAAATCGCAAGGACGGTTCAGGATTGCAGCGAACAGGAAATACGAATCATCGCAGATATGATTACCGCCTTGAAAAATTCCTTGAGGAATCGCATCCGGTAATACAGCAAAAATCTCAGGCAGCTTCTAACGAAGGCTTCCTGAGATTTTAATTTCCTTGGAGCATATTTTTTGCGGCTGTTCTCCGGATGCTGTTCATATAACGACCTTATTTCTGCCTTTCTTCTTTGCTTGATAGAGTTTTTTGTCTATTGTTTCAACGACCTGGTTGACAGAATAGATACCGCTTGTTTTATAGATGGTCTGTACGCCAAAGCTACAGGTAACCTTTAGCTGGATGTCATTGATGTAAATAGTTTTACTTTCAACAGCACGACGGAGCCGGTTGGCTATTTGAACGGCAGTATTTCGGCTGAGTTCGGGTAGGCAAATCAGGAATTCATCGCCGCCATAACGGGCCACCCAACCGTCCTTTCTTCGGATATGTCCAAGAAATACAGATGCAACTTCTTTTAAAATGTGATCGCCAGCAATATGTCCATATTGGTCATTGACTTTTTTGAAATAATCGATATCCGCATATATGAACGAAACAGGATCGCTGTTTCGGAAAGTACGTTCTAAATCGATTGGCAGCTGTTCGTCAATGTACCTGCGGTTATATAAATCAGTCAGACAGTCTGTGATTGTCAGCCTCTGCATATGCTCAAGCGAGGTCGAGCCGGTTCTCCTATCACCGAGATGAATGAGTTCCAGCAAGCAGGTCTGACCGTTGATAGTAATCGGTACGCTGGTCACGATTTCGATTAGGCTTCCATTTTCCCTGATAGAAAATGTTGCTTCAAGAAATCCCTCAAATGGGATGGAAGTCTCCTTGGGGTTGTCGGTTTCTTCACTTTCATAAAGCATTTGCATATGGCTGGCATCCCAAATACGAATAACAGGATAATATTTTTGTAGCATCCCAATGGATGCTACTGCTTGTGATAAACTATTAAATTTCATACTTTTCGATTCCTTTTTAAAAAATGCTGAAGTCAAGGAAATAAACAATGCCGCAAAAACGTCATGATCCTTGAAACAAAAATTTTCTGGTGCTTGGCAGCGGGTTTTGTGTCCCGCTGGATTGCCGGTTTTTCCTCATCTGGAAGGACCAAATGTGAAGGGCGGTGCCGCCACAAGAACAGTACGAATTCATCCATTGGCAGAGTACGTTCAAATCGCAACGGGATTTTATACGTTCTGCAGTAGTCAGAGATCAGAGCGTCCAGCATGGCCCACTGCACCGCGATAGCTGGGAGCCTCCGGCTCCTGCACTCTTCGATGACTCCATAATTATTCCGGTCCTTTAAGTATCCCGCAATAATGAGAAAATCAATCCGCTCGTCACAAAACATTAATGCCTGCTCTTTGGATGTCGCGAGAGCAGCAACCTGAATCCCGGCTGAAGTCAGATAATCGGCTAACTTTTGTGCATAATTCAATAGTCGGTCCGACAAAATCAAAACGCAAAGAGGGGAAGTATTTTCTGCTTCGATATTTATGGCTTTTTCGCCTCCTTTCGTAGGAGTTATTCTGCTGTGTATAACTTGCCTACTTTATGGCATTCTATAAGAATACATTTTAATATACTTTCCGTTAATTTTCAAGTGAAAGTGTATTCTCTAAGATTACTATAAAGGAGGCTTAAAGTATATCATGTTGAATCGAAAAGAATTTGGGGCCGCCATACGCAATGCCCGTTTGGAAAACAAGTTAACCCAGGAGAAACTGGCAGAACTGCTTGAAGTAACGCCTGTCCACGTCAAACAGCTGGAATCCGGAAGCAGAATGCCATCAGTAGAGCTTCTCCACAATATTGCCGTTACGCTGAACTTTTCAGTAGATGGGGCATTTTTTCCGATAAATGCAAAAAATGAAGAGATGCTGGATAAGCTCCAACGTCTACTGCATTTATGTACGTCCCATGACTTACGTGTGGTTTACGCCACAGCCAGTGCATTAACCGACAAAGACATGGAGAACTCAATCTAACCGGGAGTTACATCGCTAGTTTTTCTTCCTTCTCTTGGAAACCAAGGAAGCAATTCCGACAACGGCTAGAGCTCCAAGTAAGAACAGAATAATGATCAGCTTCTCTTCTGGAGATGCCTGAAAAAAATCATAGCCCAGCATATGGTCCTCTCCTTTCTCGATGTTAGTATTGTCTGCAACGGTATATTACGTTGCGATGATTGCAATGGTTTGTCCATGGACTCTATTGGAAATCCAATGGCAGAGCAACAAGCAAATATGTCATCATCCAAGGATATTTGATGAAATCACTTATAAAAGTGTAAATTTTCATATTATGTATGATTATAACATATATCATTAGACTACTACAAGCATAACAACATATATGCGTGGACTAATCGCCTCGAATTATCACTTATGATATTTTTGGAGGTGATTACAGTGTTAACGCATGAATATGAGAAATACGTACGCGACCGCATTACACAGTTAAGACTGCAAAAAGGAATATCGGAGTATAAGTTGAGTTATGACCTGGGGCACAGCAGAGGCTATATTTACAATATCACATCTGGAAAATCGCTCCCACCGTTAACGGAGCTTTTTTCAATTTGCGAGTATTTTGATATCACCCCGGCAGAGTTTTTTGACAACAGGCTCTCCAATCCGCAATTGATCCAAAAGGCTGTAGAAGGGATGAGAACGCTGAGTGACAGCGATGTGCTATTGATTTTGAACCACATAAACCGACTGCAACAGAGATAAAACGGCGGCCACTTACCGATTTCAACGGTAGGTGGTTTTTTTATGCCTGAATTATCCACAACGGCAACTCCCTTCACTACTGGGAGTTTTTTAAAGTAATCATTGAAAAAGCTGTCATAGGCAGAAAAATTCGCTTGTGGCCCGACTTTCATTGCAATGATAGTGTCTATATAGCTTGACAGATTCGATGATAAATTCATTTATGTAAAAAATAAATTAATTTTCTATGAACAACAATTATCGACCAGATTTTACATTATATACTATGTAATATATTGTAAAATTTAAATAGCAGCTAGAATTTCGTTGTAATCGCTATTTTATTGTTGCTTTTAAAAGAAAGGAGTTCATTTTTTTAGTCTGAAATTTACAAAAAATATATAAAGCGATAAGGGCAAACCTGTTAAAAGACAGCGACGCAAAGCCAAGGGTCTAAGGTACTGCTGACAGCAGCACTATGATTGCCTGGTTACCGAACTGATTACAACTATACTATAACCCTGCCCTTTTAGGCAGGGTTATTATTTTAGTGTAATTCATGGCTTCATAGGCTATGAATAGGGCTTTTTCGTCAGCATGTCTTTTATTTTTGCCCATTGTGAAAGGGGTACAAAATGGGAATTTCAAAAAGGACATTGCTAAGAGGCCCGAAATAAAGAAATTTTCCGCGGCAATTTCAACACTAAATACATTAATCAGTTAACAAGTGATTGGGACATTGAATGGCCCGTAATTTGCTATTGGCATATTGCGGGCTTTTTCTGTTTTTTATACAAAGCATTAGCCTCTATAGGATGCCGTTCCCCTCCGCTTGTTCTTCATTTCCGGATTTCAAAAATCACGAAATGGAGGACAAGCCTTATGGAAGATGGCAAAAAAAGGACCAATTACAGGAAGCTATACCCTAACATGAAAGAAGAAATCTATGAGGTGTTGGAGCAATCTGACCGGAAGATCAAGTACAGTAGATATGATCTGAAAACAGAACGATGCAGCATCGACTATGAGAAAGGAACGGTTTCATACATTCCAAGCCGCGAAGATTCCCTCGATAGGCTTGAAGAACAGAATTACCAGTTTTCAGATCAGAGCGAAAGCGTGGAAGATCGTGCAATCAAAGACACCCTGATAACTGATATGAAGTCTTGCATAGAGCGGCTTTCAATGGAGGATCAAGCTTTAATTTCCTATATCTTTTTCAATGGGGGTACCCAGCAAGGTTATGGGGAATTGATTGGCATGACGCAACGTGGTGTTGGTAAACGTCAGGAAAAAATCCTTGAAAAGCTCAGAAAGATGATGGGCATAGATATTTAAAAAATTTCAAAATTTTAGTTCTGAACCCTCTCACTTAACGGCCAATTAAGTGAGGGGGTTTTTTCTATCCCTCTTTCGCTCTTTGAAAATTTCATATCCGACAGCATAAATACATGATCTGTCCAGCCGTGATGAGCGGCAGCGACATTGACGGGCGCGCCAAGACTACCTGCGGATGGGTGACAGACATCCGTCGAACCGATGGCATCGAAGGCGACGAGCGGCAAGGCCCGGTCAAAAAACGGTCTATGGTGGACCGTATCGCCATGAAACGGACAGTGTTAAAGCTACTTCTGCCCAGCCACAGACTCAAGCAATGGGGGCAGCTCGGTGAGAACCACGGAGAGGTGAAATCCCTATGAGGCTTGCTGACCACAAGCCGTTTTATGCTGCCGCCCTGGCTTCGGGAAGTAGTGTCGAATAGAAGCAGCCAAATGAAGAACAAGAGATCGTTTGATCTTAGAAACTACGCGGCAGGATTTTTATTGCTCTTTTCCCATCCTGCCGCGTCCTTGTAAGATTAAACACCAACGAGGAGGTAATGTTATGAGCAACAAATCACTGAATGAATTGCTGGAAAAAGATCTGGCCGTCGGCTATGTATATGGTTATGACGGAACGCGTCAGGTCTTTTATTTCGAGAACTCCCCTGCAAACATTGCAAATTTTATCATGCTTCATAGCGAAAACACAGATAAAATCGTTCTGACAGATCAGGTAGACAGACTAATCTTAAATACCTTTGGAGAGTTCATCAACCAGTGCCCCGATCAAGCATTCCTGCAGGAAGTCCTGAGAGAGCTGGTACCCATGCAGATGGGAGAAAAAGAGCCATCTGAGATACTGACCGCCAACGAAGATGAATTTACGAAGCTTTTGTATGAAGAAGATCAACAAGTAACGGAAGCCGAGCTGCGGATGTTGTAGCTCCGGCTTTTAATTAAATACGGAACGGAGGGTTTTTATGAAAGAACAATTATGTGCTTGGCTCTATTGCCGGATTGATGCTCCGGAAGATACACATGGCACCTTGAAAAGTCAGAAGGAAGAACTCTATGATTATGCGGAGCAGATGGGCTTTGTTGTTGCTGGCTATGCAGAAGATCTGGGAAGTGGTCTAAATTTAAGCCGCTCCGGTCTGCAGGAGACTGAGAAGGCGGCAAATGAAAATCAAATGGATGTATTAGTCGTGAAAAGGCTTGACCGCATCGGACGGGATACAGCACAAGTGCTGGAATTTCTCCGGGGACTGGACCAGCTGGGCATTGCGATTTATTCCCCACTGGAGGGCGAAATCCGTCTGGAACAGCAGGGTCTGGACTTCTTTCTGCGTTAGGAAGGAGGGGCTGTCATGTCAAGAACTCAGGCATCCAATGAGGTGCAGTATAAAATCTCCATAAAATTCCTGAACATCCTGCTTCGCAGCGGTATTATTACTTCTGATGAATACAAAATAATCGACGATTTGAACAGGCAAACCTTCACGCCTGAACTATCTCAAGTATATGCGCAATAACACTAGCTTTCCGGGAAATTGTGTGGTAGTGTGTGTTGCTAACAGGAGGACAAAAATAAGAAAGGAGAAAATCGTATGGCAAAAAATGTACAAATTATTCGTCCTGTTAAGCAGCAAGTTATCCAGCAGTTACAGCCTAAAAAGCGGGTCTGCGCCTATTGCAGAGTCAGTACCGACTCCCGCGAACAGCACAATTCCTTCTCGGTACAGATGGACTATTATAAGAATTTCATCGATAATCAGGAAGATTGGGAGTTTTCCGGAATTTACGCTGACGAGGCACGAAGCGGTACAAAGCTGCAAAAGAGAGATGACTTTTTGCGGATGATGAAAGACTGCGAGGATGGGAAGATCGATATGGTCATAACCAAATCGGTGACCCGCTTTGCAAGAAACACGGTGGACAGCATCCAGGCGATCCGCAGGCTGAAAGAGCTTGGAATTGGCGTTTATTTCGAAAAGGAGCACATCAACAGCCTGTCGGAGAAAAGTGAACAGATGCTGACCATTTTAAGTTCACTGGCACAGGGAGAAGCTGAAAGCATCTCCACCAACAACAAATGGGCGGTTATGAAGCGTTTCAATGATGGTACATTCACCATAAGCTGCCCAGCTTACGGCTACACCAAGGATGAGAACGGTGAGCTGGTCATAAAGGAGGAAGAAGCCGCGGTTGTACGTCGGATTTTCCGGGACTACCTGCACGGGAAAGGAACCTACCTGATTGCCAAGGAGCTGACCGATGAAGGCTGCCCTACAATTCGCTCCGGTGAAAAATGGAGCGACGGAGTGGTCAGGGAGCTTCTTCTAAACCCCGTTTACTCCGGCAATCTGCTTTTACAGAAAACCTATACGACTGAGGTACTTCCCTTCAAGCGAAAGCATAACAGAGGGCAAGTGCCTCAGTATTTTATTGAGGATAACCACGAACCCCTCATAACACCCGAACAGGCGGAGGCAGTCAGGGAGATCATGGAATACCGAAGCAAACAGCATGGCGTGGATTCTGAAAAATGTCAGAACCGCTATGGTTTCAGTAGTAAAATCCTCTGCGGTGAGTGTGGAAGCACCTTCCGCCGGCAGAAGATCTACATCGGTAAGCCCTATGAAAAAATCCAATGGTGCTGCCACCAGCATATCGAGGATAAAACCAAGTGCGGACAGAAGGCTGTCCGTGAAGATATCCTTCAATGTGCCTTTATCCTCATGTGGAACAAGCTGACCAGCAATTATGCTGATATCCTGCTCCCCCTGCTGGATGTGCTGAAAAAGATTAGGATGGATGAACAACAGGAACAGGAAATCGAGGACTGCAACAATAAAATTATGGAACTCACAGAGCAGGGACATATCCTGAGCCGATTGATTTCAAAAGGGTATATGGACCCTGCTGTTTTTATAGAGCGCCAGAATGCCCTTACTCTGGAGCTTACCGCGGCAAAGAAAAAAAGAAACCAGCTTCTGGATAACAATGGATTTGAGCAGGAGATCGCAGGAACCGAGCTTCTGCTGGAGATCATCAAAAATAACACCGGCATCCTTGAAGCATACAGCGAGGACTTATTCTCTCAAGCGGTTGAGAATGTCATCATACGAAAAGATCAAATAACTTTCCGGCTGATCAACAAGCTGGAGCTGACAGAATCCATCGGAAAGGAGGAAGATCAGAATGGCACAGCGTCACATGCCCATCGGCTATAAACTGGTGGATGGAAAAATTCAACTGGACGATCCCAAGGCAAATCTCGTAAGACATATTTTTCAGAAGTATGCATTCGGAGCTTCCCTTCTGGACATAGCTAAAGCGATGACGGTGGCCGGGCTCCCAAACGCCAACAATCAGCCCAAATGGTACCATGGAACGGTCAGCAGTATATTAGATAACGTAAAATATCAGGGCGATGAGTTCTATCCCCCGCTCATCGACAAAGAATTGTTTGAAAAGGTCCAGCGCCGTCGAGGTGAACGATGCGAAAAGCTCGGACGGAATCTGCAGCTTAACAGCGCAAGCCGTCAATCAGTTTTTTCCGGCATCCTACGCTGCGGGGAATGCGGCGAAGTTTACCGAAAATATGCAGAGCATTGCGGAAAGCCAACAAAACGGACCTACTGGAAATGCAAGAGATATATCCACAAGAACAAGGTTTGCTGTTGTAACAGATTTCTCACAGATGAACAGATCAGATCGGCTTTCCTTTCCATAGTCAATCGAATCATAACAAACCAGAAATGTCTGGATCGTATTCCAAAAAAGGAACCCGCCGTAAATAACTTTGAATATATCAAGTTGGACAAAAAAATAAAAGAGCTGGAGGCAGAAGGACGATATTCGTCCAAAGAGCTTCCGGCTCTTATTTATGAACGGGCAAAAGCCTTCTGCAAAACAGCACGCATCGATGACGCTGCCCACAATACCGAAAAGATGAAACAGGCACTTTCCGGCTGGATGCCTCTCCACGGATTCAATGAGGAACTGTTTCAACTAGTCATCCGGCAGGTCACTGTACATAAAGATGAAAGATTAACCTTTGAATTTATCAACGGGCTGACTCTGGAGGCCAAGTATTAATTCTAATCAATCCAAGGAAGAAAGGATGGAGCAGCAAAATGAAACAATCAGAAAAAAACAAGGATAAAACCATAAAAGTAGTCGGTTATATGCGGGTAGGTTCAAAGGAGCAAC
Organism: uncultured Oscillospiraceae bacterium; assembly: GCA_964400515.1. Lineage (GTDB taxonomy): Bacteria > Bacillota > Clostridia > Peptostreptococcales > Anaerovoracaceae > JAAYHV01. Next base: position 34,242 of record CAYNTJ010000009.1, on the reverse strand, counting down.
TGAGTCCAGAAGCGTTAAAAAGATATCTGGAAGAAACAACCGAGAAACCTCAGAAAGGAGAAAAATAAGATGCAGACTGCGGCAGCGAAAAAGAAGAATATATCGATTATCCCCCCACAGCCGGAATACGACCGGAGTATTAAGGTACAGTATAAAACCCTGCGGGTCGCCGCCTACTGCCGTGTCAGCACTTTACTGGAACAGCAGGAAGGCAGCTATGAAGCTCAGATATCCTACTACACTGAGAAAATAAAGAGCAATCCAAATTGGAAGATGGCCGGCATTTACGCTGATGACGGAAAATCCGCGACCAACACGAAAAAACGTGATGATTTCAACGCCATGATTGAGGACTGCCTCGCAGGAAAGATCGATATGGTCATCACAAAATCCGTCAGCCGCTTCGCTAGAAATACAGTAGACTGCCTCCAGAACATCCGTAAACTCAAAGAAAAGAATGTCGCCATTTTCTTCGAAAAAGAGGGAGTAAACACTCTGGAGGGGTCTGGAGAACTGCTGATCACAATTTTAAGCAGCCAGGCGCAGGAAGAAAGCCGGAATCTGAGCGAAAACACCCGCTGGGGTCTGGTCAGACGCTTCGAGAACGGGATCATGTCAATTAACCACAATAAATTTATGGGATACACGAAAGATGAGAACGGAGATCTGGTCATCGTACCGGAGGAAGCTGAAATAGTCAGACGAATTTTCCGCCTCTTCCTCGAAGGAAGCAGCTACGTCCAGATCGCGAAGATTTTAGAGAGCGAGGGTATACTTACCGTAACCGGCAAAACGGAGTGGTGCCCCAGCGTGATCGACCAGATGCTCGAAAATGAAAAGTACATGGGTGATGCCCTTCTTCAAAAGACCTACACGGTAGATTTCCTCACAAAAAAGCGAGTGAAAAACCAGGGCATCGTTCAGCAGTATTACATACAGGACAATCATGAAGCGATTATACCAAAAGAGCTTTTTTACCGGGTACAGGAGGAAAAGGCCAGGAGAGCAAGTCTGTGCAAATCTGCGGCAACAAGGCGGGCTAAAAAAGAGCAAAGCAAGTACAGCTCAAAATACTCTCTATCCGATATCATGATCTGTAAGGAATGCGGGAAGCCGTACCGCAGACAGGTCTGGTCCAAAAACGGACAGAAAAGTGCCGTATGGCGTTGCGAAAATCGTCTGAAAAACGGAACCAAGTACTGTAAGCACTCCCCCACGCTGAAAGAGGATGTTCTGAATGAAGCAGTCATGGCAGCCATTAACAGCGTCGTTGAAAACCGGGGTGATTTTGTAGGTGCCTTCCGGGAAAACGTGATACAGGTAATCGGGAGTTATTCCACCAAGAATGTACCCACCGAATATGACGAACAGATCGCAAAACTGCAAGGTGAAATGCTGACTCTGATTGAGGAAAACGCAAAGATGGGTTCGATCACCGAGGATTTTGACGAACAATATCATAAGATTGCGGAGCGGATTAAGGAACTCAAACAAAAGAAACTGGACAGCATCCGAGATCAAAAACGGGCTGCAGATTTTCAACAGAGGGTCAGCGATATGGACACCTGTCTGAAAAAGGTATCCTGTGCGGTTCGGGACTTTGATGACGACCTGGTGCGCAGACTTCTGCAAAGTGTCAAGGTTATCAGTGAGGATACGCTTGAAATACAGTTCAAATCAGGGATTGTTATGAAACAGAGGGTTTCATATTATGAGTAAGAGATTAGGCAGGAACAGTTATAACCACTCTGTTCCTGTCGAATATAAGCTGTTAAGACTAAAATCCTTAGTACGCTGAGGGTTTTAGTGTTGGCAGACTTCCAGTAAAAAAGAAATATAGCAGACATATATGATCAGAATTTTAAAACATTACGGATTACAAAACCATATAGGTATTAATTGACAATTTAAACTTTACGTTTTATAATTTCTAATATAATGTTTCAAATGTAAAGGTGAAAGTAGATGACTATATCAGAACAAATTAAGGTTTTGTGTGTTCGTTCCAATATAAGTGTATCTGAATTAGCGCGGAGAGTAGGTACTAGTCCGCAGAATTTTAATGCCAAAATGAAGCGTGAAAGCTTTACAATTGCAGAATTAGAAATGATAGCAAGTGCCGTAGAAAGTAGATTTGAACGTAATTTCGTACTTCTAAATGGTGATAGAATTTAAGGAGAATGTATTTAATGAATGTTATTAAGTATAATAACTCTCCTTATAATCAGAATCTAAACTGCTCAAATACGAATTTTAAAACACATGAGCAAGGGAGATTGTTATGAAGAGAGATAGTCTGAATTTCATAGATTTATTCGCGGGGGCTGGGGGACTGTCCGAAGGTTTTATGCAAAAAGGATTTAATCCAATTGCTCACGTTGAAATGAACCAATATGCAGCAAAGACCATAGAAACAAGAAGCATATATTACTACCTTAAAAAAGTTCGCAGATTAAATATCTATTATGACTATTTAAGAGGTGATATTACACGGGCACAACTGCTGGAAGCAGTTCCTCCGGCGGTATTGCAAACAGTAATTTGTGAGGAAATGTCTACAAAAACGATTGCTAATATTTTCGAGCAGATTGATTTAATTATGGAGCAGGATGGCGTAAACCACGTGGATGTAATCGTTGGAGGACCACCGTGTCAGGCATATTCTCTTGTAGGCAGAGCGCAAAGTAATCATATGGAAACTCCAATGGAGGAAGATCCAAGAAACGAACTATACAAAATGTACACGAGGTTTTTGACAAAATACCAGCCAAGGATGTTCGTATTCGAAAATGTAGCAGGAATAAAATCCGCAAGAAATGGTGCGGCATTCAGGAACTTGCAAAGCCATCTTAAACGAGTGGGATATGTGATTGAATACAGAGAACTGAACGCAAGTGACTTTGGAGTTCTGCAAAATAGAAAGCGAATGATTATTATTGGGTGGAGAAAAGGAACAGATTATAGATATCCGGATTTTCCTGTCGTAAATCCGCAGGCCGTAGTCAATGACCTTTTAGCTGATTTACCTCGATTGGAGAAAGGGCAAACATTAAATGAGTATCGACCTAATGTTCCTATCAATCAGTATCTGAGACGGTTTAGGATTAGAACCGAGCAAGATGTGCTTTCGCATCATGTTTGCAGACCGAATAAGGATCAGGATATAGAAATATATAGACGGACGATTGAACTCTGGAATGATAATCATGGCCGGTTAAATTATAACCATCTACCGGAAGAATTGAAAACCCATAAAAATAGAACATCATTCGTTGACAGGTTTAAAGTTGTTGAGGGTGATATGCCTTGTTGTCATACTGTCTTGGCTCACTTAGCTAAAGACGGACATTACTTTATTCATCCGGATATAGAACAATGCAGGTCAATTTCTGTTAGGGAAGCAGCCAGATTGCAGTCATTCCCTGACAGCTATTATTTCGAAGGGCCACGGACAGCACAATTTGTGCAGATCGGAAATGCAGTTCCGCCTCTTATGGCAAAGGGAATTGCAACACAGATAAAAAGACTTTTGGAAGAATAATACAAGGAGGCTGTATGGACAACTTACTGATAAGAGCATATGGTAATATTAAGCGTCAAGAAATGAATGCTAACCCATACAGCTGTCTTGATTCTGAAAAAATCGACATCAATCCGCATCAGATAGAAGCATTCATATTTGCTCTTTCTGCAATTCGCACAGGTGGTGCGATACTGGCAGATGAGGTTGGCCTTGGTAAGACAATCGAAGCGGGTCTTGTGTTGAAGTATATTTTAAAAAAAGGTCACAATAAAATATTGCTCATTATGCCGGCTAGTCTTAGAAAACAATGGCAAATAGAACTTGAGGAAAAGTTTTCTATTGATACTTTTATCATAGATAGCCAAAACCTCGATACCTATTACGATTTTACAAAAGAAGAACAAGTTGTGGCAATCACTTCTTATAATTTTGCTGCAAAAAGAAGAGAGATTCTTTCTAAGACATCATGGGATTTTATGGTTTTTGATGAAGCACACCGTTTACGGAATATTTATAAGAATAGCAGTAAAACCGCAAACATGATATATGAACTTTCAAAAGGTATTCCCAAACTCATGCTGACAGCTACGCCGATGCAAAATACATTGCTGGATATGTTCGGTTTGGTACAATTTATTGATGATAGAATCTTTTTCGATAAGCGTGTGTTTAGCCAAAAGTATATAAAAAGTCAAGATTACACAGAACTTAAGGTGATGCTTGAGCCTGTTTTGCAAAGAACACTTCGCAGCGAGGTTGCAGATTATCTTCAGTTTAAATCAAGAATAGGCATGACTGTAGATTTCTCGCTTACTCCTATGGAAGGTGTATTGTACAAGCTTGTAAATGATTATTTAAAAAAGAAAATATTGTATGCCATTCCCTCTTCAAACCGCAGTTTAATAACGATTGTTATTCGTAAATTATTAGCTTCTTCCAGTTCTGCCGTAGCAAATACGTTTGAGGTGCTGAAAGAGCGACTACAGAAGCTGAAAGAAACTACAAGAATAGAATCTGTAGACAAAAGCCTTGATTATTTCTTTGATTTTTTGGATGATGATTTTGAGGTGGAGGAAACAGAAGCGGCGGTAGAACTTTATGACAGAGATAAGGTTAATGAATTCATTCAGCATGAAATAGATGAGATTGATGAAATTATAATCGTTGCCAATAAAATACAGACAAATGCAAAGCTAGATGCCTTGAAAAAGGCTCTGCTGATTGCATTCGACAGACAAAGAGAAATCGGTATTAGAGAAAAGGTTGTTGTGTTTACGGAATCTGTCAGAACACAAAGTTATCTGTTTGAAGAACTGTCTGCATTAGGATATGATGACTCTATTCTCATGTTCAACGGTAATATGTCGGATAACAAGACGAATGAAATATATCGTGCCTGGAAATCGAAAAATTACGGTAAAGATTTAGGTAGCCGAAGCGTAGAAATTAAAAATGCCGTTGTAGAGGCATTTAAGAACGAATATAAAATTTTGCTGGTTACCGATTCCGGTTCAGAAGGTTTGAATTTACAGTTTTGCAATACGGTAATCAATTATGACTTACCATGGAATCCTCAGAGAATTGAGCAGCGAATCGGTAGATGCCACCGTTACGGACAAAAAGATGATGTTGTTGTAATCAATCTCCTCAATACAGAAAACATAGCAGACAGACGAGTTTATGAGATTTTATCCCAAAAGTTTGAACTATTCCAGGGTGTATTTGGTGCATCGGATACGGCAATCGGTCTTTTGGAAAGTGGAGAGAACTTTGAAAAACGTGTCCTGCAGATTTATCAGCAATGCAAAAGTCCAGCTGAATTCAATAAGGAATTTCAAAGTCTGGAAAAAGAACTGGACAGAAAACGCAATGTAAAATTTAAAGAACTGAAAAACTTGATTTCAAAGGCATCGGAAGAAGCACACAAACAAGAGTTGCAGGAAATACTTGCAGAAGTCAACCGCTATTTTGAGGATAAAGCATTTTGGGCAAGTATTTCGGAAGAAATTTCGGTAGCACACTATCCCATTGCTTATAAAACGAACAAGATATACATAAATGGGAAGGTACAGCATGGATATATCATCATTGGTGGTTTCTATAACAATCAAGAGTTTTTATCCCCGGTTCTGGAAGCGTTTGACATAGACAACAATCGCCTTGTATTAACGGAGGGTGATATCGTTCAGATGCTATCAGCCTTAAAAAACAAGGACTTAACAGAATATGACCTCGAACAAAGTTCTTTGGAGGGCTTTGGAAATGCTATTTATGATGAAAAATCACAGCAATACCGGAGTAGTTACCGAAAACTTGTTTTGAGGAACAATATCAAAATCGACAACTGGGTTGCACTTCGCTGCGATGAATATAATTTGCAGATAAGTGAATTCAAAACCAAACTAGATGAATTGAATTCCGTATACATAGAAGAAAAGAATTTCAAGGCAAAGATTGAAATCAAAAAACAAATGGAGCAAATTAAGCATAAGCAGGATGAGATGAGTTTTAAGTTTCATGAATTTACGGCAGAGGTGCAAGCGGAAGCAGCAGAACTAAAACTGGCGTTTGAAAAACAGTTTGCCATAGAACCAGTGCTTATAGCAAAAATAGTGGTGCAATTTTGAGGAGGATAATATGCAGAAAAAAGGAAAGCTGGAGTTGACTTGGGTCGGCAAATACGACGAAGAAAAGCTGGAACCAAGAATTCTTTTAGAAGATAAAACAAAATCGTATGGTGATCCCAATACTGAAAATATGCTTATCCACGGGGATAATTTGATTGCACTGAAAGCTTTGGAGCAGGATTTTGCTGGAAAGATTAAATGTATTTATATTGACCCGCCTTATAATACAGGTAGTGCATTTGAACATTATGAAGATGGATTAGAACATTCTATATGGTTGACAATGATGAAAGAGCGTCTTGTTATATTAAGAAATCTCTTAAGAGATGACGGCTTTATATTCATTGAGATTGATAATAATGAGATGGCATATTTAAAAGTTCTGCTGGATGAAATTTTCGGGAGAGATAACTTTGTAAACGATATTGTATGGAAGCGTAGAGGAGGAAGTGCAAATCCCAACAATAGACTTAATAATGTTACAGATTATATTTTATGGTATTCTAAATCAAGTAATTATGATATTGCACCTATATATTCTAAAGATGATGATAATACACAAGCTTATATTGCTGAAAGATTTACAAATGAAATTGATGGGAAAAAATATATGTTGGCACCCGTTGAAAGAAATGCAAAATTAGGTTTACGAGAAACTATGCGTTATGAATATAAGGGTTATGTCCCTCAATGGGGTTGGATGATGAGCAAAGAAAATTTAGAAAAACTCGATCAAGATAAACGTTTGCATTGGAATAGCAAAGGACGACCTAACAGACGTGTTTTTTTAGAGGACTATCAAGGACAGCCAATAGGCAATTTATGGACTGATATTAAAGTAATAAACCCTATGTCAAAAGAAAGATTGGATTTTGATGGGCAAAAGCCTGAAGCTCTTATTCAGAGAATTTTCTTACTCACAACAAATGAGGGAGATTGGGTTTTAGATAGTTTTTTAGGAACCGGAACTACAGCTGCCACAGCTATGAAAATGAAAAGAAAATGGATAGGTATAGAACTGAGAGAGCAATGCTATTCGCATTGTGAGCCTCGGTTAAAATCAATAATTGATGGAAAAGATGACGGTGGAATAACTAAAAGTGTCAACTGGCAAGGTGGTGGTGGCTTCAAATTCTATGAACTCGCAGAGCCATTGCTAGTCAAAAACAAAGTCCTCCCGGTCTATCAGCTAAACCCAAACTACACCTTTGACATGGTGGCAGAGGCTATATGCAAGATCGAAGGTTTTAAATACAGTCGTATTGGTGAATTTCACGGATACTCTTCCGAAAACAGATTTATCCATGTTACCATAGAGTTTGTAAACAGTAAGTACATTATGTCACTCATGAAATCATTGGGAGAAAATCAATCACTGCTGATTTACTGCACAAAAAGGCAGAGCAATATGAATATTCCAGACAATGTGGAGATCAAAAAAATACCAAAGGACTTACTTGAGAAGTGCAATTTTGAAAGCGAGGTAGAACAATGAGTGTTATCAGTAAAATCAACTGGGCGATGAGCCTGCGTGAGCCACAGTTTGAGGCTTTACAGTATTTTGATGCCATTAGTTCTAACCTTAACTATAAAACCACCACAAAAGAAAATGCAGAAAAGGTTGCTATGGAAAATTGTGAGGATAAGAAACCTATTAAGGTGGATAATGAGTTCCATTTTCCTTCTTTCTGCTTTGATATGACCACCGGTATTGGTAAAACCCGATTGATGGGTGCTGCTATCTATTATCTGCACAAAACTAAGGGGTACAAGCACTTTTTTATCCTTACTCCAGGCAATACGATTTATGACAAACTGAGAAAAGAAACCTTACCCAGCCATCCGAAGTATATGTTCAAAGGCTTAGAGGCTGAAATGGGAAGACCGAAGGTTTATGATGGTGAAAATTATCTCTCATATCCTGTAAAATATGAGCAGGGTGAATTGGTGATAGAAAAAACTTCTGAGATCCAGCTGTTTATTTTTAATATTGGAAAAATATTCACTCGGGGCGATGTAAACTTTAAATTTCACGATTTCAACGAGAACTTGGGTGGATCTTTTGCAGATGTACTTAAAAACTTTGACGATCTTGTTATTTGTATGGACGAGGCTCATCGCTATTACGCGCCAGCATCTATGAAGGCTATCGATTATCTGAACCCTATTTTGGGTTTGGAATTTACAGCTACGCCTAAAGACAGCAACAAAAATATTATTTATCGTTATGACCTTGCTAAAGGTGCTGGAAAATACCTGAAAATCCCAGTTGTAATGGGTAGAACCAACACCGCTGGATATTCTGCCGATGACATTGAGGAAATGAAACTGAAAGACGGCATCAAACTTCATGAACGCCGGAAAGCTGTGGTTTATAAGTATTGCGTGGATAACAATTTAGAACAGGTTAAGCCAATCGTGCTGGTTGCATGCAAAGATACGACACACGCAAAGAAAATACGTGAAAAAATTGACTCTGATTCTTTCTTCGGCGGCAAATATGTTGGTAAGATTATTCAGATTGACTCCAGTACTGGAAGTGTTGAAACAGAAGAGAACATCCAAAAACTGCTTACCATTGAGGAAAACACGAATCCTATCGAGATCGTATTGCACGTTTATAAGCTGAAAGAAGGATGGGACGTAAATAACCTGTTTACTATTATCCCACTCAATGCAGCAAAAAGTGATATTTTGGCATTGCAAACCATTGGGCGTGGACTTCGTCTTCCTTTTGGGCAAATCACCGGCGTTGAGGAAGTGGATACCTTAGATATTGTTGCACATGACCATTATCGTGAAATCATTGATGATATTAAGGACAACCCTGTTTTCAGGAATAAAGACCTTGATAACGAGGATATTTCAGATACAACGTTGGTGGAAATCCATTCGAGCTTTGAAAATGAGCAGTTGTCATTGCTTGATTCTGCTATCCAAGAAGCAAATGTTAAGTCTTTTCAAGATTTTAATGATGCACGGACAGTTGACAGCATGTATAAGTCTTATTTGGCTGAGTATGCAAAGAAAATAACTGCTACAACGATGTCAAAAGATAGCCAAGGTCAATTATCACTCTTTGACCTTGGGATTACCACAAAGACCGACACTGAAACACAAACAGAGTCATCTGATGATTCAACAGTAGATACTGAGGCAACAGTCAAAATGAAAAAAACAAAAACTCCTGCACTGAAAAAAGAGGAATTTGAGCAAAAGTTAAAACAGTTGTCACAGGTTGCAATTTCAGTACCTAAAATCAGCATCAATTACAGTTCTACTATCACATTCAAACCTATTACAATTAAGAGAAATCATATGGAGTTTGATGTAGCTGCATCGCAGATAGAAAGATATGACGTTATCAATGAAAGGCTTCTAGCTGTTGTGGAGGCGGATGCATTGATAGAAGATGAGCCGGAAAACGCTCTTGCTTGTATGCTCCTTGAGGAGATACCTGAATTCAGTGCAGCTGATGCGGAGTATATCCTGGATGTGGTGAATCAGTATATGTCGTTAATCGAGGGCGATTATGAGCATAAGAAAAAGGTCATCAGAAGATATGCAACGGTCATTATCAATGATTTAAAGAAACAAATATATGCTGCAAAAGAGGAACACACCGAGTTTGTACATCAAGTTCAGAAAGACTTGATTTTGTTTGGCAGATTTGTTAAGAACATGAAAGTCAACGGCAGAGTGAATTTCAAGAAAGAAGTTGACGATAAAAAGAACATTCGCCAGTATCTGTTTGAAGGATACAAGAAATCGTACTATCCGGAAAATTCCTTCGACAGTGATGATGAACGTAGACTTGCCGTAATACTGGAAGATGACTCGGAGGTATTAAGGTTTATTAAGCCACCGCTTAATCAGCTTGGTCTTTTTTACAAGGCAGGCAAACAATATAATCCGGATTTCCTGGTGGAAACCAAAGATGCGAAGTATATGGTCGAGGTCAAGGCTTCTAATCGCACTGCTGACGAGGACGTTCTTGAAAAGGCATATGCAGCAATCAAGTGGTGTGAATGTGCCACAAGCGTGGATTCTGATTCAAAAGAATGGCAGTTTAGGCTGATACCCGGCGAGGATATTGTGATAGGCAGTACATTTAAATACACTGCAGGTAGAGCCGTGGTAATAAAGGAGGAACAATAATATGGCAGATGAATTGGCTTTCAAATATGCAAAAGCAAGGGAAGAAATTCTCAAAGCCGTTCGCATGGATTTAATTGGTCCCCAGAGCGAAAACGAAGAATTGGATGAAATGCCCACCAATAGCTATATTACGGGTATGCTATTCCCTGCTGACACCGAAATGTCAGAAGACGAGAATTATGATGCACAAAACTTTGAAACGGATTTCAAAGAGGACAACGACACAGGTACAACAGTGGATGATGTTGATCCGGATGACAACAAGCCAAAGGGCGGTTTCAAGAAACAATCCTCTTTAGGTGTGTCTTGTTATATCGGTTCGGATGTCACAATGCTGAACGTGAATATTGCTTGGGGTAAATATGAAAAAGAATCCGTAAAGGTAATGGCCACGATTAAAGGCGTAGAAAAAGAAGTAACAAAAACGTTGTATGTTAGAGAACAAGAAAACGATGTTGTTACTATTGACATGCAGTCGTTTGATCGATTTACTAAAATTCCGCTTAAAAGAGATTCGCGTTTGGTTCTTCATGTCGTAAAGATGAACTTGGAAAATGGTAACACAATGCTTTCGGTGTATCTGTACAACCAGCGTCCAAATGTCGATAACGAAAAAGAATATGAGAAGGTTCTTTATCAAGTTGAAATGACACTGTGTGATGATCAACAATCCCCTGTTTTTTTACCTGAACACAAATGCAGAATGCTTGAATTAGAAGATGAGTATTATTACGAAAGTCGTGCTGTATATGCCAGAGGTCGTGGATGTGCTGCAACATGGGAGAAGACTAAGGATTCGGAAAATGCAATTGCAATAAAGAGCATGTTTATTCCAGATTATGAGATTAACGGAGTTAGCCCTAATATCCCCGATTTTGAGAAAAATACATTTTCGATGCGTTTTATGTCGTTGGCTAAAAATAGGAACGCAACGATTGAACGTCTTTCTATGCTTTCTAATCTATATAAAAAATGGATAGAAGAATTGAATGGCAGTCATCTTATGAAAAATCCCTCATTTATACCCAAAGGACAGAAAATCATAGCAGAATGCCAAACCGCACAGCAAAGAATTCAAAGAGGTATAGACTTGCTTGCTACTAATAATAATGCCTTTTCAGCTTTTTGCTTTATGAACCAAGCCATGTATATGCAAAGAAGTATTGCCATGTTTGGAAAGAAAAACAGCCAAGATATTCCTTGCAGTTTAAGTGATTTTACGAAAGAGGATCACAGTGAGTGGCGTCCGTTTCAGATTGCATTTGTTCTTTTGAATTTACTTGGTTGTATGGAGCCTGCCTCTGATGAAAGAAAGAATGTCGATTTGTTATATTTTCCAACGGGTGGCGGTAAAACAGAAGCTTATTTGGGGTTGATTGCTTTTGTTATCGGTTATCGCAGATTAACAGCACCTCTGTGCAGTGAATACGAAAAAGACGGCGGAGTCACTGTTTTTTTGAGGTATACTTTAAGATTGTTGACTACTCAGCAACGTGACCGTTTAATGAAGTTGATTATAGCTGCAGAAATGATTCGTGAAAAGAGTCCGGATTTATATGGAAACAGCAGAATTTCCATAGGTTTTTGGGTCGGCGGTGGAGTTACTCCCAATAATTTTAATGATTATGATGACCGAGAAAAAAGAAAGGATTTTATAAGAAAGGTTTCAAAGCAAGTGATTGTATGTCCTTGCTGTGGAAAACCTATTGAGCAATCCGATTATGATGTGGATTCTAAGTTGCAGACCGTAAAAATTACTTGTTCTAACAATAAGTGCTATTTTTATAAGCATAACAACCATACGCTTCCTGTATATCTTGTTGACAGTGAAATATATAGAAAGTGCCCTACTGTAATCATTTCTACTGTTGATAAATTTGCAAGACTGCCTTGGGATGAGAAAACAGGGTTGCTTTTTGGAAATGCGGATAGATATTGTGCCAGATGCGGATATATTGCTAAAGGTGAAGAACATGAAAATCGACATAATAAGACGGCGGATCTCCCAAGAGTAGATGTCGTAGATGTCAAACCGTTCTATCCTCCGGAATTGATTATTCAAGATGAGTTGCATTTAATAACAGGTCCGCTTGGAACTATTTATGGTGGTTATGAAAATGTGGTTGAAGAATTATGCTCCATAACCGAAGGTGACAAAAAAGTATTGCCAAAATATATTGTCTCTACTGCAACAATCAAAAATGCCGGAGAACAAATACGGTGTTTATATGGTAGAAACAAATTTAGTCAATTTCCTCCAAGTGGAGTTGATATTCGGGACTCGTATTTTATTAAGGAAATCTCGCTTGAAGAAAAGCCATTCAGAAAGTATGTAGGAATTTGCGGTAACGGACAATCTGTAAAAACCACATTGCTTCGTGCCTATTCTATTATTCTTGAAACTGCATTTGATTTATCCAGACAGGAAGAGTTTAAAGATTTTATTGACCCTTATTATACTTTGATTGGGTACTTTAATAGTATAAGAGAACTTGGTGGTGCGGTTCGTTTGCTTGAAGACGACATTAAGAGCCGAATTGAAAGGCTGCAGAAAAAGTATGGACACGAGATGCAGAGATACCTTAGAAGGACAAAGGAAATTACTTCTCGTATACCGTCATACGAAATTGCGAAAGTCTTAGAAGATTTAACCGTCCCATATGACAAGAATAAAGCTGATAACAAGCAGGATTGCTATGATGTAGTAATAGCAACTAACATGATTGCAGTTGGTATGGACGTTGATAGATTGGGATTAATGACAGTTGTTGGACAGCCGAAACAAAATTCTGAATATATTCAGGCAACCAGCCGTGTAGGGCGTAGTTATCCTGGTATTGTTTTTACGGTATATAACCCATATCGACCACGGGATTTATCACATTATGAAAACTTTGAAGGCTTTCATTCGCAATTGTATCGTTATGTAGAAGGTACAACAGCAACACCTTTCTCTGCGCGAGCAAGGGATCGAGTGCTTCATGCAACTGTTGTGGCTTTGTTAAGGCTGCAAAATGAACAGATGGCACCTAACACAGGTGCTAATGAAATTGGTAATATTTCGGAATCTACCTTGCAGCAGGTCAAAGAGGAAATATTAAACAGAGTTAAGGTCGTTGCGCATAAGGCGTATTACGATGTGGAAAAGGAAATTGACTTGTTTGTCGAGGATTGGAAAACACTGAGTACCGAAGAAAAGACTCTGACTTATTTTACAAGTGATATGGGCTTAGAGCGAGTCAATCGTCTGCTGAATTATTACGATAGATACTGTACTCCAAAGGAGAAGCCAACACTTAACTCAATGCGTGAAGTTGAGCGGGCGGCCACCATATATTATTTTAACGAGGAGGATAACTAAATGAATTGGAACAAGCTTGGAGAAGTTAGACCGAATCAGTTAATTACTACATATGGGCCCGGCTCTATTATGGATGCCAAAAACGACTCTGTAACCGTTCTCGATATCGATTATTGGAAAGATACCGGAAAAACGATCATTGATAATCGCCTAGCTAATTACTTGGGAGTATACAATTTCAAAACACCTAAAACGACAGAGTATGATGATATTCCAGTGGTGTCGTTTCCCTATTATCATGTATGTGCAAATTCCAAATGCAATGCCCTGTTTGATATCCGTGATGGATTTGATAGGGACAAATACATAAAAGACAAGGGACCCAAATGCCCTTATTGCGGTTGGGATGCGTATCCTGCAAGATTTATTACTGCCTGCGAAGACGGGCACATGGATGATTTTCCCTGGTCACGATGGGTTCACAGAGGTGACTCAACTTGTAAAGGAAGGTTGAAACTTTATTCTACAGGCAGAACATCATCATTGGGGGAAATGTTTGTTGAGTGTTCATGTGGTGATAAAAGAAGTATGGCTGGTGCTATGCAGCGTGAAAATCTTGATGGCTTGATTTGTTCGGGGCATCACCCACATCGTCCGTTGGATAAGAATAAAAAGTGCAAAAAGTTGTCTATTCCATCTCAAAGGGGCGCATCAAATGTTTATTTTCCTGTAATCCGCAGCGCAATTTCCATTCCACCCTGGACTAATCCTATTAATGACATAATTAATGCTAATCGTAGGGTGATTGAGTCATATGAAGAAGATTTTGGAGAAGTTGGTTTGCAGAAAGCATACGAAAAATTCTTTGCAAGCAAATTTACAAGGAGTGAGTTTGACGAGGCGTATAACAGAATAAAAAATAAAATCCAAGAATTTACGGAAATCAAAGAGATGGAATACGCTGCAATTATAAATCATACGGACTTAGCTTACCAAAGGGATGTTAAATATTTTAAGGCTGAAGAAGTTAATATCAATAACGGATTAGATAAATACTTCTCCAGAATAATTAAAATTCATAGACTTCGAGAAGTAATGGTTCTGCTTGGGTTTATGAGAATGGAGGCGCCTGAACCAGAAGTTGATGATCCCAATCATATTTGTAAACTTAATAAAAAAACAGGTCATGAGTCCTGGCTTCCTGCAGTGGAAATTAATGGCGAAGGTGTTTTTGTTGAATTTAATAAAAGCACAATTAGTCAGTGGAAAAGTATACCGGGGGTAAAGATACTTTCTGATAAATACAAAGACTACTATAACGAGTTCTGTAGAAGCAAAGGATGGACAACCTATAAAGAAAGAAATGCCGAATATGTTCTTTTACATACGTTCTCTCACATTCTGATTAAGGAGATGGCAATGCAGTCAGGATACTCATCCTCGGCTATCAAAGAAAGAATATACAGTAGCGACACTATGTGCGGAGTTCTTATTTATACAGGAAGTTCAGATAAAGAGGGCTCTTTGGGCGGACTGGTTGAACTGGGCGAAATGAACAAGTTCCTGCTACTATTAAAAGAGGCTCTTCAAAACGCTCTCACATGTACAACCGATCCGGAATGCTTTATGAATTTGCCAACAAAAGACAGGATCAATGGTGCTGCGTGCCATTCTTGTACAATGATATCCGAGACAGCCTGTGAAAACGGAAATAGACTGCTTGATAGAACATTAGTGGTTCCGGTACCTGAAAGAGAATCTTGTAGCTACTTTAGAGAGTTGGTGAATGAGTTATGTGGAACGAAGATTTAGGGATAGATGTAATCGTTCAAACTCTGAAAGATGAAATAAAGCAGTATACACTTTTGAATGCAGCGGATGCTTTTGCTAAATCTATAAGTTTAATTGAAAAAAGGTTTCCCAATTGTAAGCCAAGTGAAATTATGGATATTTTGCAAATGGCCTACAAGCTATATGAATGTAATTCAGGTGAATGCTGTGAATTGGTGATCACAGCACCCAGTAGTTTCAAGCTTAAAGCACGGAAAACCAAGTTAGTAGTAAATAGCATTTTATCTTCTGCAGAAAAAAACATTACATTGACCGGGTATTCTATTTCTGAATATTTTAGCGAAATGATTGAACTAATTATTCAGAAAAGCACACAGGGGGTTTATGTGAATCTCTATGTGAATGATGCTCAAAAACACCAGGACGTCATTGAACGACTGAATACCTATGCAAGCAAATTTATAAAGATATTTAGTTACAACCAGCAAAGTGATGATAAGATGTCAGCACTACATGCAAAGCTGATTGTCGTGGATGGACATACATCATTAATATCGTCTGCCAATCTCTCGTATCATGGAATGCAAGGCAATGTTGAAATGGGTGTATTGATTGAATCACCGGAGAAAGCACAAGAAATCGAGTCATTGTTGAAAACACTGAGGGAGCAAAAAGTATTTACAAAATTCAAATAAGGAAGATGTTATTATAAATAGGTTGTACCCTTATGAATAAAACTGATAAAAGGTAGAAAGTTGATAACTGTGAGTTGAAAATGGATATTAAGTCTCCTGATGCACGAAGCCGTAATATGTCAAGAATAAAGAATAGTAAAACAAAGCCGGAAATGTTTATTAGATCTTTGCTGCATAAAAACGGATTGAGGTATCGTGCCAATTATACAGATTTACCTGGGAAGCCTGACCTGTTTTTTAGTAAAGCCAGGGTAGCATTATTCATTCATGGATGCTACTGGCATAGGCATGCTAACTGTAAGTACGCCTATATCCCAAAATCAAATCTGGATTTTTGGTTACCAAAACTTGAAAGGAACAGGCTACATGATAAAGAAATAATAGAATTACTTCTAAGTAAAAATATCAGGATAATTATTATTTGGGAATGTACCATTAAAAAAATGCAAAAAGATGAGAATGAATGTAATGAAATTCTCTCTAAAATTGTTGATTTTATAAGATACGAATCTGATTCGATTTTAGAACTATAAACATGTTTGTGAACTACCTGGCTATTGTTAGCTGGTTTATATGAGGGTTAAAATTTTGATGAATCCTGGTAAAAATAATCAAAACGAATTTAATACTGATATTGACGAGATCATTGCTAAAAAGAAAACATTTATAAGAAAGCAATGTAAAGCAGATTCTTTAGTCCATAAACAGTTTATCTTTTTAGATTTGTTTAAAGTAGCCAATTACTATTTCTATTGCATTATGTTTGGATCTGGTGCGATACACCAGGAATTAAAGTTGGATAAATTGTTATATTTGCACGGCGTTAATATTTTTTTTGATCATGTGTTTTGTGATTTCACTGAAGCTCAGTATGCTCCGACATTTTTAACAAAGAATGCTGGAGGAATACACTCGTTTATAAAAATCTGCGGGGAGACCGGTGAATTAGAGAGAGTCAAAGATTATTGCAAATATAACTTAATTGAATATATTGGTCAGTCGGAAAATTGTCTTCAATTTCGCTTCGCGAATAAATATATGGGTCTTGAAAATTTCGAAATATTAGAAGGCATTGTTCGTGCAGAAAGGATATTGGAAAGTCAAAGCTCTGAAATAGATGATATTGACCAAAAAAAGGGTAATGTCATTAAACAGATGAAAAAATATGTGCATCCGTGGCAGAAACATTTTATAGGATATGATACAAATGAAATTATCGATACATACTATTTTGATACTGCAAAACTGTATGTTGAGAGAATGTTTAATTTTGATTGCTTTAATGACAATGCAGAATTTGGGAGAATCCCTTATAAAATATATAGTCAGTGTGCAACATTAATTATCAGTTTTGCTCTTAAACACATTGAGTATTCGCGTTTATTAACACGTAAACACAGTGAAATTGAGTTTATTAATGTACTTACTATTAACAGAGATATAGCTGAGATGGTTGATATATTTTCCAAAGTATGTGAAATTAGCATTAATGACGCAAAGCAAATATTTGATTGTTTTACACTAACTTATGAAAAATATCATTACCATAGGAAAAATATTGATTATCTGATTATGCCATATGTTACAGTGTCAAAAACACAAGTAGTATTTTCTGTTGTCGGGGCTTTAAGCGGGATATATGCATTCCTGTTGGGTGAGCTAAGCCGAAAGTTCCCCAAGGATTGGAGTAAAAATATATCTGAAAGAGAAAGTCAATTTCGAAAAGATATTTTCAAATTGTTTGATGATAATCTTTACATTAAAATTGATCGAAATCTGCCTATTCAGTCCAACGGTAAAACATTGACGGATATAGATGGATGTATTATTGAAAAGGAAACAAATCAAATTGTATTTCTTCAGTTGAAATGGCAGGAACAGTACGGTGATAATATTGGAAGGCGCCAAAGCAGAATGCGAAATTTTCTTGATGAAACTAATAAATGGATTGATGATATGACAGAATGGCTGAAAGAGTCAGACAAAATGAAATTAGCAAGTATGCTTGGGTTAAAGGAAAGGCAAATTGACCTTGATAAGGTAAATTTATTTGTTGTTGGAAAACATTCAGTGCATTTCTCAGGGAATGATAAACAGGATGATAGAGCAGAATGGGCTCTATGGCTTCAACTTCAGAGATTATATAGTAAAGATTGTACTACCTTTAGAAGCTTTAAGACATTGTTTGAAAAATTAAAAGAAGATAGTCCATACAATAAGCTGCCAAATCAAAAAACACAATTTATGCGCATGGAAGAATTAAGCATAGAAATTTATCCGTATAGTTACAAACCAGATTGATGCGGCACGGAATCGTTTTTTACAGATGAACAATTTTTTATCGGATTTGAGCTGAAAATAGGCTATAGCAAGTGTAGGGGTAATTATACGCAAAGCCTTTAGTGTTGTGGTAAAGGAAGGTGACTTATGCCAACATTAGATAATATAGAAATACCAAAGCCTCAAAACTGGCAGGACTTTGAACGATTAGTAGAAAGCTATTCAAGGATAAATTGGCCTAGTTGCATGATTACTCTGTTTGGGGGAGTTGGGCAAGTTCAACACGGAGTGGATATTTTTATAAGAGATAAAAAAGCCGATTATATCGGTATCCAGTGTAAAAAAGTTACCAGTTTAACTTACAAGCAAATTGAAAAAGAAATCGAGAAAGCCAAGAATTTTAAACCCGCACTAAAGCATTACTTTATTGCTACATCAACAAGTAGAAACGCAGGATTACAGGAAAAGGTGAATATTCTAAATTCTCTGCATTATAAAAAAGGGCTGTTCTCAGTATATGTCCTTTTCTGGGAGGACATTATTGGGCTGATTGTGACTGATGACAAGGTATTTGCGCAGCATTATCCACAGCTTTCGCCAGACAATGGCAGAGGCGATAGCTATGCTGTTTATGCTACCAATAACAAGAATTCTGTTATCGGTAATAATATTACAATTAAAACCCCTAAAAAGCTTAATGTTAAGAAAGGTCCGATTCAAGGTACTATTGGTAGTAATACATATATGAAAAACTATGTAAAGCATTTGATCGACATATATCATGATTTTAAAAAGGCCAATATTAATGCTGATGAAGAAAAAATGAAATATTCTTTGATCTATGATGCAATAAAAAGGGAGATAGGCTTTAAGTGGGACGAAACTCCTAATGAACGTTTTGAAGGCTTATGTACATATCTTCAAAAAAGGATTGATAACACTATATTGGGAAAAACTCGTAAAGCACGCGGAATGAAGAATTTTAGCACATATAGGGAATATATGATTGAAAAACAAGGAATAGAGTTTGAATAGATATTTTGAAAGTAATTATAGATCGATTTTGAGTTATTTGGAGTATGCTTATTGTTAGCGTTCGTTCCTTCACAATAATTGTTACGAATAAAGCCTTCAAAAGAGAAAAGCAAATACAGCTCCAAATTCGCCCGGACCGACATCATGGTGTGCAAGGAATGCGGCTAGCCGTACCTCAGGCAGGTATGGTCGAAATACGGTCAGAAAAGCGCCGTATGGCGGTGTGGGAACCGCTTGAAGAACGGGACTAAAAACAGCAAGCACTCCCCCACTTATAAAGAGGAAATCCCGCACGGGGGTAATATTTAAGTTTGGAGGGTAAAGCATAATGCCTAAACCCAAATCAATTTCACAAATTCTTGGAATCGGAAGAGGAGCCTTTCGGAAGGCACTACTTTCAATGATATTAAGTAAATATGTGCAAAAAGACGCGTTCCAAATTGCAATAAGAGAATTTGGTGAAGAATGTATTTACTGCGGAAGTAAAAACGATTTACAGGCTGACCACTTATGGCCAGAAGAACAAGGTGGTATTCATGTTGCTGGGAATGTTGTGCCAGCATGTCCTGGATGCAATAGTGAAAGAACAAACAAAAATTGGAAAGAATTTATGCTAAATAATCGAAAGAAAAAGCCCTTAAATGAAGAGGTACAATTGGCGAAAATCAAGAAAGTAGAAGATTATATGGCAAAGTATAATATGCGCCAACAACCTAAGCTTGAAGATTTTATATCAGAGCAGGAAGCAGACTTGAGAGAAAAATTCGACCTTATTCTTGATGCTATTACACAAGGGGCGCGTGCAAAAGCAGGAAATCCCCAAAAGAAAGATATTAAGTTTGCAAACCCAGATATTATGTTTGATGAGATTATACATACCATACAGAAATATCAACTTAAGGTTTAAGAACAGACCACAAAGAATAGATAGGAATTTGAAACCGATAAACGAGGACGGAAATGACACAAATATTATTTGATTTTTTTAATGAAACTCACGCAGAATGGCTCGAATCTTTCTGTGCTTATTTTCGGCTTAGCAAGGAAGCAGCTGTTTCTTACTTTGATAAAGTGAACCCAGATGAGCTGACACCTGGAAAATTGACACAAGATTTAAATATAAATCTGACTAATTATGATAGCAATAACTTATCGATTATCTGTCGACATATGACGACAGCTTCAGAAGTTGATAAAGAAAGCTTTCTAATACATGGTATTCTCAACCTGAAAAGAATGTTTCAAGAGAAAACACCTTTATCAGATTTTATTAAAGCATATGGAATAACAGTGAATGTTGACAATCGGAAGATGAGCATTAATCAACAATTATATCCGATTACGTCCTATGGTGAACCTTGTGAATTTTGTTTTAAAGGAAGAAAAACTCCATGTAACGCATACTTTAAGTGTGATCCGAGAAAAGATATGGAACATCTCGGATTGAAGCTGTATAAATATGGAGCTACAGTAGAATTTTTTATCCATGCAACTATAGATCAAATGGAAAGATACTCGTCAATACGAAGATGTCCAGAAATTCTTCAGACTCTGGATAAGATTGTTTCGGGCATAAATGGGTTTAGTACGTCGGCTTATAAAATGAGCTATGATTGGATGAAAACAAAAACCGAATGCTATATAATTGAATTTCCTGCTCAATTGAGCAACATGGAAACATATTCACCAATTGACTATGATCGAGCATGGTATGAAATCGATGACTGTCTAGAGCAGAGCGGCTATAATTACGATGACTATTATGAAAGACTGATTCCCCAAAATGTACTTGATAATATGGTTTTTCTTAAATGGTTTATTAGCATTTATTTTTATGATTCTGAGGAATTGGGTTCGTTATTGCCAGATAGGTGTGTTGAGCCAGACAAAATAAGAATAATAGGCATCATCGAAAAACAATAAGGATAAGGATATGCTTAACAGAAAAACAGACAATCAAAAAACTATCAGCTTATACCGTGTCGAAAGCCTCGGCGCCAGCAAAGTGATTTTGCCGGTTTGAGCCAAGTAATACATCAGCAATATGGAAGGATGGTTGAAATGCTTTTTTCAAAAAAGAAAACAGACTCCCCTGTTGTTTTAATGCACTACGAAGGCCTGCGGGGATTCAGTCAGTCTTAATGAGAACTCGCAGAAATTACACAGCCTATGTTAGAAACGATTATTCCGACACTCGGAGAGAAAATAAGAGAGGGTTTACTATGAGCGAAAAACTACAAATTTCCTTTGAAAGCGTGCTAAACGCAGCGGCAAAAGCGCCCCTTGTTAGAATCGACAGAGCAGAATTCCTCCGTAAACAGCTTTCAGGGCGTGTTTCCCCTGAAATGGTTGATGCGGCTGTTGAAAGGGGACCAATAGCGGCTGGCGTACCGCAGGACATAATCGACAAACTCGCTAAAGGTAGCATAGACTTTGAAACTACGAAAGTCACCGCAATTTCAGCAGCAGCGGGTCTTCCCGGAGGAGCGGCTATAGCCGCTACGATACCCGCTGATTTGGCACAGTTTTACGCTCATGTCCTACGGATTGCCCAAAAACTGGCGTACCTCTACGGTTGGGACGAACTGTTTAGTGAAAACGGTATGGATGACGGTACGGAGCAAACGTTGACATTATTCATCGGTGTAATGTCGGGCGTTCAAATGGCTAATGCCGCACTGAATAAGATAGCGGCGAACGCCGCTCCAAAAATAGGAGCAAAAATAGCGGCAAAGCCACTAACCAAAGGTGCGATTTTCCCAATAGTTAAAAAAGTGGCGGGGTATCTCGGTGTCAAAATGACAAAGGATATGTTTGGAAAAGGAGTTTCTAAAATCATTCCCGGCATCGGTGCTGCAACGTCTGGTCTGCTTACATTGGCTACTTTCAAGCCTATGGCGAAAAAGCTCAGAAAGTATTTGTCAGAAGTTGCTCCTATCGTTGTAGCCGGAGAAGATGTTTCCGAGCCGATTATCATTGAGCCAGATGATGTAATAACTGTTAGCTAAGATGAGGACGAAATTAACGTGTAACACTATGAGTGCGAAAGCCCCTCTAATGCCGAGAACTACCGCGTTTGATGGGCTTCCTCTTTTCCTCAATTCCCATTGCCGTTATCGGAATACCGCCCCTTCGAACTACACACTGTGAATATGGAATTGTACCGAATAAAGCCTTCAAGAGATGAACACACTTTTAAGGGTTTTATTGCTTACAATTCACTTTGAACTGTAACGCAAAATCAGGCGCCAAATCGACGAAAAAATGACCTTACCCAGGCGACTGATTTCTGAAATATACCCTTCCTCCAAGGGGGTACCAGCTTCAAGCGGCATCTTTTTTGACCGTTCAAGGCACGTTGAGACCGTGGTATTGATGTCAAGGGTTGATAAGTAAGTGCGTAGAGAAGCCTTGAAATAATGGCTTTTCGAGATTTCAGAGAAAAAATCCGATGCGATAAAATTGTAGAAAAATTACTTTGTGGGAATATATCCAAGAGGCTGATCTAGAACCGTACAGAGCGATTTAGATGTCGGCACTTGGCGAGTGGTCAAGTTAGATGTTTTTTGAATTTGGCAGGGTTGTGTGGTCAGGATAGATGTTTGTTGAGTAAAGAGGTGTATCCATGGATGAAAAATTGATTGCTCCTTGCGGGATGAATTGCGCTTTATGCATCGCTTATCAATTCAAAGAAAATGATTTTAACAAACGGGGGTTTCACAAAAAATATTGCCCAGGATGTATTCCGCGGGGAGAAAACTGCACGCATATGAGAGATGCATGCGAATTGCTAGCAAAAGGAAGCGTCCGGTTTTGTTTTGAATGCGATAGCTTCCCCTGCAAGAGATTGAAAGCATTGGATAAACGCTACCGCACAAAATACCACATGAGCATGATAGAAAACCTCAACTATATCAAGGAATTTGGCATGGAAGAATTCTTAAAAAAGGAACGTGTTAAATGGCGCTGCAAAGAGTGCGGAGCGACTATTTGCTGCCATAACGGACTATGTTTGAATTGTAATATTGATATGCTGCTTTCAAATAGAAAGTATCGCTGGGAAGATGGCCAGAATAATTAAATAGAATACTTTGGGAAGCAGGGCCACTAATACTGACAATATTTATAGAAAGTGAGAGTATATTTAGGGAGGTTGATGGACAAAATGGAATTCCAAAAGCTGTTGGATCTAAGTGATGACTGGCTAAAATATGCGATCCGCTTCAACTTGTGCCGCGAAGCAGAGGATGATCTTCTTGAAATCAAAAATGCGGCGCTGGCGGATAGACATATTCAAGGTTATCTTTTCGATATTGCAAATTTTCACAGTACGCTGGTGACGAATCACAAAAATCCTGATTTGCCGATACACAAGCTACTGTTTCTGCTGGACCTTGGATTTGATACGGAAGTACGTGAAATTAAAACGGCAATTGATGAAATAATAAAACACCGGGACGAGCACGGAATATATCAATCAATGACAAATGTGCCGAAGCATTTTGGCGGTATGGGCGAAGATGTATTCAGCTGGTGTTTATGTGACGCGCCATTGCTTTTACTCGCGCTACTAAAGTCAGGTATAGATTACCATGAATACATCAAGCCCGGCGTTGACCATCTGGCCTCTTTATTTCGCGATAACGGATTCCCTTGTGCTGTTTCTCCAGAACTTGGTAAATTTCGTGGTCCCGGGAAAAAGAGCGATTGCTGCCCATATGCAACGCTAATAATGGCCGATTTATTGTCATATATACCAGAGTATAAAGATTCAAAGGTTGCAGTTACCTCCGTCAAAGCGCTGCTAAGCCTGTGGGAAAACAGCCTTGATCAACATCCGTATATGTTCTATATGGGGAATGACTTTCGAAAGCTTAAGGCTCCGTCTATATGGTATGATATTGTAAGCGTAGCCGGAGTTTTGAGCAAATATGAGTTTGTACGGGATGATACGCGTTTCCTTGAGATGGCTGCCCAAATAAAAAGAAAACAGGATAAGGATGCGTTATTTACACCTGAATCGGTATACCTGAAATTGAAAGACTGGGATTTTGGGCAGAAGAAAAAGCCTTCTCCGTATTTGACTTACTTATGCTATCTGATTTTTTTACGATTGAAATAATAGCCATTGAATAAGGCACCCTACATTTATTTCGTATAGTGCCTTTTTGTTAATAGAAAACCCTCGGATAGTCCGAGGGTTCAGTATAGCCTTAGCGATGAACAATAAATAAGTTGAAGAAAAGAAAGCCTTCTCTTAGAATGTATTTGCGGCCTGACAACTGCAAAACAAAAGAAGAGAAGGAGAATATTATGCAACAAAAGTTACAAACAAATTCTAATCACACTTTATCACATACCACATGGAATTGTAAATACCATATAGTATTTGCGCCAAAGTATCGTAGGAAAGTATTTTACAATGATAAAAAGTTAGAAATAGGTCAAATTCATAGAGAACTCTGTGATTGGAAAGGAGTTAATCTAATAACAGCGGAAGCATGCCCAGACCATATACATATCTTGGTAGAAATACCTCCAAAGATAAGCGTTTCATCTTTCATGGGGTTTCTAAAAGGAAAAAGTAGTGTGATAATCTATCAAAGATGGGGCAATATGAAATATTAATATAGAAACAGATCATTTTGGTGTCGAGGTTAATATGTCGATACAGTAGGAAAGAACACGAAAAAAATAACTGATTATATAAATAATCAAATAAAAGAAGACCGACTTAGCGAGCAGTTAGCGATGGACTTTGGAGACCCTTTTAAGGGTAAATAAGCGATTGCAAGCAAATGTCAGGTCGCTTGTAAGCTCATGGAGCTTGGCGAGAGGTTGAGCCCTATGGGCGATGAAAGGAAAACCACTAGCTACGCTAGTGGATGGTTTTTTAATACAATCACATCAAATCTTTCAAAGTAAGACAACATAAAAACTAAGAAAAGAAACATTGATAGTGTCAGCTATTGTAATCGATACCAATAAACATATATCTTTAATATCGTCAATTCACCATTTTTTATTTCCATTGTTATCTATCACATAGTATGAATCTCACAAAAAAGTTGGCATAAATTGTGCATATTATATTTTGAAAAAAGTAGGAGGAAAATAATATGGTAGACAAAAGGTATGATGTAGAAGCAATTCCTGGTGAAAAATGGTTCCCTAAAGAGACAAGTTTTGAGGAGGATTTAAATGAATATTGGGGAGATTGGGGTGTTTGCTCGGAAGTAGATACATTAAAGGCAGTACTTGTTAGACGACCAGGTAAAGAAATTGAGGACTTTGACGCTAGTAAGGTTAGATTCTCGGAAGAACCAGTGGATGTTGAACTAATGAGAAAACAGCATGATGATGTAGTAAAAATCTATGAAGAGTTTGGAGTGAAGGTTTTCTATGTAGAAAACCAAAGGGAGGATAGGCCTAATGCTATATTTTGTAGAGATTTAATGTTTATGACCCCTGAAGGAGCTATTTTAACAAGACCAGGAATGGCCGCGAGGAGAGGTGAAGAGAGATATATTTCTGAGGCTCTTGGGAAATATGGAGTCCCTATTCTACGAACTATTGTAGGCGAAGGTATGTTTGAGGGGGCAAATGCAATGTGGGTAGATCGTAAAACTTGTGTTATTTCAACTGGAAGCAGGTGTAATAAAGGTGGTTATGAGCAAGTGGCTTATGAATTGAATAGAATGGGGGTAGACGTATATCATATGCAACAACCTTATAGTAATATTCATATTGATGGCCTTATGAATCCTGTAAGCCATGAGGCCATACTCGCTCATGTTTCACAGGTACCATACGATATTTTGGATATGCTAAAGAAAAAGGGATATAAAATTTTAGAAGCGCCTTCCAGAACAGAGGTGAGAGAAACGTTTGGTTGTAATTTTGTTGCCCTAGAGCCAAATAATATAGTTTTACCTGCGGGGAATCCAAGGACGCAGGAATTGCTTGAAAATAACGGTGTAAAAGTGAAGACTGTAAATATCTCTGAAATTATAAAAGGAAAAGGTGCTTTGCACTGTATAACCGCATATTTAAAAAGAGGATAAAAACAATAGAATTAAGATGTTTACATTCAAAAAAGGATTTTTGCATCTGTTTCAAATAGTATAGAGAGATATAATCAAAAAATATGCTGAGTGTTTTAAATACATTCAGCATATTTTAATAACTCTAACTTGCTGATATTTTAAAATATTTTATAAGTATGGCGATATATGACTCAAGTATATATAAACAATTATGTTGATTTTCAAGGAAGTACACATTTAATTGCAAATATGTGATTTATGCTATAATATATATAATATAGTGATTATTCATGATAGAAAACGTGGGAGGTAGGAATGCTTAGAAGGTATGTTGAACAACTACTCAGTATTTACAATTTCATAGATGGAATTATGATAACAGACAAGATGGGATATGTAGAATATTATCAGACCTTTAGGCCAGATGTAAATAATCTAAAGGAAAAGGATGTACTGCATAAGCATGTTACAGATGTCTACCCTGGTTTGGATGAGAAATCCAGCAGTATAATGCGTGTTTTACGAACGGGGCAACCTATTTACAATGAGTATCAGACGTTAATGACATATAAAGGACATAGTATTAGAGCTATTAATTCTACAATGCCCATTAAGAATAATGATGAAATAATTGGAGCAGTAGATGTGTCGAGATACGTTGATTCGCCTTATGAAAGGCAAAACATTACCATAAAACCCAAAAAAAATATTTCTATAAAAAGTTTATATACTTTAGATGATATAATTACTAGTTCTCAAAGCATGGAACTTATAAAGGAACGAATCCCAATGGTTGCTGATACAGATTCTTCAGTAATGATATATGGAGAGACTGGAACTGGAAAAGAACTTGTTGCTCAGTCTATTCATACATGTAGCAAAAGAAGGAATAAAAGATTCATATCTCAAAACTGTGCTGCAATACCGGGAAATCTTTTAGAAAGCATTTTGTTCGGAACAACTAAGGGGAGTTATACGGGTGCAGAAAATAAACCTGGACTGTTTGAAATAGCAAATGGAGGAACATTATTTCTTGATGAAATTAATTCTATGGGAATAAGTGTTCAATCCAAGATATTAAAAGCAATTGAAGAAAAACAGGTTGTAAGGCTTGGAGGGTATGAACCAATAAAAACAGATGTAAAAATTATATCTGCTGTAAATGAACCTCCATTACAATGTGTTGATGCTGGTAAACTTAGAGAGGATTTATTCTATAGATTGAGCGTAGTTCAACTTAATATTCCGCCACTTAGAGAACGAATAAACGATTTATTTTTCCTGATTTCTCACTTTATAGACACGTATAATATGAATATGAATAAGAATATACTAGGAGTAGAAAGTGATGTGGAAGAATTATTTAGCAACTATTCTTGGCCGGGAAATGTAAGAGAAGTAAAGAATGTAATAGAGGGTGCTTTTAATATTGCATCAAATCGATTTATTCAACTTAAGGATATTCCTGTTTATCTGATAAATGCGACGACAGTAAGTGATAACTGCTATACTGCTAGGCCAAGTTTTAAAAGTTTAGATAATGGTATTACGCTGGATATGGCGATGGCTCAATATGAGAAAGCATTGATTGAAGAGGCAGTGATGGCATCAAAAAGTCTAGTTGAAGCCGCGAAAAGATTAGGAATAACTAAGCAGTCACTTAATTATAAGTTGTTAAAATATAATATTGAAAAAGGATGATTGAATTTATTGAGTACATTTTTTTTTACTAATTGGTATAAAAATTTGTACTTAGTAAATTTTTTTTTACTAAATTTCAGAATATTGGCAACTTGTGCTTGGCATGACCTTTGCAATTATATATCTTAAATTATAGTAGGAGGTAATAAAATGATTGATCAAAATAGTACGAAAAGAGATATAGATGCATTGCCTGGTGAAAAGTGGTTTCCTAAGGAAACATCCTTTTTAGATGATATGCATTCACTTTGGGGTAATTGGGGAGTTTCATCGGAGGTAGAAACACTAAGAGATGTTTTGATGAGAAGACCTGGAAAAGAAATAGAAAATTTCAACTGGGAGGCAGCTAGATTTAAAGGTCCAATCAATGTTGACAGATTTAGAAGTCAGCATGATGCACTTGTTCAAATTTATAGAGAAAATGGTGTAACGGTTCATTATATCGAAGAACAGAGAGAAGATAGACCAAATGCGTTATTTTGTAGGGACTTAGTATTTATGACTCCAGAGGGTGCTATCGTTACTAGACCAGCAACAGAGGCGAGACGAGGTGAGGAGAGATTTGCTGCGAAGAAGCTTGCAGAAATAGGAGTTCCTATTATAAGAACAATTTCTGGGGATGCAACTTTTGAGGGAGCTATGGGTCTATGGATTGATAGTCATACAATTGTTCTAGCCTCAGGAGTTAGAACTAATTATAGTGGATATAAAATGGTTGAAGAAGAACTTAGACGAATGGGTGTAACTGATATATTGCACATGCAAATTCCATATGGACATGCACACATAGATGGACTCTTAAATATGGCTAGTAATGATGTAGCCATGATTCACTCTTCGCAAGTGCCCTATGATGTATGTGATGCATTAAAAAGAAAAGGAATAAAATTATTGGAATGTCCGTCACAAATTGAAGCGAAAGAAAGTTTCGCAATAAATTTTGTAGCAATTAAACCCGGCACTATTGTAATGCCCGCAGGGAATCCAAGGTCACAGGAAATTCTGGAGAAGAATGGAATAGAGGTAATACCTGTAGAATTTGATGAAATCATGAAAGGTTTTGGTGCAATTCATTGTTGCACAGCATTCTTGAAACGAGGATAGAAGGGGGATGTGATGACGACATATAAACAGTTAATAAGTGAAATATCTATAGAAAAAATGTATGATAACATGGATTATTTGGTAAATCAAGTAGGTGAACGGCTTTCTGGTACACCGCAGATGCAAAAGGCAACAAAATATATTTGTTCAAAGTTGCTGGAGTATAATGTTGAGGCGCATATTGATCACTTCCCAATGTATCAAAGTTATCCTGGTGAGGCGCAACTAAAAATTATAGAACCAATATCAATGGAAATTGCGACAAGGCCTGTGTGTCACATAGAGTCCACTTCGCCAGAAGGCATAGAAGGTGAGTTGATTTATCTTGGTTCTGGTGGATACGCAGATTACGATGGACTTGATGTAAAGGGTAAGATAATTTTAACTGATATGACTTGGAACCCTGGCAGACCTGAAAAGGCCCGAATTGCTTGGGAGCTTGGAGCAAAGGCATTGGTTATTATGAATTGGGGTAAGTCTGATAGCAATTTGATTCAAATGGGTGCAGTTAAAACACAGTGGGGCAATCCTACACCAGAGACCGTAAAAGAAATTGTCAAACTTCCCGTAATAAGTATCTCGAGAGCTGATGGAGAAAAATTAGTTGATTTATGCAACAAGCAAGTTGTGAAAATATGGATGAAAGCCAATGCTACTCGTCAATGGATTACAGCGGATCAGCCTATTGGAAGAGTATATGGAGGTAAAAGCAATGGGCAGTATGTTCTAGTTGGTAGTCATGTAGACGCATGGGGAAAATCAGCCATTTGCAATGCATCTGGCAATGCATTGAATTTAGAACTTGCAAGAATATGCCAAAAAAATAGGGCTTTATTAGAAAGGGATATCGTATTCGTTTTCTGGGATGGTCATGAAATTGCGGAGGGTGGCGGTTCCACTTGGTACTGTGATAATTATTGGAGTGATATGACAAATAATTGTATTGCATATATTAATATAGACAATCTTGCTATTAAGGGTACTGAACTACCTGGAGTCGAGGGTTTGCCAGAAATGAAGGAATTTTTAATGGATGCAATTATGCAAGTTTGGAATAAGAAGGGTGTTTGGAATCATGCATATAAAGGTGGAGGAGATTCATCGTTTTTCGGCATAGGTGTTCCGTATGTTTCCTTTGCAACTGAATATACAGAAGAAAAACTAAAGGAATTAAATTATGCGTTTTACAGTCCTTGGTTGCATAGTGACTCAGATACTATTGATAAAATAGATAGAACACTATTAAAAGGACATGCTGATTATTTTATGTATATCATAGAAAAAATCGTTAATTCAAAAACTGTTATTTACGATATGAAAGCCTTGGCAAGTGATATAAAATTTCAATGGGAGGACATATATAATCAGGCTGGTATTGCGAAAACAATAATCAAGGATATACAACCTGTTGTCGATGAGTATGTAAGAAGCTTAGAAAAACTTGCAAATATGAGGTTGAAAGCAACCGAAGACAGCTCCCTTGCAAACTTATACAATAGATTAGCCATTTATTGTGAAAGACAAACGGCGATGTTTAGATGTGAATCAGGAAGATATGGGCAGGATGGATGTTGCTCCATGCAAACAGAGAACCCAATACCTGCACTACAGAGAGCTCTAACTAAATACAATAATGTAAAGAGAGAATCTGATGAATTTTATCTTTGGGAAACACAAATTCTGAGAGTGAAGAATATGGTTTTTGATGCTTTGAATAATTCTATTCAAATTGTGAATTTAGAGATAGAAACATTAAAATAGTGATTGGAGGAAGAAAATGAAAAGTATATCTAATAGACGATGGATATTGGCTGCAACAATTATAATAGTGGTATTTTTTGCAACAAAAATTGTATTTGCGGAGGGAGATGTAGAAGAAACCGCATATTATGGTGCGCTTTCATTAATTACACCACTGCTAGCTATTGTATTATCATTTATAACCAAGCAGGTAATTTTATCATTAGGTACTGCAGTCTTTGTAGGAGCTACTATTATGAATGATGGAAATATATTTCACGGATTTTTGCGTATGTGCGATACGTATATAGTAGGAACTGTTACAGATACATGGAATGCAACTTTACTAGTATTTATTTTGTGTGTCGGAGGAATGATTGCAGTAATGGCAAAGATGGGTGGCACCCAGGCTATGGCACTAGCTTTGGCAAAAAAAGCCAAGACATCAAAGCATGCGCTTGTAATAACGTGGATTATGGGCATAATAATTTTCTTTGAGGATATGGCAAATTCACTAATAGTTGGTCCAACTATGAGACCTGTAACAGATAAACTAAATGTTTCGAGAGAAAAACTGTCATATGTTATCGACTCGACAGCAGGCCCCGTTACAGATATGGCATTCATTTCCTCTTGGGTTGCATATGAAATAGGGATGATTGCAATTGCATTTACCACAGTAGGATTATCTACTGGAAATGTATATAGCATTTTTTTACAGACTCTACCATATAGATTCTATAATATTTTTGCAATTGCAATGGTAATCATAATTATCTTATCTCAAAAGGATTTTGGGCCTATGTATAAGGCTGAAAAAAGAGCAAAACTAACAGGTAAACTTTATGATGATAATGCAAGACCGATGATGAGTAAGGAACTTGACTCCATGAATGTTGCAGAGGGTGCACCACTTCGTATCTGTAATGCAATTGTACCAATTGTAACCTTTGTTGTAGTAACGCTGCTTGCGATTTGGTATACAGGAGGCGGTTTATCTGAGCCATTTTCGATAAAGGGAATACAGAATGCATTTGGAAATTCAGATTCAGCTTCAAGTATATTATACGCAGTAATATTTACTTCTATAGAGTGTATAATAATGGCAGTAGCTCAGAGGATAATGTCATTAAAAGAATGTGTAGATGTGTGGTTAAATGGTTGTAAGGAATTATTGATGACAGTAACAATTCTTGTATTAGCGTGGTCTTCAGGAAGTGTTATGAGTGATTTAGGAACAGGTGAGTTTATTTCCGGTCTTGTTGGAAATTCAATACCTGGATTGGTACTACCAGTAATATTATTCTTTGTATCATGTTGTGTAGCATTTTCAACAGGAACTTCATATGGTACAACCGCTATCATGATTCCTATTGCATTTCCTCTAGCAATAGCAATTACAGGTGGGGCAGTAGATTCTTTAGCAATTACTACAATTGCAGCTGTAACATGTGGAGCAATTTTTGGTGATCACTGTTCACCAATTTCAGATACGACTATTATGTCATCCATGGGTTCGGCGGCGGATTTAATGGATCACGTGAGAACGCAACTTCCATATGCTATAACAGTTGCGATAGTTGCAGCTTTGGTTGGATTTTTACCTGCTGCAGCCGGTGTGTCTCCAGTAATACTAATTCCAGTAGGTATATTAGTTCTTGCTATTATTGTTAAACTAATAGGAAAGAGCACAAAGCAAGAGGATTTAGAAAAATTAAAGTAATACACTCAATCAAATAGTTTGGTGTAACAAGTAATATTTTGTCTTACGTTAATATTGGAGTGAATCAAACTTTAATAAAATGGATTTTTCTGAGCGGCTTTTTAGTCGCTCAGATTTTTACACAAGGAAAAGTGCATATTGTGATAGAACAATCACATATATTCATGTTATTGTAGAATTAATTTAATGCATAAGAATACACTATGTAAGGTGATATAACATATGTTACAGAAATAAATAATAAAGAGAAGTTCTCTGATATAATAAGTTTAACTACAAACAAAAATATCAAAAAGGAGAACTCTCTTATGAAAACAAGTATAACAGAAGAAATGAGATATCGCCAGCGATTATGTGAATATGCAAAGAAAAACGGAGTAACAAAAGCGGCTAGGAAATATCATACCTACAGACAGTTCGTATATAGGCAACTGGAAAAGTACGATGGTGATGTAAGGAGTTTGGCGTTGAGGTCGAGAAAGCCTCACCACCATCCTAATGCACATACCAACAATGAATTGGCCCTCATAAAGAAAATGCTAAGAAGGAACGGCAAATATGGATTTGCAGAAGTATATGTAAGATGCCAAAGCAAGGGATATAGCAGAAGCTTTGGAAGCATGTGCAGACAGATACGTAAGAAAGGCTATAGAAAGCCTGTATCAAAGCGAAAGAGCTATACGAGATATGAAGGGCTTGATGGAGCATATCCAGGAGATAAAGTACAAATAGATATAAAGTATGTACCTGAAGAAGACATAAGATTTCCTGCATACGGAGAGAGATACTATCAGATAACAGCAATAGATGAATACAGCAGAAAGAGAGCACTTAAGATAGTAATAGTAAATGAAAAGAGCACCCATGAAACAAAGAAATTCCTTAAAGAACTGGAAGGAAGGATGGGTTTTCCGATAAAGATGATTCAGGTAGATAACGGTACAGAGTTTGTAAATGATGAAGAGAAGACATATAGGATCAGTGCATTTGAAAAGGCAGCGATAGAGCTTGATATGAGCTTAAGAAGGACAAGGCCATATTCCCCATGGCAAAACGGAAAGGTAGAAAGAAGCCATAGAGAGGACCAAAAGATCCTGTATGGAAATACGATTTTCACAAGTAAAAAGATGTTGATAGAAAAGGTGGCAAAGCACGAAAGACGGTACAACAAAACAGCTAAGCAAGTATTGGGCTTCAAGAGTCCCAATCAAGTTGTATCAGAGTATTTCTCTCATGTAGCATGAAGTGTAACATATCTATTGACATACAAGAGATTTTTTTAGTAAAAAAATAAAAAAACTATTGACAGGTTTTAAAAAGTGGTGTATATAATAATTAGAGTTAGCACTCAACGACAGAGAGTGCTAATAATGAGGATAAAAATAAGTAAAGGAGTGATTATTATGGCAGGATTGATTCCATTCAACAGAAAGCGAAATGATGTAATGAACATTGGTTTTGATGATTTTTCCAACATGATTGATGACTTTTTTACAGGCAACTGGCCTTTGCAAAGAA
>CAYNTJ010000008.1:0-112943 GCA_964400515.1 uncultured Oscillospiraceae bacterium | reverse complement strand
AATACAACTAATTTTTTTCTTTAAAAAGCACTTGACTTCATATAGTTAGTCTCAATATCTTTTTAAATTATTTTATCATAAATATTGAATTAACTCCACCTTTGATAATATAATTAAAGGGATTTATCAATTACTGATTGATGGGGGAAGAATATGGAAAAGCACAGAGGAATAATAAAGTTAAGCGAAGTTGTTTCTAAGCACTTTGATCCCGATCGGATAGAAGGCTATTGTAGGGACTGCCCAAATTATGGCAAACTGTGGAGCTGCCCTCCCTTTGATTTTGATGTAAGGATTGCCTTTGAGGGAAGAGAAGATTTAATCGTAAACGCTTGGGCTTTTGAAACCGATAATTTAAGCGATGATGCAATCGAAAGAATGAATATGGAAACCGTTTACGAAATGAATTATTTAATATTGGAAGAAGAAAAAAAAGAAAAGGGCAGCTTTGCTTTTTATGCGGATTCCTGCGTTATATGTGGCGAAAATTCCTGCACGAGACCGCAAAACAAGCCCTGTCGACATATCGATATAATGAGATACCCTTTGGAAGCCTTTGGGATAGATGTTACCACTTTGCTTAATGACCTGTTCGGATTAAAATTAATTTGGGCAAAGCAAGGAAAAAAATATCCCGATATAATAATTAGGGTAACCGGTTTAATAAAATAGCCTGTAGCTATAAGCTACAGGCTTTGCCTTTAATCCACATGCCAAATTTTTTCTGCTCTTTTTTGAGAATGTTCCAAATGCTCACTGATTGCACTGGATGCCATCTCTTTATCCCTTTTTTCCAGAGCTTCAATTATTTTTCTGTGTTCTGATAATATTTCCGCAAGATAGTTTTGGTCAAAATAAAGCATTTTTTTACTTCTGTTGATATATGATTTATAAGATCTTAAAGCCTGTACTATAAATCTACTGCCCGTTGCTTTATATATCACCTCATGAAAGTCGTTATTCATCTCCAACACTTTTTGTCTTTCCCCACGAGTTGTATAAAATTCCATTAGGTCACACTGCTCTTTTAATTCTGAAATTTCTTTATCAGTGATTTTTTCCACTGCCCACTCGATAGCTAAGACCTCCAAAGCCTTTCTAACGGCATAAATATCATATATGTCTTCTTTAGTAAATCCCTTGGCAAAGCATCCTCGGTAGGGATAATAATCGATCAAATCTTCCTCTTCAAGAATCTTAAACGCCTCCCTAATCGGTGTTCTGCTCACCTTTAACTCTGCTGCTATTTGACTTTCCTTTATCTTTTCTCCGATTTTATATTCGCCGTTTATTATTCTTTCTCTTATTATTTTTGCAATCTCATCGGTTAGCGAAAATTCTCCGGAAAAACCTCCGTTCTCAGCCATATAGCCCTCCTTTTCTAAATCAGATAGTTTTCAAGCACTTGGTCATTAAAGTTAAAATTTTCAATTTGTAAATAATATTCTGCAGCATCTATCAAAGCCTTCATTGGACAAAGGCCTATTACCTCTGTTCCTATTACTTTTACCCCATATCTTGCAGCTTCAATCTTTACCAGCTCTGTAACTCTGTAAAGCGGTGTTTGTTCATAATTAGTCATGTTGATAGAAACCTGGGCAATATTTCTGTTTTCCAGCATGAAGCCCATGGCCTTAACATCTTTAAATCCACCTTTAGCCTCTCGAATAATACCGGCTATTTTTTTTGCTATTTCAAGGTCATCGGTATCTAGATTTATATTATATGCCACAAGGGGAGGTCTTGCTCCAACTGCCACCGTACCTGCGGTTTCATGAATTCTTTGTCCTCCAAAATCAGGAATCCATAATTCATCTTTTACCTTTTCTGCCATTCCCTCAAATTGACCTTTTCTTATCTTTGCCAGATTTTTTCTGTGCTCTGCCGTAGCAGAATGCTCATAAAGGAAGACCGGTAAATCTGCTTCTTTTGCGATTCTTTCACCGACAACCTTTGACAACTCAATACAATCCTCCACAGTACAATCTTTAATCGGAACAAACGGCATTACATCCACCGCACCCATTCTTGGATGTTCTCCCTGATGCTTGGTTAAATCAATTAATTCAACAGCTTTTTTTGCCAGTTTAACACTAGCTTCTTCCACTGCCTTTGCATCCCCGATATAGGTTATTACAGTTCTGTTGTGGTCGGGATCCGAAGAATAGTTTAACAATTTACAGCCTTCGGTGTTTCTTATTTGGTCTACACAAGCTTCAACTACTTCCTTGTCCCTACCATTACTGATATTTGGTATACTTTCAATTATCTGTGCCATTTTTATCACTCCTTATAACAAACTTTCTTTTACGTTTTCGTATATTTCCCTTGCAAGTTTACAGCCTTCGTTGTAAATCCTTTCACCGTTTTCTCTAAGCTGCAAGGTTAGTTTCTCATCTTTAATTCCCGGAAGATTAATAAGTACATTAAGCCATGCGCCTTCAATACAAGTATTTAAGTTTATGGCAGCTACCCCTAAATCGCTTAAAGCATTAGGGTTTGACTTGCCAACAAGACCTTCGATAAGCTTTAATCCTTCATGCCCCAGTTTCATGGTGTCAAAAGGTACTTCAGTAGCCTTAATGGTTGCTTTTGCGATAGCTTCTTTTCTTGTTGCTTTTTCTTCATCCGTTTCCTTTGGCATTTTAAATGCAGCGGCAACAAGGTTAAATGCCTCTGTATCTTCGTCTATGCCTTCTGATAAAGCTTTATAAATTGGTAAAGCTTTTTCTTTTACGCTAAGGCAAAGTTCTTCATGTTCCTTATATTTTTCCTTGCCCAGGGTTAAATCAATCACCATTAATATAAGAGCCATCCCTTGGGCTCCGGCAAGTGCACTAACAGAACCTCCCCCGGGAGCCGGTGCATTGGATTTAAGCACCTCCAAATATTCTTTAATTTCCATTTCTACTAATTTCATTCTATTTCCTTTCCTCCCTTTATTACATTCATTGCTAAATCCGTTCCAAATCTATAACATAACATTTCGACATCCTTCGCATCCCATATAACTAAATCAGCCTTTTTGCCAACTTCTATGGTTCCGATCTCTTCTCCCAGTCCCAATGCGCAGGCAGGATTAATTGTCACTGCAGTAAGGATTTCTTCCGGTGTCATTCTATATTTTAAATATCCCAAAGTCATTATAAATTGAAGGTTAAATGAAGGACACGATCCCGGATTATAGTCTGTCGCTATTGCAACTGGGATTCCCCTTTTAATCATTTCCCTGACAGGAGCATATTTTGCACCCAAGTAAAAAGACGTTCCCGGTAGACACATTGCCGTAGTTCCACCTTTAGCCAATGACTCTAAACCCTCTTCATTTATTGATATCAAATGCTCTGCACTGGAGGTCTTCATTTCTCCTGCCAATTTACTTCCGCCGATTGCCTCTATTTCATCCGCGTGTATTCTTAAGCCAAATCCTAGCTCCCTGGCTTTTTCCAAATATTTTCTGCTTTGCTCTGCATTAAATACGGAATCTTCACAAAATATATCACAGTATTTTGCCAAGTCTCTTTCTTTAATATATGGCATTAGGTCTTCACAAAGCATTTCTATAAAAGCATCCGCCCTTCCCTCATATTCCGGAGGAATTGCATGCGCCCCCATAAAGGTTGATACCAATGTCATATCAGTTGTTTCATTTAGAGCATTTATGACTTCCAGCATTTTAATTTCACTATCAAAATCCAAGCCGTAACCACTTTTTGCTTCCATGGTTGTTACTCCGGAAAACAATATCTCAGAAACCGCTTCATCCGCTTGCTTGTACAAATCATCAAAGCTGGCTTTCCTTGTGTTTCTTACGGTATCCAATATGCCTCCGCCGGCCCTTAAAATTTCAAGATATGATGCACCCTTAAGCTTTAGGCCTATTTCGTTTTGCCTGAAACCCGAAAAAATGAGATGCGTGTGGCCATCTACAAGCCCCGGAGTGACCAGTGAACCCAAAGCATCGATTTCCTTATCGATTTCACCTAAATCCGAAGGAATCATATTATCTTTACCTATTGCACTAATAATATCATCTTCGATCAAGAGCCAGGTGTTATCAATTTTAATATTATCCCCCTGCTCTTTTCCCTTATGACTATAGCTACCAATCGGTGTCTGTATTCTACCGATATTTTTAATTAAAGTTTTAGACATCATTACCTCCGCTTACTTGAAGAATCAGCGCGAAGAATCCTTCACGCTGATTAAATAATTATTTTAAATACTTGTCTACAGTATTATTGATTAGGTCATCGTCAGCAATATAAGGTATAGTTATTTGCCCATTATAGTTTTCATTATAACCGACTGCTGTTGTCATGGCATTTTCATTCCTTGCCCAACATCTTCTTCCTATTCCTCCCATAACATCCCAAAGCATTGCGGATTTGATTATTTCATCTATTCTCTCAGAGCCATCTAAAACCAATCCAAATCCTCCGTTGATGGATTTGCCGATGCCAACACCACCACCGTTATGCAAGGTTACCATACTCATTCCTCTGGCAGCATTTCCTGCATAGCATTGT
Organism: uncultured Oscillospiraceae bacterium; assembly: GCA_964400515.1. Taxonomy (GTDB): domain Bacteria; phylum Bacillota; class Clostridia; order Peptostreptococcales; family Anaerovoracaceae; genus JAAYHV01. The sequence continues at coordinate 108,414 of CAYNTJ010000008.1, read as the reverse complement.
ACAGCCATGTCTGCCATAACATTTGAACCATCCTTGATGTTTGCGGTTTCTCTAAACGGCGAATCTGTTCCGGATACATCATGATGATCTCTTCCCAGCATAACAGGACCTATTTTGCCTTCTCTGATCATTTCATTGAATTTAAGAGCTATTTTCATTCTTCCTTCGCAATCTTGATATAGAATTCTTGCCTTAGTGCCGACCACTAATTTATTTTCTTTTGCGTCCCTTATCCATATCCAATTGTCTCTGTCTTGATATCTTCTGTTTGGATCTATACATTCCATAGCCGCCATATCAGTCGCATCTAAATCTTCTTGTTTTCCTGATAAACATACCCACCTGAACGGACCATATCCAAAATCAAACAACATCGGACCCATCAAATCCTCCACATAAGATGGCCATATAAATCCATCCTTTTCATCGATTCCGTTCTTGGAAAGCTCTTTAATACCTGCATCATACATTGCTTTTAAGAAGGAATTGCCGTAATCAAAGAAGAAGGCACCTCTCTCGGTTAAAGCTTTTATGGCTTTGAAATGTCTTACCAATGACTCATCCACACATTTTATAAACTCTTCTCTGTTTTCATGAAGCATTTCAGTTCTTTCATCAAAGCATAAGCCTGCAGGACAATAGCCACCGTTATATACGTTATGACATGATGTTTGGTCTGACAATAGGTCAATATTAAAATTCTTTTCAACAGCCGCTTCCAGTAAATCAACGATGTTACCGTGATAAGCTATTGATATAGTTTCCTTGGCCTCTATTTTTTCATTTGCCAGTTTAAATACATCATCTAAATTGTCATAGCATACATCTACCCACCCTTGATCAAGTCTTGTTTGTATTCTTGATAAATCCACCTCTGCAAATATACCTACCGCATTGGCAATGTTAGCTGCTTTTGGCTGAGCTCCGGACATTCCTCCAAGTCCCGAAGAAACAAAGGTATGTCCTTTTAAATCATCTTCTTCTGCGATTCCCAGATATTTCCTTCCGGCGCCAAGTATTGTATTAAATGTACCATGAACTATCCCTTGAGGCCCTATATACATCCATCCTCCTGCGGTCATCTGTCCGTAATTGGCAACTCCCATTTCTTCTGCTATTTCCCAATCATCTTGATTGTCAAACATTCCTATCATCATAGAATTTGTATTGATTACTCTTGGTGCCGTAGGCTTAGACGGAAAAAGTCCCAATGGATGTCCTGATTCAACTACTAAAGTTTGATCCTCCGTTAATTCTTCCAAATATTTCTTTATTAACCTGTACTGAAGCCAATTTTGACAAACCGCACCGGTTTCACCGTATGTAATCAATTCATATGGATATAAAGCTACATCAAAATCCAAATTATTTTCAATCATAACTTGAAAGGCTTTTCCTGCAAGACATTTACCCTTATACTCGTTAATTGGCTTACCATGCATTCTTCCTTCCGGTCTATATCTATATGCATAAATTCTGCCTTTTGTTTTTAGTTCTTCCATAAATTCAGGAGCTAATTTTTCGTGTAATTCCTCCGGAACATATCTTAGTGCATTTCTAAGAGCTATTTTAGTTTGTTCTTTTGATAATCTAAAACCCCTATCTGGTGCTCTTCTTATTCCTTCTTCAAACTTAGGATATTCTGGGTATTCATTATCTAATTTTATAGTCATAGCGCCATTTATTTTCTTATTATCTAACATTCTTGCCCTCCTATTTTATATTCACTACTTTAATCACTTCTTTAAGAAGCGACTCGTCCTTAATCATTTCGTCAAATTTTACTAATTCATCATGCATTATTATATCAACATCTATCGGTTCTGATCTTTCCCTTATAAAGTCATAGGCTGCTCTTGTAGCCGGTGCCAAATTATCTATTTCGCTCTCACCTATTTCCTGCCTTAACCATATACTTTGAGCCGCTGTCATTAGCTCAATTCCCAGTACCTTTTGTGCATTATCCAAAACCATATTTGCAGTCCTTGCAGAGGTTGTTCCCATGGAAACATGATCCTCTTGATTTCCTGAAGAAGGTATTGAGTCAACACAAGCCGGATGATCATATATTTTGTTTTCAGATACCATTGATGCTGCCGCATATTGGGCAATCATAAAACCTGAACACACGCCGGGATGCTTTGTAAGAAACGGAGGTAATCCTTCCGATAAGTGGGGATTTATCATTCTTTCGCTTCTTCTTTCAGAAATATCCGCCAATTCGGATACGGCCATTTTTAGAAAGTCAAAGGCCAGCGCCATTGGCTGTCCATGGAAATTTCCACCGGAAATTACTTGGTCTTCATCAGGGAAAACTATCGGATTATCAGTAACTGCATTTATTTCTTCGCTAACCGCATTATATACATATGCCACCGCATCTCTTGTTGCTCCGTGTACTTGAGGTACACACCTTAAGGTATACGGATCCTGAACCTTCGTAGGTTGAGAATCTAATGCATTCTTGCTTCCGTTGAGAAGATTTCTCAGGTTTTCGGCGCTTACCATCTGTCCCATATGTCCTCTTAGGTCTTGAACCTTGTGGTCATACGCTCTTGTAATGCCATGCAACGCTTCGTCTGTTAATGCTGCGGCTAAATCCGCAATCTTTTGCAGCTGCATTGCATCCCACAAAACATTAACTCCCACCGCTGTCATCATCTGAGTTCCGTTATTTAATGCAAGGCCTTCTTTTGCTGCCAATTCTACAGGCTCTATTCCTTCAATTTTAAAAGCGTCTGCTGCAGGCATATTCTTACCTTTATATTCTACCATACCTTCGCCCATTAGTCCTAAAGCAATGCATGAAAGGGGAGCTAAATCTCCTGAAGCACCCAAAGATCCTTTTTCGGGAACCAGGGGATGAATTCCTGCGTTTAGCATATCTACAAGGGTCTGGACAGTTCCTAATCTTATTCCGGAATGACCTCTTGATAATGCGTTGCATCTTAAGAGCATAGCCGCTCTTACAATATGAGTAGGATAATTATCACCCATTGCACAAGTATGACTTCTAATCAGATTTTTCTGCAAAGCTTTTGTTTCATCATGAGAAATGAACACATTGGCAAATTGACCAAAACCTGTAGTCAGACCATATATAATTTCACCTTCTTCAAGTTTCTTTTCAATGTAGTCCCTTGCTTTCTTCACAGCAACTTTTGCATCTTCTGATATTTCAACCTTTTCATTTTCTCTGCAGACTTTTATTATTTCTTCTACAGTAAGATCTTTACCATTAATTATAACTGCCATAAAATCCTCCTCTTAATAAAGCGAGTGTATAATTATACATTTAACCGCTGTTAATCGTATAGTTATACATTCTATATAATTTCGTGTTTTCTATATTATACAATTTTTATACAATTATTACCATAGTTTTATGCTTTTTTCTATGTATTTTATTGTATTTTTAGGGAATTTATGGCCAATCTAAGTTAACCAACACAAAATATGGACATTTTTACTTTAGCGCTTTAGCCCTTTAATGTGTATAAATATACGAAACCCCGGTTTCCCCGGGGTTATTTGCTTATTTTATATTAATACTTTTTCTTGTCTTTATGTATCTATTCTTTTCGCTGTGGGTCAGATTACCCGCCCCTCCTATACATCCGCCTTCACAGGCCATCCCCTCGACAAAGTTATAGTCGAGCTTTCCCCTATTGGCTTTAAGCAAAACCTTCTTGCAGCTGTCTATTCCATCACAAGCTATGGCATTGAGCTCAAAATCGGTCCCTTGGGTTTTTAGGGCATTGTCAATTGCATCAACTAGCCCCCCCGCCTTCGCAAAACCCCTTCCAAAATATGAGGCCTGGGCCAACTGGGTTTCATCCAAATCCCTTAGAATAATGTCCCTACTATCTATCATCGCCTGAAGTTCTTCAAAGGTTATAACATAATCAACATAATCCTTAACTTCTTCTTTTCTTATTTCCGCTTTTTTTGCTATGCAAGGTCCTATAAAAACAACAACCGCATTTTTGTCCTTTTCTTTTATCCTCTTGCCCAACTCTGCCATGGGAGACAGGTTTGTCGAAATATTTTGTTTGATTTTGGGAAAATTAAAATCGATATATTTAACAAAAGAAGGGCAGCAAGAAGATGTTATAAAGCCCTTTTCTGTTAGCTCCTTAGCTTCTTTTTCCGCTATAATATCTGCTCCGTAGGCCACCTCTATAACATCATAAAAGCCAAGCATTTTAATTGCTGTTATCACCTGCCCGGGTTTTGCATAATCAAACTGACTTGTGATTGAAGGGGCTACTATGGCATATACCTTATAATCTTTATTGTTGCTGCTGTTAATTATATTTTTTATCACATCGGCAATCGAAGAAACATCTACCGTTGCTCCAAACGGACAATGATAAACACAAGCACCACAGTCTATACATTTTTCCGGATCTATTTCTGCCTCTCCGCCTTCCGCCATGTGAATTGCATCCACTTTACAGGAAATTTCACAAGGCCTTTGAAAATTATGAATCGCAGAATAAGGACAGGCATCGGCGCATTTGCCACATTCCACACAAAGGCTTTTATTTATGTGCGCCTTGTTTTTTTCATCTATATATATTGCATTTAATCTGCACGATTCTTCGCAGCTATGGGCAATGCAACCTCTGCAAAGATCCGTAACAACATACCCCGCTTCCGGACATTCATCACAGGCAATATCTATAACCTGTACGATATTGGGATTTCTTTTGTTTCCACCAAGGGCAATTCTTATTCTGTCCGCCATTATTGCTCTGTCCTTATATATACAACAAGACTCAGAGGCTTCCCCCTTTTTAACAATTTTATTGGCTATATCATTAAATACTGAAAAGGCTTCTATTCCTTCCCAAGAAGTTCTGGCAACTTCCCTTAGTACTTTATACTTTCTTTCTTGTACTCTGTTGTCAAATATTTTTTCCAAAAATTACCTCCAAAACAAAAAGGAGTTTCAATTCCTTGAAAGCTCCTTCATTATATCAATCAATCAGCATCATATGGTAATAGCGCCATAACTCTAGCAATTTTTATTGCTTTAGTTACCTCTCTTTGATGCATAGCACATGTACCTGTTACTCTTTTAGGAAGAATCTTTCCTCTTTCAGTTACATACTTCTTCAGTGTTTCCACGTCTTTATAATCAATTGTTTTGTTTTTATCTGCACAGAATTGACATACTTTTTTACGTCTCATTCCACCACGTTTTTTATAATCCATGATTTCTCCTTTCTCTTTAGAATGGTACATCTTCGTCTACCGACTGAAAACTGTCAGCAGGAATATCCGCTTCATAGTTTTCGCCTTTGCTATCCTCGAAGCTATCACTTCTTGAATCTTTCCATTCTAAGAATTCTACTCTATCGGCAACTATATCGGTGGTATAAACCATTACCCCATCGTTATTCTTATAGCTACCTGTTTGAACTCTACCTTGAACTGCTACTTTTAATCCTTTTCTAAGATGCTTCTCGCAGTTTTCAGCTTGTTTCCCAAAGACTACTATCCTTGGAAAATCCGTTTGTTTCTCTTTACCTTGCCCAACAGGTCTGTCTATTGCCAAAGTAAAACGAGCAACGGCTAATTGAGTGCTAGGTGTATATCTTACTTCAGGATCCTTAGTTAGTCTTCCTATTAGTTGCACACTATTCATATTACACTCTCCTATTTTTCATCTTTGTTAATGATGATATGTCTAATTACGCTATCAGATATCTTAAGTCTTCTGTCTAACTCTTTAGGTAAATCTACGCCTGCTTTAAACTGAACAACAACATAGTATCCTTCTGTATGTTTTTCAATTTCATAAGCAAGTTTTCTCATTCCCCAGATATCAACATCTACTACTTCACCGTCTGATGATATTATTTCTTTAACTGTTTCAATTAAAGCTTCTTTTTTATCATCTTCGACTGTGGGTCTGATAACAAACATTAATTCATAATTTCTCATGTTTTCACCTCCTATGGACTTGATGGCACCTAATTAGGTGCAGGATAATGGTCTGTACACACAGGCCATGCCTAAATATTATACACTATATCCACTATTTTGCAAGGCTTTTTTATTAATTAGTTTAATTCTTTCGAATCAAGAATTATAGTAAAAGGGCCTTCATTTACCAACGCTATTTTCATATCAGCTCCGAATTCTCCTGTTTCTACCTGTTCACATTGTTTTTTGCATTCCAGTATTATATATTCATAAAGCTCATTGGCCAGTTCAGGTTTACCCGCATACACAAAGGATGGCCTGTTACCTTTTTTACAGTCAGCATAAAGGGTAAACTGGGAAATTAATAATAGCCCACCGTCTACCGTGTCTAAAGACAGGTTTGTTTTTCCTTCAGCGTCCTCAAATATTCTCATGTTTATCAATTTTTTTATCATTTTATCTGCGATTTCTTTATTGTCATCGTTATTGATTCCTATAAAAACCAAGAATCCTTTGCCTATTTCTCCTACAACTATATTATTTACTTCAACCCTTGCTTCACTTACTCTTTGTATAACAAATCTCATAATCCTTCTCCCTTAAGTTTTAAAGATATTATACCATATATTTATTAAATTGACTTTTACAAATTTATTTGCTAACATCATTTTATGAAAAAGATAAATATAAAGGTTATTAGGAAAATTATATTATCAATACTGATTGTCTCCCTTATCTTGATAATGGGATTTATTATCTATGCAATGGATTATATGCATGCAGATGAAAATGCAAACAGTATAAAAGAATTAAATAATGTCACAATGTTTGATAATGGTGATTATCTTTTGAAAGGCACAGGTGACATCGGAATAATTTTTTATCCCGGGGCAAAGGTTGAAGAAGAGGCTTATCTTCCCTTGCTTGAAAAATTAAGAGAACAAGGTTACAATTGCATACTGGTTAAAATGCCTTTGCGTTTTGCCTTCCTGGGAATAAACAGTGCAGACTACTATATAGATGAGTACAGTGAAATAAACACTTGGTATCTTGCGGGGCATTCATTAGGTGGTGCTATGGCCAGCGATTACGCTTCAAAAAATGGAGATTTGGTAGACGGCTTGATATTATTAGGCGCATATATTTATGGGGACATCGAACCCCAAAAAACTATTACCATTTATGGGGAAAATGATTTGAATCTGGACAAATCCAAGCTAGGTGATACAAATGTATATATGATTGAAGGAGGTAACCATGCAGGCTTTGGCAATTACGGAATTCAATCGGGAGACGGGGAACTTAAAATAACAAGAGATGAACAACAAGATATAGCTGTGAAGCTAATTAAAAATTTTATTGAGGAAGGTGCAGACAAATGATTAAGAATACTACAGATTCCTTGAAAACTGCCGCTTTAATTGTTGGGGATTTAATGGTATCCGCTGCTATAACCGCCCCTAAGGGCAGCGGTAAAGATACTATAAGAGCTGCGGTTATCACCGGAAAAGAAAAAAAACGACTTGCAGATGAAATGAGAAAGATTGGAGATGAAATAGATCAAGATTTCTTTAATAGAGATGCCGATAATGTGGATGACAGCCACTTGATAGTTATAATCGGTTGTATTTCTAAACCTTTTGGTTTGGACAACTGTCGTAACTGCGGCTTTAATAGCTGTAACGAAATGAAAAAAGCCGGTGGACGTTGTGCCTTTAACGTTACCGACCTTGGTGTTGCCATAGGCTCTGCTGTCTCTGTGGCCGCAGACCACAGAATGGACAACAGGGTTTTATACTCTGCAGGGAAGGCTGCAAAACAGCTGAACTTATTTGATGATGTGGATGTATACTACGGCATACCCCTAAGCACCACCAGTAAAAGCATTTATTTTGACAGAAATCCCGGTGCTGTAAAATTCTAATTATTTGAACATCTTAGTTGATAAATACCTCATACCTGTATCCGGTAGTATCGCTACGATGTTCTTTTTATTATATTCTTCTCTTTTCGCAAGTTCTTTCGCCGCCCAAACCGCTGCTCCGGAACTTATTCCCACAAAAAGACCATCTTCTTCTGCAACTTTTCTTCCATGAAAATATGCATCTTCTTCCTTAACCAGCATAATTTCATCGTAAATGCTTCGGTCCAATATTTCAGGTACAAAATTAGCTCCGATTCCTTGAATTCCATGGGGGCCGCATTTGCCTTGGGAAAGCAGGGGCGAGTTGTACGGCTCCACTGCAATTACCTTTATACTGCTGTTTTTTTCTTTTAAATATTTCCCCACTCCGGAAATTGTTCCGCCTGTGCCAATTCCCACCACCACAGCATCCACTTTACCTTCTAATGTTTCATATATTTCAGGACCTGTGGTCCTGTAATGAATGTCCACGCATACCTTGTTGGTAAACTGTCCTGCTATTATACTTCCCGGAATTTCCCTTTCAAGTTCCTTTGCCTTTTCCAACGCACCATTCATGCCCTCTTTAGCAGATGTTAAGATAAGGTCTGCACCATAAGCTCTTAATATACTTTTTCTTTCTTCGCTCATGCTTTCAGGCATAGTTAAAACCACCCTATAACCTTTTACCTTTCCTATAGCAGCAAGGCCTATTCCCGTATTTCCACTGGTGCTTTCAATTATTACTCCGCCCTTTTTTAATAACCCTTTATTCTCTGCGTCATTAATCATGGCCAATGCCACCCTATCCTTTATGCTACCCGCAGGATTAAAAAATTCAGCCTTTCCATATATGCTTGCCGGGCTTTCATTATTATTTATTCTGATAAGCGGTGTTTTCCCCACTGTATCTATTATATTATTATAGTATTTCATATCACCCCTCCTAAAAGTATATTATACCCTATTTTTGGCTTTTTATAGAAAGTTTTGTCAAAATATGTTAAGCTAAATTTATAAAACACGGAGGAAAGAGCAGTGAAAATGAATCTTATGAAAAATCTGCCGGCTTTAAATTTTCTTCTTAAGGAAACACGAAGATTTTTTAAGCTGGAAAAATCCATAATGAAAGAACGAGAAGCGGGAAATATTGAAAAGGAAAAGAAGATAATATATGAGGGTGCCAATTTATGGGCAAGAAATATAGTTGATCATTTTAATATTCCTTTCGAAATAATCGGAAGAGAAAACATCCCAAAGGACGGACCTGTACTATTTGTCGCCAACCATCAAGGTTATGCAGATATCCTCGATATCCTTTATGCTTTGGAAAATATTCAGGTTAGCTTTGTGGCAAAAAAAGAATTTGAAAAGGTTCCTTACTTAGGTAGGGCGATAAGGGTAACCAATGGAATTTTTTTGGAAAGGGGAAACACAAAGGAAGCTATTAAAGCTCTGAAGGAAGGGGTTGAAATCCTTAAAAAAGGATATTCTTTGGTGATCTTTCCAGAAGGAACAAGAAGCCAAGGTAGTGAAATGGGAAGCTTTAAACCCGGTAGTTTAAAGTTTGCTCAAAAGGCAAATGTACCAATTGTACCTGTAACAATAAATGGGCCTTATAAGCTGTTGGAAGAAAAAGGCTATCCAAATCCGGTAAAACAAACCTTAATATTTCATGAAATTATTCATTATGAAAATATGGACAGAAAAGAGCAGGCATCCATGATGCCGATTATTGAGGATATAGTCAGAAAGGGCTTGGAAGAAACAGAATCGGTATAATAGAGTAAATATAAAATCGGCATCTAATAATATAGGTGCCGATTTTTTTAATATCCGCTATTTATTTCAAATAAATTTTGGTGGCCTCAGAGAAAGGCGCAACAATTATCGCTTCTCCGTTCTTTCTGTATGCGCATGTTACAAAGTAATAATATCTGGGGATAATACCCGTTTTATCAAATGATACGCTATCAAGCATGCTATCCGTTACACTTATTATCTCCATTTCATCCACATTACTGGTTATGCCCATTAGTACTACATATCCTGAAGCACCTGACATTTTAGACCAAGCTATTTTTAAATCACCAACAGCTGTTACCTTTGGAGCACTCATTTTCTTTAAAGTATATACTGAGTCAGTTTTATAGTGGCTACTCTTATATCTTAATCCCCCCACAGTGGTATACGGAACGATTTTGAAATAATATTTTTTCCCGTCATATAAATTGTTTTTATATATATATGAATTTGTCGTTCTTCCTAAATATGTATAACTTGATGATGTGGATAATTTATAGTACACATAATACCCGTCAGCATCTTTAACTTCTGACCAAGTTACTTTAACATCATCATGTCCCGTTTCTCCATATAATCTTGCATAAACATTGCTTGGCGCCGGTGGATTTTCTATGGCAGGGCCAAGTTTAAAATACCTAACTTCAGACCAAGGACCATATATTCTTTTACCATCTACATAAATATATGCTCTAACCTTGTAATAATAATCTTTGAATCTTGTAGTTTTAAGTGTTCTATAGTTTCCACCGGTTGTCGCATATGTCGATACTATATATGTACCGGTAGGTGATGTTGATCTTGATATTTGATATCCCGATTCACCAGATATGTTAGTCCATTTTACTTTTACATAGTTATATGAGCTCTCTGATATGTATGGTGTGGTTATTTTTTTTAACGTGTAAACCGGATCCGTTTTATATGAAGTACTCTTATATTTATAACCTCCGACAACTGTATAAGGTACTATTTTAAAATAGTATTTTTTACCATCAAATAAATCTTTTTTATAGTAGTACCTATTTGTAGTACTTCCCAAATATGTGTAATCTGACGCTGTTGATGATTTATAGTATACATAATATCCATCTGCGCCTTCAGCTCTTCCCCAAGTAATCTTTACGTCATCATATCCGCCGTTTAACCTGGCATTAACATAGCTAGGTGCTCCCGGCCTTACAATTGCAGGTCCCAGATTAAAATATCTTGTCTCGGACCATGGGCCATATACTTTCTCTCCATCAACGGTTTTAAACGCTCTCACTTTATAGTAATAGCCTTTGTATCTGGTCGTTTTAAGGGTTTTATATGTTCCTGTGGTCGTATAATAGGTTGAAACTATATAGGTCCCTGTGGGTGAGGTGGATCTTGATATTTGGTATCCCGATTCACCCTCTATATTAGTCCATTTTATTTTTACATAATTATCTGAATTCTTTGATATATATGGAGTATTTACTTTTTTTAGTGTAATAACTTCCGCAGTTTTTCCCTCTAAATTTTCAAACTGAAAATCATAACCTTCAACAAAAGGTGTTACAAGAAACAAATATTTTTTACCGTCATATAGATTATTACAATAGGCAACTAATTCACTTGTGGTTTGGCTAAAAGTAAAATATTCATCATTTTCTTTTGCATAATATATGTTATAGCCTGAAGCTCCTGCTACCGAATCCCACTGGAGTTTAACATCATCATGACCGTATTTACCATATAAATCCGCTTTGATGTTTTCTATGTTTGATGGTCTGATTATAATATAATCAACGGCTAATATGGGTTCCCTTCCTTCTATCTCTACCTTATAATACACATTCGTAACAAGCGGATCTTTATAACGGGGAACTTCTGAAGTATATTCCGAGTCATATCCTTCAGTATTATATGTAACGGTTATTTCCTCAGATGAATTAACTGTAATGCTATGATACTCGCCATCATATTCCGCATCATAATACATAGTTTCCACATATTTGTAGTTGTTGTTTCTTACCCAAGTAGCCGCATAAGAATCTATATATATCAAGTAAATCACATCCGTACAGCCATTAACTGCATAAGTACCAATCAGGTTTACACTTTCGGGTATATAAAGCATTTTTAAGGAATCACAATCTAAAAAGGCATAATCTCCCATCTCCGTTAAACTTTCTGGCGAATAAACATTTTTTAAGTTTTCACATCCCGAAAAAGCATACTCCCCTATGTTAGTTATTCCTTCGGATATTACTACGGTTTCAATAGAACCTCTATATTCCAACCAAGGGGCTTGTGTATCAAGGCTGTTTCCAAAATCGTTCATTTCACCCGTGCCGTTAATAAATAGCTCTTTGGTTTCTCCGTTATATTCATATGTAATATCTTCTCCACCGCTTATGTTGCTTACATAAATTCTGTAATCAGCGTAATTATCTTGTGCCCAAGTATGCCCATAGGAATTTTCTGATACAATTAAAACCACTGGGGATTCTTCAAATGCACAACTTCCAATTTCGTTAACACTGCTTGGAATTATAAGTTCTTCCATACTTCGACATGCACAAAATGTAAAATCTCCGATTTTTTTTAATTTATTCGATAAGATTAAATTATCCATCCTATAGCATTGACCAAATGCAGCATAACCAATTTCTTCTACACTGTTAGGCATAAAAGCATCATGCATAGTAGTAAACCAATTAAATGCATTATCCCCTATCCTTGTTACTCCATCTGAGATGATTACCTTGTCTATTATTCTGCTATATGATGCCCAAGGAGCATTACTAATACTACTTCCACTTACATAAACAAAGTCCGTCATGGCCCCTGTGCCGGTTATATTTAAAGTTTTGCTGCTCAAATCAAATGTATATGAAACATTATCTCCACAGCTCCCGCTTGTCTCAATATCCTCTGCCACTATAACTCTGTCGTGATTAGTGCTTGCCCATGTGTTTGCATATGAATCACGATTCACCAACAAATACGTCGCACCTGAAAAAGAAGTTGACGCAATGCTTTGGACGCTATCAGGAATGGTTGCGTATTGGCTTCTAAAATCAAAATTGTTTTCACCTATTGAGGTTATTCCTTCTTTTATTATTATTATTTCAATATCAGAAGAATAGCTGCCCCACGGAGCAGGACTGCTCTCATCATAATTATTAATCTGTCCTATGCCGTCAACAGTAAGTGTTCCCGTGGTCTCTTCAAATTCATAGGTTGCATTTGCCCCGCACGATCCACTGTCTGTAACCGTACCATAAACCTTCGTGCTAAAAGGTAGCAATAAAAAAAGCAAAACCAGTATTATAAAAACACGCATCTTGCCGGCACCGTTCTTTAATTCTTTAGTCATTATTCACCTTCCTAATTGATTTACAAGTAATAATTTCGCAGTTTTTACTTATTATAAAAAAATAAGCTACTTTTATTATAGCTTACCCATGTTCACATTACAATTTATAACCATTACAAAAACCCCGCCTTTTATTACATTGCGGGGTCTTTAAACATGTTATTCTATTTTTTGCTATATGAAAACCACATTATTAAGCTTACAATTACTCCACCGATTATATTACCCAAAGTAACCGGTATTAAATTCCCCGTTATAAAACCCATAATGTTTAAATTTGTCATATCTATCCCCATGGACATGGCCATATCATAATATTCGGAAATTTTAGAAGCAAATATTCCGGCAGGAACATAATACATATTTGCAACACTGTGTTCATAGCCGGCAAAAACAAAGAAGGCAACAGGAACAAAGGCACCGGCTATCTTTCCAAGGGTATCCTTTGCTGTCATACTCATTAAAACTGCAAGGGTAACAAGTATATTACATGTTATTCCCATAACTAAAGCATTCCCAAAGGGCATGGCACATTTAATTGCTGCGACATTTATAGTATACATGGCCAGCATTCCATTTCCGTAATTTAATTGACCAAAATATGCCATGGCGGCGGCTATAAAAAGTGACCCCACCAAATTGCCTAAGTATACTGTTATCCAATTTTTAATAAGACCTTTTATTGTGACTTTTTTATCAAGTACAGATATGGAAATAAGAATGTTTCCGGTAAAAAGTTCGGCCCCCAATAATACGACCATTGCCAAGCCGAAGGGGAAAAGTAATCCTGTTACAATTCTAATAACCGATATATTTGTAAAGGCAAATGCGGTAGTATTTGTTGCTGCACTTCCAAAAGCAATGAGCATTCCGGCAAGTATGGCCAGTACAAATATTTTACTTGTTTTATTGGTCGTTTTAAGAAGTCCTATCTTTGAATAATTTTCCGTTACTTCCTTTGGTGATAAATAGTTCATTATAAATCCTTTCATTTTTGCAAAATCGTTTGATTATAACATGGCAAAAACCTAAAAACAAGGCAATATTTGTCTTGTTTTTGTATTTTTTCAGAAACTATTTAATCCCCAAACCAAAATTCTTTTTAACTCTTTTTACTGTTTTCTGGGAAATTTCATTTGCCCGAGTAGCTCCATCTTCAAGTATTAAAGGCAATTCCTTAGAATTTCTTATCTCCTCATATTTTAACCTAATAGGTTCTAAAGCTTCAGTAACCACCTTTACCAAATCCTTCTTGAAATCCCCATAGCCACTGTCTTTGTATTTTTCCACAAGCTCATCCACAGAGATTCCGCTTAATTCGCTGTATATGTTTAGAAGGTTACTTATTCCCGGCTTTTCCTTAAAGTCATACCTAATTATTCCTTCCGAATCCGTTGTTGCCTTCATTATGCTTTTTTTAATCTTATTGGGCGAATCCAACAGTGATATTCTACTATGGACATTCTCTGCAGATTTGCTCATCTTCGAAGTAGGATCATCAAGAGACATTATTCTTGCTCCCTCCTTTAAAAATCTGCCCTCCGGAACAACAAATGTGTTTTTATTATATTTATTATTTATTCTGATGGCCAAATCTCTGCAAAGTTCAATATGTTGCTTTTGGTCATTACCCACAGGTACTATATCTGTATCGTAAAGTAGTATATCGGCAGCCATAAGCACAGGATAGGTAAAGAGCCCCGTAGGTGCAGATTCCTTATTCTTGCTTTTATCCTTAAATTGCGTCATCCTGGAAAGTTCTCCGGTATAGGAATTACAATTTAATATCCATCCCAATTCCGAATGCCCCGAAACATCAGACTGAACAAAAACTATGGATTTTTTTGGATCTACTCCCACCGCCAAATAAAGTGCTGCAACATCTAAAATATGCTCCCTCAATTCTTTTGGATCTTGAGGAACGGTAATTGCATGTAAATCCACTATGCAATATATGCATTCATTGTTTTCTTGCAATTCAACAAATTGCTTTAATGCCCCTAAATAATTACCTAAATGTATATTCCCCGTTGGCTGAACCCCCGAAAACACCCTTTTCATATTAAACTACCTCCCAATTTCTTCACGTAACATATTTACTATCGCCTTTTCTTCTCTAGAAATCGTCATTTGAGATACATTCAATACCTTAGCTAAACTATCCTGAGAACGATTATAAATAAACCTTTCCTTGAAAATATATCTTTGCCTACTAGAAAACTTAGCCATGGTTTTTTTAATTATTTCAGCAATTTCCACTCTTTCATAACCCATATCTTCAAAGCCTAAGTATCTATCAAGATAACTGCCTGCATTTTCGGCATTGTCATCTTCTATACTCTTATCAATTGAATATGCTTGATATGCGTTTGCAGCTTCCATGGCCATTATTATTTCTTCCTCTTCATAACCTGTAACCTTGGATAATACTTCAACAGTAATATTGGTTTCTCCGGTATTTAAAAGTTCATCTCTGGCCTTGGAAATAACTAGGGAAATTTCCTTTAATCTTCTTGGAACCTTAAGCCCCCATTGTTTATCTCTAAAATATTTTTTAATTTCACCGATAATTGTAGGCGTCGCAAAGCTGGCAAACTCATATCCTTTTCTGTAGTCAAACCTTTCCACAGCTTTAACTAGAGCCAATGCTCCAACCTGATAAAGATCATCCTCATCGACTCCCTTATGTTTATACTTTTTTATAAGTATATCCACCAAGTATAGATTTTTTTCTACGATTTGATTTCTGAAATCCAAAGACTTTGTTTGATCATAAAGCTCAAACAGATTATTAGATTCTATATTCATTTCATCTTCACCATACTAATTTTCTTGTGGCCTAATTCTGTTTTATCTAATTTTACTTCATCCATCAATGACTTCATAAGGTATACCCCGATAGAATTTTCCTTATGACAATTTTCACAAGGAAGTCCCATATCGCCATGGGTTCCTTCGGAACAATAATCAGTAACTTCTATAGAAAGTTTATCTCCCATTATTAGGCATTTTACCTCATATTTATCTGAAAATCCTTGATATCCATGACACGATATTGTTTTGCATGCCTCTTCAACCGCATTTTTAATATCATCTGTTTTTTCAACATCAAATCCCATAACCGCCGCTATAGATCCTATTGAAAGCCTTACCATTTTGATATATTCCGGTTTGCCCGGCACCTCAAATTTTATTTCATCCATTTCATCATCCTCTAAAACATTGAAATCTGCTTATCATTATCCTCTGTGTTTTTTTCAGCAGCCTCTTGTGCACTTTCTATATCATCTTCTTTTAACATTTTAGCAAAAGCTACAATTTCCGAATCTCCGCTAACCCTCATTATTTTTACACCTTGAGTCGTCCTTCCGGATCTTGATACTTCTTTTGCTCTGATTCTGATAATTATTCCGTCAGAATTTATCAATAAAACTTCATCATCCTTATCAACAACAGAAGCCCCTATTAATTCTCCGGTTTTATTAAATTTATTCTTGTCGTATGTAAGCATTCCCTTGCCACCTCTGGCCTGAAGCTTATATTCTTCCACCTTGGTTCTCTTGCCGTAACCTTTTTGAGTAATAACCAACAATTCCTGATTAGGATCAACAAGCTGCATCGATACAACCTCGTCATCTTTTTCAAGCTTTATCGCCCTTACTCCTGCTGCAATTCTTCCCATGCTTCTAACATCTTTTTCGGAAAAAGCAATACATTTTCCCATTTTTGTAACAATAATAATATCGTTTTTGCCGGAAGATTGCTGTACAGATATCAACTGATCATCATCCTTAAGGGTTATGGCTATTAATCCTGCTTTTCTATTGGTATCAAACTGTGACAATGGTGTCTTTTTGATAGTTCCGTCCTTTGTGATGGATATCAGATATTGATCCTCTTTAAATTCTTTAACCGGGATAACCGCAGTTATTCTCTCCCTTTGCAGAAGATTTAAGAAATTAACCGCAGGAGTTCCTCTGGCGGTACGAGAAGCTTCAGGAACTTCAAATGCTTTAATTTTATGTGCTTTACCCGTATTTGTAAAGAAGATTAAGTAATCATGCGTTGATGTTATAAACAGGTCTTTGACAAAATCATTGTCCCTTGTTGTAAGACCCGTAATACCTTTTCCGCCTCTTTTTTGTGCCTTATAGGTATCTGCGGAAACTCTCTTTATATATCCCAGATGAGTAATTGTTATTGCCACATTTTCATCTGCAATCAAATCTTCCTCATCAATTTCACCATCATCAACTGCAAATGAGGTTCTTCTTTTATCCGCATATTTCTTTTTAATTTCAGAAAGCTCTTCTTTTATAACGGCCATAAGCTTCTTTTCATCAGCTAACAGTTCCTTATAGTATGCAATTCTTTCCATTAGTTCAGAATATTCGTTTTCAATCTTTTCTCTTTCCAACCCCTGGAGTCTTGCCAGCTTCATATCCAATATTGCTTGGGTTTGAATCTCAGAAAGTCCAAAAGCATCCATCAGTTTTTGCTTAGCATCATTATAGCTGGATCTAATTATTCTTATTATCTCATCGATATTATCAAGGGCAATTCTTAAACCCTCTAAAATGTGGGCCCTGGCTTCAGCCTTCTTTAAATCATACTGGGTTCTTCTTGTTAAGACTTCCTTTTGATGCTTTAAATATTCGTTTATTATTTCATAGAGATTTAATATCTTTGGCTGACCGTTAACAAGCGCAAGCATAATCATGCTGTAGCTGATTTGTAATTGTGTATGTTTATATAATCTGTTTAAAACAACATTAGGATTTCCGTCTTTTTTTAACTCAACAACAATTCGCATTCCTTCTCTGTTAGACTCATCCCTAATATCAGAAACCCCATCGATTCTTTTTTCCTTTACAAGATCTGCCATCTTTTCAATCAGCCTTGCCTTGTTAACCTGATAAGGAATTTCTGTAATTACTATTCTTGTTTTTCCCTTTTTAGTTTCTTCAATATTACATTTTGACCTTACCTTGACTCTTCCGTTACCCGTTCTGTAGGCTTCCCGTGCTCCGCTTTTACCAAGAATGTATGCCCCCGTCGGAAAGTCCGGTCCTTTAACTATTTTAATTAGATCTTCAACATCACAATCCTCATCATCAATCATCTTGATGCAAGCATCAATAACTTCTGTGATATTATGAGGCGGTATTGATGTGGCCATTCCAACTGCTATTCCGTTAGAACCATTTATAAGCAAATTAGGCACTCTTGATGGTAAAACTACAGGTTCCTTTTCCTCCCCATCAAAGTTGTCCATAAAATCCACTGTCTCTTTATCTATATCCCTTAACATTTGTAAAGAAAAAGGAGTCATACGCGCTTCCGTATAACGCATGGCCGCAGCTCCATCCCCGTCCACGGAACCAAAATTACCATGTCCGTCAACAAGTAAATATCTTGTGGAAAAGTCTTGAGCCATTCTTACCATGGAATCATATATGGAAGAATCTCCATGGGGGTGGAATTTACCCATTACTTCTCCGACTATACGCGCTGATTTTTTATGTGGTTTATCAGGTGTTATTCCAAGTTGATGCATTCCGTATAAAATTCTTCTATGCACCGGTTTTAAACCATCCCTAACATCGGGAAGGGCTCTACCTACGATTACACTCATTGCGTAATCTATATATGAATTTTTCATTTCATCATGAATTTCATGCTGAATCAATTTTGTGTCTTCTGTTAATGTTGGCATTTTTTCCCCCTATTAAATATCTAAATTCTTTACATATCTGGCATTATCTTCGATAAATTTCTTTCTAGGCGGAACTTTATCTCCCATTAATGTAGTGAATATTTCATCAGCCGCGGAAGCATCTTCCAATGTTATTTGAATAAGCGTTCTACTTTCAAAATCCATTGTAGTTTCCCAAAGCTGATTATAGTCCATTTCTCCTAAACCTTTGTATCTTTGAATATCCACTTTTCCCGGTTCATCCTTTAAACTGTCCAACAGCTTTTCCTGTTCTTTATCAGAATAGGTATAATAAATTTTCTTCTGTTTTTTGACCTGGAAAAGAGGCGGTTGAGCAGCATAAACATAGCCACCTTCTATTAATGGTGTCATATATCTATAGAAGAAGGTTAACAGCAATGTTCTTATATGGGCTCCGTCAACATCCGCATCTGTCATAATTATTATCTTATGATACCTTAGCTTTTCAACATCAAAGTCATCGCCTATTCCGCAGCCAAAAGCTGTTATCATGTTTTTTATTTCATCAGAACTCAATGCTCTGCTTAGTGTGGCTTTTTCAACATTTAAAATTTTTCCCCTGAGAGGTAAAACCGCTTGTCTGTTTCTGTCACGACCGGATTTTGCGCTACCTCCTGCGGAATCACCTTCCACCAGGAATATTTCAGAAAGAGCAGGATCCTTTTCTGCGCAATCTGCCAATTTTCCGGGTAGGGAGGTTTTTTCCAAAGCACTGTTTTTTCTGGTCATTTCTCTTGCTTTTCTTGCAGCTTCCCTTGCTTTTGCCGCTCTAACGCATTTATCCATAATAGCTTTTGCTTGTTTTGGGTTTTCTTCTAAGAATGCATTTAAATTCTCATTTGTCGTAGTTTCCACAAAACCACGCATTTCGCTATTACCCAGCTTTGCCTTGGTTTGTCCTTCAAATTCAGGATTAGTTAATTTAACACTTACTATTCCTGTAATACCTTCCCTAACATCATCTCCCGTTAAAGCTTGGTCATTATCTTTTAGATACTTGTTCTTTTTAGCATAATCATTAAAAACCCTGGTTAATGCCGATTTAAAACCAATTAAATGGGTTCCTCCTTCAATGGTGTTGATATTGTTGGCATAAGCCAATACAAGTTCACTGTATCTGTCAGTATATTGTATGGCAACCTCTACTTCCTTACCGTCCTCCTCATATTCGAAATATATTACATCGTCATGTATTGCATCCTTATTCTTGTTAAGATGCTTTACAAACTCTTTTATACCGCCTTCATAATGAAATACTTCCGATTTTAGCTCTTCTTCTCTCTCATCGCTAAGTACTATTCTAACCCCTTTATTTAAAAAGGCCATTTCTCTTAATCGATGCTCCAAAGTTCCGTAATCAAAAACGACTTCTTCGAATATATCAGGGTCCGGCCAAAACTTTGTCATGGATCCTGTTTTATCAGATTTTCCTATAATCTCCAGCTTAGTAACGGTTTTTCCCTTTTCATATTCCTGCTTGTAGATATTACCGTTTCTTTTAATTTCTACTTCCATATGTGTAGAAAGGGCGTTAACAACAGAAGCTCCAACTCCGTGTAAGCCTCCGGAAACCTTATATCCTCCTCCACCAAATTTACCGCCTGCATGTAATACTGTATGTATTACCTCAACAGCCGGCTTCTTTAATTTAGGATGATTGTCAACAGGCATACCTCTTCCATCATCTATTACCTTTATTGAATTATCCCCTTGTATAGTTACCTCTATATTCTTGCAATAACCCGCCAAAGCTTCATCGATGCTGTTATCTACTATTTCATAAACCAAATGATGTAATCCCTTTGGTCCTGTACTTCCTATATACATACCAGGTCTTACCCTTACCGGTTCTAATCCTTCTAATACTTGTATCTGTGAGGCATCGTAGCTACTATTTTTTGTCTTTTCTTTACTCATTAAACCCACCTTAAAAAAAATAATTGTTATATAAGAGCTGTGCTCTAATAACCAATTAATTATACCAAAAATATTAGGAAAATTCAACATCTAATAAAAAAATGATGTTTTTATATAAGTTGCCTTAAAAAGTTTAATTTTGGCTAAATTTTAAGTCAAATCCTAATATTCTATTTGCCAATATATATGCTGCTCTTTTTGATTGTTTGCTTCCCCTGTGCATGTTACATTTTTTTGTGTAATTTATCAAAATTATATATCAAATTTGTGTAAATACCAAAATTAGGTTGACATATCCCTTTAAAAGCTGTAAAATGTTTCTAATTAAATAGCTTATCAAGAGAGACCGAGGGACTGGCCCTGTGACGTCCGGCAACCTGATTATGTCAAGGTGCCAAATCCAGTAGCAATAGCTTGAAGATGAGCAATATGTATATGTATACTAACCGCTTATTTTCAAATAGGCGGTTTCTGTTTAAATAGGGAGGAAAATATGGGCTTTGAGAAAACGTATGATGAAATCAATCAAAAAATTAAAGAAGGAAATGCAGTGGTTGTAACTGCAGAGGAAGTAATCGATATTGTTAAAGAAAAGGGAATTGCCGAGGCCACAAAAGAAATAGATGTTGTTACCACCGCTACATTTGGCCCTATGTGTTCTTCCGGAGCATTTATGAATTTCGGCCATGCCGATCCACCTATAAGGATATCAAAGATCTTTTTAAATGATGTTGAAGCCTATGGTGGCTTAGCCGCCGTAGATACATATATTGGGGCAACCGCAGAGTCGGAATCGGAAGGTTATTCATATGGGGGAGCACATGTTATATGTGATTTAATATCCGGTAAAGAAATAGAGCTAAGGGCGTATTCCAAGGGAACGGACTGCTATCCAAGAAAAGAGATAAAAACATATGTAAGATTAAAGGATTTAAATGAGGCTTATCTTTTTAATCCCCGTAATGCTTACCAAAATTATGCCGCTGCAATTAACGGCTCCGATAAGAATATAAAAACATATATGGGAACGTTGCTTGCAAATAAGGGTAATATTACCTATTGTACATCCGGAGAATTAAGTCCTTTGCTAAATGATCCAAATTACAGGACAATCGGAATGGGAACTAAAATTTTTCTTTGCGGAGCAGAGGGCTATGTTGCCTGGAACGGAACACAGTTTAATTCCTCTTCCAAAAGGGACGAGAATGATATTCCATATTCCAATTCCGGAACATTGGCCTTAATAGGAAATCTTAAAGAAATGAGCCCCGAATATATCTCCCCTGCCGTTTTTGATGGTTATGGAGTCTCTATGTTTGTAGGAGTTGGCATCCCCATTCCAATATTGGATGAGGATATAATGAAGCATGTGGCAATAGAAAACAAGGATATATATACAAATATAATTGATTATAGTGTTCAAAAAAATGACAAGCCTTCGTTGGGACTTGTTTCATATAGGGATCTTAGAAGCGGGTCAATTGAGCTGGATGGAAAAATCATTAAAACAGCCCCTATAACCAGCATGAAGAAGTCTAGAAAAATTGCGAATGAGTTAAAAAAATGGATACAAGACGGTAATTTCACATTGCAGGAGCCAATTAAGAAATTTTCGTTGAATGAATCCTTAACAGGATTGGAGATTAGGGAGGCCGAAAAAGATGAAAAGTAAAGTTTTATTAAATTTTCCCGGAGAAATTACAAATACACCGATTGCTTATGATTTAGTGAAAAAATTCGATTTAAAAATAAATATTCTAAGGGCCTCAATAGAATATAACATGAAAGGCTCCTTGCTACTGGATTTGGAGGGAACCTCCGATAACATTGAGAGGGCTAAGAAATATCTGAAAAAAGAGGGCATTATAGCAGATTTTATTAACCCGATAATAAAGGTTAATGAGAGTAAATGTGTGGATTGCGGTTTGTGCACCTCCGTATGTGCATCAGGAGCATTGACAATTTCGGAAAGTGACACTTCTCTGTTATTTACCAAAGAAAAATGTGTCGGCTGCAATCTTTGTATTAATGTGTGCCCTACCAAAGCAATCAGTGTATAATTGAGGTATAATAATGTACGAGGAAAGATTTTACCGGGAAAGGCACAAGAGCAAGGACCTGCATAACTATCAAATAATGATCAATGAATCAGATTTGAGCATCTCTTCGGATGTTGATGTTACAAGGGAAGCTGAGAAAGCTTTAATTGATATAAGAAAAAGAATTGAAAAAGCCTGTGATGAAATTGAAGGCTTTAAAGACTCTTTATCTCCAATCAACAAAGTCTCGGGAGACCCTATTATTAATAATATGATTAATGCTTCTAGAAAAGCTTACGTAGGTCCCATGGCTTCAGTAGCCGGGACGGTTTCAGAATATGTGGTCAAAGAAGTCATCAATACTTCCAAGGCAAATCAAATCATAGTTGAAAACGGTGGAGATATTTATATGCATTCAAAAACAGACAGAAAAATACTGGTATATGCCGGGGCATCACCTTTTTCAAATAAAATAGGTATAAGAATCCCCAAAGCAATGATGCCCATTGGAATTTGCACTTCTGCCGGTACCTTTGGCCACTCCCTAAGCTTCGGAAAAGCCGATGCGGCATTGGTTTTATCTAAGGATACCGCCCTAGCTGATGCAGCTGCAACCTCATTAGGAAACATTGTTAAATCTCCCCAAGACATAAAAACCGCCATAGATTTCGGAAAAAGTATCGACGGAATTTTGGGAATACTTATAATAATTGGTGATAAATTAGGTGTATGGGGCGATATAGAAATATTTAAAGCAGAATAACACCATGAAAGGAACTATTAATGTTAATTAAAGATATTTACAGTAAAAAGAAACCCGTTATTTCATTTGAAATTTTTCCTCCAAAAAAGGATTACCCTATTGAATCAATATATAATACGATTGAAGCATTAAAAGATTTAAAACCCGATTATATGAGCGTAACCTATGGAGCCGGGGGTAGTTCTAAGGACAGAACAGTAGAAATTGCTTCAACAATTAAAAATAAATATCATATTGAGGCCTTGGCACATCTAACCTGTGTTTCAAGTACAAAAAATGAAATAGATGAAATATTGACAACCTTAAAGGATCATAATGTGGAAAATATTTTAGCAATGAGGGGGGATATTCCTAATGATCCTGATTTTGATTTTCCGGATCCTTTGCATTTCAAATATGCCAAGGATTTAATAGACAGAATTAAAGCAACAGAAACCTTTTCAATAGGTGCAGCTTGTTATCCGGAAGGTCATATTGAAGCAAAAAGCAAGTCTGATGATTTGAAGTATCTAAAGGAAAAGGTGGATGGCTCCGTTGACTTTTTAATCACACAATTGTTTTTTGATAATGAACTATTTTTCCAATTTATGGAAAAATTGGATTTGATGGGAATAAAGGTTCCGGTATCTGCAGGTATTTTGCCTGTTCTAAATGTCAATCAAATAAACAAGATAGTACAATTGTCCGGTTGCAGTATTCCACCTAAGCTAAAACGAATTCTTGATAAGTATGAGCACAACAAGGAAGCCTTAAAGGAAGCAGGAACTGCCTATGCCACAGAACAAATAATAGACTTATTATCCTGGGGTATAGACGGAATTCATATATATACAATGAATAAGCCTGAAACTACCAGGGAAATAATAAGTAATATTTCCAAAATAAGAAAGGTACTTACGGAAGAAATTTAATATGGAAGATTCAAAGATACTTTCCGTTGCCAGACATTATTTAGGTTCACTGGAGCTTATGGATGAGGTGACAGAAGAAAAATTAAATAATATGCTTCAAGATTTGAAAACTTCAATAACTCCCCTTCATGTCTATAATATATATGAAGTGTCACTAGAGGAAAATTTTGTTATATTTAAAAACACTATATTTAAAGTTAAAAGTAAAGACCTGAGTGAACTTCTATCTGCTTCCAACCACTGTATTTTAATAGCCTGCACCTTAGGATCTTTGGTGGAAAATAAATTAAGAAGATATTCTCGTTTTAATATTTCTGACGGAATTATATTCGATTCTTTAGCCGCAGCATATATTGAAGAATACCTAAATGAATTAAACGAGGATTTAAAGAATAAATATCCATATTTGACAATGAGATACAGCCCGGGATATGGCGATTTACAATTGGATGTACAGCCTAAGATCCTTGACTTATTACAGGCTCAAAAAAAGATTGGATTAACGACAAATGAAAATTATTTATTAATACCAAGGAAATCAATAACTGCTTTCATAGGTATACAAAATACTCCATGGATAAGCGAGAAAAAGTTGTGTGATACTTGTAAATTATATGACACATGCACTTTAAGAAAGGAAGGAAAATTTTGTGGAATTAAAAAAAGTATTAAATAAAAAGGTAATAGTATTTGATGGTGCCATGGGAACCATGTTACAACGAGAAGGTTTAGCGGGGGGTGAACTTCCGGATATTTATAACATCGAAAAGCCTGATATTGTAAAAAATATTCATAAGGCATACATCGATGCAGGGGCTGACATAATTACAACTAATACCTTTGGATCCAATTCTTTTAAATTAAAGGATACTCCCTATACGGTAAGTGAGGTTATTTCGGCGGCTGTAAACAATATAAAAGCTATCAGAACAACACAATTGATTGCTTTGGGTTTGAGTTCCACGGGTAAATTATTAGAACCAATTGGCAATTTAACATTTGATGAGGCTTATAACGTCTTTAAAGAACAAGTAGTAGCGGGAACTACTGCCGGAGCTGATGTTATTCTATTGGAGACTTTTTCTGATTTACAAGAAACAAGAGCTGCCATATTGGCTTGTAAGGAAAACTCAGATTTACCTGTTTTTTGTACTATGACATTCCAGGATAATGGTAGAACTCTAACCGGAACTGATCCTAAAACCTTTGTTAATGTGGCACAGGATTTGGGAATAGATGTGCTGGGAGTAAACTGTTCTCTGGGACCTAAAGAAATTGCTCCCATAGTAGAAGAAATTTTAGAAACTTCACTTTTGCCAGTCATGATACAACCTAATGCCGGACTTCCCGTTTTGGAAAATGGGGAAACAATATTTAAATTAACTAAAGAAGAATATGTGGAACAATTAAAGCCGTTAATGGAAAAGGGTGTGGCAATAGTGGGTAGCTGTTGTGGATCAGACCCCACCTTTACCAAACTTATTTATAATACCTATGGTAAAATGCCTGTTGTTCCTCGAAATATAAAAAGGAAAACTGTGGCCTGTTCTTCTACAAAATCTGTTTATATTGACGGTAGAATTAAAATTATAGGAGAAAGAATAAATCCTACAGGTAAGAAAAAAATTAAAGAAGCTTTAAACGATCATAAATTGGAATTCATAATTAATGAAGCCATAAATCAATCAAATAGCGGCTCAGATATTTTAGATATTAATATTGGTTTACCCGGCATAGATGAAAAATCTATTATGTTGGAATTATTAAAGGAATTAGACGGGGTTGTTAATACTCCTTTACAAATAGATAGTTCAAAAACTGAGGTTTTAGAGGCGGCCTGTAGATATTATAACGGTAAAGCAATAATAAATTCTGTTAACGGAAAACAAAATATTATGGATGCTGTTTTTCCGATAGCTAAAAAGTATGGTGCCTCCCTTGTAGCATTAACCTTAGATGAAGATGGAATTCCTGATAGTTGCGAAAAACGTCTGTCTATAGCTGATAAAATTATTAATGAAGCTAAAAAATATGGCATCGATGAAGAAAGAATAATAATAGATAATCTTGTATTAACAGCTTCGGCACAGCAACAGGGAGTATTGGAAACCCTAAAGGCTATCAAGAAAGTTAAAGAAAAATATAATGTGAAAACAACCTTAGGAACAAGTAATGTTTCCTTTGGTTTACCGAATAGACATATGCTTAATAAATCATTTTTATTAATGGCTCTTTCCTATGGCCTTGATGCCCCTATAACAGATTCCACCGCTGAAGATATAGTTGCTCTTATTAAATCTTTTGAGGTGTTAAATAATTTAGACATTGAATCAAATGATTATATTAATTACATGGACTCGATAAAATCTGTTGATAATCAAGAAAAACCTATTATAAATAATGTTAAAGATATGAATACTATAATTAAAAATGGTTTAAAAGATGAAATAGAAAGTGTAACTAATGAATTATTAAAATTAAATGAACCCCTTTATTTAGTAGATAAATATATTATTCCTTCCTTGGATGAGGTTGGAAATTTATATAATGTCGGAAAAATATATTTGCCCCAGCTAATTAGATCTGCGGAAACTGTTAAAATAGCCTTTGATATTATTAAATCAAAAATTAAAGAGGAAGGTAATTTTGATTTTAAAAGTGACAAAATATTAATAGCAACAGTAAGGGGAGATATCCATGATATCGGTAAAAATATTGTAAAGGTTATCTTGGAAAATTATGGATATGATGTCATTGATTTGGGAAAGGATGTTCCTACTGAAAAAATAATTTCAAAAATAAAAGAAGAGAAAATTAAGCTGGTGGGATTAAGTGCATTAATGACAACAACGGTAATAAATATGCAGGAAACTATAAGTAAAATAAGAGAAGAAAAGTTAGATTGTAAAATACTGGTTGGCGGAGCTGTTTTAACTCCTGAATATGCATTGGAAATAAATGCTGATTATTATTGTAAAGATGCAAGAGAAACCGCGGAAATAGCTAATATGATATTCAAATAGACATGGTTAATCCATGTCTATTATTTTTCCTTCCTTTATTTTTACAATGTTAATATCCTTTTTTTCTTTATACTGCCAAGGAATTTCAGTAGTTGTTATAAATAACTGAATATCACTAATTTTTTCTATTAATAAATTCTGTCTTTCGTTATCTAATTCTGATAATACATCATCTAATAATAAGATTGGTTCTGTTCCTGTTTCTTTTTTAATTATTTCTATTTCAGATAACTTTATTGTTAAAGCACAAGTTCTTTGCTGTCCTTGTGATCCATACTTTTTAACATTAATACTATTAATGAATATATCAAAATCATCTCTGTGGGGGCCAATTATAGAATAGCCTTTTTCTATTTCTTTATTTCGGTTATTTAATATTTTGTTATATATTTCTTCCTCTTTTAAATTTTCAATATTACTTAAATATTTAATTTCTATATTTTCTTTTCCTTTAGTTAAATCATTTTGTATTCTTTTACTTATATAATCGAGTTCACAACAAAATAATTTTCTATATTTAACTATCAAAGCTCCATATTTTGAAATTTGAGTATCTAATATATCTAAAAGATTAATGTCTTTATTTATATCTTTTAATAGAATATTTTTTTGTTTAATAAGTTTATTATAGTTTATTAAAGCGTTATAGTAGTTAGGTTTTAATTGACAAAGTTCCCGGTTAATAAAATCCCTTCTTATAGAAGGATCACTTTTAACAATATCAAGGTCATCCGGTGAAAAAATAACTACCCTTACATTATTCAAAAGCTCTGATATTTTATTAATGGTTTTTCCGTCTTTTTTAATACTTTTTTTAGAATTTTTATTTATTACTATTTCTATTTTTTTATCTATATCTTCCTCTAATGCATTAATTATTATTTTTGAATAATCACAATTAAAATTAACCAACTCTCCGGAATTATTGGTTCTGAAAGACTTGGCCATTGAGCTTAAATAAATAGCTTCTAATAAATTAGTTTTACCTTGAGCATTATTACCGATGAAGATATTTATATTTTTATTAAAACTAAGATTTAATTTATTGTAATTTCTATAATTTTCTAAATATATATTTTTTATAATCATATTAATTAATTCTTACAGGAAGTATTAGATATATATATTTATCCCCTGTTAACGGTTTAATCAAACAAGGACTTACACTATTGGTCATATATATCATTATTTCTTCATCTTCAATTACTTTAAGAAGATCAATTAAATATCTTGAATTAAATCCTATTTCAATATCAGGACCATCTTTTATTATTTCAACTTTTTCATTAATTTTTCCTATTTCAGAAAGGGAAGTTAATTCCATTTCCTTATCATTTATTCTAAATTTTATTAAATTATGATTTTGCTCATTTGTTAATATAGCTGCTCTTTCTATACTCTCTGCCAAATCGTTTTTTATAACCCTTATATTTATATCATTGTTTTTAGGTATTATATTACTGTATTTAATAAAATCTCCGTTTAATAAATTTATTATTACTTTTGTATTATCAAAAATTAATACTATTTTATTCTCATTGGTCTTAATTTCTATAAATTGATTATCACTTTCTGTATTAATTATTTTACTTACATCCAGTAAAAGCCTGGCGGGAACTATAACTTCAGTTCTTTCATTACTTATTACTTCATTTTTATTTATAGCCATTCTAAAGCCATCTATAGCAACCATTTTTATTTCGTTTTCACTTATTTCTAAAAGTATACCTGTAAGTACTCCCTTTGAGTCTTCAACACTGGCAGAAAAAGCTGTTTTTTGAATCATGCTTTTAAAAAGCTCTTTTTCTAATCTAATATTATTATTAATGTTTTCAGTTTTAATTTTAGGATATTCATCAGATGAAAAACCTATTATTTTAGAAGTTGAATTTTTGCAATCTACACTAATTTCCTTTGTTTCTTCATTAAATATTATTGAAACATTTTCATTTGGAAGCATTCTTATAATGTTAGTAAAAAGCTTAGATGGAATTACAACTTCGCCTTCTTCTAAAATTTCAGCTTCTATTGTTTCTTCTATCAGTATATTAGTGTCTGTAGCTGATAATACTAATTTATTATCCTTGGTAATAATTAAAATACCCTCCATAATTTTAGAAGTTGTTCTTGTGGGTACTGCTTTAGAAACAATGTTTAATGTCTTAGATAATATTGATTGATTACAATTAAATTTCATATCATAACTCCTTTATATATATATTAATTATAGTAGTTTTAGTAGTAGGGGGTGTTGAAACTGTGGAAAACTTATTTAATGCTTTAAAAATGAGTAATAATTATTAATTAAAATCATATTAAAAACATGTTGAATAAAGAAAATAAAATGTTAATTATCATTTATAACTTTCTTTAATTCTTCAACACTACTTTTTAATTCAGGATTTGTTGCTATTTCTTTTTGTATTTTATCACATGAATGAATAACTGTTGAATAATGTTTACCTCCAAATAATTTACCTATATTAGGAAGAGATAAATCTGTCATATTTCTACATAAATACATTGCAATTTGTCTTGGATAAGCAATATTATTAGATCTCTTCTTTGAATCCAGGTCTGTTAATTTTATTTTATAATATTTAGCAACCTCTTTTTTTATCTTTTCCGGCCTTATTGTTAATTCTGGATTATTAAAGATATCTTTGAGTAAGCCTTTAGCAAAAGGAACATTAATTTCCTCATCTAGAAGGGTTGAAAAGCTTACAACTCTTGTAAAAGCTCCTTCTAATTCTCTAATATTATTAGTTATTTTTTCAGCTATTAAGCAACATACATCATATAGATTATCAGTTATTTCCAAACCGCTTGTTTCAGCTTTTTTTCTTAAAATAGCTACTCTGGTTTCATAATCAGCCGGCTGTAAATCAGCTATCAGATTCCAAGAGAATCTGGATCTAAGCCTTTCTTCTAAATTAACAAGATTATTAGGGGATCTGTCACTGGTGATTACTATCTGTTTATTTGCCTCATATAAAGCATTAAAAGTATAGAAAAATTCCTCTTGCATTCTACTTTTACCTTCTAAAAATTGAATATCATCAATTAATAAAACGTCAACTTTCCTATATTTATTTTTAAATTCCCTTGTTTTGTTTTCAGATAGAGCTTTTATAAACTCATTTGTAAACATTTCAGAAGAAACATATAAAACATTTATATCTGCATTATTTTCTATTAAAAATGTACCGATAGCATGCATTAGATGTGTTTTTCCTAAACCAGAACCACCATATATAAATAAAGGATTATAGGTTTCTGAAGGGGATTCTGCCACTGCAAGGGAAGCTGCATGGGCGTATTTATTACTGTTTCCCACTACAAAATTATCAAAATTTAATCTGGGATTAAAAATCTTATCTTTATTAAAAATATTCTTATTAACCACCTTTTTCTTTTCAGAAGGTTCATTTTTTTTATAATCCTCATTTAATTTAATTACAACCTTATAATTTTCCTGTAAAACATCTTTAAAACTCTGTTCTAATAGGTGAATGTAGCGATTTTTAACAATTTTAATAATATAATCTTCACCTGTGGATAAATAAACTATTTTTAAATCATTATCTATTTTATACACAAAAATAGGCTTGATCCAAGTATCAAAGCTAATAGGTGTAGTATTATTTTCAATTATAGTTAGAACTTCTTTCCAAACTTTATTAGTATTCACATTATTCTCCTAGTAATTTTATATATCTATTTTACATAATGTTATCCACATTTACAAGGAATAAATATATTGTAAAAATGCTAATTATTAAAAGTTATCCACAAGGTATGGATAACTTTGTGCATAAGTGGTTTAAAAATAACAAAATGTAGATTAAAATAATTAAATAAATTAATAAATATTAATTATAATCAATTATAGACAGATATATATAATAGCATAGTTGACAATATAAGTTCAAGTTAGTATAATATTATGGCATATGTGCAGATTGGAATTTAGACTGCGCAATAAAGAGGAGGTAAAAAATGAAACAAACATATCAGCCTAAAAAAAGGCAAAGAATGAAAGAACATGGCTTCAGAAAAAGAATGAGCACAAAAAACGGAAGAAATGTTCTTAAAAGAAGAAGAGCTAGAGGAAGAAAAAGCTTATCTGCTTAATAATATGTTATATAAACATGTTTTAAGAAACCAAAGAGATTTTCAAAAGGTTTATAAAAACGGGAAATCTAAAAGTGACAAGCTGATAGTTTTATTATATGGAAAAAATGATTATTCATATAATAGAATAGCGTTTTTAGCTAGTAAAAAAGTTGGAAACAGCGTAAAAAGAAATAGAGCCAGAAGATTGATGAAGGAAGCATATAAAAATTTAAATTTAAATTTAGCTTCAGGATACGATATAATATTAGTGGCTCGAAATACGATAAACGATACTAAGTGCTGTGAAGTAGAAAAATCTATAAAAAATGCAATTTATAGAACGAAAGAGTTGGAAAAATGAAAATAATAGGAAATGTTTTTAAAAATATATTGATATTTATAATAAAAATATATCAAAAAATAATTTCTCCGCTTTTTCCGCCGACGTGTCGTTTTTACCCAACATGCAGTACATATTTTATACAGGCTCTACAAAAATATGGAATGATAAAGGGTAGTTACTTAGGGATCAAAAGAATATTAAGATGTCATCCCGGAAATCCGGGAGGCTATGATCCATTGAAATAACGGAGGAAGTTAATGGGTATATTTGGAATAGTAGCAAAACCTATGGGATGGTTATTGACATTAATTTATGGTTTTGTTGGCAGTTATGGTGTTGCTTTACTTATTCTTACTTTCATTGTAAAGGGAGGACTTTATCCTTTATATGCAAGACAGATTAAATCTACTGCTGCAATGACAAGCATACAGCCTAAGATGAAGGAAATTCAAAAGAAGTATGCTGACGATAAGCAGATGATGAATCAAAAAATGTCTGAACTATATAAGGAGGAAGGTTTCAACCCGGCGGGTGGATGTCTTCCTATGTTGATACAAATGCCTATCATCATGGGATTATTTGCTTTACTAAGAAATCCAATGAACTATATTGAAGATGAGAATATGTTATTTGCCATACACGAGTCTTTTTTATGGATTAAGGATTTAAGTCAACCGGATTTATGGATACTTCCGATAATGGCAGGAATTGCAACATTTATTTCTTTTTCAATGATGCAGTCCTTAAACACAGGAGGAGGAGCAAATCAAGGTCAGATGATGCAGGCGGTTATGAAGTATTTCTTCCCGCTTTCAATACTTTGGTTGGCCAGATCTTATCCGGCAGGGTTGGCTATTTATTGGTTTAGTAGTCAGTTTATTCAAATATTTATTAATATAAGAATGAACAAATTAAGAGACAAAATGAAAGAATCGCAGGGAACAAAGAATAAGAAAAAGAGCAAGAAATAATTTCTTTTTCAAAATAATGGAGGAAAAGAAGTATGGAATATTCAGAAAAATGGGGTAATAGTGTAGAAGCTGCTACAGAGTTGGCTTTGAAAGATTTAAAAGCAACCATTGATCAAGTGAATGTAATAATATTGGAAGAACCAAGTAAAGGATTTTTTGGACTGGGTTCTAAATTGGCTAAAGTAAGAGTCGAGAAAAAAGAAATTACTAATACAGTAAGAAAGGAAATTACAGAAGAAAAAGAAGTAAAAGAAGAAGAAATCGTAATTTCCGAAAGTGTAGAAAAAAAACCGGAAAATAAAGTAATAGAAGAACTAGATATAAACTATAGCGAATTAAAACCGGTGGAAGAACACCCGGCGAAGGACTTTTTAAGGGATATAACTGAAAAGATGGGACTGGAATTTAAATTCGTTGTTAGGGTCGGCGAAGATTTAGTCCATGTTGATATTAACGGAAAAGAAACCGGTACAATAATAGGAAAAAGAGGTCAAACATTGGATTCTTTGCAATATTTAACCAGTTTGGCAATAAACAAAGACAGCGAGAAGTATACCAGAGTAATATTGGATGCTGAAAGCTATAGGTCTAAAAGAGAAAAAACTTTGGTTAACCTATCAAATAGATTGGCAGACAAGGTTGTTAGAACTCGAAAAAGTGTGAAGCTTGAACCTATGAATCCTTATGAGAGAAAAATAATTCACTCAACATTACAAAAAAACGGAAAAGTGGTGACAAGGAGCGAGGGACAAGATCCATATAGAAGAGTAGTAATTGAATTAAAATAATAAAAGACCCTTTAAGGGTCTTTTTAATTTAAGGAGAAAATATGGAAGATACAATTGCTGCGATTTCCACTGCCATGGGCGAAGGTGGAATAGGTATAATTAGAATTAGCGGTAATAATTCATTAGACATACTAAATGAAATCTTTATAGGAAAAAAAGAATCTGTTATAAAAAACAGATATTTTCATTATGGTAAAATTTCAGATGGGATAAATACTGTAGATGAAGTTTTGGTGGTTTATATGAAAGAACCGCATACTTATACATGTGAAGATGTAGTTGAAATTAATTGCCATGGAAGTATAATATCACAGAAAAAAATATTAGAGCTGGTGTTAAATAAGGGTGCAAGATTGGCGGAACCGGGAGAGTTTACAAAGAGAGCTTTTATGAACGGAAGATTGGACTTAACCCAGGCCGAAGCTGTAATTGATTTAATTAAAGCAAGGACTGAAGCAGGTTTTGATGTGGCTGTTAATCACTTGGAGGGAGGCTTCAGTAAAGTAATTAAAAGCATTAGGGAGGATTTACTGGAAGTATTAGCACAGATAACAGTTAATATTGATTATCCCGATGAAGATATTGAGCAAGTACTTTATGAAAAATTGGAAAATGATTTAACTGTAATAAATAAGAACATAGAAGCATTAATTGAGACCTTCGATACGGGAAGAATAATAACTGAAGGTATTAATGTTGCCATAGTGGGTAAACCAAATGTGGGGAAATCCTCTTTAATGAATGCAATACTTGGGGAAAACAGAGTTATAGTAACGGATGTACCTGGCACCACCAGGGACACTATAGAAGAAAGTGTCAGCATTTCCGGTATTCCCATTATACTTACCGATACTGCAGGAATAAGAGAAACAGAGAATGAAATAGAGAAATATGGAATTGAAAGATCTAAAAGTAAATTTAATAAGGCTGATTTGATTATACTTGTGCTAGACAGCAGTAAGGAAATAGAACAAGAGGATATTAATATATTAGAGCATATTAGGGAGAAAAAGGTATTGGTCATTATTAACAAGACAGATTTAGATAAAAAAATAAATGATAAAATAGTAAAAGAGCTTATTGAAAATGTTAAAATTATTAAAACTTCAATTAAAAATAATGAGGGTTTAAAGGATATTGAAAATGCCATAGAGGACATGTTCATAAAAGGGAATATTAAACAAAACGGTAGCAATACGGTTAACAATATAAGGCATAAAACCCTTTTAAATCAAGCTAAATCGTCTATAAGCGATGGAATAAATCAGATTAAAAATATTGTGCCTTTGGAAATAGTAGAAATAGATATAAATGACAGTTATAGGACATTGGGAGAGATAATTGGAGAAACTGTGGATGATGAAATCATTGACAGGGTTTTCTCTAAATTTTGTTTAGGTAAATAATATGAAACTGAAAGAATGCAAAGAAAACAAGATATTCATGGGAGAATATGAAATAATAGTAGTGGGGGCAGGACATGCTGGTTGCGAGGCCGGATTAATTGCCGCCAGAATGGGAATGAAGACATTACTGTTTTCAATAAATCTTGAAGCAGTTGCTATGATGCCGTGCAATCCATCCATCGGAGGAACCGGTAAGGGACATTTGGTAAGAGAGATTGATGCCCTAGGTGGTGAGATGGGTATTAATATAGACAAAACATTTATCCAAAGTAAAATGTTAAATCTATCAAAGGGGCCTGCGGTGCATTCCCTAAGAGCTCAAGCAGATAAACATAGATATCATGTTGAGATGAAAAAGGTTATAGAGAACCAAGAAAATATAGATCTAAAGCAGGCAGAGATTGTTGACCTTATTATCGAAAACAATAGAGTAATGGGGGTTGTAACAAGAACCGATACATATTTTACAGCTAAGGCTGTAATTTTATCTACGGGGACCTTCTTAGGCGGTAGAATATTTATAGGGAGCAGTTTTTATGACGGAGGCCCAAATGGCTTGACCCCAAGCTTGAAGTTATCCGAGAGCTTGATA
This sequence comes from uncultured Oscillospiraceae bacterium, assembly GCA_964400515.1. Lineage (GTDB taxonomy): Bacteria > Bacillota > Clostridia > Peptostreptococcales > Anaerovoracaceae > JAAYHV01. The sequence continues at coordinate 72,822 of CAYNTJ010000008.1, read as the reverse complement.
AAAGAAGGCATTGAGTTGAGAAGATTTAAGACGGGTACCCCATGCAGGGCCTTATCCAAATCACTAAATTATGAAAAAATGTCAAGACAGGACGGAGATGAGGAGATAATACCTTTTTCCTTTATGAATGAAAAACTGGAGAGGGAACAAATTCCATGTTGGCTTTCATATACTAATGACAGCACCCATGAAGTAATAATGAATAATATAAGTAAATCGGCGCTTTTCTCCGGTAATATAGAAGGAGTAGGGCCAAGATATTGCCCTTCAATAGAAGACAAGATAAACAGATTCAGAGACAAGGAAAGGCATCAATTGTTTGTGGAACCGGAGGGTCTTGATACAGATGAAATGTATATACAGGGGATGTCATCCAGTTTACCTGAGGATGTGCAGGAGAAATTCTATAAAACCATACCCGGCCTTGAGAATATTGAAATAGTTAGGCCTGCTTATGCCATAGAATATGATTGTATTGATCCCCTTGATCTAAAGGTCAGTCTGGAAAACAAGAATATCGAAAATCTATTTTGTGCCGGACAGTTTAACGGAAGCTCCGGATATGAAGAAGCTGCGGCCCAAGGGTTGATAGCGGGTATAAATGCAGTTAGAAAGCTGAGAAATCAGGAACCGCTAATTTTGGGGAGAAGCGATGCATATATTGGGGTTTTAATAGATGATTTGGTAACAAAAGGAACAAATGAGCCCTATAGAATAATGACCTCCAGGGCAGAGTACAGATTACTTCTAAGACAAGACAATGCGGATACAAGGCTGACGGAAATAGGATACAAGTACGGAAGTGTTAGCAAAGAAAGATATGAGAAGTTTTTAGATAAAAAAGAGCGTATAGAAAAGGAAAGAACCAGGCTGGATAACACTTATATTAAGCCGGAGGCAATAAACGAATTCTTAGAAAGCAAGGGAAGTACCCCTATTAAAAACAGAATATCCCTTACAGAACTGCTAAAAAGACCTGAAGTTACATATGAAGAGCTGGAATTTGTTGACAGGGACAATAGGCCGGAATTGGCATATCATGAAATTACCCAGCTGAAGGTCCAAATAAAATATGAGGGCTATATACAAAAACAACTGCAGCAAGTTGAGAAGCAAAAGAAAATGGAAAACAAAAAACTGGACAGTAATATTGACTACAGCAAAATCAAAGGATTGAGAATAGAAGCAGCCCAAAAGCTTGATAAGGTAAGGCCGATGACTTTGGGTCAGGCCTCTAGGATATCCGGAGTTTCCCCGGCGGATGTGGGAGTTTTAATGGTATATATGGAAAAGGAAAAACGTAATGGTAATAAGTGAATATTTTAAAAGCCTGTTAGTAGAATGTGGCATTGAGCTGGAGGAACCACAGATAAGCAAAATGATTTCCTATATGAGGGAAATACTAAAAATTAATGAAAACATCAATTTAACAGCAATAAGAGATGAAAAAGAATTCTTAGAAAAACAATTATTAGATTCCCTTATGATATTGGATTGTCCGGAGGTAAAAAAAGCCAATAGGATAATAGATATAGGAACAGGTGCGGGCTTTCCCGGCATTCCCCTTGCTATTGCATTGCCTAACACAAAATTTGTTTTGGTGGATTCGCTGAACAAAAGGCTGAAAGTAATCGATTCTTTATGTGAAGAACTTGAAATAGACAACGTAAAAACAATACACGGAAGAGCCGAAAGCTTGGGCCATGACAAAGACCATAGAGAAAAGTACGATATTTGTGTGTCTAAAGCAGTGGCTCCCCTCGGGGCGTTAGTTGAATATTGCTTACCCTTTGTCAGGGTGGGCGGCAAGTTTTATGCATATAAAACAGATGCCGTAAAGGATGAAATAATAGGAGCTAATAGAGCTGCGAGGATTCTGGGTGCCGGAGAAGGTATAGTTATTAAAGCAAAATACGAAGGGACCCAAAACCTAAATAATCACAACTTTATAACATTTAAGAAAACAGCCAACACATCGGGTAAATACCCTAGAAAAGAAGGTGTTCCCACAAGAAAACCGATATAATGTTTCACGTGAAACATCTTCGTTTGCTTTTGGTATATGTTTCACGTGAAACACAAAAAACAAATGGAATAATATTGTACAATGGTATATAATATTAGTTATTAAACCGGGGAGGCAAAACAAAATAATGGGAAAAATAATTGCTATATTCAATCAAAAAGGCGGTGTTGGTAAAACCACCACAAACATAAACCTTGGTGCTTGTTTGGCGCTTAAAGGCAAAAAGATTTTGGTTGTTGATATCGATCCTCAAGGAAACACCACTAGTGGCCTGGGGATAATTAAAAAAGATCTTGAAAATACCACTTACGAGATAATTATTGAAGATGATTTTGACACGAACAAAACCATCATGAAAACTAATATTAATAACCTTGATATTATCCCGGCCAGCGTAGATTTGGCAGGGGCCGAGATAGAGCTGGTAAACATCGAGGGAAGGGAAAGAAGATTAAAAAAAGCCCTGGATAAAATAAGGGGCGATTATGACTATATATTTATAGATTGTCCTCCATCATTGGGGTTATTAACCATAAATTCTTTATCCGCAGTGGATAGCGTTCTAATACCTATACAATGTGAGTTTTATGCCTTGGAGGGAGTTAGTCAACTATTGAGTACTATAGAATTAGTTAAAAAGAAACTAAATAGGGAACTTGAAATAGAAGGAGTAATACTGAGCATGTTTGATGGAAGGACAAATCTTTCAATGCAAGTGGTTCAGGAAGTTAAAAAATATTTTGGTAATAAAGTTTATTCCAATGTTATATCTAGAAATGTTAGGCTGGCAGAAGCTCCAAGCTATGGAATGGCAATTACGGATTATGACCCTAAATCGTCCGGAGCAAAAGCTTATATGGATTTTGCGGATGAATTCCTAGAATCGGAGGTTTATAATGGCATCTAAAAAAAGCGGCTTAGGAAGAGGCCTTGATGCTCTATTCGCAGACACGGCCCCCATAAATGAAAATGCACAAAATGAGAATATACCCGATGATAAAGATAGAGTTCTATATATTGATATTAATGATATAAGGGCAAATTCCACCCAACCAAGAAAATATTTTGATGAAGAAAAGTTGGGAGAGCTGGCTGCCTCAATTAAAGAAAACGGAGTAATCCAACCTTTAGTTATAAGAAACACAGAAAAAGGCTATGAGATAGTTGCGGGAGAGAGAAGATGGAGAGCATCCAGAAAGGCCGGCATAGAAAAGGTTCCCTGCATTGTCAGAGAATTTGATGATAGGCAAAATATGCTTATCGCAATAATTGAAAACATGCAAAGGGAAGATCTTAATCCCATTGAAGAAGCTCTGGGTTTAAAGCAAATGCTTGACAAATACGAGCTGACCCAAGAAGAGATATCAGTTAGTGTTGGTAAGAGTAGACCATATATTGCAAATTCCCTCAGATTGCTTAAATTACCTAAAGAAATTCAAGATAATATTGCCGCAAATCTTTTGTCTGCTGCTCATGGTAGAACAATTGCAGGACTGAGCGATGAAAAAAAACAAATAGAATTGTGCAACAAAGTAATCAATGAAGGTCTTTCGGTTAGAGAGACGGAGAAGCTTCTGTCTGAAAAGAAGAATAAAAAAACACCTAAAAATAAGCATGAAAAATCCGTAGAGATATTATCGGTGGAGGATGAACTAAAAACCATATTGGGAACCAAAGTCTACATAAATGATAATAATAGTAAAGGGAAAATCGAAGTACACTATTATAGCACAGAGGAGTTAAACAGATTAATTGATGTTCTAAGAAATGCCAGAGAAAATAATCGAGGATAAAATGAATATTAAATGCGAAATTAGTAATGTAATAAGAAACATACCCCTGCCTTGTTTCGTTGTTAACGAAGAAGGAATAATTATAGAATCAAATGATCGAATAGCAGATGTCTTTGCCTATGACGGGCTTGATGGTGCAAAATTATTTGCGCTTACCGGCGTAAAAAGAGCTGAGCTGATTGAAAGTATAAAGGGAGAAAGGGAAACCACCATCGAAAGAAACGATAAAATGTTCAACATGATATCGGAGTTGGATGAGAACGGTTTGCTCTATGTGTATTTTCTAGATGTAACAAAAAGAGAAGAATATAAATCTAGATACAGAAACAAAAAACCGGCAATAGTAATTATAGCAATAGATAACTATGATGAACTAATAGCAAGTGCAAGCTCGGATAACAAAATGCTTGTGCCCACCGAGGTTGATAAAGTTATAAGGCAATGGGCATCAAAGTATAAAGCATCTGTCAGCAGAGTCGGTGAAGATGAATACATAATGTTTGTATATAGGGAAAATGCAGAAAAAATCATAGAAAGTAAATTTGAAATACTGGATGAAGTGAGAAAAATTGAATCTATGATAGATTTTCCGGTTAGCCTAAGTATAGGAATGGGTTTGTCTGGAGATTCTCCTGCTGAAACAGAAGAATATGCCCAAGCCGCAATAGATTTAGCCATGGGAAGAGGCGGAGACCAGGCGGTGGTAAAAAACGGTAACAGAATGCATTACTACGGAGGGAAACTGCAGACTGTGGAAAAAAGCAATAAGGGCAAATCCAGGATAATAGGCCACGCACTAAAACAGCTGATACTAGAATCTTCAAAGGTCCTCATAATGGGGCATAAATGGCCGGATATGGATTGCTTCGGAGCTTCCATAGGGGCCTACAGAATATGTGAATCCTGTGATAAGGATGCATATATCGTAATAGAAGAATATAATGAAGCATTACAATTGATATATAAAAATGCAGTGGAGATTGGTAAATACGAAATCATCAAAAGGGAAAAGGCTATTGAACTGTGTGATGATAATACCCTTGTTATAATAGTTGATACACATAGACCCGGACTTGTGGAATGTGAGGAACTTTTAGATTGTACTAATAAGGTGGCAATAATTGATCACCATAGAAAGGCAGAAGATGCCATAGAAGATACTACGTTGGCATATATAGAATCCTATGCATCATCGGCCAGCGAACTGATTACTGAAATTATTCAATATTCACTAACCAAAAAGGATATTAATAAATTTGAAGCGGAAGCTTTATTGGCAGGAATAACAGTGGATACAAACAGTTTCGCCACTAAAACCGGAGTAAGAACATTTGAGGCGGCAGCATGGCTTAGAAGAGCCGGAGCCGATACTGCGGAAGTAAAAAGGTTTTTCCAAATAGAGGCAACTTCCTTCCAGGCAAGGGCAGAGGCAATAGCAAATGCGGAATATTTAGATCATGGTATAGCCATTGCCATATCTAAAGGGTACTCCACAGAGGCACAGATAATAAACTCTCAGGTTGCGGATCAGCTGCTTACGGTAAAAGGTATTAAGGCATCCTTTGTGATGGGGAAAAACGATAGAAATGTAACCGTAGTAAGTGCAAGATCTTTAGGGGATATAAATGTACAAATAATCATGGAAGAATTCGACGGGGGAGGCCATTTGACTGCCGCCGGAGCACAGGTTGAAATGACACCGGAAGAGGTATGTGAGAAATTAAAGGAGATATTACCTAGGTATTTGGAAGAGCAAAAGATTAAGGAGATATAGATATGCTGGTTATTTTAAAAAAAGATGTAAAAGGAACAGGAAGAGCAGGAGATGTAGTAAAGGTTAGCGATGGATATGCGCGCAACATGCTAATACCAAAGGGAATGGCCGTTGCTGCTACGGATAAGAATATAAGGTCTATTGAAAAACAGAAGGCTGTATTAGAGGAAAAAAGAAAAGAAGAAAAGATTGAGGCAGAAAAAATTGCTTCTGATCTTGAAGAGAATAAAATAGAAATAAAAATAAAAACCGGTGATAACGGAAAACTTTTCGGATCCATCACAGCCATGGATATATCAAAAGCTATAATGGAGCAGGAAGGTGTTGATATCGACAAGAAAAAGATTCAGCTGAAATCACCGATTAAGCAAACAGGAGAGTTTGAAGTAGAGGTAAAGATATACCCGGAAGTTGTTGCTAAAGTAAATGTTATAGTAATGGAGAATTAAGCAAGGAGCAAACGATGGTAGAGAGAATACCACCCCATGATGTTGAGGCTGAAAAATCTGTTTTAGGAGCACTTTTAATTAGTGAAGAGGCTCTTAGTCAAGTGATTGATATTGTGAAACCGTCTCATTTTTACAAAAAGGAGCATCAAGAGATATTTTCTGCGGTAGTTTCACTTTTTCAACAGAACGCAAATATTGATATACTTACTGTTTGTGATGAACTTAAGCAAAGGAAAGCCTTGGAGCTTGTGGGAGGCAGAGCATATATTGCAATGCTTACCGAAGGGGTTCCCGTTGTTTCAAACGCTAAAGATTATGCTAAAATTGTTTCAGAAAAAGCAAGATTAAGAAAATTAATAGAAGCTGCTAAAGCTATAGAAGAAAAGGCATACGACGGGGAAGACAAGACGGATGAAATTCTTGACTTTGCTGAAAGCCGTATTTTTTCCATAGCCCAAGAGGGTCAAACAAAGAATTACGAAAGCATAGGAGAGGTAGTAGTTAGAAATATTGCCAAAATAGAAGAAGCCCAAAAAATGGAAGGAGAAGTAACAGGTACCCCTACAGGATTTATTGAACTGGATAAGCTTCTTTCGGGTTTCCATCCTTCTGATTTGGTTATTGTTGCCGCCAGACCGGGAATGGGAAAAACTGCATTTGCGCTAAATATTGCTGAACAAACGGCCGAAAGGGGTAAATCTGTCCTTATATTCAGTTTGGAAATGTCCAACGAACAATTGGGACAAAGAATGCTTGCCATGCATTCTAGGGTTGAGATGGAAAAAATCAAAAAGGGCCAAATTGAGGAAGACGATTGGGACAGAATAGGAGAAACCAACGATAGCTTTGCCAATATGAAAATAGCCATAGACGACACACCGGGAATCAGCATCTTGGAGATTAAAAATAAATGTAGAAGGCTTAAAGCCGAGAAGGGTTTAGATTTAGTTATAATCGACTATTTACAGCTTATGAGCATAAAGGGCAAGGTTGAAAACCGACAGCAAGAAATAAGTACGTTATCAAGGAGCATTAAGCTTTTGGCTAAAGAAATAGATTGCACTGTTATGTTACTTTCCCAGTTGTCAAGAGCACCGGAGCAGAGATCCGATCATACTCCTTTACTGTCAGATTTAAGAGAGTCAGGATCTATAGAGCAGGATGCAGATATCGTTATGTTTCTTTACAGAGAAGATTATTACAGTAAGCTTTCGGGAACAGAAACAGATTCAAATAAAAAAGGTATTTGCGATGTAATAGTAGCTAAGCATAGAAACGGACCGACAGATACAATTGAACTAGTATGGTTTGATAAATATACAAGATTTACAAATAAGGAAAGAAGTACTTTTTAGGTGCATTATGAAATTTCAAAAGGAACGAATTAAAGACTTATATCTTTTAGATACTAGAGTGGAAAATATATTTATAAATGAATATCTTCCTGTTGCTTCAGGGGATTTTGTTAAGGTGTATATTTTTATATCCATGTATGCAGAGCATCAGCTGCCAGTAAATATTGGCATTGTATCAAGAGAATTGCAATTAAAGGAAGAAACAGTAAAAGAGGCTATAACATTTTGGGAAGAAGAAGGGTTATTAAAAAGAATTACAGGTGAAAGTGATGAAGATTCAACTATAATTTTTGTAAGTCAAAAGAACAAGTTATACGGAATGAAGGATAAAGTCGATGAAAATGAAGATGTAAATGAGGATTTAGTAAGCTTAGAGAACAAAGAAATAAGCGAAATTTATTCATTGGCAGAGGAAATGCTGGGAAGAACTATAAGCACCAAGGAGATGGAAAACATTAAGGATGCCGTAAAAATTTACGGAATAAGCCCGGACGTCTTATCCTATAGCTTTAAATACTGTAGCGAGAAGGATAAGCTGAACCTAAATTATATTATAAAAGTTGCCAAAAGCTGGGCAGAAAAGGATTGTGTTGACGTTTTGCAGGTGAAGAAATTACTTAACACCGAAAGCAAGGAGAACTTTAGATATAATAAAATTTTTAAAAGATTAGGGTTTAACAGAGTTCCCACCCCGGCTGACATAGTAATAATGAAAAAATGGTTTGATGAAATGGGCTATACCTTGGAAAGGGTGTTAGAGGCTTGTGATAAGACCGGTGGAATAAGAAATCCTAACCTAAACTATGTAAACAAAGTATTATTAAACTGGCAGGAAGAAGCTGGAAATAAAGGCGTAGATGTAAACAGCAATATTGAAGATATAGTTAGTGACGAAATACTTGAAAAATATTTAAAGGAAGTAAGAATCAACAATGAAGAAGAAAGAAAGCTTAGATTAAGCAAAATATATGAAAAATTACCAGAAATATGTGAGATAGACAAAGGTATTAAGAAACTTGAAGGCGAATTTCCCAAAACATTGCTGATGAAAGAAAAAGGAAAAATAAAAAGAGAAGAAATTAAAGGCGAAATAAAGAAATTAAATTATGAAAGAGCGGAAATATTAGAAAGGAACGGATTCCCCGAGGATTATACGGATATTAAGTATCTGTGTGATTTATGTAAAGATAAGGGCGTTCTAAAAAATGGAGGTAGATGCAATTGTATTTATTCAAGAAGAGAAGAAGCAAAGATGTGGATACAAAAGAAAAAGATTCCGCTGTAAAGGGTAAAGAAAAAAAGATTAAAATTAAAAAAGAAAAAAAAGGCAAAACTATTATATTTAAAAAGAAAAAAAAGGCAAAATTAAAATTATTTAAGACCAAGGAAGAACGTGCAGAATTAAGAATACAAAGAAAAAATAATAGAAAGCTAAAAAGGAAGAAGGGTTTAGATAAAGTATTTACTTTGGCGGCAAACCTCATATTCTTCCACGATAAAGCACAAGATTTATTTCTTATCTATATAAGAAAGCTTACTATTTACATTGTAAAACTACATCATAAAAATGTAAAAAGTCTTGCTGTACACAGAAGAGAATTGGTGGCAACGAGCATAGGTCTTGCAGTTGTTATATTTGTTATGTTTTCGGTTTTTAACGATAATTTGGTTTACAGCTATTCATATAATGGCAGGCAATTGGGTTATGTTGAACGGGAAGATGATGTAATAAAGATATTGGATTTGGCAGGAGAAGCTTTATCAGAGCAAACAAACTCAAATGTTGAGATAGTTCCCTATAAAAATGTTACTTTTACAACTGTATCAGCAGCAAACAAGGACGTGGATGACATTGATACGGTTTTGAAAAGACTTACATATATGACGGATTTAGAGGTAAAGGCTTACGGAATATATGCTGAGGGGAAACTTTTAGTAATAGTTGAAAATCAGGACAATGCATTGACGACGCTATCAAAGATAAAAGAATACTATATGCCTGAAGATGAAAACATAAAATATTTAAGTGCCGAGTTTAAAGAGGAAATTGAATTTAAAGAAATAGATACTACATTGGCAAATGTTAACACAGCAAAGGTAGCAGCAAATAAATTAATAAAGGGAGAGCAAACGGTAATAAATCATACTGTTAAGCCTAGCGAAACCTATGAAGACATTGCAAACATTTATGGAGTAACTGTGGAAAATCTTTTAGCTCAAAATTCGGGAGTTGACCAAAGCACGCCTAAAGAGGGAGATATATTATTTGTTGTTTCTGAGGTTCCTAAATTAACCCTTGTTACTGTGGAGGAAAGAACATCTGCACAGGAAATAGATTATGAGACTGAAGAAGTAGAATCCGGATACTATTATGAAGGCGAAGAGATCGTAAGCGTAAAGGGTATAAAAGGAAAAGCTGTTACTGAAGCCAAGATTACAAGGGAAAACGGGGAAAGTGTCAATGAAGAAATCCTTAAGCAAGAAGTATTGGAGAAACCAAGAACTGAAGTTGTTCTAATCGGTACGAAAAAAGTACCGCCTAAACAGGGTACCGGAACATATACAACACCTGTTAAGGGTGGAATACTTACTTCCGGATATGGAACCAGATGGGGAAGAATGCATTATGGTATAGATTTAGCGGCACCTGTGGGAACTCCTTTACATGCAGCTGATGGAGGAACGGTAACCTTTGCAGGATATAAGGGAGCTTATGGTTATTGTATAATTATTAATCACGGAGCCAATAATGAAACCCTATATGGACATTGTAATTCCTTGGCGGTATCTGTTGGAGATAAAGTATTCAAGGATCAAGTAATAGGTACAGTGGGTAATTCGGGAAGAAGTACCGGCCCTCATTGCCATTTCGAAGTTCATATTAATGGTTCAACTGTGGACCCACAAGCATATTTATAAGATTATGAGCCAGAAGGCTTTGCCTTCGGCTCTTAATATTCATTAAAGGAAATAGATATGAAGAAGAAAAACTATAAAATAAATTGGTTTAAAGTAATAACTATTGTAATAGCATTAATTCTTTGTATAACCATAGCTTATTCAGTAAAGACGATATTCTATTTGCACATGGAGAATAATGAATTAAATGAGCAAAATCAAGAATTACAGGATGAAAGGGATAAGCTTAGACTTGAGCTGGAAAATGTTAACACAGCAGAATTTATTGAAGAACAGGCAAGGCTACAATTGAAACTTATTAAGCCTGATGAAATACTATTTGTATTGCCCGAGGGGGATGATGAAAAAGATTAAAATAGATGAGATTATAGTAGTTGAAGGAAGAGATGATACAAGAGCTGTTTTTAATGCCATCGACTGCATGACCATAGAGACCCATGGCTTTGGAATAACAAAGGAAACTTGGAAGCTTATTGATAAAGCATACAAGGAAAAGGGTATTATTGTGTTTACTGATCCGGATTTTTCCGGAAAAGAAATAAGAAGAAAAATAACAGAGAAATACCCAAAGGCAAAGCAAGCGTATTTACCCGTTAAGGAAGGTACTAAAAATGGAAATATAGGAGTAGAAAACGCAAAACCTGAGGATATATTAAAAGCAATTAATAAAGTCCATTATATAGCGAAGGATAATGTAACGGATATAGACACAAGTTTTTTATATTCTAATGGTTTAATAAACAAAGAAAATTCAGCAAAAAAGAGGGAAAAACTATGCGATAATCTTGGGATCGGCTACTGCAACGGAAAAACTCTTTTAAAAAGATTGGAGGCCTTCAATATTGACAGAGTTTCAGTGGAGAAGGCATTAAGGAATATTGATAATGAAAATCGATGAAAAGCTTTATTCACCGGCCACAATTAACAGAATTAAAAAGGACTATGGCTTTAATTTAAGTAAGAGCCTTGGCCAGAATTTTTTAACAGATATAAATGTAATCAATGAAATTATCTCAGGTAGTTTGATTGATGAAAACAGTCTTGTTATTGAAATAGGCCCAGGCATAGGGGTATTAACAAAAGAGGCCGCAAGAATTGCAGGTAAAGTTATTGCCATAGAAATAGATAAAAAGCTTGTACCAATACTAGAGGATAATTTGTCCCAATATGATAACGTGGAAATAATAAATAAAGACATACTAAAAACTGACGTTAATGAGATTATAGCTTCTAATAGGAATTTTTCTAATGTAAGAATAATCGGAAATTTGCCATATTATATAACAACTCCTATCATAATGAAGCTTTTAGAGGATAGAGTGCTAGCAGATAGCATAACTGTAATGATGCAAAGGGAAGTGGCTCTAAGGATTAATGCCGAACCGGGAAGCAAGGAGTGCGGAGCTATAACCTATGCGGTAAAATACTACAGTAGGGTGGAAAAAATCTGTAATGTTTCAAAAAATGTGTTTTATCCTGTACCCAAGGTGGATTCGGTAGTATTAAGAATGGATATAGAAAAAAATAACGGATACGATGTTTTAGATGAGGAATTGTTTTTCAAATGTGTAAAAGCCGGTTTTGGGCAGAGAAGAAAAACATTGCTGAACTCGATTTCCAGTATGGGTATTTACAGCAAAGATATTGTGGATAAATGTTTATCGGAAGTGGGTATTGATTCTAAGAGAAGGGCAGAAACTTTGACTATAGAGGAATTTGTCAGAATTTCCAATGAGTTAAGTTTGAAAGGTAATAAAATTGAATTGTCTAAAAAGGCTTAATATTTTTAAAAATGAAATAAAAAAATTTGAAGCTAGCGAAAACTATTTTAAATATTTGGGGAAAATAGCAGTTATAGCAATTTTACTTAATCTGTATATTGAAACATTTGCTAGGCAATCAAGGGGAATCAGCCAAAGCTTTATATACATGGTTACAAACCCTGTGGTTTTTCTATATAACTCATTAATAATATTTGCAGTGTTGTCACTGTCTTTATTGGTACACAAAAGAAATTTTTTACTTATAATATTAAGTGCTCTTTGGCTTGCCCTTGGAACTGTTAATGGAGTAATTCTTCTAAAAAGAATGACACCCTTTACTCTTTATGATATGCAAAACGTCAAGGATGGGTTTTCCATAATGGAAAGCTATATGTCCCATACCCAAATAGTGCTTTTAATTATAGCTGCGGTTATAGTACTACTTGTCACGGTCCTTCTCTTTATTAGAGGAAGCATGTGGATAAATATAAATTACAAACATGCTTTGGGCTTCATTGGTATTATTATTGCCATTACATTGGGAAGCACATTTATGTTGCTAAAAACCGGTTCATTGAGCACCTTTTTTGGTAATTTGAACTACGCATATAACGACTATGGCTTTCCCTATTGTTTTATAAATACATCATTAAATAAAGGGATAATGGAGCCTATCGGTTATTCGGAAGATTTGATTGACGGAATAATAGATAAATATGGTGATAGTGGGGAAAGCCAGATTCTTGAGTACGAAGATATTGATGAAGATTTTCCTAATGTTGTTATTGTACAATTGGAATCTTTTATAGATCCGTCGCTTTTTAATCATATCGAACTATCAAATAGTCCTATTCCTACTTTTACCGAGCTTTGTGAAAACTATACATCAGGGTCATTTACGGTACCTGCATGTGGAGCGGGGACAGCAAACACGGAATTTGAAGTACTAACCGGTATAAGTGCTAAGTTTTTTGGCCCCGGAGAATACCCATATAAAGGTGAATTAAGAACAAGTACGATGGAAAGCTTGGCATATATTTTTAAAAACAGCGGTTATGGTACACATTCACTACACAATCACAGGGCCGTATTCTATAACAGAAATGAAGTTTACGGAAATTTAGGCTTTGATACTTTTACTCCTTTGGAATATATGAACGGTATCACCAAAACGCCAAATAATTGGGCTAAGGATGAGGTGCTAACCGGAGAAATTATGGATGTAATAACAATGTCGGAAGAAAAGGATTTTGTATTTACAGTTTCCGTAGAGGGGCATGGCAGCTATCCAAGTGAACAGGTCTTTGAAAAGCCTTACACTGTTGTGAATGCAGCAGATGATTATACAAAATGGCGATATGAATATTATGTTAACGAAATGCATGAAATGGATAAGTTCATAAAGGAATTGGTTGAAGCGTTGGAGGAAAACGATGAAGATACCGTACTTTTACTGTATGGAGATCATATTCCTGCATTGGATGTATTGGAAGAACAGTACGGGGACGGAGACCTATATAAAACTCAGTATGTAATATGGGATAATATGGGGCTTAGCGAAGAAGATGAAGATCTTTGCTCCTACGAAATAGGAGCAAAGCTGCTTGATATGATAAACATAGACAAAGGTGTTGTATTTAGATATCAAAACAGTGTTGACCATAATTCAAGGGTTTTTTTGACGGATTTAAAAGCATTAGGTTATGATATGCTTTACGGTAAAAATTATTGCTTCTCAGGAAAACCACCTTATAGCCCGATTGATATCAAATTGGGGACAAAAGAGATTAAAATTAATGAAGTTAACAAAATAGGAAATAAATACTATATAAAGGGTGAGAATTTTACGGAACACAGTAAGATAACTTTAAACGAAGAGGTCTTAAGCACAATATATCTAAGTCCTACCCTAATAGGATTAAACGAAAAAGTGGATCCTAAAGATGTAAAATACATGAAAGTAAGCCAAATAGATACTAAAAGCGAGGAAATACTTGCTACATGTGAAGACTAAGGAGCTGTAATGAAAGTTTTAGAAACGGAAAGGCTATTGCTTAGACCCTGGACCAAAGATGATGCGGAAGCTCTGTATGAATATGCAAAGCACCCGGATATTGGCCCCCATGCCGGATGGAAGCCCCATGAAAGCGTAGAAGAATCCGAAATAATATTGGAAACGATACTTTTACCGGTCTCGGCTTGGGCAATTGTTTTTAAGGAAACCGGAGAGATAATTGGGAATATCGCCTTGGAACCGGATAGAATAAGACCTGATATTTTAAGTAAAGAATTAGGATATGGGCTTAAGCATGAATTTTGGGGTAAGGGTATTATTACCGAGGCTTCAAAAGAGGTTCTTAGATATGCATTTGAAGAACTTCAGTTGGAAATAGTGGCTATACATACATCGGAAGTCAATAAAAGATCTCAAAGGGTAATAGAAAAATGCGGATTTAAATACGAGGGCCTAATAAGAATGGCTACCAGAACTTATACGGGGGAGGCTAGAAATTCCCTTGTTTATTCCATCAGCAAAGGAGAATGGATGAAAAAAAACAGCAAAGAGTAACTACTCTTTGCCCATGGTTAAGTATTCCTTTAATCGATTTAATTCCAGCTTAGCAAGCTTACATTTTCCGATTTCTACTGGGATTACTATATTTATCATATTTTTATTTATTCTCTTTGACATTATTGCATATTCATATAAATTGTCAATGGAATAGTTAATCGAAGTTATAAAGCCCAAATCATCAAGTAATTCAGTTAATTCTTGGGATATATCGTTATCGGTAAGTCCCATTTTATAAGCCGCTCTGGCTTCAAAAACCATTCCGGCCGCTATGGCATGACCGTGGGAAACGCTGTAGCCACTTAATTTTTCGATGGCATGGCCGATTAAATGTCCAAAGCTTAATAGTTGTCTTAAACTTTCTTCATATTGATCCGCCTCTACAATGGATTTTTTAATGGATACGCAACGTTCTATAACATATGTGTAGGAATTGGTTTTTATGGGTTCCAAGAGGTTTTTATCCGTAACTACGGCATTTTTAACAGCTTCAGCTATGCCGTCCATCCTTTTGACCGTGGGTAAAGTGTTAAATACCGTAGGGTCACAAAGTACTAAAAGGGGATTCCAAAAGCTACCGACTAAATTTTTACCCCTTAGGAGATTTATCCCGGTTTTTCCGCCGACAGATGAATCTAAAGCTGCTAAATACGAAGTGGGGATTTGAATATATTTTATGCCTCTCATATATGACGAGGCTACAAACCCTGCAAGGTCACCCACAACACCTCCGCCTAAGGCGATGATGCAGTCTGATTTTGTTAATCCTTCATTTCCGATGGCTTCAATAATATTGCTGTAATTTGCTAAACTTTTAGAATGCTCTCCCGGAGGGAAAACAACTTTAGAAGTTATAAAGCCGGATTTTTCCAAATTAAACTTTACCTTATTTGCATATAAGGAATTTACGGTACTGTCGGTTATTATACAAACTTTGCATGGGCTTACATATTCTAAAATATATTTGTCCACTGAGTTTAATAAATTATCTTCAATAATTACATCATAAGATGGATTTGTGTTAATGGTAATTTTGTTCATCTCAATCTCCTAACTTAATAAATATTATCATAAATTCAAATAAATAACAATAATGAGGCATATAAATGATTAAACAAAGCGTTAAAAAGCCATATACAATATTCGTGGCTATGACAATAATTATAATATTGGGTATAGTATCTTATGTGAGAATGGTCCCGGACTTGTTCCCTAAGATGGATTTGCCCTATGTTGTAGTGATGACCCCCTACCCGGGTTCTACACCGGAAAAGGTGGAAAGCGAAATAAATAAACCCCTTGAGAGATCTTTTATGATGCTCGAAAATATAGAAAATGTTGAGTCGACTGCAAATTCCAGCTATTCCATAATAACACTGGAATTCAGCGAAGAAGCAGATATCGATGATGTTGTGCTTGATATTTTACAGGATATAAATAGGACTTCAGGGAGTTGGGATGACATGGTAGGGACTTCAACTATATTAAAGCTAAATCCCAGTATGATTCCTGTTAATGTTATGGCTGTGGAATATGAAGGATATGATATAGGCGAATTATCAAGGTTTTTAGAGGATGACCTTCTAGATGATTTCGAAGGAGTAACAGGGGTTGCGTCGGTGGAAGCCAATGGATTACTGGAAGAAAGAATCATGGTTTCCATAAGCAAAGAAAAAATCGAAGCTTTGAATGATAAAATATTATCGGAGATAGATGGCAATTTAGCCAAGGCTAAAAAGGAAGTAACAGAACAAAAGGCTCAGGTTGAGCAGGGCCTATCTGAAACAGAAAAGGGATTAAACGAGGTACAAACAGGATTAGACCAAGTTAATCAAGGATTAATCGGAATACAGGTTAGTAAAAATATAATAGATTTAGCGGAAAATTCAGGGGAAAATAATACACCTTCTATACCAATACAAGATGATATCTTGGAACAGTACAATGTATTCAAGGGGGATTTGAATCAACAGGAAGCAGATTTAGTTAAAGCAAAGGAAACTTTAGAATACACAAAATCGGAATTGCTAACTGCCCAGGAAACTATGCTGATGGCTCAGGGGAAATTAGCTGATGCCTTATCTACAATAGAAGCCCAATCGAAAAGTGCTAAAAACCAAGCAGATTTGGGAGATAAAATAGATATAGATACAGTGGTGGGTTTGTTAAAGGCACAAAACTTTGATATGCCCGCAGGTTATATAGGAGAAGATAATGATAGACTCTTAATAAGCATTGGTGATAAAGTGGGATCAATGGAGGATCTAAATGATTTATTGCTTATGCATTTGGGCATGGATAGCGTAGAGGACATAAGATTAAAGGATGTGGCAGATGTTTATATAGAGAATAATACCGAGTCCATTTATGCCAATTTAAACGGAAACTCAAGTGTTATGCTCATGTTTTCCAAACAGTCAAATTACCCTACGGCGTTGGTTTCGGGAAATATTAATAATAAAGTTGCCCAGCTTGAAAAAGAATATGAAGGATTGAACATGGTTCCCCTTATGGATCAGGGAGAATATATAAATGTTATGATTTCTTCAATATTAAAAAGCTTATTGTTCGGAGCGATATTTGCCATAATCATACTGTTTATATTCTTAAAGGATTTTAAACCAACGGTTATAACAATAGCTAGTATACCTATTTCTCTGCTATTTGCAATTTTCTTGATGTATCTTTTTGGAGTAAGCATCAATTTGATATCCCTGTCAGGCCTTGCGGTGGCAGTGGGAATGATAGTAGACAATTCGGTTGTTGTTATAGAAAACATATATAGATTAAGAGCCGAAGGCCAGCCTATAATTAAAGCGTGCTATGCAGGAGCCAAGCAGGTTGCCGGAGCCATTACGGCGTCCACATTAACAACGGTTTCTGTGTTTATACCTATTATTTTCATTCAAGGATTAACCAAGCAGCTTTTTTCCGACATGGCCATTACTGTGGCGGTATCCCTCATAGCAAGTTTGATCATAGGGCTTACATTGGTGCCTGCCATGTCAGTAAAATTACTGGCTGACACCGCTCCTAAACCAATAAAAGAAAACCTTTTTATAACCAAGTATAGGGAGACCTTGGCTTGGACATTAAAACATAAATTGATTGTACTTTCTTTGGCGGCAGGGCTTCTTGCAATCAGCACTACATCAGTATTATCCAAAGGGTTTATATTTATGCCTGAAATGAACGCTCCCCAAGTCAGTGTTGAAGTTGTTTTCGAAGAAGGAACGACATACGAGGAAATGAAAGAAAAAGCTTCAATGATTGAAGAAAAGATTTCTTCAATAGAGGGCATTAGTGATGTGGGCTCAATGGCCGGGGGGAATATGGGTGGACTGGGAACTACCCTTAGCGATTACACTAGGGTGACCATGTATGCGATTATTGATATGGAAAGTGATAAAACAAGTTTAGATATTGAAAAAGAAATTAATGATATCAAAGGACCTGAAGGTAGCACAATTACAGCCCAAGGTTCAGATGTCTCTGATTTTACCACTGCTATGGGAGGAGAAGGAATATCCATAGAAGTCAAAGGCTCTGATCTTTATGACCTTCAGGAGGCGGCTTTAGAAATTGGTAAGAAGCTGGAAGAAGTTGAAGGCATATATGAGGTCGATAATGGTCTTGAAGATTCGGAACCGGAATTACATTTTACGGTGGATAAGAATGAAGCAATGAAGAATAACCTTATGATAGCCTCCATATATGGAGCAATAAGTCAGAAGCTAAACAATGAGAAATTAGCCACAGACATCTTTATTGATGATAAAAGCTATGATGTGGTGGTATCCTCTAAGGAAAACAATGATATAACAAGGGAGGAACTGGAGAAAACAACAATAAATGCAACAACCATGACCGGCGAAGAGGTTAGCGTTTTGCTGTCGGATGTGTCAGATGTTGTTGAAAGAAATACCCTTAGCAGAATTAACAGAAAGAATCAAAACAGGATAATAACCGTAGGAGGAACTTTAGAAGAAGGCTATAATATAACCATTACCACTTCTTTGGCTGAAAAGGCCATAGGGGAGTTGGATCTGCCGAAGGGCATAAGCATAGAATTTCATGGAGAAAACGAAACAGTAATGGATGGAATGAACAAGCTTAGCCTAATGCTTATGCTGGGAGTTGTTTTCATCTATTTAATTATGGTAGCCCAATTCCAATCCCTTAAATCCCCGTTTATTATAATGTTTACCATACCTTTAGCCATGACGGGAGGCTTCTTTGCCCTGCTAATCACAGGAAATGAGCTTAGCGTTGTTGCAATGATAGGAATGGTAATGCTGGTGGGAATTATTGTAAATAATGGAATAGTTTTAGTGGATTATGCCAATCAATTAAGGGCAAGGGGACAAACAAAAAAAGATGCCCTAATACAAGCGGGAGTCACTAGGATGAGGCCTATACTAATGACAAGTTTAACTACCATATGCGGTCTAATTGTTATGGCCCTTGGTAGAGAGATGGGAACTGAAATGATGCAGCCTGTAGCTATTGTCTGCATAGGAGGTCTGATTTACGCAACATTAATGACCTTGTTCATTGTTCCTTGTATATATGACTTGTTCCATGGCGAAGAGTTTAAATATGTTAGCGAGAAAGATTTGGATGTTAGCGATATTATCGTATAAGGAGAAGTATGAAATTAACAAATGAAAACATGAAAAAAATACTTTTATTAATAACCTTTACCGTTGCGTTGATATTATTTGTAATTAGATTAGACTTCATTATATCGTCCTTAGGGTTAATCGTATCTGTTTTTAGACCCTTCATAATAGGGGGAATAATAGCGTTTATATTGAACGTACCCATGATAGCCATAGAAAACAAGCTGTTTGGTGGCAGAACGCTTACCCAAAAGAAAAAACCCAGGGCAAGAATTATTAGCTTACTGCTGTCCATATTATTGGTAATTGCAATACTGGTGTTGGCAGTTTTGTGGGTTGTACCGGAACTTGGAAGATCGTTATATAACTTTGCAAGCTCTCTTAAATATGTGGCGCCTGATTTTATCAACTGGCTTAACACTGTTTCCGAAGGAAATAAAAACCTTAATGATTTTATAAGTAGCATTTCTATAAACTTTGACGAGATTTTTCAAAGGCTTGAAACCATGCTTGAGGAAAGCGCCATGGATATTTTATCTTCCGGCGTTAATATCGTATCATCCGTTGCCGGAGCAGTCTTTAGCACGGTTATAGGAATTGTTTTTGCCTGTTATATATTGTCCCAAAAGGAAAATCTAAACAGACAGATTAAAAAGGTTCTGACAGCGGTTTTCCCAAGGAAAATTAATGATAAGATAACAAAAATTCTAAGGATGACATATGAGGCTTTCTATAATTTTCTTAGCGGACAATGCATAGAAGGACTCATTACAGGGTTGATGTTTTTCATCGTACTAACAATATTTAATTATCCCTATGCTGCCGTTATAGCTGTGGTTGTGGGATTTTCCACACTGATTCCGGTTTTCGGAGCAATTATAGGAACTGTAATAGGCGCAGTATTCATACTTACAGTTGATCCTATTAAAGTTATTTCATATTTAATAATAACAATTATTCTTCAGCAGATTGAAGGAAATATTATTTATCCCCATGTGGTAGGAAGCAGCTTGGGTCTTCCTTCAGTATGGGTATTAGTGGCGGTTACCGTGGGCGGAAGCCTGTTTGGAATTGCCGGAATGATTCTGTTTATCCCTATAACGGCAGTTTTCTATCAGCTGTTCAGAGAATGGATAAATAACAGGATTAATGAGAAAGGAGAGGCATTGCCAGAAAAATTATGACAGATGAAAAAAACAATGAAATTGATTTAAATGAAGAGGAAAATACTAAGGAAGAAAGGCCGGAAGTAGAGGGTATACTTGATATTGCCGATGGTGGCTTTGGATTCCTGAGATTCAATAACTTTTTAACTTCTCAAAAGGATATATATGTTTCTCCTGCACAGATTAGAAGATTCAGATTAAAAACCGGGGATAAAATAAAAGGTATATCAAGGCTTCCCAAGGAAGGAGAGAGATTTGGTGCTCTGCTTTATGTTCTTACAGTTAATGATGAGAGCCCTGATGAATCAAAAAACAGACCTAATTTTGACGACTTAACACCGATTTTCCCAAGGGAAAGATTAACGCTGGAAGATTCCACAATAGAGCTTTCCACCAGGATAATAGATTTGGTTGCACCTATAGGAAAGGGTCAAAGGGGATTAATAGTGGCGCCTCCAAAGGCGGGAAAAACTGTTTTGTTAAAAAAGATAGCCCATAGCCTAGAGAAGAATTATCCTGATATTGAAATCATAGTGCTCCTTGTGGATGAAAGACCTGAAGAAGTAACAGATATGAAGAGATCCCTCACAAGGGGAGAAGTAATTTATTCCACCTTTGATGAGCTCCCTGCCCATCATGTAAAAGTAGCAGAAATGGTTTTAAACAGAGCGAAAAGACTTGCTGAGCATGGTAAGGATGTGGTTATACTTTTGGACAGCATTACAAGATTGGCAAGGGCATATAACATGGAGGTTCCGTCATCGGGAAGAACCTTGTCGGGAGGCTTAGACCCCGGAGCGCTTCATCCTCCTAAAAAGTTTTTTGGCGCAGCCAGAAACATAGAAGAAGGAGGCAGCATTACTATTTTGGCGACGGCCCTTGTGGATACGGGAAGCAGAATGGATGATGTTATATATGAAGAATTCAAGGGAACCGGTAATATGGAGCTTCATCTGGATAGAAAGCTAAGTGAAAGGAGAATCTTCCCTGCCATCGAATTAAACAAGTCAGGAACAAGAAGAGAGGATCTTTTGCTCACCGAAGATGAATTTGCTGTCATGTGGAGCATAAGAAGAGCCATGTCAAATGGTAGTGTTCAGGAAATTACGGAGAAGATTATAGATAATATATCCCATACTAAGAATAATAAGGATTTTGTTAAAATAATTCAGAAAACAAAACTAGGTGAATAAAGGTGAGAGATGGACTTAAAAAAAATATTTCTTAAAGATGCCTGCCCTACTAAGATAGGAGGACAAGCAATAATGGAAGGGGTTATGATGAAGAGTTCCGAAAGAACTGCTATAGCCATCAGACTTCCGGACAACAGAATATATCTTAAAACAGAAAAAAATAAAGAGTTGGGAAGGATTTCAAAGATTCCGGTTCTAAGGGGAGTTTACGCCTTTGTGGATGCTTTGGTTTCGGGTACAAGAACCTTAATGAAGTCCGCAGAAATACTTGAAAAGTTTTCCTATGTTGAAAGCTCTGAAAGTGAAACTAAATTTGAAAGGTGGCTTGAAAAGAGTTTTGGCAAAGAGAGTGCATGGAATGTTTTAATAGTCATTACTGTAATAATTTCCCTGATGTTTACTGTGGGGGTGTTTATACTTTTTCCTACAGCGGCAGTTAACTGGATAGGAATCTTTACTAAATCCGCCATTTTATTAAATCTGTTCGAAGGGATTTTCAGAATTTTACTGTTTGTTGCTTATATAATCCTCATATCGAAAATGGAGGATATAAAGAGAGTTTTTCAATATCACGGAGCGGAGCATAAAACGATACATTGCTTAGAAAACAATTTGGAGCTGACGCCTGATAACGCGAAACAATTCTACACCCTCCATCCAAGATGCGGAACGAGTTTTCTTATGTTTGTAATGGTAATAAGCTTAATAATTTTTTCTTTGCTGGGTTGGCCAAATCTTTTGTATAGAATAGCTTCTCGAATCTTATTAATTCCTGTGGTAGCCGGTCTTAGCTTTGAACTTTTAAAATGGGCAGGACGAAGTGATAATTTTGTTGTTAAGTTTTTAAGTCTACCTGGGCTATATTTGCAGAAATTAACCACAAAAGAACCTGATAACAAGCAGTTGGAGGTGGCTATTGTTTCGGTTAAAGCGGTATTGGTGGATGATGATTATCCGTGCGTTGAAGGCATTTCAGACCTTGATGGTAACATAATCATAGATAAGGATAGTATTGATGACAATAAGGGAACTGATATCTAAAGGAAACAGCAAACTTAATGCTTGTAATATTGAAAATGCCAAGGGAGACGCAAGAAGCATATTTTGCCATATTTATGATATAAATCTAAGCGAACTTTTTTTAAGCATGGATAAGGATGTGGATGAGAGAATTGGCAAAATGTATTTATCGCTTATAGAAAAGCGTTGCCAAGGAATTCCTTTGCAGCATATAATCGGAAAACAAGAATTCATGGGCCTTACATTTTTGGTTAATGAAGATGTCCTAATACCCAGAAGGGAAACCGAAGAACTGGTGGAAGAGGTCGTAAGCATAATCGGAGATAAAAAGGTTAAGCTGCTGGATCTGTGCTGTGGAAGCGGAGCAATTGGGATATCCCTGGCAAAATTAACCGGAGCTAATGTTTTTTGTGCAGACATAAGTGATAAGGCATTACAAATGACGAAAAAAAACATTGAACTAAACAAGGTCAATGATGTTAAAGTAATAAAGAGTGATATGTTTGAAAAAATAAAAGGTACATTTGATTTAATAGTTTCTAACCCGCCATATATTAAAAGGGATGTAATTTATACTTTGGCAAAAGAAGTCAGGGATTATGAACCGTTGCTGGCTTTAGACGGAGGCAATGATGGCTTGGATTTCTACAGAACTTTGGTTAAGGAAGCGGTCAAACATCTTAAGCCAAACGGAGTTTTAGCCATGGAAATAGGCTATGATCAAGGGGAAGAATTAAAAGAGTTGATAGGATATAGCGGAAATTATAAGAATATTAAAGTTCTTAAAGACCTTTCGAAGAAAGATCGAATGGTAATAGCATATAAAAGGGAGGCTTAATTATGAAAATAGCATTAATCTTTGGCGGGAAATCACCCGAACATGAGATATCATGTAAATCTGCAGTAACTGTTCTTGGTTGGATGGAAAAAAGTGCTCATGAAATATTCAAAATAGGCATAACTAAAGATGGTAAATGGTTGCTTACCAATGCGTCCCTTGATGATATAAAATGCGGAGAATGGGATAAGCTTATTAATAATCAGGAGATATATGTTAATCCTAATCCGTGTAAAAAAGAAATTATCACGGAGAATGGAATTAGACACAGAATTGACTGTGCTTTTCCGGTGTTGCACGGAGAACATGGCGAAGATGGTGATATACAGGGCCTATTAGAGTTGATGGAAATTCCCTATGTTGGTCCTAGGGTAAGAGCTTCTGCCTGTTGTATGGATAAGTCTTTCACAAAACAGTTGGCTTTATCTACAGGGGTAAAAATGGCAAGGCATGCATTAATATATAAATGGGAATTTGAAAGGGAGCCTTCCAAAGTGTTGGATGAAATAGAGAAAGCCCATGATGGTAAATATCCGATTTTTGTAAAGCCTTGTTCCACGGGGTCTTCGGTAGGAGTCTCGAAAGCCTTTGACAAGAAGGGGTTGAAGGCTGCCGTTGAAATATCGCTTAAATACGATAATAAAGCTATGGCCGAAGAAATGATAGAGGGAAGGGAAATAGAAATTGCCGTATTGGGCAACAATGAACCAAAAGCCACCATGCCCGGGGAGATTATTTCAGCCGGTGAATTTTATGATTATGACTCGAAGTATAATAATCCTAAATCTGAAGCCAAACTGGCAGAAGACTTAGATAATAAAACAATTGAAAATCTAAGAGCAGCAGCGGTGAAGCTGTATAAGGCTTTGAACTGTCAAGGAATGTCAAGGATAGATTTTTTCTTGACGGAGCAAAACGAGATAATATTTAATGAGATAAATACTATTCCCGGATTTACAGATATCAGCATGTATCCTAAGCTTTGGGAATATGAAGGGATTACAGGTCCGGAGCTCGTAAATGAGTTGATCAGATTAGCCATGGAAAAATAAAATGAAAAAAATACCTAGCGGAGCCGGAAAAATTCTGGGAAAACTCAATAATGAAGGATATGAAGCTTTTCTTGTGGGGGGATGTGTAAGGGATATTGTTATGGGAAGAACCCCTACTGATTGGGATATTACCACATCTGCAACACCAGATGAGTTTAAGTCTGTTTTTAAGAATCATAAGCTTATTGAGACGGGAATAAAACATGGGACCGTAACACTGCTGGACGAGGGAGTTCCCTTTGAGGTTACAACTTACAGAGTCGACGGAGCTTACTCTGATAAAAGAAGACCCGATCGTGTAAGATTTACAAGATCCCTGTCGGAAGATTTGAGAAGAAGAGATTTCACCATAAATGCAATGGCTATGGATATAGAAGGCAAAATAATTGATGAGAATGGCGGCTTGGAAGATATAGGGAATAAAATAATAAGGTGTGTGGGGGATCCTTTACTTCGATTTGAAGAAGATGCCCTGAGAATATTGAGGGCGATTAGGTTTCAATCGCAGTTGGGATTTGATGTTGATGTAAAAACTGAAGAAGCCCTAATATCTAAAAAAGAATTGCTTAGGCACATCTCCAAGGAAAGAATTCGCGGGGAGTTTGAAAAGATTTTAATGGGAGACAACGTAAGAAAGGTTCTCTTAAGGCATAGTGAAGTAATTGCTGTATTTATTCCGGAGATATTGCCGGCTTTAGGCTTTGATCAATGCAATCCTTTTCATATATATGATGTTTATGAACACAGTGTAAATGCCGTTTCTATCATAGATAAAAACCCCAAATATAAAATGGCTGCTTTTTTACATGACTTGGGTAAACCCGATTGTTTTATTATGGAAAAGGGTTGGGGACACTTTTACCACCATGAGACAAAAGGGGCAAAGATAGCAGGGGATGTGCTTAGAAGGCTTAAATATGACAATGATACCATAGAAGATATTGTCGCAATAATAAAGGTCCATGGTACGGTGTTTAATGCCACTGAAAAATATGCCAGACACAAGCTTAATCAGATGGGGGAAAAAAGACTTAGAATTTTGATTTCTTTGGAAAAGGCGGATGTTGCTTCGCAGAATCCTAAAATTATTACCAAAAGAATTGAAAAAATCGAAGACTTTGAAAGGTGTGTTAATAAAGTTATACGAGAGAATCAGTGCTTTTCCCTAAAGGATTTGAAAATAAACGGAGAAGATTTAATTGGCTTAGGTTATCAAAGAGGTCCATTGGTAGGCACGGAGTTAAACCATTTGTTAACTCTCGTTATTGAAAATATTATTGAAAACAATAAAGAGGCGCTGCTTTCAAAAGCTAGGCAGGATTTGAAATAAAGAAATAAAAAGAAGACAAAGCAAAAAAGAACCTTAAAACAGGTTCTTTTTTGCTTTGGTAAACGCTTATTTTATTTGATATTTGCTTTATCTAATAGTTTTTCCCATTTGATGTCAACATAGGATTGTACCTCTTCTATCATCCATTCGTTGCCCGGCTTAAACATATGAGAAAATCTACCCTGCATTGAAAGAAATTCTTCCACAGGCAATTTTTTCCTTGGAATATAATTTACTGTCCACTCGCCGTATTCAATTTCATACATTGGCCAAACGCAGGTATCCACTGCCTTTTTACAGATTTCGGGAAGCTTATCTGCCTCATAACCCCAGCCCCTTGGACAAGGTGAAAGTATGTTTAAAAAACACGCACCTTTAGTATAGTGTGCCTTATATGCTTTTTCATGCAAATCCTTAAAATTTCCAATAAATGTACTTTGGGCAACATAAGGAACATTATGAGCTGCGATTATTTCGGTTAAATCCTTTTTGTTCTGTGTTTTGCCATAAGACATAGTACCGGTGGGGCTTGTAGTCGCATCAGCAAATTTTGGTGTTGAAGAAGATCTTTGTATTCCCGTGTTCATATATGCTTCATTATCATAGCAAACATATACCATGTCCGTATTTCTTTCCATAGCACCGGAAAGGGCTTGAAAACCTATGTCATAGGTACCGCCATCTCCACCTATTGTTATAAACTTAAAATTCTCTTTTACTTTATTTTTCTTTTTTAAGCCTTCATAGGCGGCCGCAGCTCCGGAACATGTGGCGGCTGCGTTTGCAAATGCACTATGAATATAGCTGTCCTCATAGGAAGTATAAGGATACATAAAGGAAGAAACCTCTAAGCAACTGGTAGCATTTGAAATGACCGCCCTATCGCCCTCATCCAATGCTCTTAATACGCTTCTTACGGCGATTCCAGCTCCGCATCCTGCGCATAATCTGTGTCCACCGACAAATCTCTCCTTTTTCTCCAATTCATCTTTAAACTTATATATCATATATTACCCCTTTTATCTCTAACCCCGATGTACCTGTAAGTATCATCTAGATCTGTTCCGTTTATCATATCATTGAAAATATGAATAAATTCTTCAACCTTAATATCTCTTCCGCCTAAACCGTAAATATAATTAATCACATGAGGTTTATTAGGTTCATCATAAAGAGAGTTTTTTACATCGCTGTATAAAGGCCCGCCTATACCGGAATAACTGTCTGCTTTATCCATTACGGAGACTATATTTACGCCCTTTAAAGCCTCGGTTAACCTTTCCTTTGGGAAAGGTCTGAAAACACGAATTTTTATTAAACCGACCTTTTTCCCTTCGCCTCTAAGGATATTTACTGCTTCCTTGGCGGTGCCGGCACTGGAACTGATGATTATAATGGCAACCTCAGCATCTTCCATCATATACTCCTCAAAGAAGCTGTAGCTACGTCCCGATAAGGAAGCAAAGGCAGTTGCAACTTTTTCTATAACTTCGTATGAAGTGTTCATTGCTTCAGCCTGAGCCCTTTTTATTTCCATATAGTAAGGGATGGTTGCAAAAGGTCCGGCCATCATTGGACTGTTTTCCTTTAGCATATAGTTTTCCGGAACATAGTCTCCCACAAAATCCTTAACCTTTTTATCTTCTAATAGTTCAATGTTGGAAACTCCGTGACTTGTAATAAAACCATCTTGACAAACCATTACAGGAAGTCTTGTAGCTTCGGCAATTAAATACGCCTGGATATAATTGTCATATACCTCCTGATTAGTCTCAGAGTAAAGCTGAATCCAACCGGAGTCCCTAGCTCCCATAGAGTCTGAGTGATCATTATTAATATTTATTGGGCCGGATAAAGCTCTGTTTACCACCGCCATTACCACAGGCAGTCTGGATGCAGAAACCACATAAAGAATCTCCCACATATACGCCAGACCGGCGGACGATGTTGCGGTGGTTGCTCTTGCACCGGCGGCGGATGCGCCCATGCATGCAGACATGGCACTGTGTTCAGATTCCACAGCAATAAATTCTGTATTGACTAAACCATTTGCCAAATACTTGGAAAAATATTGAGGGATTTCGGTTGATGGCGTTATTGGAAATGCGGCCATAACATCAGGCTCTATCTGCTTCATTGCATAAGCCACTGCCTCGTTACCGGACATTCTTTCTTTTATTGTCATCTTTATCCCTCCATTTCCATTGAAATTGCCTTGAAAGGACAAGCTTTTGCACAGATTCCGCAGCCCTTGCAATGGTCATAATCAAAATCCAATCTGGCACCGTTTTTAACCGGTATGCTTGAATCAGGACAAAAAGGTACACAGAAAAGACAGTGGGTGCATTTGTCCCAATCGGTTATTGGTCTTGATCTTCTCCATTCCCCGGTGTTAAAATCCATAGAATTGGCGGGCTCATATATTTCTCCCCCTATGGTCATATCTTGCCAAGGGGTATTAATATCTATTCTAGTCTTCATCCAACCATAACCTCCTCCATAGATTTTCTCAACGCAGCTAAATTGCCGTCGATAAGGTGAGGCTTTTTATGAAATTTTTTCTTAAAAGATTCTTCCATATCCTTCAAAAATTGATGGTTGTCAATTATGTTTGTTATTTTAACCGCAGCTGCAAGCATTGGTGTGTTGGGGAATATTTTACCTATGGTGTTAAGGGAAATGCTATTGGCATCAATTACACATATTTTCCCCTCATATCCTTTGACTTTTTCCCTGATTTCTTCCGGTGTTTTAGTTGAATTGACAATCAAAGCTCCGCTCTTACTTAAACCGCTGGTAACATCAACTGAGTTCAACAAAGTTTCATCTACTACAACAACAAAATGAGGGTTGTAGATGTTCGAATGAACATGACATTTTTCTTCGGATATTCTGTTATATGCCGTTATGGGAGCTCCCATTCTCTCGGGGCCGTACTCGGGGAAACCCTGTACGTGTTTGCCTGCGTTAAATGCAGCATCAGCCAATAGCAAGCAAGCCGTTTTAGCTCCTTGTCCACCTCTGCCGTGCCATCTTATTTCGGTTACATTATTTTTTTTCTCCATATCTCTTCTCCTTAAATAATAACCTTAGTTGTACCAAAAAAGCTTTCGTCATTTAAGATGAAAGCCCTGTGCAAATTGATGGTTTCAATTTGCAAACCTGCGAATTTCCGTTAAGGATAACCCTATCGCCGTAATATTTACGGTGATGATTAGCCTCTTGTATTAAATTCTATACACATTGTACAGGAATAAATACAATATGTCAACAGTTTTTGTAAATAATTACAAAATTAATTTTATTATTTGTTGATAAACCCAATATACCTTAAATAAATAATAAAAAACCCTATAAAAACCCTTGATTAATAAGGCATTATGTGATAATATAGTTAAGCTGTACGGTAGTATGGCAAATATTATTGTGACGATACACAGGAAGAGGTGAAGCATGAAGGAAGGAATCCATCCTGATTATAAGGAATGTAAAGTAACTTGCGCATGCGGTAATACTTTTATGACGAAGTCTACAAAGGAAGAAATGAGAGTTGATATTTGTTCAGAATGTCATCCATTCTTTACCGGACAGCAGAAATTTATTAACCGTGGTGGACGTGTTGATAAATTCAAAAACAAGTACAACATCGATTAATAATCAGAAGAGACAAACCGGAATTTATTCCGGTTTTTTTACGAGTTTAATGCAATTTAATATTGTTTTATGATATAATAATATGTTAGAAAATCGAAAGGAAAATGCTATGTTTGATAAATTAGATTTTATATTAAATAAATATGAAGAGCTATCAGAAAAAGTTTCAAACCCTGATATAATAAGTAATCAACCGGTTTGGCAA
Organism: uncultured Oscillospiraceae bacterium; assembly: GCA_964400515.1. GTDB lineage: Bacteria > Bacillota > Clostridia > Peptostreptococcales > Anaerovoracaceae > JAAYHV01. The sequence goes on along the minus strand of CAYNTJ010000008.1, from coordinate 43,091 downwards.
AAGCATATTAAAGAGATGGGTGAAATGGAACCCATAGTTAATGAATATAAAGGATATAAGAAAGCCAAGGAAGATCTTGCCGAAGCAAAAGAAATATTGGAAATGGAAAGCGATGAAGAGATGAGGGAATTTGCGAAGGATGAAATATCTCATTTAGAAGTTGCCCTTAAAGAATATGAAACTCATTTGAAGATATTACTTGTGCCAAAGGACCCTAATGATGAAAAGAATGTAATACTGGAAGTAAGAGCGGGCACCGGGGGCGATGAAGCGGCTTTATTTGGGCAAAATTTACTTAGAATGTATCTTAGATATGCCGAAAGAAATCGTTGGAAAACAGAAATAATAGACATGAACGAAACCGAAATAGGCGGTGTAAAAGAAGCGGTCGTTATGATTAAGGGTAAAGGTGCTTATTCGCGATTAAAATATGAGAGCGGCACCCACAGAGTCCAAAGGGTACCGGAAACAGAATCCAGTGGCAGAGTGCATACTTCTGCAGCCACTATTGCTGTACTTCCGGAGGTGGATGATGTGGAGGTTAATATTGATCCGAACGAGGTAAGAGTCGATGTATACAGGGCTTCCGGTAATGGAGGGCAGTGTGTAAATACCACTGATTCCGCTGTTAGATTGACCCATGTACCAACGGGGCTTGTGGTTACCTGTCAGGATGAAAAATCTCAGATCAAGAATAAAGAAAAAGCTTTTAAAGTACTAAAGGCCAGACTTTATGATCTTATGATGAGCAAACAAAATGAAGAAATTTCGGAGCAAAGAAAAAGTCAGGTGGGTAGCGGAGACAGATCCGAGAGAATCAGAACCTACAATTATCCCCAAGGAAGGGTATCCGATCACAGAATAGGTCTTACCATATACAAGCTTGAAAGCTTTTTGGACGGAGATATTGACGAGATCGTAGATGGTTTGATTACACATGATCAAGCGGAAAAAATGAAAAACTTTTAATATGATTACAAAAAAGCTGGACGTATCAAAAAAGAATATTGAAATAGCGGGAAACATAATAAAGGGGGGCGGATTGGTGGCCTTCCCAACGGAAACGGTATATGGCCTTGGGGCGGATGCCATGAATCCCGATGCGGTGGCTAAAATTTATAAGGCCAAGGGAAGACCTTCTGATAACCCTATGATAGTCCATATTTCCCATATGGATGAACTGAACCTGCTGTCTGAAGATGTAAATGACATGGCAAGGTTGCTTATGAAAACATTTTGGCCGGGACCTATTACCTTTGTGTTGTTAAAAAAGGAGAATGTTCCGGGCATTACAACAGGTGGTATGGAAACTGTGGCCGTCAGAATGCCTTCTGATGAAACTGCAAGAATGTTGATTAGGGCAGCCGGAGTTCCCATAGCTGCACCCAGCGCTAATATTTCCGGTTCTCCCAGTCCTACTAATGCCTATGATGTCCTTGAAGATATGGATGGAAGAATCGATGCGATTTTGATGGGCGAAAGTTGTAAGGTGGGTATTGAGTCAACCGTTTTAGATGTGACAGGGGAAGAACCGATAATTTTAAGACCCGGCTATATAACAAAGGAAGACATTGATTTGGTTTTGGGTATCAAAGCGCAATTTGATGAAGCTCTTTTTAAAAATCCCTTAAATGATGATAACTTTAAACCAAAATCACCGGGGATGAAGTACAAGCATTATTCGCCTAAGGCCGATTTAAAAATAGTGGAAGGTGAAGGTAAAGAACTTAAAGAAAAGATAGAAAAGATTAGAAATCGATATATTAAAGAAGGCAAGAATGTCGAGGTTCTATATTATGAAGATAATAAAAAGGCGGCGCAAAACTTTTTTGCTGATTTAAGAAAACTCGACAGAAAAGGTGTTGATGTTATAATAACCGCAGCCCTTAAACAGGAGGGCCTTGGGCTTTCGGTAATGAACAGGATACTAAAATCTGCGGGATATGAAGTTGTTGATTATAAGGAGGATTGTGATGATTGCAATAGCCAGTGATCATGGTGGTTTTGAACTAAAGACTAAGGTCGTGGAAAAACTAAGAAGTGACGGATATGAAATTAATGATTTGGGAACTTATTCAGAGGAATCTGTGGATTATCCAAATTACGGAAAGCTTTGTGGTGAGGAAGTAGCAAGGGGAAAAGCTGAAAAAGGAATAGTTATATGTGGTTCCGGAATAGGAATCTCCATTGCGGCCAATAAGGTTAAAGGTATAAGATGTGCTCTTTGCACATCTGAAATAATGGCGGAACTCGCAGCAAAGCACAATAATGCAAACATGTTAGCTTTAGGAGGAAGACTTACTGAAACGGAGTTAGCATTCAGGATTATAGATAAATGGCTGGAAACTGAGTTTGAAGGCGGAAGGCACGAAAGAAGAATTGATTTACTAAACAACATGTAATGCGAATGGAGGAGCAAATGGGAAAGGTATATGTATTTAATCATCCGTTAATACAACACAAAACAGCACTTATGAGACAGAAGGATACTAGTGTTAAAGACTTTAGGGAACTGGCTAAAGAAGTCGCCATGCTGATGGGATTTGAAGCCACAAGAAATTTACCTTTGGAAACAGTGGAAATAGAAACTCCCATGTGTAAGGCGAATATGAAAATGCTAAAGGGAGAGGATATTGCAATAATACCTATTCTAAGGGCAGGTCTTGGATTTGTAGACGGAATGTTGGCATTGGTGCCAAATGCTAAGGTTGGTCACATTGGTCTATATAGGGATCCTGAGACTCATAAACCTGTTGAATACTATTGCAAATTACCGGTGGATATAGAAAAAAGACAAATCTTTGTTGTGGATCCAATGTTGGCAACGGGAGGAAGTGCAGCGGCAGCAATTGAATTCATAAAGCAAAGAGGTGGTAAAAATATTACTTTTATGTGCTTTATAGCCGCACCCGAAGGCATTGAAGCCCTTCAAAAGGCCCATCCTGATGTGGATATCTATATAGCGGCAAAGGATGAAAGACTTAATGAAAATGCATACATACTTCCGGGCTTAGGGGATGCAGGAGATAGACTTTACGGCACTAAATAATGTAAGGAGATTAAGGGTATGAATTTGATTCCAGATAATGTAAGTAAGCATAATAATGTTTTTGATGTTCTTAAGGAAAGAGGCTTTATTGAACAGACAACCAATGAAGACGCAATTCGTAAATTATTGGATGATGAAAAAATAAAGTTTTACATAGGGTTTGATCCCACGGCTGACTGTCTTCATGTGGGACATTTTATGCAAGTAATTATTATGATGTATATGCAAAAATACGGTCATACACCGGTGGTATTGATAGGCGGAGGAACCTCCATGATAGGAGATCCATCGGGAAGAAGTGACATGAGACAGATGATGACTTGTGATACCATACAAAATAACTGCGATTGCTTCAAAGTTTTATTTGATAAATTCATTGAGTTTGACAATGAATACATTTTTGATGGAAAAGTACAAAACAAAGAACCGGAACCGGGGAAGGCTGTTGCGGTAAATAACGCTTCTTGGCTGTTAGAGCCTAAGTATGTAGACTTTATAAGGGATGTGGGACAACATTTTAGTGTAAACAACATGCTAAGAGCCGAATGCTTTAAGCAAAGATTAGAAAAGGGTCTTTCTTTTTTGGAATTCAACTATATGCTTATGCAGTCCTATGACTTCATGGTAATGGCAAAGGGAATGGATGTTAAAATGCAGTTTGGAGGAAATGACCAGTGGTCTAACATTTTGGGAGGAATAGAGCTCACCAGAAAAATGATAGGCAAAGAGGTTTATGGTATGACATTTTCCTTACTAACCACAAGCGAAGGTAAAAAAATGGGCAAAACTCAAAAAGGTGCCCTGTGGTTAAATCCGCAAAAAACATCTCCTTTTGAATTTTTCCAATATTGGAGAAATGTTGCTGACGCAGATGTAAATAAATGCCTTCGTATGTTAACTTTTTTACCTATGGAAGAAGTTGAAAGATTATCCTCATTTGAGGATGAGAAAATCAATGAAGCCAAGGAAGTGTTAGCATATGAAGTAACTAAGCTGGTCCACGGAAAAGAGGAAGCCGAAAAGGCATTAGAGGGGGCCAAAGCCGCTTTTGGCGGCGGCAATAATACAGATAATATCCCTACCACCGAGATGGAGAAAAAAAGATTCGAAAATGAAGGTGAAGGGGTTGTTAATATTATTAAGGAGCTGGGGCTTGTTAGCAGTAACGGAGACGGTTTTAGAACTATTGAGCAAGGCGGCCTTAGGATAAACGGAGAAAAGGTTACAGACACCCACAAAAGAGTAACCCTTGACATGTTTGAGGACGGAAAATTATTGATCCAAAAGGGTAAGAAAAAATTCCATATGGTTAAAATAGATTAATTAGAACAGCGCGGAAACGCGCTATTTTAATACTTATTTATCTGTGCTATAATTATTTTAGGGGAGAAGGTGATTATATGAGAGGTATTGATAATAAAAAATTAATAGCCATTATAATCCTAATAACCATGTCTTTTTTTATTACAGACTGGATCTTAGGTTTTTTATATGAGAGCAGCCATGAGAAACCCCTTAATCTAAAAAACAACACTGAAGTATTGATAACAGAAAATGACGGGGACATAAGGGAAGATGGGGTTTTAAAAGAAAAGGGTGAAATTGCAAATATTTATTTAAAGCTACCGGCTTCTAAGAGAAATGAAGCCTACTGTATTGAAATGAGTGTTTATCATTGCGTGATAGAAGCATACTATGATAATACATTGATATATGACGAGGGCAAGGAATATGCGGCCAATGGCAAAATGATTGGAGCTATTTATCCTTGCATTGAAATCCCGGACGAAGCTTGGGGAGATACCATAAATATTCGTCTTATTTCTCAGGAAAATGTACCATTGAATGTGGATAAGAACATTATGCTATATAGACTGGAAGACAATAGGCAATACTTCAGCAGTAATTTCTTTTTGGGCTTCTATCATTACATAGTAATACTTTTTATTTCTTTTATCGTTTTCATTCTGATGCTTATTAATTATAGAAGAAATAATATAGTGAAACAGGTAATGTGGCTGTCCGTATTCTGTTTTATCTTAGCATCATGGGGATTAACATATTTTGGTTACCATAATATACTGTTCAGAAATAGCTGGATTTTTGCTCAAGCAGAATACATGTCCGTTTATTATGTGCCCATACCATTAGGCATATATGCCCTATATAAAGAGCCAGATGACAGCTTCATGAAAAAAATATTCACGGTTATTACCATAGTTTTAATAGGATTTTCTTCAGTTGCTACAATTCTTAATTTTAACACTGAAATTCATTTTGTGGATTTGCTGCCCATAATGCAGGGGTTAATTATTGTTTCGGCGATTCCATTTGTTTATCAGATTAGTAAAAATGCACAAAAGTCGAATTTACACACAAGGGTGTTCTTATACGGATTCCTGCTTTTGATTATTCTGAGCATAGGGGATATACTCAGGCTTAACCTTGAAAAATGGGGATTTATTGAGCAAGACAGCATATTATCTTTTACATCCATAGGGATTATCGGCTTTATAACCACCACAATAATTTTTTCATTGATGATGCTTTTTGATTATTTGGAATTTGACATAGAAAGAAAGACTTTGCTTTCCATGGCATATGATGATCCCATGACTAACCTGGCAAATAGAGCGGGATGTGATAAGAGACTTACATGGCTCGAAATTTCTGATGCCAATGATTACGCATTAATATATATGGATCTAAATAATTTAAAATGTGTAAATGACAAATACGGTCATATTTTTGGTGATGAATACATAAAACATTTTGCCATAATATTAAAACAGGTCTTTAATGAAGACATATTCTGTGGAAGGCTGGGAGGCGACGAATTTTTAGTAATTCTAAGGGGAGAAAAAGCAAACAAAACAGAAGAATATATAAAAAGCTTTCAAAATGAGATAGATAGATTAAATGAATCGGAGAAGTATGAGTTTGAAATATCGGTTGCCGTGGGCTATGCAAAAAAAAGCGAATACCCTGGCAGTGGAGTAATGTATCTGCTTAATAAAGCGGATGAAATGATGTATTTTCACAAGGAGAATAGCAGAAAGGAATAAAGCCGATGCCAAAGGGAAAGAATCAAAAGTTAAAATTGACATATTTGATTAGAATTTTTAAGGAAGAAACTGATGAAAATCATGGGCTTTCAATAGAACAGATAATTTCTAAACTTTTAATATGTGGAGTTGAAAGCACAAGAAAGGGTCTTTATTCGGATTTTGATGCTTTAAGATATTACGGGATGGAAATTGAAAAATACAAAGTAAACAGAACTTATTATTATAGATTACTTAACAGGGATTTTGAGTTGGCGGAATTAAAGCTCCTGGTTGATGCGGTACAATCATCCAAATTCATTACAGAGAAAAAATCCGGAGAATTGATTAAAAAATTGGAAAGCCTGACCAGTGTCCACGAGGGTAAGGAATTGCAAAGGCAGGTTCACGTAAGTGAAAGAGTTAAATCCATGAATGAGAGTATTTATAAAGGGGTGGATCAAATTCATGAGGCAATTAATAAAAACAAGAAGGTAAAATTCCACTATTATAAATGGAACATAGATAAAAAACAGGAATTAAAAAGAAATGGGGCTTACTATATAATTAGCCCTTGGGCATTGACATTTGACTCGGAGAATTATTACCTTATTGCTTATGATGACACGGAAAAAAAGATAAAGCATTTCAGAGTTGATAAAATAGTAAACCTCGTAATCCTAGATGAAAAAAGGGAAGGCAAAGAGGAGTTTAAAATATTTAATATAGGTGAATATATTAAAATGAACTTCAACATGTATTCTGCAGAGGAGATTTACGTAAGGGTAATATGTAATAATGATTTAATTGGTGTTTTGATTGATAGGTTAGGGAAAGAAATACCAATAATTAAAAGAAGTGACAGTGAATTCGAAACCCAGTTTAAAGCAACTTTAAGCAACCAGTTTTTGGCATGGATAGCTTCACTGGGAAGCGGGATTAGAATAATAGGGCCGGATAAGGCTGTAGAAAAAATGAAGGAACTTATAGAAAATTTAAATAAAAATTATAGCTAAAGCAACGCTTTAGCTATAATTTATTATCCACTAATTGGCCGACCTTAGTATTACTATTAAATGTGTCGGACAGTTTTAAAGATGATAGTACAATTTTTTTCTCATGCTAGGTGATATACCGTCACCCAACACATGCATATGTATGCCATATAAGGGCAGTATCCAAACCTTTTCATAAATTAACTATTTTTATACTCCAATTCTATTTGCCCTTTCTAATCAGTTCATCTTTTTCCAATACTTTATCTATAGCTTCAATAACTTTAGATTCAAATGAAGTTGCCTTTAGAGATGCTATACCCTCAATGGTGGTTCCCCCGGGAGAGCATACGGAATCTATTAAAGCATATGGATTATCATCGGTTTTTAGTATTGTATTAGCACTGCCCATAACTGAACCTGCTGCTATTTTGATTGCAAGATCCTTTGGCATACCTGCCTTTACTGCGGCGGTAGCCAAAGCGTTAATATACATATAGCTAAAGGCAGGAGAACTCCCTGCTATCGCTGAGAAAATACTAAAGAGCTTTTCCGGTACATATTCTACTGTGCCGATTTTAGAGAACAAGCTTTCGATTTCCAAAACATCATTTGCATCTACATTTGGACTATTGCAATATCCGGTTGTAGAAGACAATGTGATACTGTTGATATTTGGCATAACTCTGAATATTTTTTTATCATTTCCCAAACCGGCTTTTAGAAATTCTATAGTTTTGCCCACAGCTAAAGACACAATAATTTTGTCAGCTTCAGCGATATCCTTTGATATATCACTCAATATTTTTTCCAACACATTGGGTTTTACTGCCAATATTATAATATCAGAGTTTTCAATTAGCTCCTTTTGTGAATTGCATTTTTTTATTTTATAAATATTACTGAGTTCATTTATTTTATCATCACTTCTGTTATATCCCAAAATATTATTTGCATCATAACCACCTTTAATCATGCCTTGGATAATAGCTTTAGACATTTTTCCTGTACCTAAAAATCCGTATTTCATAATATCACCCCCATCTTTATATTGTATCAAATAAAACCGGAAATTCATAGACCAATAAAAAAAGAGCCGAAGCTCTTTTTATATAAACAGATTTACATCCGATTCTTCTGCAGCACCCAAGTATGTAGCTACTCCTGCATATTCTATTCCATCAATTAGCTCTTCTTTTTTAATTCCCATAACATCCATAGACATGGTGCATGCAATTATTTTAACCCCATTTTTCATAGCAGATTCCATGAGCTCTTCTAAAGAACTAACGTTTTTACTCTTCATTATTCCCTTCATCATTTTGGAACCCATGCCCATCATATTCATTTTAGATAGGGTGAGCTTATTAACGCCTCTAGGCATCATGAATCCAAACATTTTTTCGATTAAAGATTTTTTAACCTTTTGTTTCTCTTGCTTTCTAAGAATATTAAGTCCCCAGAAGGTGAAGAACATGGTTACCGGCCTACCCATAGATGCTGCTCCGTTGGCAATTATAAAGGCTGCAATGGCCTTGTCCAAATCACCATCAAAGACTATTAAGCTTTTTCCGTTTGCGGCAGTTCTCTCTTTTGTAATTGTAGGAGCATCTGTACCCTTTCTGATATATACTATATTCTGATTGCCTTCCCTTGTTTTTGAAACAAAAGTATTACCCGTCTTTGAGCACCAGCTTTCAACATCTCTCCCAAAGCCCATATCTGTGGCACAAACCTTTACCATATCACCGTCATTCAGTCCCTTTAAGGTCTCACTTATTTTCATTATTGGCCCCGGACATTGTAATCCGCAGCAATCCAAAGTAATCATATCAATATCCTCCATGGCTATATCTTCAACTTTGTTTGTTTTAATATTAACAGTATCTTTTAATTTAAATGTTACGGATTTGTAGAAGGTAGATCCTCCGGCTAAGACGCATGAGTTGGTAAATCCGTTCTGAACTAGATATCTATATACGTTATATGACCTAACACCTATGGCGCAGTAGACAACTATTTTTTTGTCCTTTGGCAATTCGTTTAAGCGTGTTCTTAAGTCGTCCCATGGTATATGGTGTGATCCCGGATATTCCCAAACGGTTCGCTCCTCTTCTTCAGTAATATCTAAAATGTAATCATCATCAGTAAGTTCATCCCATTGGACGAATTTAACCAAATCATTTAATATGTTTTCCGCAACGAAGCCCAGCATATTAACGGGATCCTTTGCCGAAGAAAATGGTGGAGCATAGGCCAATTCCAATCTGGTTAGATCCTTTATACCCCCATTTAATCTCATGGTAGAAGCTATAGTATCAATACGCTTATCCACGCCGTCTTGTCCCACTATTTGAGCTCCGTATATTTTTCCGTTTTTACCGAAAAGCATTTTCATAGTAAGCGGGGTAGCGCCGGGATAGTATCCCGCATGGGATTTCTGATTTATCAGTGCAATTTCATAGTCCCTGCCCCTCTGCTTGCCTTCTCTTATTAACGCTTTTTCGTTTAATCCCACAGATGCCACAGTTAAATCAAACACTTTAGCTACAGAAGTGCCTAAAGTGCCTTCGTAGCTGTCATCTATTCCACATAAAACATTGGCTAATACTCTTGCTTGCTTATTTGCGGGGCCGGCCAAAGGTATCATAGATTTTGAAGAGTTAACATAATTATCAACCTCCACCACATCTCCCACAGCCCATATGTTTTCCGCGGAGGTGTGCATTTTGTTATCAACTATTATGCCGCCCTTTTCATTTAGAGATATGCCTGCTTCCCTTGCAAGCTCGCTGTTTGGCCTTACACCAATAGATAATATAACCATATCTGTGGATACGGTTTTGCCGCTGTTTAATAATATCTCTATGCCGGTATCTTCTTTTTTAAATTCTGTAACCGCATCCTCTAATATGAGATTTATCCCGTTCATATTCATATTTTCATGTATCAACGCAGCCATATCATAATCTATAGGAGGCATAACTTGGTTTTGCGCCTCCACTAAAGTTACACTAAGACCTAATTCATTTAAATTTTCGGCTGTTTCAAGTCCAATAAAACCTCCGCCGATTACAGTAACTGATTTTACATTTTCCTTATCTACTTCTTCCTTGATGGCATCCATGTCAGGAACTGTCCATAGACTGTAGATACCCTTGGAATCGATTCCCGGAATTTTTGGCTTTAACGGGGAAGAGCCTGTGGCAATAATCAGTTCATCATATGTTTCTTCCGTCTCATTATTTATAACAATTTTTTTGTTTTTAGGATCAATGCTTGTGACATTGCTGCTAGTTCTTACATCTATATTGAATTTATCTCTCATTGCTTCCTTTGTCTGTACTAAAAGGCTGCTTCTTTCTTTTATTACATCACCAATATAGTAAGGTAATCCACAGTTGGCAAAGGATATGTATTCGCCCCTTTCCAAAAGCACTATATGGGCCTTTTCATCGAGCCTTCTAAGCCTTGTTGCGGTGGTAGCGCCTCCTGCCACGCCGCCGATTATCACATATTTTTTCATATATATACCTCCAAAAAAGTTATGCTTATTTATGATAAAATATTAACAAAAATAACATTATGTTTCAGTGACTTTATCACATTAAATTCATCAAACACCTTTACTTTTTATACCGCAGGAATTAAAATATAGGTGGAGGTCTTTATGAAAGAACTACTGGAAAAAACTTTGAGTTTTTGGGAATATTTGACGGACTATGAAAAAAGTCAAATACTCAGTCAAACTTTTAAGGTGCATTACGGAAATAAAAGTATCATAAATCATGGTAGCAAGGATTGCAAAGGGCTCCTTATTATAGGAAAAGGAAGGGCCAGAATCTTCATAAATTCCGAAAACGGAAGTAACGGTGGAGAAATTACCCTATACAGATTACTAGAGGGAGACGTTTGTATTTTAAGTGCGGCCTGCATGATGAAGGGGCTGGATATAAATGTCAGCATGGAGCTTGAAGAGGATACTGAGTTTCTAATAATACCAAAAGCTGTTTTTTTGGAAATAAGCAATAAAAATATTGCAGTTAAGAACTACTTGCTGGAGGAAATATCGGAAAAATTTTCTTCTGTAATGTGGGTGCTCAATCAATATATATTTACAAATATGGCCCACAGACTTTCCGTAGCATTGCTTGAACATAGGGCTTTAGGAGAATCCAACAGAGTTGAAATTACCCATGAGGCTTTGGCTAAGGATTTGGGCACGGCAAGGGAGGTTGTAACAAGATTGTTAAAACAGTTTCAAAAAGATGGTTTAGTTGAATTATCAAGGGGTAATATAAATATTATAGACGTAGCAAGGTTGATGAATATCTAACCATGAAAGGAGTATTATGAGTCAAGAAAAATGGTTTTGCACGGTTTGCGGATATATACATGAGGGAGAGTTGGGTGAAGACTATATCTGTCCCGTTTGTAAAAAACCTGCAGTTATGTTTGAAAAGATATCTGACGGAAACATTGAAGTAAATAAATATGCCGGTTCAAAAACAGAGGTTAATTTATGGGATTTGTTTACCGGTAAATCCAGAGCCAGGAATAGGTATACTTTTTATGCTCAAGTAGCTGAAGGAGAAGGATACAGTCATATAGCAGATATATTTTTAGAAACTGCTCGTAACGAACAAGCCCATGCGAGAATAGGATTTAAAGAACTGGGTAATATCAGAAGCACTTCAAAGAATTTGCTGGCAGCGGCGGAAAACGAAAAAGTTAGTAGCATGGTTACCTTCTCCAGATATGCAAAAGAAGCAAAAGAAGAAGGTTTTGATGATATTGCAAATATTTTTAACGAAGTAGCGGCTATCGAAAAAACCCATGAGGAAAGATTCAGAAAACTATGGGAAACTATAGAATCAAACAAAAAAGAAGAAACCGAAGGGCAAACAATGTGGAAATGTAGGGTATGCGGTCATATTATAATTGACAAGAAACCGCCTACAATTTGTCCTGTATGCAATTACTCAAAGAGTTATTTTGAAGTTAGATCAGAAAGTATTTAATGGAAGGAGCGTATAGTTATGGGTAAGAAATCAGTTAATATTGCTAATTTAGATGTGGAAAAACTTTTAGAAATGTTAAATGGGGCTTTAGCAGAAGAGTGGCTGGCATACTACCAATATTGGATCGGTGCAAGAATTATGGAAGGTCCGATGCGAAGCGAGGTTGAACCCGAACTATTGGTGCACGCAGACGAAGAGTTGGGTCACGCATTGCTTGTTGTTAACCGTATAATTCAGCTGGGCGGCACCCCTGTATTAAATCCTGCAGATTGGCCTAAAATAGCAAGATGTAAGTACGAAGAACCAACCGATCCATATATCGAAAGGATACTAGAGCAGAATTTGGATGGTGAAAGATGCGCCATAGAAAGATATCAGGAACTATCTGCTTTTACGGAAGGAAAGGATTATGCAACATACCAAATGGCGGTTCAAATACTAAACGATGAACTAGAACATGAAGATGATATTGAAAGCTGGTTGGTGGATATTGAGAGATTAAAAGAAGAAATCAGAAAAATCAAATTATAATATGACTTGACCGCTCTGCTTTAGCGTGATAAAATGTTTGTACATAATTTAATACATCGGATGAAAAATACGGGAGAGACCCTTAGGGCGCCGAAGGTGAAGTAGTAGTAAACTCTCAGGCAAAAGGACCGTATTTGGACGAAACTCTGGAGAGTTATATAACACCGACGAAGTAAATCTTTCAGGTCAAAGGACAGAGACACACTCAACATTTGTTAGTGTGTCTTTTTAATTATTTTGGAGGTAGAAATGGATAAAAAAACACCGCTTTACGAAAGTCACATAAAGCTGGGAGGTAAAATGGTTTCCTTTGGAGGGTATATTTTGCCTGTTCAATACAAGGAAGGGGTAATATCAGAACACATGGCTGTTCGTAATAAATGTGGAATTTTTGATGTGTCTCATATGGGGGAAATTGAGATTTACGGAAAAGAGGCACTGGAATATATTAACTATGTGCTCACAAATGATTTTACTAATATGAGTATAGGACAAGTTAGATATAGCCCAATGTGTAATTTTGAAGGAGGGGTCATAGATGACCTTCTTGTTTACAAAATCGAAGATAATAAATATATGCTGGTGCCAAACGCAGCAAACAAGAATAAGGTGCTGGATTGGCTTTTAGAAAATAAAAAAGGCGAGGTTGTAATCGAAGACAAATCTGAAGATATTGGTCAAATTGCTGTGCAGGGACCAAATGCTTTAAAGATCATGGAAGGGATTTTCCCCAAAGACGCTTTACCGGAAAAATACTATACCTTTAAAAACCAAGGTGAAATTGAGGGAAGAAAGGTACTGATATCAAGAACAGGATATACGGGGGAAGATGGATTTGAAATATACCTTAAATCTTGTGATACTGTAATTATTTGGGAAAAGTTACTGGCTTCCGGAAAAGATTTTGGCCTGGTTCCCTGCGGATTAGGAGCAAGGGATACATTAAGGCTTGAAGCGGGAATGCCCCTATACGGACACGAAATGAATGACAAGATTTCTCCTATAACAGCAGGACTTGGTTTTGCGGTAAAGATGGATAAGGAAGAATTTATCGGCAAAGACTCCATGGAAAAGGATAAACATAACACAAGTCATCGAGTGGGAATTAAAATGATCGGTAGAGGAATAGCCAGGGAGAATTGTGATGTTTTATTAAAGGGAGAGGTTATTGGCAAGACCACCTCGGGAACATATCTGCCATACATGGAAGGCGCGTATGCGATGGCTATTGTCCCAGGTGATATTGAAGAAAAAGAAATTGAAGTTAATGTTAGAGGGAAGAATGTAAAGGGAGTGATTGTGCCCCTACCATTTTATAAGAGAAAAGAGAGGAATTAAAATGAATTATCCAAATGAATTACTTTATTCCAAATCCCATGAATGGGTTAAGTATGAAGACGATCTGGCTGTTATCGGAATCACAGATTATGCACAAGATAGTTTGGGAGATATAGTTTTTATCAATCTTCCAAGTGAAGAAGATGAACTGGAAAAGGGAGAAGCCTTTTCGGACATTGAGTCTGTTAAAGCGGTCTCTGATGTTATTTCACCTGTAACAGGAATAGTAAAAGAGATTAACGAGGAACTATTGGATAGCCCGGAAAAAATAAATGAAAACCCATATGAAGCTTGGTTAGTTAAAGTGGCTGAAATTACCGGTCATGAGGATTTAATGAGTGCGGCTGAATATGAAGCATTTATAGAAAAACAGTAGGAGGGTATTATGGGGACATTTATTCCTAATACAGATAAACAAAGGACTGAAATTCTGGAGGAAATGGGGAAAAGCAGTATCAATGAACTGTTTTCAAATATACCAGGGGAATGCCTAATTAAGGATGGCTATATGATACCAAAGGGTATTTCAGAAATGGAAGTCTTGGATCATATGAAGAAAGTAGGCAAGGAAAACAAGGTTTACGAAAAAGTGCTTAGAGGAGCAGGGGCTTACAAACATTTTATACCATCTACGGTTACTTCAATTTCGGCAAAGGAAGAGTTTTTGACAGCATATACCCCATATCAAGGGGAAATAAGCCAAGGAATTTTGCAATCAATTTTTGAATACCAAACAATGATTTGTGAAATCACCGGAATGGATGTGTCCAATGCCAGTGTTTATGACGGTGCTACCGCAGCCGCAGAAGCGGTAAACATGTGTGTGGATAACAAACATAGAACCATACTTGTTTCGGATGGGGTGGATAAAAGGATATTGGAAACAATCAAAACATATAATTTGGGTAAGGATACCAATATTAAGCAAATTCCCATGAAAGACGGGCAAACTGATTTGGTATCATTGGAAAAAACAATAAGGGACGGGGATGCTTGTCTACTTATTCAACATCCAAATTATTATGGGGTCCTAGAAGATGTTGATGAAATTGAAAAAATTGTTCATCAAAGTAATGTTAAATTGATTATGAGCTGTTATCCTATTTCGCTGGGAATACTTAAAACTCCGGGAGAATACGGAGCTGATATTGCAGTGGGAGAAGGACAGCCCATGGGCCTAAGTATGGCTTATGGAGGCCCCTATCTTGGTTTTATGGCGGCTAAAAAAAGCATGTTTAGAAAGTTACCGGGAAGAATAGTGGGGCAAACCCTTGATAATAAAGGGGAAACCGGATATGTACTAACATTACAAGCAAGAGAACAGCATATTCGAAGAGAAAAGGCCGGAAGCAATATCTGTTCAAATCAAGCCCATTGTGCACTTAGGGTGGCGATATACTTGGCAACTTTGGGTAAAGAAGGCTTTAAGGACGTGGCTGTGCAGTGTTCCTCTAAGGCGTCATATTTTCATAAGGAACTGGCAAAAGAGGGGATTTTGTTGGCCTATGATAAACCTTTCTTTAATGAATTTACGACTATATGCGAAAAACGTGATGAAATATTGGAAAGATTAGACGAAAGCAACATTTTAGGAGGTCTTCCTTTGGAGGAGGATAAAATTATATGGTGTGTAACAGAGATGATATCCAAAAATGATATGGATCATGTTATCTCCATAATCAAGGAGGTAAGGGATGAATTTGATATTTGAAAAAAGTGTTGAAGGTAGAAAGACCTCAATACTTCCTGCTTGCGATGTGGAAATTTGCTTGCCTGCTTCTCCAAAAAGAGAGTCTTTAGCTAAGCTGCCGGAATTAGGGGAAATCGACATTGAAAGGCACTATACTAAGCTTGCCCAAAGGGCACACGGGGTTAATAGCGGTTTCTATCCATTAGGTTCTTGTACCATGAAATATAATCCTAAAATTTCCGAAAAGATAGCTTCTTTGGATTGCTTCAACGATATACATCCCCTGCAGCCCGAAAAAACAGTTAAAGGCTGTAAAAGAGTTTTGGAAAATGCAAAGGAATACCTTTGTGAAATAACAGGTATGGATGCAATGAGCCTTCAACCTGCCGCAGGTGCCCATGGGGAGTTGGCAGGAATGTTAGTTATCAAAGCGTATCATTTGGACAAGGGTGATAAATTAAGGAATGAAATAATTATTCCCGATTCTGCCCACGGAACCAATCCTGCAAGTGCTGTAATGGCAGGCTTTGAAATTGTTAATATTAAGTCGGATAAAAATGGGATGGTGGATATTGTTGATTTAAAAGAACATTTAAGCGAAAAGACAGCAGGGCTTATGCTTACCAATCCAAACACTCTTGGAATATTTGATGAGAATATTCTTAAGATTACTAAAATGGTTCATGAAGCCGGTGGTTTATGCTATTATGACGGGGCAAACCTTAATGCTATTATGGGAATAGCTCGGCCTGGGGATATGGGATTTGATGTTACTCACTTAAATTTACACAAAACCTTTTCAACTCCCCACGGAGGTGGGGGGCCCGGAAGTGGTCCATGTGGTTGTAAAGCATTTCTAAAGGATTACCTTCCAATGAGTGGTGATAATAGAAGCATAGGAAGAGTTATGGGTTTTTATGGCAATTTCCTAGTTATATTAAAAGCATTAATATATATGATGATAATCGGTGCCGATGGCATAAAAGATGTAGGTGAAAATGCTGTATTAAATGCCAATTATATGAAATTTAAGTTAAAAGATATTTTACCTGTCGCATATGACACTCCAAGCATGCATGAATTCGTGTTGAGCCTGGAAGAATTAAAGGAAAAAACGGGAGTGAGTGCTCTTGATTTTTCCAAAGCCCTTCTAGACCATGGAATGCATCCGCCTACTATGTATTTTCCTTTGATTGTTCATGAAGCTTTAATGATTGAACCTACGGAAACGGAAAGCAAGGAAACGATAGATGAAGCAATAAAAACATTTAAAGAATTGGTTTCAATAGCTGAAAAAACACCGGAAATCATTTTTAACAGTCCTATTACTACACCGGTTGGAAGGCTGGATGAGGTTTTGGCGGCTAGGAAGGCGATACTCAGACATGAATTTGAATCTTAAATATTACATAAGCAAAACGGACAATCCGTACTTTAATTTGGCCACAGAGGAATACTTAACATTCATGGCAAAGAATGATGAAATAATATTATACTTATGGCAAAATGGTAATACTGTGGTTGTAGGCAGAAATCAAAATGCATGGAAAGAATGTAATATGTCATTGATGGAGAAGGATAAAGTGAAGCTAATAAGGCGCATGTCCGGTGGAGGCGCAGTTTATCACGATACCAGTAATTTGAATTTCACTTTTTGTGCCAGGAAGAATAATTTTGATAAAGAAAGGCAGGCAAAGATTATTATTCAGGCACTTAAGAATCTTGGCATTAATGCAATTCAAAGCGGACGAAATGACTTGTTAGTTGACGACAGAAAGTTTTCGGGGAATGCATATTTTTATTTCAAAGATTTTTGTTATCATCATGGTACATTGATGGTAGATGTTGACAAAACAGCTCTTGGCAGATATTTAAATGTTTCAAAGGATAAATTAAAGTCCCACAGTATTGATTCTATAAGATCAAGGGTTATAAACTTAAAGGAAGTAAATCCTAACGTGTCCGTTGAAAAACTAAAGAGTGAATTAATTTTAGCCTTTGAAAAGGAATATGGAGAAAATGCCGGTGAAATTAAAATACGGGCCAAGGAAGAAAAATGCATAGGCGGATTGATTAAGAAATATGAGACCTATGATTGGAACTATGGTAGGAAAATACCCTTTGACAGAGAGCTTAATGGCAAATTTCACTGGGGAGAATTCATGATAAGACTTAGTATAGATGAAGGCTTTATAAGTAATTGTCAGTTTTTTTCCGATGCGCTGGAAGCAGATTTGCCTATCAAAATCAAGGAAAAGCTAGAAGGGAAAAAATATACCAGAAAAGATATTTTAGGAAACTATAACTTTACTAATGAAGAAATGGTAAAAGACGTTATAGATTATGTTGCAGAGAATTTATAGGGGTTAATATGAATACTAAATATGACATAGTCATAATAGGTGGCGGACCGGCAGGGTATGAGGCTGCATTTACCGCAGCAAAAAATGACTTAAAAATTGCTATAATCGAAAAGGAAAAGATTGGCGGAACATGCCTTCATTATGGCTGTATACCAACTAAATCAATTTTATTGAACTCAAGCAAAAAGGAAAGTAACTGGGAGTTGATAGAGGAAGCTAAAAAAGATGTTGTGGAAAAGCTTTCAGAAGGGCTTGAATTACGATTAAAAAAAGCAGGAATAGCTCTAGTTAAGGGCGATTATACTTTAGTTTCCGAAAACATGTTGGCTTTTAACGATAATACAATCGAGTTTGATTTTTTAATCATCGCTACAGGATCAAGGTCAATTATACCAAACATTGAAGGTATAAAAAATGAAGGTGTATGCACCAGCAAGGAAATATTGTCGGATTTTAGTAAGGAATTTAAATCCATTACAATTATCGGAGGTGGTGTGATAGGCTCGGAATTTGCCACCATATTCAATAATCTTGGGGTAGAGGTAAATGTTGTGGAAGCAAAGGGAAGCTTGCTTCCGGATTTCGATAAAGAAATAGGGCAGAACCTTAAAATGATAATGAAAAAAAGGGGAGTGAACATTTATACATCTTCAATGGTAAAAAGAATAGAAGCTACGGATAATGGGCTTAACTGTGTTTATGAGAATAACGGTGAAGAGAGCATCATGTTTTCCGAAAGAATACTAGTTTGCATCGGTAGGGTTCCTAATTTAGATTTCATTAAAAGAAGTGAAATAAAAGTAGAAACTGAGAAGGGACATATAAAAGTGGATAAAGATATGCGTACAAATATACCTAATATCTATGCCATAGGAGATGCTATGGGAGGAGTTCAATTAGCCCATGTTGCATCATCAATGGGACGCAATGTCATAAATTTTATTCTAAATAAAGTTGATAAAATAGACATGGATATAGTGCCCGGCTGTGTTTATACAAATCCCGAAATAGCCACCGTGGGACTTGATGAAAAAAAAGCTAAGGAGCTGGGTGTTTTATATCATACTGCGAAATATCCAATGTCAGCCAATGGTAAAACGGTGATAAACGGAGAAGACAGAGGGTTTATAAAGATTTTGTATTCTCTAGAAGATGAAAGAATTTTGGGGGCACAAATAATGTGCGGAAGGGCAACGGAAATGATATCAGAATTATCTTTAGCAATAAAGCTTAATGCAACCCTTAAGGATATTAGGGAGCTAATACATCCCCATCCTACTTTTAGCGAAGGTATATTTGAGGCGGCAAATAAATAACCCAATTTAATATTGGGTTATTTTGACATATCTACATATATTATACCTTTTTTAACTAAATCTACGAATAAAAAGGCCAATTCAGGATCAAACTGAAGTCCGGCTTTTTTTATTATCTCATCGCAGGCATATTCCACTGTGAAGGAATCCTTATATGAACGCTTTGATAACATGGCATCAAAGGAGTCGGCCAAAGCTAAACATCGGGAACTTATAGGTATTTCATCTCCCGACAAAGACCTTGGGTAACCCTTGCCGTCCCATCTTTCATGGTGACCTGTTACCGCCGGAATCAGATAATCCAAGTTAGGAAGATGCCTGATTATTTCTATTGAGTTTTTAACATGGGATTGCATAACCCTATATTCTTCATCAGTCAATTGCCCCGGCTTTGATAATATCTGCTCCGGTATGGCAATTTTACCTATATCGTGAAGCAACCCGGCTTCATATATCAACTCGGAGTGGGCTTCGTTCAGACCCGCATGCTTTGCCAAAACAGATGCATATATGGCCACATTTTGACTGTGGTTAAATGTATAATGGTCCTTTGCGTCGATTGCTGCAGTTAATGCATATATGGTGGAAGCATATTCTTCGTAAGCCTTTGTTCTTTTTAGTTGCTTGCTGTTATGAGAGCCCTCATAAGTATTTAAAGAATCTTCTTTTTGATATGTTACTATTCTGTTCTTACCGCTATGCTTTGCCTGATAGACAGCCATATTTGTATTGGTTATAAGTTCGTTGAAGGTTGCCGCACTGTAAGGGTAAACGCATATTCCTCCGCTAAAGGTCAAACTCTTTAAATCCAATGTCGAATTATTCTTATTGATTTCTGATATCTGCTGCTGGAGGTTTTTGGCCAAATCCAAAGCCTGTAAATGGGTCTTGTTTGGTAGATAAACTGCAAATTCTTTACCGCTGAATCTTCCCACATAACCATCAGTACCCACAGTGTTGCTGATTATAGTGGAGATTTTTACTAAAGATGCATCGCCTTCTGTGGAACCATATAGCTCATTATATAATCTGAAGTCATCAATATTAATAAGCAGCAAAGCCAAAGACTCTACGGACTTATTAGTAATTGTATTTTTTAAAGTGTCCAAAAAGTAGTTTCTGTTGTACAAGCCCGTTAAAGGATCGGTTATTGCTTCAAGCTGGGCCTTTTCATATTTTGTTGCATTTCTTAGGCCTATTGCGGATATTGCCCTAATTGATTCCATGAAATTTACAGAATTATAATCAAATGAACCTCTTGCATCAATGTCGCCTAAAGCAATTATGCCGAATAAATTATCATTATCGTCTTTAAGAGGCATCAAAGCACATATATTATATCTTCTTATCAATTCCTTTTCGGATTCCCACATGGCTTTATATTGAGCTGTTTTTCTTATATCACTAATAAACAGACTTGAATTCTTTTGCTCAATATTCTTTATAAGGGGAGCATCAGTATTAAATTCCAAAGCGTTGTCAGCCAGCGGATTAGAAGAATATATTGTGGCATACCTATCGCCGCTTTTATCATAGATTAAAAAGTAGACCTTGTTGATTGGTAAGCCCTCTAAAAGCACCGACTGGGTTAGCTCCAATATAGTTTTACTGTCTAAACTATCAGCCACCTTAGAGCTGAAGGTTTTTAACGAATCATTGTTGATCTGCTCTTTTTTCATAAAAAGCAAATTAGTTGCAAGCTCTATAAGCTTATAGATAACCAATATACATATTGAAAAAATTATGCATTGTATTACTATTTTGTTCTCGCCGAAATCAGGAAAACGATTGTCTATTATATTACTGATTATGCCAATCATCGGAATATTAATTATAGTGGCAATGATAATACTTATAAATATCAGCACGGATCTAGACACCAATAGGGTGAGCTTGAAAATTCTTCTGCTGGTTAATACATAGAATGCGAATATGGCGTTTATTATACCGGATAAAGTATCCCATGGGAAAATGTTGCCCGGCAATACCGAAACGACATTACCTAAAACAAGTATGGTGCTACCTAAAAGGAATGGCCTTAAAGAAAGTACCGCAACATCATCCTTCTTATAACTGTGATACACCATCTTTACTATACTTAGTATGATTAAAAGGGTCAAAACTGTAGGGAAAACCAACATCCAATCAGCCGAGTAAATAAATATAGCCTTACCATCTTCGGTGTATTGTATAGATGGTAAAGGTAAGAATATCTCCATATATGTGAAAGCCAGAAGTGCTAAAGTTAAAACCCCCCATATTCTGTGCATGATATGGTTATTGTAATCCAAATAGCAGTAAAGGAAATGATATAGGAAGAAGGCAAGGGAAAATACACTTAATATTGAAACCTGATACCAAAATTCATAACCCGGGTAAAATTGCATTCTCATCAAAACAGAACCACCTGTCCATAATATGAACACAAGCAAATACAAAGTAAAAGCATTGATTATTTTGCTCTTCTTTGATGATAACATCGCTAAAACCAGTACTAAGTAGCACAGCATAGCAATGGCAGGTATTTGAATATATGGCACACTATGCATCATATATAAATCCTCCCATCGGATTCATTTGATTTAATCCAACTCAATAATGCATTTACATCATGAGTTTTTGGATTCATCTTATCTATTTCAAAACCGGTTTTCTTCTTATATTCAGATAAAGATCCGGTTTTTAAAGTCGTAATCAAAAGGGGTTTTATTCCCAACATTTTTTCCAAGTCATTGTAGTCCGTATCAAAGAACTTGAAGTATGCTTTCAAGTGATCCTGCAGCAATTGGCAACTCAAAGCGGAATTATCCAAATCCTTAGCATTTATCTCAACATACAAATGAAGATATGGTTTTCTGTCCTTGGTATATTCCTTCTTTGCAAACCAATCTGATATCGGAAGCTTTGAAAGGGTAATAACATCTGATATGGATTTTTCTGTAATTCTTGTAAATCCTGCTATGTCTATAACCGTTGGAGCCCTATCCACAAAACACAAAAGAGGTAGACTTGTGGAAGTATCCCCTGTTTTGTTTAAACATCTGAAGAAATCTCCCATTCTATATCTTACGAAGGCGCCACCCTTTAACGAAGTGATAACAAGTTCATAATTTTGACCATTTTCTATTTCGTTTAATAAACATGTCTTAGGAGTATAATTCGGGTTATGTCTGTTTTTTTCATATTCTATTTCCGGTATAAACTCATAAAGGCAGGCATCAGGAAAGAGAACCATACCGTTGTGGTTAAGGGTTTCCGTTGATATCATGGAAAGCTCTGTGCCTGCAAAAACTTCATGAGGCTTTATTCCCCAGGCATTTTCCAAATACTCTTTGTAGCAGTAGGTATCCGTTCCCGCACAAAGAAGAGCTTTTAGTTTAAATATATCCTTAGGTAACATGTTTCGTTGCTCCCTGTCGCATCTAAATTTTGCGTTTAAATAGCGCAGAGCCATTTTTGGTGAAACCTTATACCCCTTAGATCCCGAAGACTTTTCGGGATTTTCAAATACTTTGGTCATATAGTGAATTACACTACTCAAACCAAAAAACGCATCTATTCCTTTTTCTATTCCCATGGCGAAGCCCTTTTTGTTTCTCTCGCCAAAGGACATTTTATTGGCTTCTGAAACAGGCGGTAAAAAGTTTAGGTTTAACTCTTCTTCAAAAACCAAAGGATAAAGCCCGGTAAAATATGGAAGAGGAGCCAAGCCAAAAAGAACATTGTCGCCATTTTTTAAGCTTGTACGCTTATTCATGTTGGATGAAGATAAGGTGGTTACCGATAGAAGATTATGCCTAAATACATCTATCATTCCTTGGGTATATGGGGCGGTTTTAATTGGGTTTTTACCCCCCTCCCATGTGGTCTCAATCCAAAGCAGCGGTTTCTCAGGTAAATCATTTTCTCTTTTATTCAATAAAAAATCTGCATAGTCCTCGTATCCGGTAAGAGGAATTTGCTTTCTGAATTCGTCCATAGTTTTAGGAGTGTGACCTTTGGCAATTGATTTTCCCAGGTTGCAGTTCAGCCATTTGTTAAGCTGTTCACGAAGAAGGCGATCCTGGATTACCATGAACTCATCAATGGATAAATTCAAAAAACCACAATATTCGTCCCAAAGAACATCACCCTTTTGGTTTTTTAGTTTATCTCCATAGTTCATTTTTGTGTCTCCTCACGGTTTTTTATTTTAGGGAAAACAAATGGCGTTTTTTCCTTATATTTCGAATAATCCTCAAATAGTACGGGGAAGGTATATTTGTCCTGTATAGTAACATATACCAGGTTACATAATGTAACCAATATCCAAAGATATATAAGCTGATAGCTTCCCTTGCCTAAACTTAATAACAAATAAAAGTTTGAAAGGAATAAAACCCCCGGATGTCTGCACAAAGAATATATACCTTTGGTGCATAATTTTTGCTTTGACCCTTTTATATATGCGTCTTCAAAGGGTATTGCAAAGAATAATGTATATACCAGCATAATTAATGATACAAAGGCTAAAGCATAAAAGATAATAGTAAAAGCGTAACCAAAGCTAAAACCTGTATCAGCGTTAATGAAGACAAAAAGGGTTACGCCAACCATAATTAATGCGCCTAAAAAGAATAATGGACGCAAAAATTTATAATTATTCATTATTTGATTGTAATCATAGATGATAAACATTGTAAATGCTAGTAATATCAGTATGTAAGCCATAGTCTAACTCCTTATTTTGATCACGAAATAATTATACATTAAGGGCAAATGGTAATCAATAAAATGAAAAATAATGCACATAAGAGCAACATTCAAGCCCGTTATTTTCAATGGTTTTAATTGTTTTACCGGTTATATATAGTTAAATAACAATGATTGGAAAAAGCTTGAAATTAAAGGGATAGAGCCTAATAAATTAATAAATATACAATTGATTGACAATAAAAAGTAAAAAGGCATTATTTTATCAAACAATGCCTTGGAAAATACTATAAATAGTGTTAGGTATAGTTAATTATACCAAATAGTGAGATTTAAGCCCTAATTCAAGGTAAAAGCGGCATAAATAAAAATAATTTCATTATCAGTAAAGTTATTTCAAATAATCTTCTCTAATAATATCCATAAGATTCACATCGTAATACTTACCATTCTTCTTACAAGCGCCTCTAGCCAGTCCGATATGATTAAAGCCCATGGATTCATAAAGGTGAGCTGCGTTGTCGTTTCCCGAGTAATAGTCCAAATAAACCCTATGGAATGTGTCATATTTAAAGGCCCTATCCAAGCACCATTTAAGGGCTTCCCTTCCGTATCCCTGATTTCTTAAGGTTGGATCACCTATATAAATACGATAGATCTCTAAAGAATCTAGTTTTCTTGATATGCTACCAAGATGTATTCTTCCTATGGGAATATTGGTATCGTTTCTAATTATTGTATACTGCTCTGTCTCCGGATTTTGCTCATTTAAGACAAATTCTTTTACTACGGTGTTATAATCTTGGTTTTCCGGAATACTGAAATATTTAGAAACCTCATCATTCATTTCCCATTCGTAAAAATATTTACAGTCCTCAAACATCGCAGGCCTGATTAGCAATCTTTCTGTTATATTGTTACCATAACTTTCCATAAATTACCCCCTATAAATAGTTATTTAAAAAAAGCAATAACGGGTTATTATCATATAATATGATAGCTATATATGAATCACTTAATGCCTTATTTACAGCTTCCAGTTTGTCAGGCATAATAAAACCTGTTGCGGGTATCATAACTGCCAATATTATACATACTATTAATATTCCTCTCAAAAGACCAAAGGCTAAGCCTACGAAACCATCGGTAGCGCCTATGATATTATCCTTATTATGTTTTTTAGAGAAAATGGCACTTAGAATTATTGCGATTAATCCAATAAAAAGCAAAACTATTAGGAAGGACATTAATGTCATGAAAACCCCCACTACCGAATTTGCCATATAGCCGGCAATGTTTTCATTTATGTTTGTTAGATTTTCCGGAAAAAATTCCGGATATTTAAAATCCGAGGTTTCCAAAAGGGTTTCCTGTAATTTTTTATATAGCCATTCATCCATGGTGGTGTTGTCCGTTAAAAAGGTTTTTATTGGCCGTGTAAATATTATGCCCAAAACTATAATACCAATCCATTTTGTAAAATTAATAACCGTAAGGGCAAATCCTGTTTTTTTACCGACATAAGCGGAAATAAGGATTATAGCAACAATAATTATATCTAAAATCATAGTATACCTCCAACCCAATTTTAACTTATTAATATATTAATTGCAAGGAAGTATAATCTTTGTTAAGCAGTTGAAATTTTATAATAATTGTGATAAAATTACGAAATGTATGGAAACGTTTAATAATTATGATAAAGAACGCTTTATGAATGAAGCTTTTATGCTTGCAAAGAAAGCAGAAGAATTAGGGGAAATTCCCGTGGGTGCAGTAATAGTTAAAAATGGTAAAATCATCGGAAGAGGATACAATTTAACCAGAACTCACAGGGATCCTACTGCGCATGCGGAAATGTTATGTATTAAAGATGCATCTAAAAGGATTAAAGATGAGGCATGGCTCTTGAAAGACTGCGCAATGTTCGTCACTTTAGAGCCTTGTGCCATGTGCGCCGGTGCAATAGTGCTTGCCCGTATAAGCAATTTGTTTATAGGGACTTGCGATAACAAGACAGGGGCATGTGGTTCTATATATAATATAGTTTCCGACGGAAACCTTAATCATAGGGTTAATGTGGAAAAAGGTATTTTAGAAGAGGAATGTAAAAAAATACTCAAAGACTTTTTTTCTAGCTTAAGAAATAATAGATTATCGGAGGAAAACAGATGAAAAGAATAGGACTAATAGTTAGTCTTACTATTTTAATAGTAGCAATGTCAGGAATATTTGCATTCGCAGGAGAATTGGAGCTGGATAGCACCTATCCTTCAGATGGACAGAATAACACATCCATTGAAAATTTAGGAGTTAAGCTATATTTCAATAATAGTGTTTCCGGAGAAGAAACAATTGAAGCTAACAAGGACTGCTTTTCAATAGTTGATGATGAAGGAAACGTTATACCCACAAGAGTTTTAGCTAATCCTAACGAAAAAGGAATAGTGATGGTGTTGGCGGATAATACTTCGGCGGACTTGGAGGTTAAAGAAAACTCCACATACACCCTGAAAATAAGCGGGGATTTTATGGATGATGAGGGTAATACCTTAAACCAAGATAAAGAGGTTTCTTTTACAACATTGAATCAATCCAGAAATACCATGATAAACATGGGAATGATGGGTGTTATGTTTGTAGCGATATTTATATTTTCTCAAAAGGCCATGAAAAAGGACGGAGATAAAGATAAAGAAGTTAAGAAAGACACAGTGAATCCATATAAAGAGGCGAAGCGCACAGGTAAGTCTGTTGAAGCTATAGTGGCCGAGGATAAAAAGAAAAAAGAAAAAGCGGAGGCTAAAGCTGCAAAAAAGGCTTCTAAGAGCAATGATGAAGACGATTATGATGAAGATGATGACGAGCTTGAAGATGAACTTCCGATTAATATGTATAAAGTAAAGCAAGCCAGCCCTATTACAAAAGTAGGAGGAAAAACAAAGTCCGGCATGCTTAAAAAGGCTGAAGAAAGAGCCAAGAAAAAAGAAGCTGAAGAAAAGGCCAAAAATTACAAGAAGAGCAAAGGCGGGAAGCGCAAATAATGATTACTAATGGATGTCAGGTTCTCTGGCATCCATTTTGAATTTGGAGATAGTTATGAGAATTAAATTAAATGCCTATGGTAAAATTAATCTGTTTTTAAATATAACAGGTAAAACGGAAAACGGTTTTCATGAAATTGAAAGTATTATGCAAGGAATTGACTTATTTGATGAGGTGGAAATAGTTGCAGAAAAAAAGAAAATAGAAAAAACCGAAATAAGGCTTAGAACAAATGATCTTTCATTACCGACGGATTCCGGTAATCTTGCAGTTGTGGCTGCAGAAAGAATACTAATGGGGTATGAAGGCGAGTATAACAGCTTTGACATTTATATAAAAAAGAACCTCCCTGTGGCAGCAGGCTTGGCAGGAGGGACAGCGGATGGGGCAGCTGTATTACTGGGTATCAATAAGCTTATGGGTTACAAATATACATTGAAAGAGCTTCAGAAAATAGGGGAAGACCTGGGAGCTGATTTCCCTTTTTCCGTTTCCATGAATGCATATAAAAATATGGATTTGATTAAAGGTATTAGGGGATTGGAAGGATCGTATTTAACGGCAATTGCCAAAGGTATAGGGGATAAATTAAATCAAATAGAAAGTATACCTTCATATATAATACTGATGAACCCCAATATATTTGTTTCTACAAAAGAGGTTTATGAAGGACTTGATCGAATGGAAACCCAAATAAAATACGATCTGCAGGAAATGCTTGATTATTTAAAAAACAAAGATTATGAGAAATTTTTTGTTAATACGAAGAATATAATGGAAGAATTTACTTTAACCGAATACAAAGAGGCGGGGGAAATAAAGAAATGGGCAGATAACAATCTTAATGCGGTGAAAGTACTGATGAGCGGAAGTGGCCCTACTATAGTAGCATATTATTTAAATCCCGACGAAGCAAAGGAAGATTTTGAAAAAATAAAACATGTTGAAAACAAGCATCTAACAATAACCGGGATAAAATAAAGGTTGCCAAGGGGATATTGATAGTATATAATGTTATGTATACAAAGAACAAAAGTGTAAGAAGTATTATGGAAAGAGGTGCTATATGCTGGATTTTGAATTGCAAAGTCACAGACCCCTTAGGGAACTGGTGTATGAGGAATTAAAACATAAAATTTTGATAGGTAATGTAAGCCCGGGGACTAGACTCATGGAGATAGAACTTGCCGAGAGCATGGGGGTGAGCAGAACACCAATCAGAGAAGCTATCAGAAAATTAGAAAAAGAAGGCTTAGTTACCATCGAACCAAGAAGAGGCGCTTATGTTTCTGATATATCCATAAAAGATATGGTGGATATCATGGAAGTTAGAGAAGATTTGGAAGGGTTGGCGGCTTCTTTAGCTGCGAGAAGAATTAATGACGAAGAGGCAAATGAGCTAAAGGATATTACTGAAAAATATGCGGAAGCCATAAAATCAGCAAGTACTGATGATATAGTAAAATATGATGAAATGTTTCATAAGCTTGTTGTTTCATGTAGCGGAAACAGAACATTAATACAAATGGTTGGTAATGTACAAGAGTTAGCCCTTAGATTCAGATACTTATATTATGATGATTTTTCAAGGTATGAAGGAATGCCGGATGAACATTATGTGATAATGAATGCCATTGTAAACGGAGATGAAAAAAGGGCGAGGGAAGAAGCCGATGCACATATAAAAAGATTAAAAGAATTTTTATTAAGCATGAACGGCAGAATAACTACGCAAAGATAAGAAAAGAAGGGTTGTCATTTGACAACCCTTAATCATTATACTCTGAAGAAGCTTCCAGCTTCAGCTTTATACTTAATTTATTTCCATCCCTTAATACTGCAAAAGTCACCTGATCTCCTATACTGTTTTTTTGTATTTCATTTACCAATTGACTGCTTCTTGTAATCTCAACACCATTTAAGCTGATAATCTTATCTCCCTTTTTTAACCCTGCCTCTAAAGCATTTACTCCTTTTACCTCATATATATATACCCCTTGCTCCGTTTCGGAATTTAAATCCATAATGGTTATTCCTGCTATTGGTTTATTATCGATGGTTCCGTTATCCATTATATCAGCTAATATGGGAGAGGCTATATTAACGGGTATTGCGAAGGCTAAGCCCTCCACATCGCTTCCTCCGCTCTTGGCAACTACAATACCTATTAAATCTCCCCTTTGGTCGAATAGTCCGCCTCCGGAATTCCCCGGATTAATTGCAGCATCTGTTTGCAAGAGATTCAATGTGAGATTATCCAAATTAATTTCTCTGTCCAATGAGCTTATAATTCCGGTGGTTGCGGTACCCCCAAGTTCACCCAGGGGATTTCCTATGGCAACGGCAAGATCGCCTACTGCTGATGTGCTGTTATCGCCGTATGTAACAGGAATTAAATCCTTTGCGTCTATTTTTATTACGGCCAAATCGTTTTGCTCGTCAGCGCCTATTAATACGGCATCATAAGTCTTACCATCGTGGGTGGTTACCGTTATTTTGTTGCTGCCGTCCACCACATGATTGTTTGTTGCTATGTAACCGTTTTTATCAATTATTACACCGCTGCCGGCACCTTCTGTTACATATGAACCTAGCCAAGCAGACGTAGAGACTTTTTCCGTTTTTATTTCTACGACGGAGTTTTCGTTTTTAGCAATGATTTCCTGTATGCTAAGATTGCTTTTTGTTCCCGCATCCAAAGTGTAATTTGCATTGGTTAAACCTGTATCTTTTGAATTGCCATCCATGCTATCTTTAATCAGATAGCCAATACCAATACCAACAACCAAACAAATGATCAGTAGAAATATAAAATACTTTTTTGTGACATAAGGGGACTTTTCTTTTATATCAATAATTTTTTCATAATCGTAGTAATCATTCATAAAATTCACCTCCTAAAGTATTCTAATACTATTATATGTAACTTTTGTGTAAAAAACATGGTAAATAGCATAAATAGTCATTTTTTCGTAACAAACGGTAGGTCATAGACTCTTGATAAATAATGCATAATAGTGTAGAATTACTTAAGTAAGATAATGGAGGGATGAATTTGTTAAATTATAACCAAGAACAAGAAATAGATCTAAGACAACTGTTTGGTTTACTTTTATCTAATATTAAAACAATAATAATGGTAACCGTATTATCCGGGTTAATAGCATTCATGATTAGCAATTATATAATAACTCCGGAGTATTCTTCTACAGTTAAACTCTATGTAAATAACAAGACTGCATCTAATTCAGAAACCCTTACAACAAGTGATATATCAGCGGCGCAGCAGCTTGTTGGTACTTATGTTGCCATAATTCAATCGGATTCCATGTTAAAGGAAGTAATAAGAGAGGCGGGGGTTGATTATACACCGAGTCAGATAAGGGATATGATGTCTGCGAGCTCCGTGAATAACACAGAGGTATTTTATGTTACTATTCAGGGAGAAAATCCTTTGGAGGTTGCAGAGATAGCTGATGAAATAGCCATGATATCTCCCACAAAGATTGCAGAGATCGTTGAAGGTAGCTCCGTAAGGATTTTGGATAGAGCTAAGGTAAATAATAATCCCGTATATCCAAATGTTAAAATGAATACAGCCATAGGACTGTTATTAGGATTTATGCTTATATGTCTTTTAGTTATAGTTATAGACCTATTGGATACAAAAATAAATACAGAAGAAGATATTGAAGAAATAACGGATTTACCAATTTTGGGAGTAATATCTGAATATTAATAAGGTGATTTTAAATGAGTAGTAAAAAGGTAATGAATGAAAATCAATCTTTGAGAAATCAAAGAAAGAAAATAATAAATGATAACAGTGACTTTTTTACTGTGGAAGAATTTAATACATTAAGAACTAATATCATGTTTTCTTCCACTGATTCAAAGTGTAAAGTCATTGGTATAACCAGCCCTAAGGTTTCAGAAGGTAAAACTCTGATTTGCCTTAATTTAGCCATATCTCTAGGTAAAGCCGGTGAAAATGTATTGGTTATAGACGGTGATTTGAGGGCGCCTAAGCAGTCGAAATTAGTTGATGTTGATGGAAGCAAGGGTCTTAGCAATCTTTTGGTTAACAAGGTTAAGCTTTCTGAAATAATCATAAGTACTGATTATGAAAATGTTGATATTATGCCTTCGGGATCAAAGCCTCCTAATCCAAGTGAGATGTTGGGATCGGAAACCATGAAGGATTTGATTGAATATTTGAAGGAATACTATAATTATATATTAATTGACCTACCACCTATTAACTTGGTAACGGACGCAGCTGTGGCTTCAAAGTATTCAAGTGGAATTGTTTTGGTTGCTAAAGCAGGTCAAACAAGAAAAGAAGATTTAGCAGAAAGTATCCAAAGAATGAATAACAAGAACTGTAAAGTTTTGGGAATAGTATTAAATGGTAAAGCTCCATCCTCCGTAGGATATGGGAAAAAAGGAAAATATAGCAGATACGGTGCCAAGAGCTATTCTCAATATGTGGAAAAATACAAGGCAGAGTAGCCATGAAGGATTTTCATACGCACATATTACCCAATATGGATGATGGCAGTCAAGATATAATAACATCACTGGAAATGCTGAAAAGCTTAAAATTGCAAGGTGCCGATGGGGTAGTACTTACGCCCCACTATTACTATGATGTAGAGGATGTGGGGGCTTTTTTAATAAGGAGAGAGATTTCTGTAAATGAGCTTTTAAAGCATATAGAGACAAGACATAATTACCCTAATATTTACTTGGGAGCTGAGGTTGCTTTTTTTCCGAACATGTCTAAATATAAAGATATTGACAGATTGTGCATTGAAGGCACCAAGTACATGCTTTTGGAAATGCCCTTTGGTAAATGGAGCCATGATACATTGGAGGAAGTAGATAACTTATACAACAATAAAAATATTGTACCAATTATTGCCCATTTGGAAAGATACATTGCTTTTCAAAAAGGTACAAATAATATAAATGATTTGCTCAAGCTTAACCTAATAATACAAATCAACAGCGGTGCATTTAAAAGAAAGATAATTAGGCCAAAATATCATAAGTTCCTTACAACAAGTGATATTTATGTCATAGGTTCTGACAGCCATAATATGGATGAAAGAAAACCTGACCTAAAGAAGGCTATAGAATATATAAATAATAGCATTGGTAAAAATAGATTGATGAATATAAACCAGCTTGGAGATGAAATCCTAATAAATGCTACCAGGTTATAGCACCCTGACATTGTCAGGGTTTTGTTTTAATTACAGATTTTCTGTTTAAATTTATCGGTCTTTATGTTAGAATAAGACGTTAATATAATGGGGGATAGATATGAATAATGTTATAATAGGAATGGACAATAGCAAGTCATATAGAATATATTTGGCAGATACTACTGAAATGGTGGAACAAGCAAGAATTATTCACCAAACAACTCCTTTAAGTACCGCATTATTGGGTAGAGTTCTTACTGCCACCGGATTAATGGGCATAATGCTTAAAAATGATGGGGATAAGGTTACAGTGCAGTTTAAAGGAGACGGTCCGGCCAAGGAAGTATTAGCCACGGGTAATGGACAAGGTCATGTTAAGGGATATGTTTCAAATGCAAATTTGGATTTGCCACTAAAGGAAAACGGCAAACTTAATGTGGGAGAAGCTTTGGGAATCGGCGAGCTTACAGTCATTAAGGATATAGGCTTAAAGGAACCTTATCTTGGTAGAATAGCCTTGGTTTCCGGTG
This sequence comes from uncultured Oscillospiraceae bacterium, assembly GCA_964400515.1. Lineage (GTDB taxonomy): Bacteria > Bacillota > Clostridia > Peptostreptococcales > Anaerovoracaceae > JAAYHV01. Next base: position 10,267 of record CAYNTJ010000008.1, on the reverse strand, counting down.
AAATAGCTGAGGATATCACTACCTATTTCTACATATCTGAGCAACAGAATTCATCTGTTAATTTGGGAGTAATGGTGGATAGGGACTTAACAGTATCGTCCGCTGGAGGTATGATTATACAAATGCTTCCGGACTATAAGGAGGAAACTGTTTTAGAACTGGAAAAAATGCTAAATAGCATGGAACCTATTTCTAAAATTATAGCAGAGGAGAGATTGAAAAGAAAAGTGCCGGAAGTATATTTAAAATCACTGATGGACAGAATTTTTTCTGATATGCCGAATGAATATAAACCCACCGTACTGGAAGAAAGAAATATTGAATGGCTATGTGACTGTTCAAAAGAAAGATACTTTAGAGGATTAATGACTTTAAGTCACGAAGATCTGGATGAAATGATAGAGGAAGACGAGGGTGCGGAAATAATTTGTCAATTTTGTAAAAAAGATTATCACTTTTCCAAAGAGGAATTAGAAGCCATTAGAAAAGAGGTTAAGTATGATTAATGAAGATGAAATTAGAGATGAAATATTTAACGGGCAATGGAAATATGATACAGTAATGGATGTGGAATTAAAAATTAGTCACAAGCAGTATTCCCAGGACCTGCAGCCTAAAGGGGAAGGTTTTGTAAGAACCGAAGAACTGGAAGAAAACATGGAAATAATGACAGATGCCAAATTCTACATTGATGGTGATATAAAATACTATATCTACGATGAATCTGTATCAACGGAACTTAAGGACTGTACTACTGTTTTAATTATTAAAAAAGATGTTATTTCAATGAAAAGATATGCAAAGGATGTAATTGGCGCTTTGGATATGGAATTCATCGAAGGAAAAAAACATGTTACCAGATATCATACTCCCATGGGTGGAATAAATTTAGAACTGCTGACAAACAAGGTGGAAATCAATGTGGATGATGAAGGAATAGGCAACTTACTTTTAGACTATAACATTAAGCTTGAAGGTTTAATGTCAAGGAGAAATAATCTATATATAGAAGCATTCGTAGCAAAAGGAGAAAAGGAACAATAATGAAAAAGGGATTTGATGCAGAGAAGTACATTGAGGAACAAACTAAATTTATTTTGGAAAGAATCGAAGAGGGAAACAGTGATAGACTTTATTTGGAATTTGGGGGGAAATTGGTCCATGATAAACATGCAATGAGAGTATTACCCGGCTTCGATGAAAATGCCAAAATTAAGCTTTTGCATAGGATGAAGGATAAAGCAGAGATAATAATATGTATATATTCTGGAGATATTACCACCAGTAAAACCAGGCAGGATTTTGGAATAACCTATGACCTGGAGGTCTTAAGATTGATAGATACGTTTAGGAGCTATGATTTGGAGATTAATTCTGTGGTTGTAACCAGATATGAAGATGCTCCTGCAGTAAACATGTTTCTAAACAAATTAAAAAGAGGCGGTATAAAAACATACAAGCATTATTATACAAAGGGTTATCCCACAGATGTTGATACAATAGTAAGCGACAACGGTTACGGAGCAAATCCATATATAGAGGTAACAAAACCCTTAGTGGTAATCACGGGACCGGGGGGAGGTTCTGGCAAACTTGCCACCAGTTTATCCCAGGTATACCATGAACATAAACTGGGCAATAAGGCAAGATATGCCAAGTTCGAGACTTTTCCCATATGGAATTTACCCCTTAAGCATCCTGTAAATATAGCATATGAAGCTGCTACTGCTGATTTAAAAGATGTAAATATGATAGATTCATATCATCTTGAAGCTTATGGGGAACAAGCGGTAAACTATAATCGTGATTTGGAGGCTTTCCCTGTTGTAAAACGTATACTAGAAAAAATTACAGGGGAAGAATCAGAGTATAAATCTCCTACAGATATGGGTGTAAACAGAGCCGGCTTTGGAATTATTGATGATGAAGTGTGCAAAAATGCAGCAGTGCAAGAGATAATAAGAAGATATCTTATTGCAGAATGCGATTATAAAAAGGGAATTATAGATGAAAGCTCTCTTGAGAGGGCAAAGTTGTTAATGGAAGAAGTAGGGGCCGATAAATATGATAGGGTTGTAGTAAGACCTGCCGAAGAATATGCCGAAAGAAAAAGGGAATGTGATAAGCGATTTGAAAATGTAGTTGTGACTGCATTGGAATTGCCAAATGGTAAAATTATTACAGGAAGAAGTTCAAGAAGGATGGTTGCGGGAGCAGCTGTGATACTTAATTCAATTAAGGAATTAGCAGGCATTGGTGACGATATTCCCCTTGTTTCGCCTCAGATTTTACAGAGAATGCAGACACTTAAAATAGACACATTTAAAAGTCAGAAAACAAGTCTGAATTGTGAAGAAGTTATTATGGCATTAGCCATGTCTACAACTACAAATCCTATGGCTGAGCTTGCCATTAATAAGCTTGATGACCTAAGAGGATGTAGGGCTCATTGTACAGCAATTTTAAGTGATAGGGATGAACAGACTATAAAGTCACTAGGGATAGATGTGACCAGTAATCCTGAATATTTAACAAATAACCTATATTCCAGATAAATAACGGAGGAATAATTGGCTAATAAAATTGAGGAAAAGATTAAAAGAAGAAATATCAAGAGGTTAAGAAAGAAGAGGAGACAAGAGAAGGTAAGCAGTGCAAAAAGAAACCTTGAAAGGAAGGATACCTTTAAGTATGTACTATTGGCGGAAGGGCTGGTTGTTGGCATATGCACAGGATTTCTGATTGCTTTGTTTAGAGAAGCCATCGAAAAGAGTGATGAGATTAGGGATAGATTTATAGAATATTCTTCTCAAGGCGGGACAAGTATGGTACTCTTTTTCTTATCCTTAGCTTTTATTACGATAATTTTGACATATATCGTAAAAAAAGAGCCATTTTCCACCGGATCCGGAATACCTCAAGTTGAAGGAGAACTAAAGGGACAAATAGAAACAAAATGGTATAAAATAATAATAGCCAAATTCTTTGGCGGTGTGTTATCAATCGGAGGAGGTCTGGCATTAGGTAGAGAAGGACCCAGCATACAGCTAGGAGCCATGGTAGGAAAAGGCTTCGCCAGAACGACAGGAAAGCTTTTAACTGAAGAAAGAATGCTTATGTCTTGTGGCGCGGGAGCCGGACTTGCAGCAGCTTTTGGAGCACCACTGGCAGGAGTAATTTTCAGCTTAGAGGAGCTTCATAAAAATTTTTCGACGGAAGTTTTACTTACAACTATGGCAGCCACGGTAAGTTCAGACTTTATTGTGAGAAATCTTATTGGGTTAAAACCGGTATTTGATTTTGAAATAGTGAATTTTTTGCCCTTGGCAGATTACTGGATGATAATAGTACTAGGTGTTGTTTTAGGTTGCTTCGGAGTGTTGTATAACAATACCATAAATTATATGCAAAATCTTTTAGAAAAGATCCCGTTTAGATGGGGAAGAATAGGCATAGCATTTGTTTGTGTGGCGTTATTGTCCTTTACTTACCCTATAATCTTAGGAGGAGGACATGGTCTTGTTGGAGAAGTAGCTAAAGGCGAAATGACTATAATATTCCTGTTGGTACTTCTGCTCGGTAAATTTCTTTTTTCCACATTGAGCTTTAGTTCTGGGGTACCTGGGGGAATTTTCTTACCGCTCTTAGTTTTAGGAGCATTAACGGGAGCCACTTTTGGAACAATAATGTCCGAATTTTTTGATTTGGATTCTTCACTAATCGTTTCATTTGTTATTCTTGGAATGACCGGGTATTTTGCAGCTATTGTAAGGGCTCCAATAACCGGAGTAATTTTGATTACCGAAATGACCGGAGATTTCCGTAGTCTCCTGGCTTTATCTACAGTAGCACTTGTAGCATATACGGTGGCAGATTTACTTGGGGGCATACCCATTTATGATCAACTATTGCATAAGCTATTAAAGGATTCGGCTACAGATGAATTTGATAACCCTGTCAAAAAGAGAAAGGTTATTTTTGAAACGGAAATATATTATGGATCCTTTATGGACGGGGAAAAAGTACAGATGCTGAATTTACCTAAAGGGAGCTTAATAGTTTCCGTCGAAAGAGACGGTAAAGAACTAATACCTTACGGACAGACGGTCTTGTACGGAGGAGATAAGCTTTCGATTTTATGCAATAATAACGATATTGTTGATGCTGAGGATGTAATTTTAGAAACTTGTAAAACTATTTCGCGTGAGGAATGATAATGAAGAAGAACAGTATTTTAGATTATTTAAAGAATAATTTGGAATCCTTTGAAGAAATGCCGTTTAACAATGTGGATAGCTTGATATTGTGTCAATTTTTCTATGGAAAAATGGAGAATCAAATAAATGACTTTATCGATAAAAAATGTATGATAAAAGATTTGTATAGAGCCGAATATTTTGATAAAATGTTTTACGATGATATTTCTGATGAAGAAAATAAAGAAACCCTCATACTAATGGCTGCAAATCCCAGGTTCAGAAATATTAAGATTAAGAATCTGGTGTCAGAGTACAGCGAAAAAAGAGAAATGCAATTTGCTGCGGTTACTTATGAATTAGATGAAAATACTGACTATGTATGCTTTAGAGGAACCGATGGAACAATGATGGGCTGGAAGGAAGATTTTAATATGGCTTTTATGCCGGAAACTCCGTCCCAAGCCAATGCGGTTAGATATTTAAAAATATTTTGTGACAATAATGAAGGTAAAAATTTTTATGTCGGAGGGCATTCTAAGGGTGGAAATCTGGCGGTATACGGAGCAAGCCTTTGCGGAAATAAAATACAGCAAAAAATCATTAAGATTTTTTCACATGACGGACCCGGGTTTAGAGATGAGTTTTTCCTGGAAGAGGGATTTGTTAATATTAAAGACAGAATATGCAAGATGGTACCTCAAACTTCGGCTGTGGGAATGCTATTGGAAAATCAAGAGGAATACAGAATTGTAAAAAGCTCTGCCATTAGTATAATACATCAGCATTCTGCTTTTACGTGGATAGTTAAGGACAATGATTTTGAATATTTGAAGGAAAGAAGTTCAGGAGGCGTATATATAGATAATACAATGCATCAATGGTTGATGTCTGCTACGCTTGAGGAAAGAGAAATTTTTGTGGATACTTTGTTCAAAATATTTACAGATAATGGCATTGACAGTATTAAAGATGCCAATTCCATAGGAGTTAAAGATATTGCTTTAATTATTGGAAGTTTGGATGAATTAGATGAAGAAACAAAAAAAGTTTTTTTCAGCATGATAAAATCCCTTATAGTCATAGCTGTTAGAGGGAGGACCGAAAGTATTCAAAAAAGGGTAGAGCTGGATAAAAATTCTCTGGATAAGGTTTTAAAAGATATTAACAGTGGTATATTTAATAAGAAAAAATGAGGTAGGACATGAAGAATTTTAATATTAAATATAGAAATATGGCTGATGCTATAAATAATGAAATGAATTTACAGGCGGAGAAGGCCTTGGATGAAATATTCTTTTTTAATTCATCGGAGTCGAAATGGATTCAACCGGCGCTTAAAAGCAAGAGCGATTTAATAAGAGCTGTTAAGCTTGCTTCTGATAAGATAGACAGTGAAAAGGAAGCATTGATAATAGTTGTGGATGGAGAGCTAAAAAAATTATTGGAATTTATGCTCATCGCGTCTGATTCCAATAGAGAAATATATTTTCTGGGAGATTCCCTGTCTACCTTGGAATACAGTAAGGCTATAAAGGCAATGAATAAAAATGATTTTTCGGTTATTGCAATTTCTGATGGTAACGAATCTACTGAAATGATTTGTGCATTCACATTGGTAAGAAAGGCCCTTTTCAAAAAGTACAGTTTGGAAAAAGCGCAAGAAAAAATATATATGATAGCTCCAAACGGGAGCAGTTACTTTATGAAGGAAGCAGCTGAAAACAAGTATGTTAGGTTACATTATGAAGAAAATGTCACTGCCCCAGAATGGTTAATCACACCGGCTTTTTTACTGCCGGTTGCAACTATGGGTTACAATATAGAAGAGATTGTGGATGGCTATGAAAAAATGGCTACATCCTTAATATGGGATAATGATGGCAGTAATTTAGCTAATATTATGGCGCGATATACTATTAAAACTAATTATTCTGAGGTGGAATTTAAACCTTTTATTGAGTATATTGAAAGAAGATTGGAAATCGGATTTTCCTTTGATGATAATAAAGATTCGGCTATTTTGGACTTCAGCTTGGAAGAGACAAACAGAGATATTATAACTCCCGTTTTTCCGGGATGTAATCCGGAAGGGTCAATGAAGCTAATGGCAGAGGATTTTAGGGCTAGGTATTTGGATGAAAGTGGTGAAAAGGGATATCCCATAGTTGAAATTAGACTTAAAGAACTTACTTCAAATAGTTTGGGTCAGCTATTATACTTTATGGAAATTACAATAGCAATAAAAAATAGAATTAATAACTTATTATAGGCTACTGTGGCTCAATGGTAGAGCACTTCACTCGTAATGAAGGGGTTGGGGGTTCGATTCCCCCCAGTAGCTCCAATTTGAATTTTTTATAAGAGATATTTAATAAATATAAATTAATGCCTGTATTGGGCATTTTTTATTTGAATACTATTACCGATGTGATAAAATCAGATTAATAATAAAGGTATTTGATGAGGTGGACATGAAAAATCAATTTAAAATCGGAGAAGTATCTAAAATATTAGGAGTTAGTACTGATACATTAAGGCTTTATGATAATAGCGGAATATTGACGCCCAAGAAGGACAATGATAATGGCTATAGATATTATAGTTGCTCGGATATTATATGTCTCGATTATATAATACACTTAAGGAAAATGGACATGTCCCTTAAAAATATTGACAAGCTCATTAATCATAGTGATATAAACAAAGAAAAAACGGAAATGGAAATACAGGAAAGTTTGATAGTTGAAAGAATTAAAGAGCTAAACGGACTTTTAGATTCGGTGAGAGAATACAGAAGAGATTTGGAAAAAATTGAAAGCAACCTAAACATATTTGAAGTTAGAGAATCCCCCCAGATAATTGCAATGGATCTTGATAATACCGATGATTGTGCCATAAAAAGATTTACGGAAATTATGGGAACCAGGATGCCCTATTTTGCTTTTCTTTATGATAATATCAGGCCTCTTAAACTGGGTTATAGCCAATTGCTTCTGGATGAAAGCGAAAGACTAAAGATATATAAGCATAGAAGGATATTGATAGATCATGATGGCAGATATAATAAAAGTAACATAAGATGCGAAGGGATAGAAATTATTCCCACCAAAAAATGCATAAATGTGGTTGTTAAGAGTTCCGCAAACAAGGATTACAGTTGTATTGATATGATTGGGGAGTATTGTATTAAAAACAATATTCATCCCGTTGGAGAGAGCATTGTGAGGGTTATAACTGTCAGAAGAGCTGAAAATCAAGGGAGTGATTATTATGATGTTTGGATACCAATTGAATAAATATTAGCCTAGTCACATTTTTATGTGACTTTTTACTTGACTTTAGACCTGCTCCAACGTTTATAGTATTTATATAGAATAATTAAGGAGGGACGTTTATGAGTTTTAGAGAAGTATCAGAAAGCAGTTTGCTTTATGCTTGCGTAATCATAGGAATAATATTAATTGCATCTTTTGCCGTATATTATTTGATATTATGCTATAGGCATGCTGTAAAATTAGGTGTAGATAGGGGGATAATTAAGAATATTATAAAATCCTCAATATCCTTTGCGATTATACCATCTGTCGCAATAGTAGTTGGTCTTGTATCCTTGGCTGCCGTAATAGGAATACCGTATTCTTGGTTTAGGTTGTCAGTAATAGGTTCGGTGGCATACGAGCTCATGGCATCAAACATGGCACTGGATGCTTTAGGAACAGATGTTACCACTGCTGATGGATATGCTTTTGGGTTAATGATGTGGGCAATGTGCTTAGGGATGACTGTGGGAATAGTTTTTAATATTTTCTTTGTTAAAAAAATACACATGGGAACATTAAGTATAGGAAAAGGTGATGCCAAATGGGGTGCTCTTTCCCAAACCGTATTTATGACCACATTAATCACGGTACTGGTGGTGCCAATGCTTATAAGTGATTTACCTACGCTAATGACATTTATTACAAGCGGCGTTATTGCCATATTAATTACTATGTTATCAAAAACATTTAGTATAAAATGGCTGGAAAGTTTCACATTGGCATTTAGTCTGCTCGGTGCCATGGCATCGTCGGTGCTATGGGTTGGGCTGTTTTAGGAGGTGAATCATGAAGAATACTAATGAATACTATGAAAAAATGCATAGGATAGGAAAAATTTTAACAGCTGCATCCGTGCTTATATTTGTGGGTATACCCTTGGTGGTTTGCCTAAGATATGATATTATGCCAAGGATAAGCGATTTGCTTTTAGCAGCCGGAGGGCTGATGGCTATATTTATACCGATATCAATAGCAGAAACAATAGCAGAAACTCCCATTATGGGATCTTCCTACTATTTAACATGCATTACGGGCAATGTGCTTAATTTAAAATTACCTGCCGCACTAAATGCTTTGAAAATAGCAGACGCGGAGCAGGGTACAGAAGAAGCCGATTCTTTAATAGGAATTGCCGTTGCCGTATCATCATTGGTCACAATGATAATAATTACATTGGGAGTATTACTGCTAACTCCCCTAAAGCCGTTTTTAGGTTCGGAAGTGGTGGCAACTTCAATCAATTATGTTTTACCGGCGTTATTTGGTTGCATAGTATTATCTATGTTAAGTAAAGATGTCGGCGGGGGAGTTACAATTAATGGAAGACTAAAGGCTGCGATAATACCATTTGTTATATGTTTGATCATTTGCTTTATCATTCCTGAGTACTACAGTGTTGTCCAGGGCTTCATAATGATTATATGCATACCTATTATATATTTTACAACCAAAAGATTGTATAAAAAAGGAAAGATCACGGTAACATTACCTGAAGAAAAAGAAGCCTCCGCAGAAGAGGAGGTATAAAATGAAGGACCGTATAGATAGAATAATTGATCCTCTAAAAGAGGAGCTTACCAGTCTTGCGTTAGAAATACATAGTAATCCTGAATTGGGAAACAAAGAGTATAAGGCATGTAAGATGCAAACGGAATTGCTTGTTAAATACGGATTTGATGTGGAAGTTGGGTATTTGGGAATAGAAACAGCATATAAGGCTTGCTATATAGGAAAGAAAAAAGGTCCTAAAATAGCAATGCTGGCAGAATATGATGCACTTCCCAAAATAGGTCACGCCTGTGGGCATAATTTGATAGCCATGGTGTCTGTGGGAGCAGGCATTGCCATGAGAGAATTTGCAGATGAGTATGGGGGAGAAATATATGTATTCGGAACTCCTGCAGAAGAATCAAAAGGCGCAAAGGTGGAAATGAGTAACAGGGGAGCCTTTGACGATATGGATGTGGCTATGATGGCACATCCTGCATACATGAATACGGACTCAGTTAAACTAATGGCGATTAAAAGCTATAGCTTTGAATTTTTTGGAAGGGGAGCCCATGCTGCAGCAAGCCCTGAAGAGGGATTAAATGCATTGGATGCCATGATCAACTTCTTTAATATGGTTAATTCACTAAGGCAGCAGACTAAACCTGATGCCAGAATCCATGGAATAATTTTAGACGGAGGGACTGCTCCAAACATTATTCCTGATTACACAAAGGCAAGCTTTTCCATGAGGGCTAATGAGGAATCGTATTTGGTTGAACTTTGTGAAAAGGTTTTTGACTGTGCAAAAGGAGCGGCGTTGGGGACCGGAACTAAAGTCGAAATTAAAAAAGCAGAGGAGCATTTTAAAAATGTAAAGCATAATAGCAAATTGTCTGAGCTTAATGCCAAGAAGCTGGAGGAAATAGGATTGCCAGTCCTTAGGCTTGGTGATATAATCTTTCCGGGGTCATCGGATATAGGCGATGTGAGTTATAGATGCCCTGCTATACAGGGGGGATTTGATATAACCGGAGGAAAACCTTGTGTAGTTCATACTCCGGAATTTGCAGAATATGCAAAATCGAATTATGCAATAGAAAACGGATTTAACATAATAAAAGGTTTTGTACTGACGGCAATAGACTTGATGACTAAGCCGGATTTACTTAATGAAATCAAAGAAGAATTTGATAAATAATATTGGTTCTGTGTCAATAGTTGGGGTAACCAATAAAAAAAATTGATGATTGAGCTTAA
>CAYNTJ010000007.1:0-126401 GCA_964400515.1 uncultured Oscillospiraceae bacterium | reverse complement strand
CGTACATTAAGTTGATGATTGTAACTAACAAAGTAATTACAGCCCAACTCATAGGTATTTTCTTACCCATAATAAGTCCTCCTTAATAATATAAATGATATAAAATAATAAGTAAGTAAATTAATACTCAAATACATTTTAGTCTTATTTATTAAATATACTATTAATTTTAAATTAACATTTCTTAATCGACTGACAAAAATTGACCCATAGCTATTTAGCTATGGGCCCGGTGTTATTATACTATTACGCACTGTAGATTATTTTTTCATCAATTACTTTATAGCCAAGTCCTTTTACATTTTTTATGTACTGATTCCCGCTACTGTTCAATCCTATTTTTTCTCTAATATTAAAAATATGTACAGCTATTCGATTCGTATCCGTCTCAAAATACTCACCGTTTAAATATTCACATATTTGCATTTTTGAATATATCCTATTGGGATTTTCCATAAGCAGCTTCAATATTTTAAATTCAGTTGCGGTTAGCATGATTTCTTCACAACCTTTTAATAGTTTATAGTCATTTATATTCAACATTAGATCATCTATTTTAATGCAATTTTCTCCCTTGTTATAGCTTCTGGTTCTTCTAAATAATGCATTAACTCTAGCCACTAACTCCAAGGGATTAAAGGGTACCGTTATATAATCATCCGCTCCCAAATTTAAACCAAATATTTTATGGGTGGCTTCATCACGTTTTGATAAAAGCATCAAAGGGATATTGCTTACCTTCCTGATTTCTTTTGTAAGTTCAAATCCATTAATGTTAGGAATATCCACACCAAATATTCCCATATCTATCTTCTTTTCTTTTACTAATTCAAGCCCTTCTATTCCATCTTCCACCATAACAGTTTTATAGCCCTCGCTCTCTAGGGACAGTTTAACTATTTTTGAAATATCAGGATCACTTTTAGTTACCATAATGATTTCTTCCATCACCTAACACCTCTCTTATAATCCTTGCTACATAATAAAGTATATTGTAACAATACAGTCAAGTGTTTTTTTAATTTTTCTTTAAAAACAGAAAAAACCGATATGCCGGCTTTTTCTATTATTATTTATTATTCATTATTTAACGGAGCACTCATATAAGGGGTGTATTCCGTCATTGTTATAATAAATCAGCAACATAAATATTTGTTTAATTTAAAATTAATCTTTCTTAATCATCTTGTTTGAAATTTCCACAATTATTTACGGTTTTTTTTAAAAATTAAACATCGTTTTTCATTTAGAAGTATAGTATAATGCTACCAGTGAGGTTAACTATGAAAAAGATTATATTCCTAATTCCATTAATAATGACCATAGGTTCCACGGTGCTTTATCAAATATCGGCAAAGCAGGTACCTGATTCTCTAAATAGCGGCGCAATACTGGTAATCGCCTATGCACTAGCCGTGATTTTTAGTTTTTTCTTATTCATATTTACAGAAAAAGCTTCTTTCTTTCCCAACACAAATTTTGATAAAAAAAGTTTTCGGTTTCCAACGGCTGCCGTGATTATGGGTATTGCCATCACAGGTTCCGAAATGGGTAATATTATGGTTTACAGAACGGGATGGGATTTATCCATAGCCGGCACCTTCACAAATATTTCTGTAGCTGTGATACTTGTAATAATCGGAAGAGTTTTTTACAAAGAATCTATTGATAAACAAAAGCTTTCAGGCATTTTACTATGCCTAGTAGGTCTTATTATCTTAAGCATATAAGGAGGATTCATGTACTATTTACCAATAATCATAGTAGTTGTATGTACTGCCATATATCATTTATGCTCGAAATCCATGCCAAAGCATGTGAATCCTTTTTTTAATATATTGATAGTTTATATTATCGCCCTTTTGGCATCATTGGCATTTTTTATTATATCCTTTGATAATATGAATCTAATAGAAATATTGCACTCCATAAATTATGCTGTTCCCATACTGGCCCTATCATTACTCGGATTGGAACTGGGCTTTATTATGCTTTACAGAGTAGGTTGGAATATCTCCCTGGGAGCTTTGGTAAACGGAATATTAGCTTCCACAATACTTGCTGTTTTGGGAGTAATATTATTTAGCGAAGAATTTGGGATTAACAGAATCATCGGTCTTTCCTTATGCTTCATCGGACTTTTTCTCTTAAGCAAACCCATTAAGCGTAAAAGTAAATAGGGTTTACCTATACTAACAATTATAGTATACTAGATTTGTTAATGAATAAGGAGGTAATCAAATGGCCGATGATTTCGATTGGAGAGGAAAGCATTTTTCATTTTTCCAGAATAAAGAATGTGAATACTTCCCATGTCATAAAACAGATGACATAGAAAATTTCAACTGCTTGTTCTGTTTTTGTCCACTTTACGCTTTAGGGGATAAATGCGGAGGTAATTATACCTTTACAGAAGACGGCATAAAGAATTGTAGCAATTGCATGGTGCCCCATAAAAAGGAAAACTATGGCTATATTACAGGAAAGTATAAAGAGCTGGGGGAAATAGTTAAAGAGCAATTGGAAAAAAACAAAAAATAAGTAAAGCCCTTGCTTAGGCAAGGGCTTTACTTTTATTTAAATAGTTCTCTTTCATCAAATACTTCTTCTTCCTTCACTTCTTCAGTCTTAACAGTTTCCACAATATCAGGATTATTGGCATCATCTAAAAGTTTTTTCAGTAATTCTCTTCTTCTATCTCTGTCAGAATATATCGAATCAGCATTGCTGATTTTATATAAATTATATCCTGTATGGGCTTTTTTTGAGTATTGGCACTCCAGTATCATGCCTTCCATAATTTCCAGCTTAAACTTCTTAGGTGCAGCCGGAACTTCCGGAACAGTTAAGTAGTAATAGTTAAAGTCATGAACCTTAACCCTCTCGAATTTAGGCTCCACACATCCATATGTTCTGTTTAATTTAATCCTTGGACTGTTTCTCTTCTGATTTTCTAATGGCTCTACCCTTTTATTAATATTGATCTTCAAGTCCTCAAATACACCGCTATCTTTTTTAAGATTAGCAGGCAAAGTGGTTACCCTGTCATATAGGATTCCCAATAAGTCATCATAGGTATTGTTGTAATCTAATATTCTAAAGGAATATACCCATCCATCCCCCGCTTCTCTGGTTTTTAAAAGTTCCACCACAGGGTTTGCCACATAATTCTTATACCTTAATCTTGCGTGCAATATATCATTTTCATTGAAATAATATGGTTTATCAAATTTAATTGCGATACCCGATTCTGAAATATCTAAGCTCTCACCATTGGCACTCCAAATATCATCTGACAAAACACAATCAACTTTAGCAATAATACGTTCTTTCTTTCTCTTGGAAACCCTTCCGCTTACAAAGAACATTGCCATAACCATAAAGTACAAGTTGTTGATAAGCCAAAACAATACAACCACCGGTCCAAAATTACTGCTGTCAAATATTATTCTTATGCAATTGATAATACCAAATACTGACATTATTATAAGAACTATGAATGGAAACTGATATATAAACTCGGTTTTCCTGCTACGCTTTGGTTTATCCTTTACGGTAACCTTAAATTTTTTCATGGTTATTCCTATGGATTCAAGGAGTACCGGCATCAGCATAAACGGAAACATTATGGTTTCATATATACCTGTCCACTTGGTTGTACGCACGTTTTCACTAAACAGTCTCAAACTGATATTACTGGTTATATACATAGGCAGCCAAAACATAAGCACCTGGAGAAGTGTACATTTGAATATTATAAAGCCGAATGTTGCATAAAGTATTGGACACATGATATATATCAACCTTTTAATAGGAGCATACCAATACCATATTGAAGCCCAATAATTCATTTTTTGAGCAAAGGAAAGGTCTTTAGATGTATATATATGCAACTTCCTACCTGCTCCTATAACCCCCCTTGCCCATCTAATTCTTTGATTGACAAGATCCTTTAAGCTATCCGGTGATAATCCTGAAGTAAGAGGTTCTCCTATACCCAAGCTGACATATTGTTTCTTTTGTATAAGTATACCCGTAGCAAAGTCTTCCGTTACTACTTCCTCATAAAATCCTCCCACATCAAGTAATGCTTCTCTGCTTAATACCGCATTTGTACCCCCATATATTACGCTATTTGTTTTGGTTCTGGACACTTGAATGTCCTTGTAGAAATAATCCTGTTCATTTGGTATTCTTTTTTCAGAGTAAAAGAAGAATTGAAACAAGTCAGTGTTATAAAAGCTTTGTGGTGTCTGAAGTATAGCCAGTTTTACTTTATCCTCTTCTTCTAGTTTTTCATTCTTTATCTCACAGTCAACAAAATACGGAACAGTTTTCATCAAAAACTCTTTTTGAGGTATCATATCAGCATCAAATGTAACCACATAAGGGGAATCCGTCTGTCTTAATGCATTATTTAAATTACCTGCTTTTGCTCCTTTATTATCTTCCCTGTCAAAGTAACCTACTCCTAATTTATCTGCCAGCTCTCTCATTTCTTTTCTCTTATTATCATCGCACAGATAAATATGCACCTTTGATAAATCGGGATATTCCATTTCTTTGCATGCTCTTATTGTTTTATATAAAAGCTCGGTACTTTCGTTATATGTAGCTACAAATACATCCACATGAGGAAATCTGTCCATTGGAACCTCAGGTAATTTGTAGCTGTTAACCGCATACATATTAAAATAGTGTACTAAAGCCTCTATCATTCCGAGGAACTCTATTACCAATAACGCCGCACCAAAGAATACTGATACTGCACCATACCCGAAAGGCAATGTAAAAAACAATCTCCATGTCAAGTACATCATAGTGAAAAATATATTAATCACCAACCATATTTTTTTATTCCAGCCGTAGAATATACTATTTGGTTTTATTCTCCTTTTCATAAAATCACCCCATTTTTATTTATAATAATTAAAAGCTTCATCATTAATATTATATGGATATAGTTCTATAATTATATAATCATATGTATTACTTTCTACTATATCCTCAACGCTCAAATCATCCCTGTCTTCCAAGCACCATACTCCGTCGATTTGACTAAATAGCGGAGCTAAAAAAGTCATCATAGGGGATGCATATGAATCCCTTATAAAAAGTGCTTTAGGGGCATCGGTATTATCTATATTTTTAACACTGTCATAGTAATTTAAACCACCCATATAAACATTGTATTTATTACCTATTTCCCCTTCCAAATGCTCATAATCTATCAATGTTTCGTATACACTTCCCCTTTGATATTTCTCATTATCCTCTTCTCCCAAATGAGTATATTCATATTCATTTGAAAACCTTGGCTCCATAAATATGAAATCATCAAGACCCGAATAATTAATACCTGTCTTTTTACCCATAGAGCCCACCATACTATCCGGATATTCGGTAACATTATAGCTGCTCATTTTCAAACAGGGATCTTGTAGATTAAAATCCCCTTCAAATCTATAATTTAGCTCTTCCATTAAAATCCTAGATGCCATAAATGCCGCCGTTATTCTCCAGTGATGATCCGTTTTATAAAAGGTTTCATCGTAAGTTAAAACTTCATTGGGCAAATACTCCCTATAATCAATGGTTTCGATCCCCAGCCTATTCAGCCAAAGAAGAAGCTCATCTGTTTTTGGATTAACATCATTTACCGGTAAACCTTCCGAAAATTCAATTTTTCCGGGTATATATTTATCCGGCGGAACAACAAATATCACCTTCGTTCCATATTTGCTTACTGCAGCCTTTAATCTCTTAACCCTCAATGCATACTGAAATTCTTCATCATAATTTTCTCTAAAAAATGCAGAATAGAACAAATATCCTTCCTTATCCTTTATATATGTGAAATCGCTTATCTCATCCTTTGCAAGTAATACATTGATATATGAAAAGGTTTCAACAAAATTATCCCTGGCATATATACCTTCATCAATAACCCCTTCCACGGCCTTTACTCTGTCATCGATTCTCGAATCGGCATCTGCATTCCATTCGTCAATAATGCTTTCATATGAATTGTAGATATTAATCCCCGCAAAGGTAAAAACCGTTAAGAAAAATATTAAAGCAAATATCCTTTTTTTTAAAAAATACCTTCCCATACGCACCTCTAAAAATTAAAGTATATAAACGGATTATATGACCCTGAAACCAAATAACTAATTGATATTATTAGTAATAGTAACATGCATATAGGATAGGCCAATGTGTAAACAGTGTTTAGGCTTTTTTCACGATTCTTATATAATATATCATTCATTTTAATAGCAATAGGTGTGGAAAATATTATACCTAAAACCAGAAAAACCCAATTCTCTTTGATCATGCATACCGCTAATTCACTGTATATACCGTTGTTATTTAGGGCAAACATATTCATAATATATCTTCCCGCTTGATAAAGGCTGTCACTTCTGAAGAATATCCAACCCAAATTAACTATAAAAAGTGTATAAATGTGCTTGAATAGTTTGTTCTTTACAGTTTCTTCAAACTCAAAAAACCTTTCGGCCAATTGTATGAAGAAATAATACAGGCCCCAAAATATAAATGTCCAGTTTGCACCGTGCCATATACCGGTTAACAGCCATACTATGAAGATGTTTCTTACCATATAGTCTTGATTCTTTACTCTGCTGCCGCCCAAGGGAAAGTAAACATATTCCCTAAAAAACGATGTTAATGATATGTGCCATCTCCTCCAAAAATCACTAATTGATGTAGCTATGTAGGGATAATTAAAGTTTTCTTCAAGTCTAAATCCAAAGCATAAAGCAAGTCCTATGGCCATATCAGAATATGCAGAAAAATCAAAATATATCTGCAGGGTGTATGCGAGGCTACCCAGCCAAGCAAGCATTGCGGGAACCGCAACCTTCTCTATCCCTATTTGTGATTGATTAAATATTGTATCAGCCATAAAGGCAAATGTATTTGCTAATAGTATTTTCTTTCCCAAGCCTACAGTAAATCTTGATATACCCACTGATATTTTATCCACGGTTGATTTTCTGCTTCTTATTTGTTCGGCTATGGAATGGTACTTTACTATCGGCCCTGCAATCAGCTGTGGGAAAAAAGATATATACAATCCGGCATAAAACGGATTTTCTGCTTTAGTTACTCCCCTATAAACATCCACCACATAGGATATGGCTTGGAATGTAAAGAATGATATTCCTATGGGCAGTGGCAAATCCATTACATTTATTTGTGTATTTAATGCCATATTTAAATTATCCACAACAAAACCTAAATATTTAAAAAGAAACAGTATCATTAAATCTATAAATATAACGCACACAAGTATCTTTTTCCCTGTGGCTCTGTTATTGATTTTTTCTATAAGTAGACCCCCTGATGAATTAACCAGGATGGAAAAAATCATAAGCACTACATATGTAGGTTCACCCCATGCATAAAACAATAGGCTACCCAATAATAATACAATATTTTGCAGCATCCTTGAAAAGGATACTAAATAATATATGATAAATACTGTTGGTAAAAAATAAAATATGAATACGATGCTTGAAAATAACATATGTACCTACTTTTTCCTATTATATTTCCTATAACTTGCCAAAACACTTATAAACATGATAATTACAATTAGCCTGATACTCCATATGAAAATAGGTGTATTTAACATCTCTAAAAAATATTTATCATTTCCAAATGTAAAAATAAATTCCATATCTAACCTTTTTTACTTAATATAATCGAAGGAACAGCAAATAGTATTAAAACTCCAAACAAGACCAAAACATTATATCCTTTAATGTCTGTGGTAAATTCAGCATCCTCCTTCAGATACTTTATGTTTTCAGGTATGTCTGCTGCGTGCTTACGTAAATACGTCTTGATTATCAATATTTCTTGATCGTAATCATCATTATATCTGCTTACTAGTATTCCGTCCTTTACTATATCATTAAGCTTATAGCTGGTAACATTATAGTCTTCATTAAAGTATGAATCATACCACCTGTACCACTCCCTTTGCCTTGCAGAATCGATATATGCGGCGGCATTATCTATTGTCTCTGTCAGATGGTCGTCACTTAAAGTAGTTCTCCTAAGGCTAATATACCTTTCCATCAACAGATTTAAAAATCTATCATCCTTTACCAGCTCTTCATATATGGCCCTCGTTTGCATGGCCATATGTTGGGTTTTTTGCTCCTCAGCATAATAGTTATTCATGGCCTGATCAAAATCCCAAACCGGTCCGATCATAAGGGGATCACCATAGTCTTTATACATATATGTGGAATGTAATCCGGCATCATAGTTGCCAAAATATTCATTTATCAGAAAATAGTCCACAAAGGAATCAACATCTATATATTCTTTATATGCCTTCTTTAAATTCATATCATCCGAATATAAAGTTTCCTCAATCATATTAAAATCATCTGTAATATATTGGATAATACCATCATTGAGTTCTTCATCCGTCGGATATTTAATTCCTATATATGTGTCATAATCCAGCTCAGTTCTCAAATAGTTATCAATAATTTTATCAAAAGGAGTATACCTATCTCTCCTTAAAATATAACCGGAGTACTTGTCTTCCCCATTATAGTTTTTAATGTTAATCCTGTTTTCACTTCTTGAAACTGTTTCCGCAAACAAGTATAGCCCTTGATATATGTATTGATCACCCTCTTTAACGGCAACCTCGCAAAACTTTGTATCCAAGGTGTTACCATCTATCTCCGATGCAATGCTATAGGCAACATAATTTCTTATCAGACTTTTATCTACAACGCTCCCGATTATTGCCCAAGAATTATCCTCTCCCATGTTAAAAAGGTTCATTTCCCTATCAGTTATTTTGTCAGCTTCCAAAAGTCTAATGGAATACTGGGGTTTCTCATAGAAGTATGTGGTTTGTCCCCTTCTTTTGATCTTAACAGAGCTTTCCCATTTGGCATTATCCTTTAAATAGTTTAGTTCTCCGTCATTATATATAATGCTCATACTTCCCGTGGTCCAAGGCTCAACATCATTGTAGGAAACACCTCCGGTAACATAGTTATGCATCTTGTAATCCGGTAATTCTCCATCTGTTTCGATTATAATCAGCGGTAAATTGGAAGAAAAATTATCATCTAAAGTATAGTCTTCGTTAATGTACCCCAGGGCAGGACCTATGCTTATGTCTTCAGGTAAACTTTCATAAGCACTGATAACGTCTCTATTCATTCCTTCGTGAATTATATGGCTTAATCCGTATAATACCGATACCAATGCAAGAAATATTAATGCAATCATCATCAAGCTATATTTACTTAAATTCTTCAAGGAATTACCTCCCTATTGGGTTATACCATCTGTTTGCTTTATTATATTTACAAGGGCAACCCCTTCTTTTTTATCCAGGCTTGTTAGGAGATTTTCATTAAGTCCCCTTTTCTTTGCTTTCTTTAAAAGCTTATCGGAAATTTCATATATGACTTCCGCATATTCATTGCTGCCCAAAGTATTTTGAGCTCTCGTTATTGCTTTATTATTAAATAAGCCATCTATATAATTATTTACATCATCCAGCTTATCCTTCTCAACCTTTAAAACTATAAGTATTCTTTCGTTATCAACAGCAAAGCCAAACAGTATCAAGAATAAAAAGATAACCACCGAGCCTATTCCCGCAATAACAAAGTCCGAAACCCCGCAGCATATTCCAACTGCTATACTCCAAAATATGTAAGCCGTGTCTCTGGGATCCTTAATCGCAGTTCTGAATCTCACTATGGATAAAGCACCAACCATACCAAGACTAAGGGCTATGTTATTTCCGATTACACTCATAACAAGTGTTGTAACTAAGGTTAGCATTACCAAAGAAACATTAAACCTTTCACTGTAAGCAGATCCCGTATGAGAAACCCTATATGATATATATATGAATATTCCTATGGCGGCGGCGGCAACAAAGTTAAGTATTATATCCATAATCGTTAGTGCTTGTGCTGATTCCGTAATTAATTGATTTAATATTTCGTTCATTAGTATCTACCTTTCTTAGATATCATTCTAGCTCTGCAATATTTGCTATTTGATAATTGAAATAAGTTATAGTCATCTAAAATCTCTTTAATATGTGAAAACAAAAAATTATCGTATTTAATCTCTAAAGTATTTTCTCCCATCTTAGTAACGGGATAAAGGTTTAAATTTTCATCAAAGATATCATAGGATAATTCCGTTGCTTTAAGCTTAGTGTCGAATGTTATTCTTATGTTATTAACATCATGTATAAATGCCTTGCGTCTATACTCCACTATGCATTTGGGATAATAACAGTTTTCTGTCATAAACACATAAAGCCATTTGGCCAAGGGTTCATCCATTTTTTTTAATACCGAAAAATCTCTTTCAATAAGCCTATTAGCATCCGCCTTGGTAATTGTTAATGATCTTTTCCTTTGGCTGTTACCTGATTTTTCCTTGAATTCCAATTTGCAATATGGCGAATCTACGTTGTAGGTCCTAATCCGTATCTTCTGCCTATTATCCAAACCATCAACCTTATCTTCAAAATCCCTGTCATCCAAATTATCAAAATAAAGAGATCTTACCATATAACCATCTATTCCGTTATTTTCATCTTCTTTTAGTATTATCCCTAATTTCCCATCGAGATTAATCATATCCACCATAGGAATCAGATACTTTTTTTCACTTCTGGTCACATCTATCAAAGCACTACCCCTTAGTCAGCATTTTTGTTTGTATCTTTAAAATATATATCATCATAGGTCTTAAATCTTATCTGCTTATCCTTATTCTTCTTTTGGTGCATGAAACCAATAATAAAGACTATCAAGAACAACCCGGCTGATATATAGTAGTCCCTTAACACAAAGAAATACACCAAGCATGCCAATGATAAAGCTCCCAATAATGAAGAAATCAGATACATTTTTTTCATTATTGAATTCTTAAAGTTGCCCTTTTTAGATGCGGTAAACATTCCGCTTCCCAATAAGAATATTATCATTAACCCAAAGAAAACGAAGGATATCAGAAATACCATCATAAATACCGGGCTATCAGTAAATGTTCCCCCGATTAAATATCCCAAATATCCGAAACCACAAGCAAAAAACATAAAAATACTTGCCTGAAAATACTTATATCCTCCTATTGCAAATATCAAAGAGGTTATCATCAGAATTATCAATCCAAAGAACATAACCCATTCCTGATAAAAACCAAACTCAACATTTCCAAATGGGACATCCATTATATAATTTTCTTTAATATATTCAACCATAATCCCACTTCCTTAACATATAATATTATTTAATATTATATCATATTATCACCTAATGTTCCATTTTTTTATACAACAATTAGGAGTATATCAACTATAATTTTCTCAGGCTATGCATATTTTTGTTTTCATCACTATATGTTGTGTTACGCTTAAATTTTATGTCCTTATATAAAAATGGCCTCCTATCGAGACCATTTATAATTATTTCAGTTGACCATGCTTTTCATATGTTGCACATTCTTTTATATTGTTTTCATCATCCACAAACACTACCTTTGGTTTATGCTCATCCACTTCCATATCCGTCATGGTGCAATAGCACATTATAATTATTTTATCTCCGGTTTGAACGCACCTTGCGGCAGCCCCATTCAAACAAATCATTTTAGAACCCGATTCTCCTGAGATGGTATAAGTTTCAAATCTGTTTCCGTTATTAATATCAACAATCTGAACCTTTTCATACTCTCTTATCCCAGAGGCTTTCAATAGGTCACTGTCAATTGTTATACTGCCCACATAATCAAGCTCCGCTTGCGTCACTGTAGCCCTATGTATTTTACCCTTTAACATTGTAACATTCATTATTCGTTCTCCTTATATATATAACTGAAATTATCTATAAGCCTGGTTCCCCCAAATCTCACTGCAACAGCACATAAAACCGTTCTGTCTATTTTTTCAATTCTTTCCATGGTTTTTGCATCAACTATCTCCACATAATCAATATCAGCTGTTTTTTCGGTTTCAATATTTCCCCTAATCATTTCTATAACCTTATTAGCATCAGATTCCCCGAATATCATGGCTTCCTTTGCCATCACCAATGATTTATTCAATATTGTGGCAGCCGCTCTTTCCTCTTTATTTAAGTACTTATTCCTTGAGCTTTTTGCCAATCCGTCCTTTTCCCTAACAATAGGACAACCTATAATCTCTATATCAAAATCCAGATCTTCCACCATTTTTCTTATTATTGCCAATTGCTGTGCATCCTTTTCCCCAAAATATGCCCTATCCGGTTCTACAATATTAAAAAGCTTTGCAACTATCGTACATACTCCTCTAAAATGTGTGGGTCTTGACTTTCCGCATAACTCTTTGGTAAGATCCAAAACCTCCACAAAGGTCTTACTTTGACCTTTGTACATTTCCTCAGGTTCGGGCACAAAAAGAATATCCGCCTTAGAAGCCCCACAAATCATTGCGTCCCTATCAATATCCCTGGGATACTTATCCAAATCTTCATTCGGCCCAAACTGTGTGGGATTAACAAAATCACTAACCACTACTCTATCATTTTCCGTAACGGCCCTTCTTATTAAACTTTCATGACCTTCGTGCAAATATCCCATGGTGGGAACCAGCCCTATGGATAGCCCCTCCCTTTTCCATTCCTTTATATCCTTTTTAACTTCATTTATACTTTTATATATCGTTATCATTTGAACTCCTTAAAGTACCCCCTCAACCACATCATCATCGATTGTAAAAGAGTGTTCCTCCATGGGAAAAGTCCCTGCATTTACTTCATCGATATAGTTCCTGTAAGCATTTATATACCTATTACCCAAATCATCAAATTTTTTTACAAACTTTGGTGTAAAGTCTTTATACATTCCTAACATATCCTGGTTTACTAGAATTTGACCATCACAAAAGCTTCCCGCTCCTATACCAATTGTTGGTATTCCTATTGCATTAGTTATCTTTTCTGCCAGCTTTGAAGGAACACATTCCAATACTACAGCAAAAGCTCCTGCCTCTTCTATAGCCCTGGCGTCATCCATTATTTTTTGAGCATCTACGGCATTTTTACCTTGTACCTTAAAGCCTCCAAAAGCATTAAATGATTGAGGAGTAAGCCCTATGTGACCCATTACTGGAATGGATGCTCTTGTTATAGCTTCGATTTCTCTGCAAAACTGAGCGCCTCCTTCCAACTTAACACAGTGGGCATTTGCTTCTTTAATGAATCTTCCGGCATTTTTTACAGTTTCATTAATATCACCGTGGAAAGACATAAATGGCATATCTCCCACTACCAAAGCTTGCTTTGCTCCCCTTGCAACTGCCCTTGTGTGATGAATCATATCATCCATTGTAACGGGTAAAGTATTCTCATAACCAAGCATTACCATCCCCAGGGAATCTCCCACCAAAATTCCGTTCATACCTGCCTCATCCACAAGACAGGCAGTAGTATAATCATACGCTGTGATCATTGTAAGCTTCTTGCCGTTTTTTTTCGCTTCTTTAAATGTAGTTACTGTGTTTTTCATCATTTTTCTCCCTTCTTAAGTATCAATTCCTTAAGAACTCCATATTCTTTATTGGGATTCTTTCTTTCCGCCACCTTAATCAATTCCGACGATAGAAGCAAGTATGTTTTTAAATACTCTTCATCCAAACTCTTAAAGTGCTTTTCTACAGTTTCGATATCAGCCCTTTCAATCGGACCTGTAAGGGCGTCTATTTCGCCAAATTTGCATAGGTTCTCCGCATTGCTTAAAAACAGTGGCCCCATGGTTTTCTCCGCCAAGCCCTCATCAAATCCGCAGTCCATGAGCATATTTTTTGTTATACTCCATAAAGCTATTACCAGGTTGCTGGAAAAAACTGCGGCTGCATGGTAATTAGTCTTTTTTTCACTCCCAATAATCTTGACATTGGGCACCACGGAGCCTATTAAGCTATACATGGTGTTTAAATGAAAAAAAGCACCCTCGATTGTAAAGGTAGCTTCTTTTAATTCCATATATGAATGCCACTTATCCCTAATAGGGAAAAACGGATGAATGGAATAACCAAAAGCGCCTGCTTCCTCTATTCCATCAAAGATAGAGGATGTTAAACATCCACTACAGTGACATATTATTTTTTCCTTGACAGGCAAATCTTTGATGTGATTCCAAACCGACAGTATCTCGCCATCAGGCACGGTAATGAAAATGATATCACTCTTTTTAACTATTGCCTCTATTGTTGCAAATGATTTTGTACCGGTAAATTTTGCTGCCGAGGCAGCAGATTCCATGCTTTTGCTTTTGTAGCCTGTTACACAAATATTGTTTTCAACAAATAGCTTACCTAGCGAAAAGCCAACTTTTCCTGCGCCAATAAATCCTACGTTCATCGCATCACCCCCCTAGTGGTGATACAAATCCAGTGCCGTTCCTTTAGGATACAGCCTGTCAATGTAAATAATCGCCGCTGTTAACATCTTTGATGTCACAATCGTTACGAGTATATCACATGGGGATTATAAAAAGCAATAGAAATAACAAAAAACCTAAGGCAATACCTTAGGTTAAAATTCATGGTTGCGGGGAAAGGACTTGAACCTTCGACCTCCGGGTTATGAGCCCGACGAGCTACCAACTGCTCTACCCCGCGTCAATATTAAATTATTTGGTGCCGGAAGCCGGGGTCGAACCGGCACGATCGGTAAAGATCGCAGGATTTTAAGTCCTGTGCGTCTGCCAATTCCGCCATTCCGGCACAAATAAATGGCTCCGAGGGTGGGGCTCGAACCCACAACCTATCGGTTAACAGCCGATTGCTCTGCCATTGAGCTACCTCGGAATAAGCGTCGCTCAATTCTTGCGACGGATATTATTATACCTAATCACAGGTGGGTTGTCAAGCTGTTTTCAAGGAATAAATATAATTATTTATTCCATGTTTTCCTTTATTTTTTCATCCATTTTTATGTTGTTTTTTACTAATTCAATCTTCTTGGTATATTTATCAACCATATCAGTATTTCCTGTTTTTTCATACTCTTTTATCAAGGCTTCCATAACCTCTATATTGCTTGGAGAATACTTTAAGGCCATTTTCAAATCCTCGATAGCTTCTATTGTTCTTTCAGTTTCTGCTTTGGCCGTACCTAAATAGTACCATAGGGGCCACCACATATTATATTTTGAATCGGTATATTTTTGAAGTACATTAATACCATCATCATAATCCCCCACCAAAACCATATTGTATCCCTTTTCAATATTGATGGGTTCTGTAAGAAGATCTAGTCTTTCTTTTATTTCTTCCCTTAATTCCTTTTTGTCTTCAGCTTTTTTGGTAAGCTCCATAAACATATCCCAAGTAAGCTTCGCCTTTATATATAAGCCCAGATTTAAATAAGAATATCCCAAAAAATAATATCCCATATCAAATGCCGGCTGTTTCAATGTTACAAATTCAAAGGCCTCCAAGGCCTCGGCTTTGTACCTGGCAATGTAATCCTCTTCTTCTCCCAATTCATATGAATCCTTACACGCTCTTCCATAACAGTAAAGGGCATCCCCGTTATCGGGCGCAAGCAGTAGCGCTGCTCTAAAAAGTATGCAAGCATAATCAAAATCATTTGCGGAAGCAGTTTCTATACCTTCGTTTATTAAATACTTAATAAAATCATCCCCAAGCATTTTGTTAATATACTCCATGTAGCTATCCACATGCTTAAAATTAGGGTCCGCTCCCATTACGAAAGCCATACCCTCACCTAAAGTTACCGTTGATATATTGTTTAAATGTTTTTTCATTATCGGTACGGGCACATCCTTCAATATGTCCGTTAATCCTGCTTTATCTAAAAAGTCATAGGAAAGTTCATCGAATATTACATTATCCTTTAACAGTCTCACTAAATATATTCCTATTCTATCTTCCCTTTTCCTAAGCTCCATTATCTAACATCCCAACCTTTTCTATCAAATTTTTTAACTGCTTCCTTATTCAAGGAATTAAGCATATCTGTGTTTATAACGCTTTTAAAAGCCACCAAACCGGTTTCCTTCTTTTTTGGCTCCCTTTCATATCCCCTTTGCTCCATAATGCTGCTGGCATATGCTATTATCATTTCATCCCTTTTATTTATTTCATCATAAATTTTGTCAGCAAACTCATAAAGAATCCTATACAGATTTTCTTTGCTATGGGATCTGTCCTGGTATCCTTTGGCATAATAAAAATCCGCTAATCGTTCAAAGAAATTAAACGGTGTACAGCCTAACTTTCTCATTAGAAAAGCCACGGAATTTTCAAATCCGCCCCTATTTCCATAGAGCTCAAATACCTTTTCAACCATTTTTAATTTAACTATATCCACCGAACTCATAAAATCATTGGAAATAACTTCATAAGGTGCATTTTCTCTAAACCTATACCCATATTTTCCGGCTTCTTCTCTGATTTCTGTGCCCTTAAGCATTTTAAGAAAACCAAGCTGTAAGCAGTCGGCATTTAAACCATATACGGTATTAAATGAATTAGCAAAGGAATTGTAATCTTCATACGGTAATCCCGCAATCAAATCAACATGGACATGAATATTCCCCATCTCTATAATTTTTTTAACATAATACATTAAAGGATAAATATTCTCTCTTCTGTTAACAGCCCTAAGTGTTTTTGGATTGGTGCTTTGTATCCCTATTTCCAGTTGAAACATACCCGGTCTAGCATGGGAAAGCATTTCCACTGCTTCGTCATTCAACAAATCTCCGTTTATTTCAAAGTGGAAATTAGTAATACCATTATCATTGTTTATTAAGAATTCCCATATCTTCAGGGCTCTTTGTCTATAGTAATTAAATGTACGGTCTATGAACTTAACCTGTTTAACATTTTTCATTAGGAAGTATCCAATGTCTCTTCTAACCCTATTGACATTCAATGGCCTGATTTTCTTATCGATAGAGCTTAGGCAATATGTGCAGTTATATGGACAGCCCCTTACGGATTCATAATATATAACCTTGTCTTTATCAAAATCAATGGTTTCATAAGGGAATGGTATTTCATTAAAGTCAACGGGCTCTCCCTCTTCATTTACATGGATGGATCCGCCAATCCTATAACCAAGTCCGTCAATGTATTTAAAAGAATAATCCTCCATATATATGGATTTTAACAGTTTATAGAATGTGATTTCTCCCTCACCGCGCAAAACAAAATCTACACAAGGGTTATCTTTCATGTAATCCAAGGTATCATAACTCACCTCAGGTCCACCCACTATTATTACTATGTTAGGCGCCGCATCTCTTAAGTCTTCGATTAATGTATTAATTTGCTCGATATTCCAAATATAGCAAGAAAAACATACTATGTCATAATCTCCTCTGATTATTTCGTTAAAAACATAATCCCGCTCGTTATTAATGGTGTATTCTTTAAGCGTAACATCAAAAGGGGAATTAGCTACGACATTATATAAATATCTGATTGCTAAGTTTGAATGTACATATTTTGAATTTAATGTGGTTAATAACAGTTTCATATTTCACCTATAACATTCTAAATCTTTCGTCCTTTAACATTCCTCGATCATCCATAGCCTTTTTAAGCTGCATAAGCATTTTGTCTTTATCCTTAGGCAAATCTCCCCTTAGGGAAATATAATTTGAAGCATGATTGCTTCTAAACACACACGTTCTTTTGGGGTTTGCGTTTTCCAATAACAGATATGTTTCTGCCACCACCTCTTCCGGAGATAAAAGTTCAAACTCTCCGTTTTTAATCTGCTCATAAATAGGGGCGGAAGGATCCAACATTAATGTCAGTAAGCTAACATATGACGCATTCATTTGGGAAATCATCTTCCCTGTTTCTACGGCATGTTCCTCCCAGCCTTTTTTCCCTGCCATTCCCGAAATAAAGGTAACAGAACATTTGATTCCGGCATTTTCGCAACGGTTTACAGCCTCTATCAGCTGCTTACCCGTAACTCCTTTTTGAATATCCTTCAAAACCTTCTCACTGCCGGATTCCGCGCCGAGATACAATATACCTATTCCCGCTTCCTTAAGCTCAACCAGCTCCTCGTCGGTTTTTCTTAATATATCCTTTGCAGACCCATATATTCCAACCCTTTTACATTCAGGGAAAAGCTCATTTATTTTATTTAGAACCGTCAATAATTTGCTGTTTTTAAGACACATGGCGTCTCCGTCACATAGAAATATTTTTTCAACTCTTCTATATGTTTTCCTTGCCATTTCCAAATCTTCCAAGACTTCCTCAATTTTGCGAAGATGAAAGCTCTTATCCTTATACATACTGCAAAATGTACATCTGTTGTGGGAGCAGCCCACCGTAACTTGGATGAGTAAGCTATATGCTTCACTGGGAGGTCTATATATATTTCCTTCATATCTCATTACATTTTCTCCGGTGCTCTTATTCCCAATAAATTCAATCCGTTATTTAAAGCTGTCTTGGCCGCTATTACCAGTGCCATTTTAGCTGTTTTTTCTTCAATATCATCCACTAGGATATGCTCGTCATGATAAAATCTATTAAATGCCTGAGCGATGTTTACAACCTGCCTTGTTACAATGGATGGCTCATATTTTTCAGCAGCTTCCACCACAGCATCCGGCAATTTATAAATTTCTCTTGATAAATTATATGCACTGTCTCCAACAAGGTATCCGTAATCCACTTTGTTTTCCATGGCCTTTGATACAACCTCATCACCGGCCTTCCTCATAAGGCTGGCCGCCCTGGCATGGGTATACTGAACATAAGGTCCCGTTTCTCCGTCAAAATTCAATACTTTATCCCATGAAAAAACATAATCCTTAATTCTGCCGTTTGAAAGCTCTTGGAATACAACTGCTCCGATACCAACCATTTTAGCAGTTTCCTCTATATCATCCGTATTAACATTCTTTTCTTTAATAATTTCCTTGGTCTTTTCAACCGCTCTGTTTAATACATCTTCCAGAAAAACAACTCTTCCATGCCTTGTTGACATGGTGCCTTCTTCCAAGCTTACAAGACCGAAGGGAACATGTACACAATCCTTAACCCAATCATATCCCAAAAGCTCCAGGACCTTCATCCATTGCTTAAAGTGAAGGTTTTGCTGAGATGCCACAACATAAATATTCTTTTCAAAATTATATGTTTCTTTTCTGTAAACAGCAGCAGCTATATCCCTAGTTACATACAAGGTGGATCCATCAGACTTTGTTATTAAAGCCGGATTCATGCCGTATTCTTCCAAATCAACAATTTGGGCACCTTGGGATTCCACCATAAGACCCTTGTCTTTTAATTCCTTTAAAAACCTTGGCATTTTATCAGAGTAAAAGCTTTCGCCATTTAGGGAATCGAATTCAATTCCCAGCATTTTATATACTCGGTTAAACTCTTTAAGGCTTTCATCCCTAAACCATTTCCAAAGCCTTACCTCTTCTTCTTCACCCTTTTCCAATCTTGTAAATGTTTCTCTTGCCTCATCATCTAACTCGGGATGACTTTCAACCTCCACATGGAATTTGGTATAGTATTCCAACAGAGTTTTAATGGGTGATGTTTTTACATCCTCTTCATTACCCCAGTGTCTGTATGCTACAATCATTTTACCAAATTGAGTACCATAATCACCCAAATGATTTATCCTTATAACATCATAGCCCACCGCTTCATAAATTTTATATAAAGAATTACCTATTACGGTACTCCTTATATGTCCAATATGAAAAGGTTTTGCAATATTAGGAGAAGAATACTCCACTATAACCGGCTTACCCTTTCCAATATCCGTATTTCCGAATTGATTGTTTTCCCTTAAAACTTCTGTAACCGTATCTTTTATAAAAACTTTTTTATCGAGAAACATGTTAACATAGGCATTAACCTGTTTAACTTCGGAAAAAAGCTGATCTTCGCTGATTCTTTCCACAATGCTTTTAGCTATAAGGGGTGGTGCTTTTCTCATCACCTTAGCCAGCCTAAAACACGGAAATGCATAATCCCCCATGCTTTTATCCGTAGGTACTTCCACCATATTTACAATTTCTTCAACTTCTAACCCTAGTTCCTCCGAATAAATAATATTCGCAATTTCCTTTTTAAAATCTATCATATCTCTACTCCTGTTATTTAAAGTCTTCTTCTGTCTTAAGATCTATTCCCATACTTCTTAATTTTTGGGCAAATATGCCATCACCCTTTACTTTTACATGATTAAAAGTACCATCATAAACAGTACCCACCCCACAAGAAGGACTATTAGCCTTTAATATGGCTCCTTCAATTTTTTTACCCGATTCAACAGCCTCTTTAAGGGATAACTCGGCGCCTTTATGAAATTCATATGTCACATCTTTACCTTCATTATTAATAACCCTATCTCCCACAATCTCAGCAGGAGGTCTTGGAGATTTTAATCCACCTATTTCTTCAGGGCATAATGCTATATATTCATTATTCTTGCTAAACTCCAAAACATTATCATTTTTATTATTTCCACCGCTATATTTACAGTTGTATCCAAGCAAGCATTTACTGATAATATACAAACTATTTCTCCTTAAATTTAACTATCGTAACGCCTTCTCCACCTTCATTATATGCTCCCGGTCTTAAAGACTTTACGTGCCTATTCCTTTTTAGAGCAGCTCTTATACCATCCTTTAGTATTCCTTCTCCTCTACCGTGTATTATTGTAACTTCATTTAGGCCGGAAATAAACGCATCATCTAGATATTTTTCCACATCCATTAATGCATCATCTAGATTCTCTCCCCTTACCGAAATACTGGGGGATATGTTCATGGCCTTCATATTATACATATTACCATAAGTTGACACTGTTTGTCTTGCTTTTTTTTGACTTTTAGGCGAACCTATTATGCTTAAATCCCCTATGGGAACTGACATTTTCATCATACCTAATTCAACTTTAACTTCATTTTTAGAATCCGGTAAAGATATAACTTCACCGTTTTGCCCTATGCTCATTACCTTAACCCTGGTCCCCGGTATTATTTCTTCTTTTTTTGCAGGATTATTGGTTTCATCTCTTTTGATAGTAGTGGAATATTTTTGCTCTGATTCTTTTATCTTTTTATTTGCATCATCCATAACCTTATTTCTAAATGCAAAATTGTCATTCTCTTTAAGCTTCCTAAGCTCAGCTTTTATCTCATCCGAAACCCCTTTAGCATCCTTTATATATTGCCTTGCTTCTTCCTTGGCATCATCTATAATCTTCTGCCTTTTTCTTTCAGCTTCAGCCAATGCCTTTTCAGCCCCTTCTTCCTTTTTCTTTAAGCTTAGCTTTAGTGTTATGGCCTCGTCTTTTTCCGCCTCGGCAATTTTTTTATCCTTTTCAATTGACGAAATGACATCTTCAAATTGTAAATCAGCACCATTAATTAGGTTATTGGCTCTATCTATAATAGTCTCATTTAGTCCAAGCTTTCTTGATATCTCAAAGGCATTTGATTTGCCCGGTAATCCTATCCTCAACCTATATGTGGGACTTAATGTCGCTAAGTCGAATTCCATGGAAGCATTCTCAACATCATTCTCCGACAAAGCATACTTTTTTAATTCTGTATAATGGGTTGTGGCAACTATATTGACCTTCCTTTTTCTTAATTCTTCTAGTATGGATATCCCCAGTGCTGCTCCTTCCACAGGATCAGTACCTGCTCCCAATTCGTCAAACAACACCAAGCTTTTCCCATCGGCCTTGTTCACTATTTCCACTATATTTTTCATGTGGGACGAAAAGGTACTTAAGCTTTGTTCAATACTCTGCTCATCACCGATATCCGCAAATACCTCTTGAAATATTCCTATCTCGCTGGTCTCTGCAGCAGGTATATGAAGCCCCGATTGGGTCATCAAGGTAAATAACCCAATGGTTTTTAATGTAACAGTCTTTCCTCCCGTATTGGGGCCTGTAACAATTAGTGTTTTAAAGTTTCTCCCTATATTAACATCTATCGGCACTACTTTTTTAGCATCGATTAGAGGATGTCTCCCCTTTACTATATTAGTACAGCCCTCTTCATTAATTCTGGGGCACTCGCCTTCCATCAGCTTTGATAATTTACCCTTGGCATTTATATAATCAAGCTCCACCAGTAGTTTCTGATTATTAACAAGTTCATGGTAATGTTCGGAAACCCTATCGGTTAACTCCTGCAAAATTCTCTCTATTTCAACTTTTTCTGATATTTCAAGCTGCCTTAGCTCATTGTTCATTTCAACCACAGCTTGAGGTTCAATAAAAAGTGTTGCACCACTTTGAGATTGGTCATGGACCATTCCCGGTACCAGGCTCCTATGCTCCTGCTTGACGGGGATAACAAACCTTCCGTCTCTCATTGTCACAATCGAATCCTGTAGATATGTTTTCATTGAAGAAGAGTTAGTCATTTGATTTAACTTAGCCCTAATTGATTCATTCTT
This sequence comes from uncultured Oscillospiraceae bacterium, assembly GCA_964400515.1. GTDB lineage: Bacteria > Bacillota > Clostridia > Peptostreptococcales > Anaerovoracaceae > JAAYHV01. The sequence goes on along the minus strand of CAYNTJ010000007.1, from coordinate 103,879 downwards.
TCTTTGTATGGCTCTTCGGATATTTCTAAGTTCCGGAGAAGCATTATCTGCCATATCATCCTCTGTCAATATACATCTTTCGATGTCTGCCTCCAGTCTTGGAAGGGTAATTATGAGTTCTATGATTCCCGATAATACCGGGATATTTGGTATATCTCCGCTTAAAAAGGCTTTAACCTGCTTAGCTATTCTAAGATTGTACTTAACCATCAATAATTGTCTCATGGATAAGCTGCCGCCTTTTTGAGAAAGATTTAGTATTCCCCCGATATCATAAAAGTTACCGATGGGCATAGCTCCTTTATGCACAATAACGGAAACTGCCTCAGTAGTCTCCGTTAATGCTTCATTAATCATACGCAAATTCTTCATAGGCCTGATACTGTTGACAACTTCTTTAGTCATCTCAGAACCGACCTGTTCATTAAGCATATCTATTATTTTTTCATATTCTAGAACCTTTAATGCTTTTTTGTTCATTATTAACGCTCAAACCTCTTTAAATTTTCGATTTCATTTTTAAGTCTGACATTTTCCATCTGTAGATCAAAATATGCATTTTCGAAATCACTACACTTACGCTCAATGTCTCCGTGCCTGTTTTTTTCCTGTTCTCTCAACTCATTGGCTGAATTTAAAGCATCCTTTAATTCAACTATTTGTTTCTTCGATTCTTCCCACATGTCAATGTAATGCTTTACATCGCTTTCCAATTGTAGTTTTTCATCGTTGAGAATCACATTTTGATCCAAGCTTTCCATCAATTTTTCAGTAATATTTATGGAAGTCAATACAGCAACTCTAAAATTAATATTGCTGTTTAACTGTCTGCTTATACGCTTCATTTCATCATCCACGTATTTTGCAATTTCTTTTATTTTGTCTTCGCTTTTTTCTCCAGCCAAGGTATAAGTACCGCCACCTAAGCTAATTTCTACTCTGTTTTTTTCCATAATTACTCCTTTACACAAATGTCATTTAAATATCTCTAAGGGTAGCATTTAATTTTTCTTCAAGGGCTTTTAAAATATCATTATGAACAGCCTCAACTTCTTCATCAGTTAATGTTTTGTTCATGTCTCTGTAAGTAAGACTGTAGGCCACGCTCTTTTTGCCTTCAGCAACCTGCTTACCTCTATATATATCGAACAGTTCTATACTTTCCAGTATTTCTGTACCGGCCTCTTTTATAGTAGCTACTATTTTACCAACTTCCATATTTTCATCTACAAGCAAAGCGATATCTCTTTTAGTTGATGGGTACTTAGGTAATTGCTTGTAGAAAATTTCCTTATCAGATAGTTCATTTACCACTTCAAACATTATTTCGCATACATATACCCTCTGCAAAATATCATAATTCTCTAAAACATCGGGATGAATTTCTCCCATTATACCCAGCTCGATTTCCTCTTCTCCCTTATGGGTTAGTATCCTGGCACATCTTCCCGGATGGTAAACTCCATATTCTTTTTCGGAAATATATATGGTGTCACTTATCCCCAAATTCGAAAGCAATTCTTCCACTGCGCCTTTTAAGGTATAGAAATCAACATCTTCTCCATACATTCCCATGCATATGGAATAGCTTTCATCGGGTAGCCCGTTTGGATCTATGAAATTTCTTATGAATGTGTTTCCAATCTCAAAGGCAGCTACATTTTCTATCTTCCTTGCAGAATTTCTTGCCAGTACTTCCATCATATTAGGAGTAAGTACAGTTCTCATTACCGAGTTTTCTTCTCCCAGCGGATTGATCAGATTAACAAAGGCTCTTTCCCATGAATCATCACCAATGTTAATTTTGTCCACTCCTTTAGGACTAACAAAAGAATATGTTTGTATCTCGTTAAATCCCAATGCACAAAGGGTGTTCCTTGCCAAATCCCTAAGCTTCCTGTGCTTTGTAATTCCTGAAGTCACATTGCTCTTAGGAAGGGTTGTGGGTAACTGTTCATATCCGTAGATCCTTGCTATTTCTTCTATAAGGTCTTCTTCTATGATTAAATCTTGTCTTACTGTAGGCGGAGTTACCTTTAATATGTTTCCGCTTCCTTCAACACTCATCTCCAGGCTATTAAAAACCTTGCACATATATTCTCGGTCAACATTAATTCCCAAAACCTTGTTGACTCTATCCACTCTAACATCCACGGGTTTTGATACATACTTTTCCGGATAAATATCTATGCTTCCCTTAAGCACTGTACCGGATTCGGTAAGTTCAATTAAATGACAAACCCTATCTGCCGCATCCTTGCACTGATTAGGGTCTATGCCCTTTTCAAATCTTGCAGAGGCTTCTGTTCTGTGATTAAGCTCCTTTGATGCTTTTCTAATGCCATCCTTATCAAATGATGCTGATTCTATTACCACCGTGGTGGTATCCTCCATAATGCCCGAATTTATGCCTCCCATAATACCTGCTATTGCCACAGGTTTTACAGCATCATTTATCATAAGTATGTTTTCTGATAAAGATCTTTCCACTTCGTCTAATGTTACAAATTTTTCTCCTTTTTTTGCCACATCAACTACTATTTTTCCGCCTTCTATACTTCTTATATCAAAAGCATGCAACGGCTGACCATATTCAAGCATCACAAAATTAGTTATATCCACTATATTATTAATAGGTCTCATTCCGGCCTTCATCAATCGTTTTTTCAACCACCAAGGAGACTGTTTTATTTTTACATCCTTAATAATTCTGGCACTATATCTTTTGCAAAGGGGTGATTTTATTTCCACATCCAAGTAATCCTTTGCTTCTTCATTTGCTTCGCTTAAGCTTATGCTAGGATATTTAAGCTGAGTTTCCAGCGTTGCTGCGGCCTCTCTTGCCATACCTATCATAGATAAACAATCAGGCCTGTTTGGAGTTATTTCAAAATCTATTATACTATCATTTAATCCCAACCCTAAGACTATATCACTCCCCGGTTGAAATTCTTCTCCAAGTATCCATATGCCATCCCTATGGGCTGTTGGGATTACTTTATCATCTAAACCAAGTTCCCCGGCTGAGCAAAGCATGCCTTCTGATAAAACTCCTCTTAGTTTACCTCTTGTAATTTTAACTCCGCCTTCAACCTTAGGCGCTCCATGAAGAGGTCCCGGTATTCTGCTGTTGTGAAGGGCTACGGGAACCAATGCCCCCTCAAATATATTAGTAGCTCCAGTCACTATTTGTACCATGGAATCATTGCCAATATTAACCTGGCAAACAACCAGCTTGTCCGCATCCTCATGCTGTTCTATCTTTTCGATTCTTCCAATAACAACATTTTCTATTCCTTGACAAAATTCTGTACATGTCTCTAAATTAGAACCTGACATTACCATTTTATCGCAAAATTCCTTTGTATCTATATCTATATCCGTATAATCTTTAATCCATTCTAATGAAACTAACACAAGACACCCCCTATTTGAATTGCTCAATGAATCTCATGTCATTTTCATACATGAGTCTAATATCATCAATACCGTATTTAAGCATGGCTATTCTTTCTACACCGATACCAAAGGCGAATCCTGTATATTTTTCGGTATCAATGCCTCCTACTTTCAAAACATTAGGATGAATCATGCCACAACCTAATACTTCAATCCAACCACTGCCTTTACAAACTCTGCAGCCCTTGCCACCACACTTAAAGCAAGAGACATCCATTTCTGCTGATGGCTCTGTAAAAGGAAAATGGTGAGGTCTAAACTTGGTTTTTACCTCGCTGCCAAACATCTCTTTGGCAAATTTATCTAATACGCCCCTAAGATCTCCCATGGTTATGCCTTCGTCAACAACCATTCCTTCTACCTGATGGAACATGGGAGAATGTGTGGCATCGGGAGTATCACATCTAAAGCACCTGCCCGGAGCTATTATCATAACCGGCGGTTTTTGTTTTTCCAATGTTCTTATTTGCACCGGAGAGGTTTGGGTTCTAAGCAGAATATCTTTTGTGATATAAAAGGTATCCGTCATATCTCTGGCAGGATGATTTGGCTCTGCATTTAAAGCATCAAAATTATAAAAAACGGTTTCCACTTCAGGTCCTTCGGTTATGGAGAAACCCATAGACTTAAATATATTGCTCATTTCTTCTATGGTAACTGTGATTGGATGCTTGCTTCCCAATTTGAATTTCTTGCCGGGCTCAGTAACATCCATGGTCTCACTCTTTAGTCTTATTTCCTTGGCTTTTTCTTTGAAATTATTCTTCTTCTCTTCTATAAGCTGTTCAATTTCCGCTCTGGCATTATTAGCTGCCATACCAAGTATTTTTCTTTCCTCCGGATCCAACTTGCCCATTGATTTTAATATAGAAGTTATCTCACCCTTCTTGCCTAAAAATCTAACTCTAATTTCCTCTGCTTCCGTTAAAAGACCGGCTTTATCAATCTGCTCTTTTGCTTCCTTCAGAATCTTTTCTAATCTTTCTTGCATATTACCCCTCTAGTTTCTTTTATTTTTTCTAACGGCTTCGTACATAATTATACTTGCGGCTACCGCCGCATTTAGGGATTCTACACTATTCCCCATGGGAATACTAATGTATAAATCAGCCTTTTCCAAAAGACTCTCCCTGATGCCGTTGCCCTCATTACCAACAATCAAACCAACACCCTTTGATAAATCCGTTTCATAATATTGTTCTATACCCCTAGGTGTTGTGGCTACCAATCGAATTCCTATGTTTTTTATATATTGGATGAAATCATCTTCTTTATCAACTTCTATTATAGGGATTCTATTGATTAGTCCCGCGGTGGCCCTTACGGTTTTAGGTGAATAAATATCCCCTGTGCCCTTTAATAAAAAGATTGCCCTGTAATCCGCCGCCACAGCTGTTCTTAGAATAGTCCCTATATTTCCCGGGTCCTGAAGACTATCCAAAATTACCACATTATCATATTCTTTGAGGCTAAGGTCCTTTATATCCCATATTGTCTTGTTTATAACGGCAATAACCCCTTGGCTGTTTTCGGTTTCGCTTAATTCCTTAAACAGCTTTTTATTTAAATAAAAAGCATTTTTGTTATCAATTTGATATTCATTACCTTCACATATAAAAATAACTTCAATGGGGGCATTAACCTTTATAGCTTCTTCCAAAAGATTAACACCCTCAATTAAATACGCATTAAAACGTTCCCTGTATTTTTTCTGCTTAAGTTTCTTTGCTAATTTATATTTTTTATTATCTCCGGACTCGATAATCTTTTCCATCTTACCTATTTAAGAAACTCCGGTACATCAAAATCCGAATTGCTGATATCGCTTTCTTTATTGGCATTCATAAGCTCAGTCAAATCCATTTCTCTGGCATCCATACCGTCTACTACCGTTGCGTTCTTGATGTTTTTTACCGTCGCCATATTATCAAGGCCTCGGTTAAAGTCTGTGGCAATCAGGGTAATGGAAACCGAATTTGCCATTTCTTCGCTTACTGTAGCACCAAATATTATATTAGCCTCAGGATCAGCCTCTTTTTGAATCTGTTCTGCAATGGTACTAATATCCAACATACCCAAATCGTATCCGCCGGCAACATAAAGAAGTATTGCTTTAGCTCCATCTATGCAAGTTTCCAGTAATGGACTCTCCACCGCATTCTTAACAGCTTCTTCTATTCTGTTTTCTCCGGATCCTATACCAACACCCATGTGAGCAATTCCTCTGCCTGTCATTATGGTCTTAACATCGGCAAAATCAACATTCACTAATCCATATTCGGAAATCAAATCGGATATACCCTGTACACCTCTTCTCAATACATCATCTGCCATGGCAAACGCCTCTATCATGGATGTGTTTCTTTCACTCGTTGATATTAGTTTATCGTTTGGTATTATTACCAAGGAATCAACAAAATTTCTCAAGTACTGAATTCCTTGATCTGATCTGTCTTTTCTTTTTTTGCCTTCAAAGGAAAAAGGTCTAGTTACCACCGCCACAGTTAATGCTCCCAAATCCATAGCTGCTTTTGCTACAATAGGCGCTGCTCCTGTACCGGTTCCTCCTCCCATACCTGCAGTTACAAATACCATGTCTGCATCCTGTAAATAACTTGTTATTTCATCTAGCGTTTCTTCAGCAGCCCTTTGACCAATCTCGGGATTAGCTCCTGCTCCTCTACCGCCAGTCAATTTTTCGCCTATCTGAATTTTAGTTTCTGCCTTACATCTAGAAAGTGCCTGCCTATCTGTATTAATAGCTATAAATGATACGCCTTGTAACTCTGCGTCAACCATTCTATTTATGGCGTTGCATCCACCGCCGCCAACACCTACGACTTTTATTATTGCAGCATTTTCTTGTTGTGATACGAAATCAGATACAAATTCTAACATACTGACCCTCCTAATTTTAAATATATCAATATAATACCACATGTTGTGATAAATTGCACGAATTAAACTAATTTTTTTGTAGTTTTCACCTATTATTCAACTTCAGGATTATACGATATTCCGTCACCCTCAGTTATATATAAAGTTCCCCTTGTAATGCCTTGTTTGAACATGGTAGCCAAGGTGTTTTGCAAATCCCCTTCTTCAATGGAATTTAACATATTGTCGGGAGTCCCTCTGCAAACCAATGAATTGAAAATATATGCTTTTATGAATATGTCCGACATATCTATTTTAGTAAAATACAGATCCCCGTTTTCCATGGCATTAAGCATTTTTATTGTATTCTTTAAAGCCACTTTTTCTTCTGCCTCCAGCTTTTCCCCTTCGTTTATTTTCGTTAATGTTAAGCCTTTCAATATGGTGATTTTAGGCTTTGTTTCCGTAATTCTAAGGACCATGCCCTCGCTGTCAATTACTATATATTTATCACCATAGGTGGCTGCCGCCACCTGCCTACGCTCCTTTACTTTTATAACCAACTCATTAGGCAGTTTTCTTGTCACGCTGGCATCATCTATATATGGACTGGCAGTAAGTCTTGAAATCGTTCTTCCACTGTCGATACCAAGAAACAGATTACACCCACCTTCTATATCTGCCATTATTATTATCTCATTATCTGTAAAATATTCATTATTCATAACCGTAACTTTTTCCAGGTTGAAGAAACTGCTTGTCAAAAACAAGCAAAGAGCTACTATGAATAAGATTATCAAAATAAATCTCAGCAAATAATGCTTTTTTCTTCTCTTCTTTTTTCTTCTAGGATTATTCATTGCTTCATCCGGCATATCTCTTCTCCTAAAAAATATTATCTAAAATTGTATCCACTGCCAAAGGCTTTGAGGCTTTTTCGCTGCCCTGCTCCATATCTTTAATCAGCTTGGGATTTGAAATTAATTTATCAACGCTTTCCAATACATTTTTAAGCATTTCTTCGTTTTCCCTAATGATTATGGCACCACCCATATCCGCTACAGCTTTGGCATTATAGTATTGATGGTTTCCCGTTACATTAGGGGATGGAATAAGTATTGATGCTCTTTTACTCATTGTTATTTCGGCCAACGAAAGAGCTCCTGCTCTGCCTATTATTAGATCAGCTGCCGCCAAATGATTTGGCATATCTGTAATGTAGTCCTTTATCAAAAGATTGCTTATTTTTTGGCCTTCAAATAAATTCTTTATCTCATTATAGTACCATTCACCCGTGGCAAATAGCATTACTGTATTTTCGTCATTTTTATACTTTTTAACAATTTCCACCATAGAATCATTAATTGCCCTAGCTCCTTGACTTCCTCCAAAGCTAAAGATAACAAACTTATTAGAAGCTATTCCAAGGGCCTTTCTTGCATCGTTTTTCGAAAGATTATAAAATGCTGTTCTTACCGGGTTACCGGTATAGATTAATTTATTTTTATCAATGTTACTAAAGTGGTTTCTTGCGCTTTCAAAACCCAGAAAAATCTTATCAACATATTTTGCCAGTTGTCTGTTCGCCATGCCCGGATAGGCATTTTGTTCATGTAAGTAAAGCTTTGCTCCGTATTTTTTTCCGGCTAAAATAACAGGGTAGCTTACATATCCTCCCGTACCAACAATAACATCCGGCTTAAAATCTTTCATTATATCATAGGCTTGCTTTTTTCCCTTTAATACTGATTTTGCCGTTCTGAATATACTCAAAATATTTTTTCTGTCCACCCATCTTGATTCAACATATTTTATATCATAACCGTTTTTAGGAACTATATTTGCTTCCAGGCCGCCTTTATAGCCTATATATAAAATATTTGCCTCGGGATATTTTTCTTTTATTTTATCTCCTATGGCAATGGCCGGATAAATATGTCCACCGGTTCCTCCTCCTGTTAATACTATGTTCATAGCTTCTCTCCTCCCTTTTTAGAAATATTTAAGAGTATACCCATGCTTGACATGAATATTATCAGAGAGGTTCCTCCGTAACTAATAAAAGGTAATGTTATTCCGGTAGCAGGCATAGATGCAGTAACTACTGCCACATTAATAATAACTTGAAAAGCCAGCATCATCGTTATACCGGTTCCTATCAGCATACCCAATTTATCCGGTGCATGAAGTGCTATTATAAAGCCCCTATAAATCAAGTAAATATAAAGCATCATGATTACTAATATTCCGATAAAACCCAACTCTTCACCTATTATCGCCATTATAAAATCATTTTGTGGCTCAGGAAGATAAAGATATTTTGTCACGCTATTACCCAGGCCTCTGCCCGTAACTCCTCCGTTACCCAGGGCAATTAATGATTGGGAAACCTGATATCCCTCCCCCAATCTATTTTCAAAAGGATCAATCCAATTTGTTAGTCTTAAATACCAATGGGTATTCTGTTTAAACATAAGTATGTATGTTATTCCCGCAAATAAAACACCTAAAATACCGGCGACATATAAAAAATGCATACCCGCCACAAACATTATTCCAACCATCAATGCTCCGATTACTATGGCGGTTGATAAATTAGGCTGAACGATTATAAGAGATGCATAGAGTATCATTATTAAAAACAACGGAACCAATCCTCTGAATTCCCTTATTCTGTCCGGCTCGGCATAGATGTAAGACGAGGTAAATATTATTGCTGCCAGCTTTGCGATTTCACTCGGCGTTATTCTAAATCCCCCAATCACTATCCACCTTGTGGCATAGTTTACTGTTATTCCCAGGTCTGTTAAGACAAGTACCAGTAATATTATGCTACCGAGTAATATAGGGACTTTGAAACGGCTATAAAGATGATAATCAATAACCATTCCCAAAAGCATTCCTATAAGACCTATCCCGGCATACATACATTGCTTTTTTAAGTAATAATAGGGGTCACCTTCTCCAACATTCATAGTTGAATAATAGCTGGCACTAAAAACCATAACTATACCAAATACCACAAAACCTACCACAAGTAGTATAACTATGAAATCATATTCCCCTTTTTTACTTAATCCTCTTAAATTCACTTGTTCTCTCCATTAAATATTAAGTAGTTCTACGCAGCTTTTAAAATGTTCACCGCGTTGCTCAAAATTCTTGTACATATCCCAGCTGGCGCATGCGGGCGAAAGTAAAACATTATCTCCTTGTTTGGCCAGTTGTGCACATTTTAATACGCAGGAATTCATATCACCTTCCCTATGAATGTTTGAAAAGCCCGCTTTTCTTGCACTCAATTCTATCTGGTCTGCATCTCTGCCCATCAAAACCAGGTGCTTTACTCTTCCCTTTAATGTTTCACCCAGCTCATCAAAGTTTTGATTTTTACCGTCTCCTCCTGCTATCAGTATTATATTTTCCTTCAAAGCATTTATGGCTATTATTGTGGCATCGGTGTTTGTACCCTTAGAATCATTATAATAGTTTACGCCATCCACCATACCGACATATTCTATCCTGTGCTCCACACCTTTGAATTCTGTTATTCCCTTTTCTATATCCTCGGGCTCTACCCCGGCAAAAAAACTAATTGCGGAAGCTGCCAAAACATTTTCAATGTTATGATCTCCCAATATTTTTATATCCTTGGTATTGCATATATGGTTTAAATCTCCGTCTTCATCAACAATCACAATGCTTCCGTTTTTTATAAAAGCACCAAATTTCAAATTCTCAAGTCTGCTGAAGGGTACTATTTTCGCTTTACATTCTTTAGCCAAATCAAAACATGCCTTGTCATCATAATTTATTATAAGATATTCATCCTCCGACTGGTTCTCGAATATTCTTGCCTTAGCATCTCCATAAGCCTTCATGGTTTTATGTCTGTTTAAATGATCCGGCGTAATATTAAGTATAGCCGATATCTCCGGATTAAAATACTTTATTGTTTCCAACTGGAAGCTGCTTGTTTCAGTTATAAGCCATTTATCCGCAGTGGATTTAACGGATTCTGATATTAATGCTATACCAATGTTACCGGCCACCGAACTGTTGATTCCTGCTTTTCTAAATATTTCTCCAACTAAGGTTGTGGTTGTGGTCTTTCCGTTTGTTCCCGTTATTGCAATATATTTTCCTTCACCAACCCTAAAGGCTATTTCAAGTTCACCTATGATTTCCGCACCATTTTCTTTTGCTTCATCTATAAACTCTAGGTTCGGAGGAACTCCCGGGCTCAGTACCAATATATCATAGTTTAAATCCTTAGGAGTCTCGTTTAGATAGTATTTAATATCTTTTGATTTGAAATAAGCAAGAAGCTGAGGATCCACATCCTCTTCTTTTTTATTATCCTGTATGGAAACTTTAGCGCCGATGGAAACCAAGGCTTGCATAGCTGCAATACCGGATTTCCCCATACCCACTATTAAAACATTTTTATCAATAATATTCTTTAAATTACTTTCCAGCATAATATCATCTCCAATTAAACTGATAAAATATATCCGGCTATGCTACAAATTAAAGTAGCTGTCCAGAATAATAGGACCACTTTTTTTTCACTCATGCCACCCAATTCAAAATGATGGTGAAGAGGCGCCATTCTAAATACTCTTTTGCCGCCGGTTAGTTTAAAATATGTCACCTGTATTATCACAGATAAAGCTTCCAGCACATAAACCAGTCCGATTATAGGAATAAACAATTCCATTTTTAATATTACGGCTGCAGCTACTATCGCACCACCTAAAGCCATGGAGCCTGTATCTCCCATGAAAACCTTGGCCGGATATTTATTATGGACTAAAAACCCTCCGCATGCTCCTGATAAGGCTGCCATTGCCACCGTCATATTATTATCTCCCATATTAAGGGCAATCAGGGCAAATGCAAAGGCTACTATTAAAGTAACTCCCGAAGCCAAGCCATCCAAGCCATCTGTCAAATTAACACTGTTTGTAACAGCCAATACTACAAATATTATAAAAGGTATATACATAATACCAAAATCCACATACTCATTAATAAACGGCACAAATACCAAGGTAGCATCCTCGCTATAATTTGCCATAGATATGGCAAATACCGCCGCCACTATGGTCTGCAGCAATAACTTTTGCCATGCTCTAAGTCCCAAATTATTCTTTTTTATTGCTTTGTTATAGTCATCTATAAACCCGATAATACCATAAGCCAGGGTTACACCTATTAATAAATAAGTAGTGTCGCCTCTTCTTCCGTCAAGGAATATTCCCATTAACAAACCACAAAATATGGCGATTCCACCCATAGTAGGGGTTCCTTCCTTTATTAAATGGGATTTTGGGCCAACCTTTCTGACAAATTGGCTAAACTGCTTGTGCTCCAAATAAGGTATCAATACTGCAGTTAATATACCTGAGCTTAATGCTCCTATTGTAAAAATCATTATGACTTGAGGTAAATACATTTCTTTTCTCCTAACTAATTTTTTCTATTTGTTCCACCACTTTTTCCAAGGCCATTCCCCTGGATGCTTTTACTAAAATAGTGTCACCCTTTTTTAATATATCAGATAATAAGGAATAGACTTCTTCCTTTTCTTTAAAATAGTATACCCTGCCGATACCACCCTTTTGTCTGGCGGCTTCAGCTGTATCCACTGCATTTTCTCCGATTGCTATCAATATGTCAATTTGGGTTTCGGCAGCATATTCACCAACAATTTCGTGAGACCTAGAAGTGTCCTCCCCCAGTTCATACATGTCTCCTAATATGGCAATCTTCCTTTTACCTTTTATATTTTTTAATGTGTCTAAAGCGGCACACATTGACTCCTTGCTGGCATTATAGGTGTCATCTATTATGGTAAATTTCCCCTTAGCCTTGATCTCCAGTCTGTTTTTTGTCATGTCAAGCTGACTTAACCCCAATATGGCTTGATCAACATTTACGCCGAGCTCATATGCCCCTGCGATTGCAAGGGATGCATTTAAAGCATTATGCGCACCTATGATGGGCAATTTTATCCTATATTCCTTATCCAAATGTACCAATGTAAATTCTATACCTAAAGCCCCTAAATCGCAAATGTTTTTAACTGAAAAATCCGAATTATCATTCCCCACGGTGCAAACTTTAAATCTGCCGTTAATTAATTCATCCATGCTTTGGCTTTTTAATAAATCACAAGTTTCATTAACAACTAAAGTATTTGCAGAATCAAAATAATCAGTGATTTTTAATTTCTCCTTTAAGATTCCTTCTCTTGTTTTATGAATCTCTATATGGGAAGACCCGATGGTAGTGATTATTGCCACATCAGGCTTTACAATTTCTGCGAGTCTTTCTATATGTCCGTCATAACCCATACCCATTTCAATAATTACCGCATCAAGACTGCTGTCAAATGAAAATATGGTAAGGGGGACTCCAATATCATTATTTAAATTACCAATATTTCTTCCCGCTTTATACTTACTGTTTAAAATGCTAAATAACAGGTCCTTAGTGGTGGTTTTGCCCACACTGCCCGTTATACTAATCTTCTTCACATTTAAAGTATTCAGGTATTCCTTTGCCAATTCTTGCATTGCATATAATGTATCATCCACTTTAATAATATTGATATCGTTGTAAATGCTCATTTCTTTTATCCAAGCCTCATCTGAAACAGCAATGGTTTTACATCCATTATCATATACCTGCTTTAAAAATTTATGAGCATCATGATTTACCCCTATCAAAGGAAAAAACAGACTATCGCCATCAACCTTCCTAGAATCCGTTGAAACTTTATTAACAGTGAAGTCTTCATCGCCCTTTATCAATACTCCACCGGTACTTTTTAAAATAAAGCTTAATTTAATTTTATCCATCTAATTACTCCCAATAAATCTGTACTGTCTGTCCCGGGGATATTTTATCACCGGCCTTAGGATATTGATCCACTACAACAAATTCTTCATCATTATCCCTAGAAGGTGATACGTTCCATTTCAGACCTAGACATTCTATCATATTTATTGCAACTCCGCTATCATATCCTGTAAGTTTTGGAACCGTAATAGTATTACTGCTGTTGCTCTTAATTTGTTCATCGGTATAATTAGGTTTAACATTTAAATAAACCAACGATTTTTCAAGTATTTCTTTTGCAGGAGGTCCGGCAGTTTGAGCACCATAGAAATTCCCCTTTGGATTATCTACAACTACCAAAACTGCAATTTTAGGATTATCCATAGGTGCCATACATAAAAATGATGAATTGGTATCATTGGAATAACCACCGCTGGCATCGGCTTTATATGCAGTACCTGTTTTGCCGCCTACTCTATAACCTTGTATTTGGGCAAACTTGCCTCCGCCATCGGTTATATAGTATTCCATTATTTCTCTCATTTCTTGAGCTGTTTCCTCTGATATTACCCTTCTTACCACTTGATCATCAAATTCTGTGATAATGTTTCCGTCATCATCTGTTATCTTTTTTACCACTTTAGGCTGCATAAGCTCTCCGCCGTTACCCATAGCACATATGGCTGTTATAAGCTGTATAGGTGTAACGGCAACTCCGTGACCATAGCCCATGGTAGCCAAATCAACACTGGTCATAGTCTCCAAATCCTGAAGTATGGCAGTTCCTTCTCCGGGCAAATCTATTCCTGTAGGCTCGGTAAAACCATATAATCTTAAATATTTGTAATAGTTTTCCTTGCCCAAATCCAAAGCTACCTGAGCCAATGCAGGATTACATGAATTCCCCACCGCCTCCTTTATTGTTTGAATCCCATGGGAAACCGAACTCCAGCAGTGAAGCGTGGTATCGGCAACCGTAATTTTTGTATTACAAGCATAAGTTGAGTTTTTATTTGTGGTTCCCTCTTCAATGGCAGATGATGCGCAAACCAGCTTGAATGTGGATCCCGGCTCATATACATCACTCACTATAGGATTTCTCCACATATTATTCAAATAGTTTGACTGTTCCTGATAAGAAAGCGCCTTAAACTCTTCATATTCATCGTCATCAACCGGTCTAAAGGGTTCATTTGGATCATAGTCGGGCACAGTACACATTGCCAAAATATTCCCGGTATCAGGCTCCATAACCACACATGTTATCTTATCCGCATTTGTGCTTTTCATGGCAGCATCTAATGCTTCCTCCACATAATGTCCTATTACTTCGTCTGTGGTTAGCACAAGATTATAGCCATCCTGGGCCTCAAAATAAAGCTTTTCCCCTTGGGCTAAAGTGTTTCCGTCCCTATCAGTGTTTTTTACCCAACGACCGTATACTCCCGTTAGCACATCATTGTATTCATATTCTAACCCATATCTTCCCGTGTTATCGGATGTCATTGACCCTATTAGCTGTGACATAAACGCACCATTTGGATAAACCCTCTTTGTAGATGTCCTTATTACTATGGATTCATATCCTAAAGCCTTAACCTTATCCACAACGGTATAATCGTATTCATCTCCAAGCTGTACCATATTACTGTCTTCACTTAAGGTCTCCACAATCTCTTCTTTATCCAATCCCATGGTTTCGGAAAGCTCATCAACCACCTTTTTCTTTTGCTCTTCTTTTTGACTTACATAAAGGCTTTGATTATATGCATATATTTTATAGCTTTTAGCACTTATTGCCAATTCCTTGCCATTCCTATCATATATACTTCCTCTATCGGGTTCTATATCAATTTCTGCAGTTTGAATTTTAGCGGCTTCGGCCTTTAGCTCTCCGGCTTTTACCACCTGAATATATGCTACCCTAAACACAAGCATTGCAAAAGTAGCAATTATAATTAAAAAGGCAATACCAAGCCTTTTTTTATTAGATGCATTGATTTTTCTGGTATATTTAATACTCTTATGCTTTTTCAAAACAATTCTCCCATAAATTAGAAAACAGCCACTTATTCATTATATCAAAGAAAAAGTGGCTACGCTAACAAACTTAAAATTTATTAATTATATGCTTCTTGTTTAATTAGATTTGCAAGACTCCCGGAAGGCATGTCCTCATTGCTAACGTATATACATTTGTCAGGATCAGGATAAACCATTCCCAGCTCATTAATAGCAACATCTTCTATATATTCAATTTTACTGGCTTCTCCTATTCTAATATTCAAGCTGTCGATTTCCGACTGTATATAGGTATTTTCTTTTACAAGCTTATTATTTATATTTCTTAAATCAGCTGCATATGCAGAAAGCAATACTATTAATATAAGTACCACTCCGACACATACTATGCTAAAAATCATTTTCCCTTTATTAACATTGCTTTCGTTTCTAACCCTATTGTGACTTTTTACCTTTATTTCTTTATCGCATTTAGCCTCTTTTTTTATTTTTCTTTCCCTAATAATCGGCTCATCAAAATAAGGATTCCTGGCAAAATATGAATCACTGCTAAATTCCCCTATTGAATTGTAATTAACAGCTGATGCATACTTTTTATAAGCCATCTTCCACCTCATATTTTTTCTATTACTCTTAATTTCGCACTTCTTGATCTTGGATTAAACTCAAGTTCATCCGAAGATGCTACAATTGGTTTTTTAGTTATCCTTTTCACATCTGCCACCCTACCACATACACATACGGGTAATTCCTTCGGGCAAATACAAGGATTTAGTCTGTCGTTAAATTTATCCTTAACTATCCTGTCCTCCAGGGAATGAAAAGTTATTATTGATAATCTTCCTTGGGGATTTAATACATCTATATAGTCATCTATAGATGTTTCAAGAGCCTCCAGTTCCCCGTTAACCTCAATTCTAATGGCCTGAAATGTTCGTTTTGCCGGATGAGGCCCGTTTCTCCTTGCCCCTGCAGGAATTGCTGCTTTTATTATTTCAACCAGTTCTCCTGTTGTATTAATAGGCTTTTTCTTTCTTTCATTGATAATAAACTTTGCAATTCTCGATGCCCATTTTTCTTCTCCATAGCTGCTGATTATTCTGTACAATTCATCTTCGCTATAATCGTTTATTACATCATATGCGGAAAAATCATCTTCCTCATTCATTCTCATATCCAAGCTGACATCCTGCATATAGGAAAAGCCTCTTTCACCATTGTCCAGCTGAAAGGATGAAACACCCAAATCCATCATTGCTCCGTCAATTTTATCAATAGATAATCTATCTAATATGTTTTTAATATTTCTGTAATTATCGTGAATAAATATTTTATTACAATCAAATTCTTTGAGCCGTTCCTTTGCCGCATTTATAGCAGCAATATCTCTGTCTACTCCAATTAATGTCCCTTTTTTGGAAAGCTTTTCACAGATACCGTATGAATGTCCTCCTCCACCCAGGGTTCCATCCACGTAAATCCCATCCGCCTTTATGTTTAAACTGGAAATGGTTTCATCAAATAATACTGATATATGTTTAAACTCCATTTCTTCCTCCTAATAAAGACCGGCCAAAGCCTCCGCTATATCTTCTTCGCTGTAGTCATTATCAACTGAATTGCTATAACTATCTCTATCCCAAACTTCGATAACCTTATTAGCCCCTATGGTAACCAAATCTTTATCTATGCCGGCATATTCCTTCAATTCATCAGTTATAACTATTCTGCCCTGGCTATCAATATTGCATTCTATTGCATTTCCGCTGAGATTTCTGATAAAAGCTCTAATCCTTTTATCGGATTGGGGTAGGCTGTCTAGTTTTTCCATTTGTGCTTCCCATCTTTCCACAGTATAAATATTCAAACATTTATCCATGCCCTTAGACACAAAACACTTGCCTTTTAATAGATCTCTATGCTTAGAAGGCACAATTATCCTGTTCTTTTGATCTATCGTATTAAAATATTTTCCAACAAATCTATCAGACATGATAATCCTCCCCTTAAATTCATCTCCATTCTACACCACATCACACCATATGGCAATAATTTTATGGGTAAATCTCACCACCACTTAAAATAAATTTTTGATTTTTTATTTTATTACCGTATAAAAAAATGAGCAAACACTATATATTGTGTTTACTCATACTCCATACTACATATACGGGCTTATTGTCAGTTAATCTTCCCTTAATGTGAACTTCCATGCACAATGACATGTTTCATCCTTCACATCAGGATAGCATGACAGGCATTCACATAGGAATCTATCATCAATTGTTTTTGCAAAATCACCGTATTCAATTACTCCTACAGCTTTACACGGGTGAAATTCCATGCCTTTTCTTTCCCTGGCATGTTGGACCCTGCATTCCAGCATTCTATATATTAAAAAATCATCACCTTTTATAATTTCATCCTTGGAAAAATTAGCATAAAACCTCAGCTTCAAAGCCTTTTCCAAACCATCAAAGCCACTCCTTTTAGGAAGCTTCAAAAAGCTTTTTATTTTATTTGCTTCAATCACAGTGAAATCTTCCCAAACCCTGCAGTCATTTTCCATAGCTTCGTCCATTCCGTGGGTTTTTTCAAATCGCTGAAACCAAAGTCCATCCATGGCTAACCAGTTTTTAGAATAGATTTCTATCAGTTCAATTAATTCCTCTTTTGTAAAATTTTCAAGATAAGGGTTAATCATTATTTCACCTCGTATTTCTTTATCCCTATTTCAGCTTCCATATTAAGTTCATCATCTATCATAGTATAAAAATTATACACAAAGTCCGCATGCTCATCAATTCCTATAGACTTTCTCTTTTCACTTCTAAAAACCTCAATCTTTTCGTCAAGTTTTGCTTCCTTCATATACCTAATATTTATGGATGTTATGAAACTCCTGGGCATATCCGGTATGTTATCATATATTATCTTTAAATACCTGGTATTGTTCATGTGCCTATTGATATCCGTATCGCTTAGCTTAACAATATGATTGTCAACCCTATTAAAATTAATCCCTTTGGGTATTCTGAACCTGCTTTTGATCTTTAATTCAAGGGGCTCGTCCATATCATAAGACGACATGTCGTAATCATTGTATTTTACAATCTTTTTATCCTTTACAGAAACCAACGCCCAATTACTCATGGCCCTTGCCACGGTTTTATCTGCCCTGATTATTTCATAGCCCCTGGGGAAATTTGCGGCTCTGCCCTTTATATGCCATGTATTAACAGTTATTTTGTCATATTTTCTTATGGGCTCATATATCTCGACATTCATTCTGCTCACAATGAATGTGTATCCCATTTCATACAGCTTCTCGCATACTATTGCCCGATCCCTGCTTTGATGATCTGCGGTTTCCTGCAAATACAGCTGCAATTGCTCCGGTCTTATCACATTATTTAAATCAATATCATGGGAAGTAACCTCAAAATGTTCCGCGTATTTCATGTCATTAATCCTCCATCACAAATATTATACTCAAACCTTCCACCACAGTTTGCCCCAATGCTACAGCAAAAATACAAAAGGTAACACTTAATAATATATATGCTATGCCAAAGAAATTGTTTCCCGATGAAAACAATTCTTGGGTTTCCAACGCAAAAGAAGAGAAAGTTGTAAACCCTCCACACAATCCAACCTTTAAAAAAAGCATCCAGCTCTCATTAAGCATATTGCTTTTTATGGAAAGTGCAACAACTATTCCAATTATAAAGGAACCTATAATATTAATAAGCAAAGTCATATAAGGGAAATCCATCTTTTCAATTGCTATTCCCGTCATCAAATATCTTATAACCGCTCCCGTAAAGCCTCCTAGGCCTACCATTAAACAATTTATCAAATAACCAACCCTCCGTTTACACCAATAATCTGCCCCGTTATGTACGACGATTTATCCGATGCCAAAAATTCCATGGCATCCACAACATTTTGCTTTTCTCCTGCAACCCCCTGGGGAACAGTATCAATAAATGCTTGTACCTCTTCTTCACTAAGTCTGTTATTCATGTCAGTATTTATAAAGCCGGGGGAAATGCAGTTGACTCTGATATTTGAAGGTGCCACCTCTTTAGCTAAGGCTTTAGTCATTCCTATAATCCCTGCCTTTGCAGTGGAATATGCAACTTCGCAAGCAGCTCCCACCTGTCCCCATACGGATGAAATTGTTATTATGCTGCCCTTTTTATTGTATATCATATTGGGTATTATGGCTTTTATTATATAATATGTACCGTTTATATTGGTATCTATCGTATTTCTCCATGTATCTGTATCCATTTCAGCAATCAGTCCATAGGAAGCTATACCGGCATTTGTTATCAATACATCA
Source organism: uncultured Oscillospiraceae bacterium (assembly GCA_964400515.1). Lineage (GTDB taxonomy): Bacteria > Bacillota > Clostridia > Peptostreptococcales > Anaerovoracaceae > JAAYHV01. The sequence continues at coordinate 84,327 of CAYNTJ010000007.1, read as the reverse complement.
ACTCTGTTATTTAACAATACCAATATATCCTTGGCTATCCCATTTATCTCTTTTTCATTGCTTAAGTCACATTTGATACCGATGGAATTTGTTTCTTTCATAAGGTTCTCGGCTTCAGCCTTTGACTTGTTGTATATAAACACCACATTATCATTTGCTCTTTTAAAATGCCTGACCGCTTCTGCTCCTATACCCTTAGAGCCTCCCGTTATTAATATATTTCTCATTCGACCTCCTAAACAAAAAACTCCTGCAATATATAAAATAAGCAGAAGTCATCAGCGTATAGCAATTTAGGTTAAACCAAGGGAGTACCTCATTCCCAACTTGTCTTTATGATTTTAACATAATACTATTATTATTTCAACCATTTTTTCATTTCCTTGAATTTATGCCTAGGTCATGTTATTATTGAGCCATCGAAAAGGAGGAGCCTATGACAATATTAATAGCTTTAGCTGTATTACCTGCTATATATCTTCTTATAACGGTTTATAAGCAGGATAAAATTGAAAAAGAACCCTCCTCCCTTATAATAAATCTGTTTATTTTCGGAGGGATAGCCGCCTTTTTGGCCGGCACTTTAGAAGAGTATGGCCAAGCATTACTAAATCTTTTTAGTATTCAAAATGAAAAAATCTATACTGTAATTTTCGCTTTCATGGTGATTGGAGTAATAGAGGAAGGGCTGAAGTTCATCTTTCTTAAAAAGATAACCTGGAAGCACCCCGCCTTCAATTACAGATTCGACGCCATTTTATATGCAATATCTGTTTCCCTAGGTTTTGCCGCCTTGGAAAATATTCTATATGTTTTCAGCTATGGTCTTTCGGTGGTTATTCCCAGGGCACTTTTGGCAATACCTGCCCACACCGGGTTCGCAGTATTTATGGGAGCATATTACGGGAGGGCCAAATTGGCATTTGACAGAGGCCATAAAAGTAAATCCGTTTTCCTTCAATTCCTAGGATACTTGTCTGCTGTTTTTCTCCACGGTTTTTATGATGCCTGTGCAATGATAAATGAACCCCTTTATACAAATATTTTCATGGGCTTTGTTGTTATTATGTATATCATTGTGATCAGAAAGATAAGAAAAGAGTCAAAGACCGATGCCGCGGTTTGAAAAAAAAGTTGGCTATAGATGAATATTATTAAATTTATTGGGAAGGTAATTATGAAAAACTATAAATATATATATGGACCTGTTCCTTCTAGAAGAATGGGAAAATCATTGGGCATCAGCCCCATACCGGAGAAAACCTGTAACTACAGCTGTGTATACTGCCAATTGGGCAGAACCAATCACCTTACAAATACAAGAGAAGAGTTTTTTCCGTTAAGTGAAATTCTGGAAGAATTGAATGATTACAGCACTAAGGGGCAGGAGTTTGATGTTATTTCTATTGTGGGAGAAGGAGAACCAACCTTATATAGCAGATTAGGTGAATTGATACAGGGAATCAAAGACATGCTAGATAAACCCGTCGCCGTTATAACTAACGGGGCCCTACTGTATGATAAAAACCTAAGGGAAGAATTAATGTCGGCGGATATGGTATTACCTTCGGTGGATGCATATAATGAATCGATATATAAAAAAATCGACAGGCCCTACGGCAAGCTCCATTTTAATGAAGTAAGCGCCGGACTTATTGAATTTTCCAAGGAATACAAGGGACAGCTGTATTTGGAAATAATGCTGGTGGATGGAATAAACAGCAGTGATGAAGATATTCAAGGCTTTAAGGAATACTTAAAAGAAATAAACTATGACAAGCTTTATATTAATACCCCGGTAAGACCTCCTGCAGAATCTAATGTTAAGGCGGTGGGTCATGAAAGAATATCCCATGCCGTCAAGGAGCTAAATGGCATATCCATAGATATGCTGGCATCAGGTTCTTTTTACAGTGATACATTAGATACATATGATGCGGTACTTAGCATAAGCAGCAGACATCCTTTGAGTCATTTTGAACTAATAAGCTTTCTCTCTTCCAGAGGATTGGATAAGAAGGCAATAGATGATATAATAAACAGGTTAAAAAAAGACTCCCGGGTCGAATGTATAGATTACAACAAGATCATAACATATAGGTCTAGAAAGAGTGGTAAATAAATTGAAATCAGAATCCATCATTAAAAAAGTGGCAGCAATTCATGATATGTCAGGCTTTGGTAGGGCATCCCTAACCACCATCATTCCTGTTTTAGCTACCATGGGAATACAAACTTGTCCCATACCTACAGCAATATTATCTACTCATTCCGGAGGGTTTTCAGGATATACATTTAACGATTTAACAGATTTAATGCCCGCATATGTAAACCATTGGAAGGAGCTGGATCTTCACTTTAATTGTATCTATTCCGGATTTTTGGGTTCAGCCAAGCAAATAAATATTGTTATAGATATTATTGATACCTTCAAAACCAAAGATAACCTAACTGTGGTGGATCCTGTTTTAGGAGACGACGGAAGCTTATACAGCTCCATCAGCAAAGATATGGTTCCCGAAATGAGGAGACTGATATCAAAGGCGGATATAATAACTCCTAATATTACGGAAGCTCAGCTGCTTTTAGATACATATGACTATCCATCCTTGGAAAACGGAAAGAAATGGCTCAAAGCCCTTTCGAGCATTGGACCAAGGATAACCATGATAACCAGTTTTCCGGAAAATCAAATTACAATGAGTACTCTGGCTTATGATAAAGAAAAGGACGAGTACTGGAAGGTGCCTTCTAAGCTTTTGCCTTACAGCTACCCCGGCACAGGAGATTTGTTTACAAGTGTTTTGATCGGTAATATTTTAAATGGCGAAAGTATACCAATAGCCGCGGCCACCGCTTCTGCTTTTGTTTATAAATGTATTGATATAAGCAGCAAGTTCGATTATCCAAAAAGGGATGGCGTCCTCTTAGAGCAAATGCTGCCCGAGCTTAGAAAACCCAATATGGATTTGCTATACGAAAAGATCTAAAGAACCCGCACCTATTAAACCGGCATCATTTAATAATGATGCTTTTTCTATTGTTGCTTTTCTAAGGCTATAATCATAGCCATAGGTTTTCATTTCAATTTTTATCAGTTCAATTAACCTATCTGCGTAATTGGACAAACCACCTCCGAGCAATACTATTTCCGGGCTATATGCTAATATCAGGTTCCTAATACCTGCTGTTATTCCCTTAATATATATGTTAACAAGCCTTCTCTTTTCCTTGCTATCCATTTGAAGGATATCCCTTGGATCTTCTCCCAGCTTTTTAAGGGAACAATAGGCTTCTAGGCATCCCTTACTGCCACAGGAGCATTTTTCTCCATCGAGGCAGATTGTCATATGCCCAAGTTCAGTGCCCTTTATCAATTTCCCACTCATCATAACTGAGCTTCCTATGCCTGTTCCTAAGGTCAGCATTACTATATTTTCATATCCCTTTGCCTTACCTTTTATATATTCCCCAATCAAAGCACAATCCGCATCATTTTCCACAAGCACTTTTTTGTATATCAATTTTTCTAAATCCCCTGCTAAATCCACATTTGATATATTAAGATTATCACAAAACAGTATCTCACCTTTTTTGCCTATCAACCCGGGAACCCCTATTCCAATTGTTTTAATATTATCCTTTTCATTTTGAAACTCTTTTATTATCTCAGCACAAACATCAAGAATATATTCATATTCCTTAGGGGTCTTCATCGTTTTTCTATGTATAATCTCATTATTTTCATTTACCAGGCCTGCCTTAATAAAGCTGGCGCCCACATCTATCCCTATATTAAATTCCATAACCCACCTCTTTTCATTTGAATTATACCACAGTTAAAGCTTTTTATGGTATACTTGGATTATCAAAGTAAATAGGAGGGATTTTTATGGATAACAATGAACATACTGTAAATTACGATAATAGCACGGCTCAAATAAGTAAAAAGAAAAAAAAGAAAAAACCTTTTTTTAAGAATCCATTATTTATAATTTTAGCTGTAATAATTGTATTGTATTTTGTGGGCAATGCATTATCAGGTGATGATGAAGAAAATGAATTTCATGAGACAAAAGATAATACCGAATTCAATGAAATAGCTCAAGAATCCACAAGTAATACTCCCTTTGAAGAATCGGTTAATGCTTTCTTAATCAATAATAACTGCAATCTTGTAAGGATGGATTCCGATGCCAGGGATGATGATGGACCTGTTATATCCATAATAATCGGTTCCATAAACAGCGAAGAAGAGGTAACTAAAACCCTTAACGGAATAAGGGATATAGCTTCAGAACAAAAAGTCATACTTCCGGTAATTGTTTATGTAATGGAAAAAGGCATGGAAGACGGAGAAAGTATTTTGGTTGCAAGAATAACTCCTGAGCTTGGTATATACTATACCTACATAGGAGAAGAGTATAACAGCGAATACTTTTATTGGATAATCTCTCAATTTAATGATGATGGTTCCCATCAGGTCTTAACGGAATTATTGCTGGGACAATTGGAAAACAGTGATTCATATAAGCATGTTTATACTACGAAAAATATAATAACCAATGACAAAATACTGGCTTCGGTAAATGATTTAATCGCAAGCTATGGGTTAGATGGAACTCTTGAAATCTATGATGTGTTTATGGAGATGCACTTCACGGAAGTAAACCAAGATGGTAGAGAAGTTGCTAAAATTGCCTATGGCTATATCGATTACAGTGAGAATTGGATTTATCTATTGGACATAAGATAAAACTATATAATACCCCCTAAGCAGTTACGGTTATTACCTTGGCTACCTAGGGGGCATTTCATCTATTTCGCTTTTTTAATGGATAGGGCTATTCTTTTTTTCTTAACATCTACTGACAAAACCAATACTTTAACCACATCCCCCACCGATAGGATTTCGGAAGGGTGCCTAATAAATTTATCTGCGATTTCTGAAATATGAACTAACCCGTCCTGATGTACCCCTATATCAACAAAGGCACCAAAATCAATTACATTACGAACTGTCCCGGTTAATACCATGTTAGGTTGAATATCATCGATATCTAAAACATCCGTACGTAGCAGATTAGCAGGAAGATCCGCCCTGGGATCACGCCCCGGCTTAATCAGTTCTTTTACAATATCTTTTAATGTAGGTACTCCGATTCCGCATTTATCTGCTAAATCTTTTTCACCATAATTATTTATTCTTACCCCAATATCAGAAATATTTCCATCAGCAACATCATTTAATGAATAACCACATAGTTTAATGAGCTTTTCCGCTGCAGCATAGCTTTCCGGATGTACGCCTGTATTATCCAGTACGTTTTTGCTTTCCGGCACTCTAAGAAAGCCTGCACATTGCTCATATGCTTTTGGCCCCAACTTTGGAACCTTTAGTATTTCCCTACGAGAATTAAACTGCCCATAAGTTTCTCTGTAATCAACTAATGATTTAGCCGTACTGTCACTTAGGCCCGAAACCCTTTTAAGTAAAGATGGCGAAGCTGTATTCAAATCAACTCCCACTGAATTAACGCAGTCTTCAACAACTCCAATCAGTGCTTCATCCAATCTTTTCTGAGGCATGTCATGCTGATATTGTCCGACACCTATTGCTTTAGGATCAATTTTAACCAGTTCCGCTAAAGGATCCTGCATTCTCCTTGCAATGGATATTGCAGAGCGAAGATTAACATCATATTTAGGAAATTCCTCTGCTGCCAGCTTAGATGCAGAATAAACAGAAGCTCCTGCTTCGTTTACAATCATATAGCTTACACCTTTTGTTCGGGATATAAGTTCGCTGGTCATTTGTTCAGTTTCACGGGATGCCGTGCCGTTTCCAATTGCTATATGTTCAACTTCATGTTTATTAATCAATTTCGTTAGTATCTGTATGGCTTCATTTTTTTGCCGTTCACCAAAGGTAGGATAAACAACCGCTGTGTCTAAAGGTTTTCCCGTTTCATCTATCACGGCCACCTTACAGCCGTTGCGGTACCCGGGGTCAAGCCCCATGGTTATGTGTCCTTTAATTGGAGGTTGCATCAATAAAGGTTTAAGATTTAATGAGAAATTATATATTGCTCCTTCCGATGCCTTATCTGTCAGCTCATTTCTTATTTCCCTTTCCAATGAAGGAAAAATCAAACGATCGTAACCGTCTTCTGCGGCATTTAACACAAATTCCGATGAAACCGATCCCTTTTTTATTACCAAACCTGCGATAAGCTTTATGGCTTTTTCTCTGTCCGTATCTAAGGCCACCTTTAAATAACCTTCTTTTTCACCCCTGTTAATGGCTAATATTTGATGTCCCGGCAAATCTGTCAGAGGTCTTTTAAACTCATAATAATTGCTATACACCGAATCCTCATCCTTACAAGCCAAAGCAATCAGTGTTCCATTCTTCATAAACCGATCCCTCAGCCCTTGCCTGATATCTGCGCTGTCAGCCACCATCTCGGCAATAATATCCGATGCCCCTAAAAGTGCTTCCTTTACATCCTTTACATCTTTTTCTTCATCCACATATTCCTTTGCTGCAGCTTCAATATCCGTCAGTTCTTTATTCTGCTCAAAAAGCTTTAAAGCCAAGGGTTCAAGCCCCTTTTCTTTTGCAACCGTGGCCCTTGTGCGACGCTTCTTTTTATATGGGCGGTAAATGTCTTCTACTTCCGCAAGGGTCTTGGCATTATCTATTTTGTTAATCAATTCTTCCGTCAGCTTTTCCTGTGAGTCAATTGATTTTTTTACTTCTTCTTTCCTATCACCAAGATTCCTTAGATAATTCAGTCTGTCGGCAAGCCCCCTAAGCACAGTATCATCCATAGCACCATGCATTTCTTTACGGTATCTTGCTATGAACGGAATTGTATTACCTTCATCAATTAGGTTAATAACATTTTGTACATGTAGCTCACTTTTATTAAATTCCTCTGCCAATATTTTTACGATTTCTTTCATATGATCTCCTTACTGATTTGAAAGTTTCTAACCGGTATATTATATCATAATTAAACCGATTTATATTTGCTCTTTTGTCATTTATTCAGATAATAAATAAAATTATGGAAAAAGTAATTAAAAAAACCAAGTCCGTTATATAATGTATTTTTAAATAATATTGCCTTTCAACTATCGTTAATGCATCGTTAACACCGTTTTTAATTATGATACTTTCTGAAGCTTCTGCTAAAATTATCCATAAGATAAGTACTGAAAAGAACATTCCTTTATGATAATTATCCATTGAAAAAGCATTAACATGGGACATAAAAAGAACAGTTGGATAAGTCAGCACTATTGAAATAAATAATTGTATTTTTTTATACCAATTGGGCAGTTTTTTTCTTATTGAATAATATTTTTTCATAAAGCCTCCCATAGTTAATATATATAATGATATATCGTTTTATTCTTTATTTCAACCAGGATTAAATATAAAAACCCTGTAATTAGATTACAGGGTTTGCTTGGCGGAGGACACGGGACTCGAACCCGCGGGGCTGTTACACCTTACTTGATTTCCAATCAAGCTCCTTAGCCACTCGGTCAATCCTCCAAGACGCTAAATTAGAATAACATAAATTTCAGCTATATGCAAGTATTTATTGGGCAGAATACATAATATGCATATTTTTTAATTCATAATCCTTTATTCCTTCTGCCACCGAATAAGCTTGATCTTCCAAATAAACACTATCCGATTCAGTAAGATTTTGTTTTCTTAGTTCCAAAACAACTTCCCAGCATATTTCTTCTATAATTTTTCTTTTATCATCATTTCCGTTTAATAATTCTATTAAATCCCTTTCTATATAACCAAGCCTAGGCAATTCCCTGAGAGCTCTATATCTCCACTTATAGTAAGGGCAATACCTGTTGTTCAGCCAAAATATTCCATGTATAATATTATTTGCAAATTCAAACAATGAAACCTTAATTGCTCCCTCGTCCCTTCTTTTCAAAGATCTATAGTAATTGTATTGACCTGCTTGTCCGGCCAAAGCCAAATAAGCAGCTATCTTTTTTCTTCTCACATCAGCTCCCGGGCCGGCTATTAAATAGGCACGCTTGGCAAGCATCTCTCCCCTTGTGTCTTTAAATATTTCCCCGTTTATTGCGTTTGCCAATGCATATTCAGGTACTATCAACCATTCATCTTTTGTTTTGGGCAATTTATCGCTACCTATAGTCCTTAAAAAGAAATCATCTATTTTCGCTACCCCAAACTTATCCTTATATCCTAAACTTTTTCTTTCGGTTTTAATACCATATACTTCTTTTGGTAGCCTTTGATATGATATGTCCAGTTCAGCACCTATTTTTTTATGGATTTCGCTATTTACCCATAGGCACACTCCTACGCCATAGTCATGATCCCGCGAATATTCATCGTCATATCCAAAGCACTCTGAGCCTTCACCTGCAATTCCCACAGCAATTTCATCGGCATATATGGGGAATTCTTTATTTATCATATTACGCACATAGTCTTCATAATATTTTTTACTAAGACTTATCCCGTTCATTTTTTAAATCCCTTCAGGTATTCCTTTAACTCATCACTGATTCTATAGCTTTCCCTGCATTTTTGAATTGCCTTATTATTGACCCATTTATCCAATCTGCCCTTTTCTATAGCATAAAATGCATAATCATAGTTTTTTATCAAGGCTTCGCAAATATACCATGCTATAGCTATATTAATATAGTATTCCTTGCTTTTAATCCCAATTATTTTATCAAAGGTTCCGGGAGAAAAGTTTTCACCAAGCAAAACCTTAAGGGACATTACTATACCAAATCTAACCTCATAAACCGTCTTTGCATTTAGCCAATCATTGACAGCATCCTCTACTATCTTAGGGTATTTGTTTAACTTCTTAGGCCTATATCCGTCGCAGGTCGCCCAATTATCCACATAGGGTAGAAATCTGTTTAATTGATGGATTATCTCCTTAGGATCATCACTTATATCTTCCAGCAAATACATGTGCAAAGAATTCTCCTCAAGATAATTATGAGGCAAAGAATCTAAAAATAAATTCTTTACCCCACTATTATTAAGTTCTTTTGCATAGCTTCTAAGCACAGGAGTTCTAATACCTAATATTCTGTCTTCATTGACATTAGGTATTAGTTTTTTTGTAAACTCTCTATACTTTTCTTCTGACAAATTAACCAGTTCATTTTGTATTTCTTCTACAAATTTATTCTTCATTTTCCTCAAGTCTGGCAATTAATTCTCCGGTTTTAACTTGGCTTCCCTCTTTAACATAGATTTTTTCTATAGTCCCGTCACTGGTACTTAAAACATTGGTTTCCATTTTCATGGCTTCAATTACAGCTATCGGTTGGTTCTTTTTAACTTTATCCCCCACCTCTACGAAGACCTTTATTATTGTACCCGGTATATTTGCTCCTATTTCGCTAGGGTCTTCCGCATTGGCATACTGAATGCTACTGCCTGAAACCGACATGGTAAGGGCTGATTTATCCTTGATTGAAACTACCCTTTGGTTACCATCAACACTAAATACCAGGTCTCTGTTTCCGGATTCTCCTGCTTTTCTGATTTCCACCAGTTTGATTACATTAACACTGCCTTCTTTTAATTTTATCTCTCCGGTTTCACCTTCCCTTAGTCCATGGAAGAATATATCACTGCCCATGTTTCTAAAATTACCCTTTTCTTCAAGATATTTGATGTATTCGTCAAATACCTTAGGATACATGGCATAGCTCAATGCTTCCTTTTCAGTTCCTTCAAGACCCAAGTCCTCTATAAGGTGCTTAGTGATTTTATCAAAATCCTCCGGCTCCAAAAGCTCTCCCGGTCTACACGTAATCGGTGTTTTATCCTTTAATACAATCTTTTGCAGCTCTTCCGGGAAGCCTCCTTCGGGTTGTCCTATCATACCTTCAAAGTATGAAACCACCGAGTCAGGATAATCCATATCCCTTCCCTTGATTAGTATGTTTTCCACGGTCAAATCATTTTGTACCATGAATATTGCCAAATCTCCAACCACCTTGGAAGAAGGGGTAACCTTAATGATATCACCTAGCATTTGGTTTACATCCACATACATTTCCTTTACTGCTTCGAATTTATGCCCAATGCCAAAACTTTCAACCTGAGGTTTTAAATTGGAGTATTGCCCCCCGGGGATTTCCAATCTGTATATCTCCGCAGTTGACGAAGACAGTCCGGATTCAAAGCTATTATATACCGGCCTTACATCAGCCCAGTACTCGGATATCTTCTGTAAACCTTCTGTATCTATGCCGGTATCCCTATCACTGTTTTCAGTTGCGGCAACCAAGGAATTCAATCCCGGTTGTGAAGTTAACCCGGCCATTGAGTTGAACGCAGCATCTGCAATATCAACTCCCGCCTCCGCAGCCATTATTAAGGTAGCTACGCCATTACCCGATGTATCATGGGTATGAAGGTGTATAGGAATTGAAATTTCATCCTTTAATGCAGTAATAAGCTTTTTAGCTGCCATAGGTCTTAAAAGTCCGGACATATCCTTTATTCCTAATATGTGTGCCCCTCTCTTTTCAAGCTCCTTGGCGTTTTTGATGTAGTAATTTAAATTATATTTTTCCTTAGAAGGATCTAAAATATCTCCTGTATAGCATAGGCATGCTTCAGCCAAACCTCCTTGATTTAAAGTTTCATCCAAGGCCACTGACATGCCCTCTATCCAGTTCAGAGAGTCAAATATTCTAAAAACATCGATACCGGATTCTTTAGCTTCTTTTATGAATCTTCTGATTACATTATCGGGATAGTTCTTGTATCCCACCGCATTAGCACCCCTTATTAGCATCTGGAACATTATATTAGGAACCTTCTGCCTAAGATTAGATAATCTCTCCCATGGATCCTCTCTTAGAAATCTCATTGAAACATCAAAAGTTGCTCCGCCCCACATTTCCAAACTGAAAAAATCTTTTCCGTAATAGGATACTGCCGGTGCTATTTTTTCCATATCTATGGATCTCATCCTAGTTGCCATCAGAGACTGCTGTGCATCCCTAAATGTGGTATCGGTAACCAACAGCTTCTTCTGTTCAAGCACCCAATCAGCAACAGCCTTAGGGCCCTTTTCATCAAACATCTGCTTGGTTCCCGATAAGCTTTTTATCTCTTCCAACGGAATCTTAGGTACCTTCGGTACATTGAAATCAGGTTTTTGACCCTTGGTTTCATTTACAATTTTATCTCCCAAGAAATCCAATACTCGAAGCTCGTCATCCACGATCTCCCTTATGTTCAATAAACCAGGGTTGTTTGCAACAAAGCCGGTATCACAATTACCTTCTTTAAATTTTTCATGATTTAAAACATTAAGTAAAAACTCAATATTAGTCTTGATTCCCTTAACATCCATTTCAGAAAGTGCTCTTTCTGCTTTTTTGGTTGCATCCGGAAATCTCCTTGCCCAGGCAGTAACCTTCACAAGCAAGCTATCATAATATGGTGAAATAATCGATCCGGTAAAGCCCGAACCTCCGTCCAACCTTATTCCGTAGCCCGAAGCACTTCTATATAGATTTATGGTTCCGGTGTCCGGTGCAAATCCGTTGGCCGGGTCTTCCGTAGTAACCCTGCACTGAATTGCATATCCATTAGTCTTAATATCATTTTGACTGTATATTCCAACTTCATCAGAATCCAACGGATATCCTTCGGCTATCAGTATCTGTGATTGTACCAGGTCAATTCCCGTAACCATTTCGGTAACGGTATGTTCAACCTGTATTCTAGGATTCATTTCGATAAAATAGTGTTTTCCGTCATTGTCCAAAAGAAATTCCACAGTTCCCGCATTTCTGTAATTTACGGCACTTGCTATTTTAATGGCATCATTACAGATGTTTTCCCTTTGCTCCTCCGTCAAACACAGGGCAGGGGTAAACTCTATTACTTTTTGGTGCCTTCTTTGCACTGAACAATCTCTTTCATAAAGATGTACGATATTCCCGTATTTATCCCCTAATATCTGAACCTCAATATGCTTGGGATTTTCAAGATACTTTTCAATAAAAATATCATCTATACCAAAAGCTTTCTTCGCTTCACTTTTAGCACTTCTGTATTGAGGGATTAGGTTTTCCTCTTTTCTGACAATACGCATACCTCTTCCGCCGCCACCTGCAGCAGCTTTTAACATAACGGGATATCCGCATTCCTTTGCAAATTCCAACGCTTGCTCTTCGGACTCTATTGCCGCATCCACTCCCGGTATTGTAGGCACGTTAACACTGGCCGCAACAATTTTTGATTGAATTTTATCCCCCAGACTTTTCATCATTGTATCTGTTGGCCCAATGAATTCTATGTCAGCCTTCTGACATGCTTCTACAAATTCCGGATTTTCAGATAAAAAGCCATAGCCGGGATGTATTGCATCTACCCCCTTTGCCTCAGCAAGCTTAATTATCTCATCAATGTCCAGATAAGCATCTATTGGACTTTTCCCCTTGCCAATCTCATATGCTTCATCTGCTTTTGTTCTAAACAAGGAATTCTTATCCTCTTCGGAATAAATTGCTACAGTTCTGATTCCCAGCTCCTTGCAAGCACGAAATACTCTGATTGCAATTTCTCCTCTGTTCGCGACTAATACTCTTTTAAATTTTCTCATATTCTCCATCTAAATACCCCTTTCTTTATCTTCTATGTATATCCAACTGTGGGTAAGGTATCTCAATTCCTTCCCTGTCAAATTCCCTTTTTACATTTTCCATTAAATAGTAATAAACATCCCAATAATCCGGTGTTTTGCACCATACCTTTAAAGCTAATTCTATTTGACTGTCACCATGGGCATTGACAAGGGTCAAAGGCTCAATTGTTGTATCAGTCTGTTCACATTCGCATGCCACTTTATATAGAACGCTTTTAGCTTTATCAATATCGGTATCATAGCTGATTCCAAAGGTTAAATCCACCCTTCTGTCCTCTTCCCTTGAATAATTTGTTAATACAGAATTAATTATCAATCCATTTGGGATATTGACTCTTTTGTTATCAAAAGTTTTAACGGTGGTTCCAAAAAGTCCTATCTCCTCCACTAAGCCTGCTGTACCTGCCACCTCAATGTATTCATCTTTAATAAAAAGCTTATTGTACATTATCATGACCCCACCGGCAACATTACCTAAGCTATCCTTAAGTGCCAGGGCTATTGCAGCACCGGCAGCACCTATTACTGTAACTATCGGAGCGGTGGATACATTAAATGCTCCCAGTATTGCCACTATGAGTATCACCCATAAAACCACTCTTATTACTCCAACAAAAAACTTATGAGAGGCCTCATCTAATTTAGTTTTCGTCAGGAGCTTTCTTGTGGCATTTAATATGAGTTTCATGAGTATTAAACCTACAACTAAAACTATTAATGACTTTCCCAAATATACCAGAAAAACTTCTTTTCCCAAGTACGCCATTTCGCTAAACATATTACCTCCCGCTTCTTCTTCTCTCCAATTCCTTAAGTAATTTCTTTCTTAACCTTATATCGTCAGGTGTAACTTCCACAAGTTCATCATCGTTAATGAATTCCAAAGCTTCTTCCAAGGTGAAGACCCTAGGTGGCGATAGCTTAACATTTTCATCGGTTCCCGCCGCTCTCATGTTTGTGGCTTTTTTAGCCTTACAAGGGTTTACAACCATGTCCTCGTTACGGGAATTCATGCCAACAATCATACCTTCATATACCCTAATACCCGGCGAAACAAACATCTGCACCCTCTCTTGTATATTAAAGATTGCATAAGGAGTACAGGTTCCCTCTTCTTGTGCTATTGCCACTCCGTTATTTCTTTGGGGAATCTCCCCTTTATATTCTTCAAAACCATTAAATCTTCTTACGATTGTTCCTTCACCCCTGGTGTCGTTTATAAATTCCGACCTATACCCCAGTAAGCCTCTGGTGGGAACAAGATATTCCATTTTTGAATAACCATTTTCTCCGGACATCTGAGTCATAATTCCTTTTCTTAAATTCAATTTGGAAATAACAGATCCCGAATACTCTTCAGGTACAGAAATAACCACTTCTTCTATTGGTTCCAGCTTCCTTCCCTTCTCATCTCTTTTTAATATTACCTCAGGTTTTGATACGGCCAACTCATAGCCTTCTCTTCTCATATTTTCAATTAGAATTGAAATATGTAATTCTCCCCTGCCCGAAACCTTGAAGCTATCGGTGGAATCCGTTTCCTCCACCAAAAGACCCACATTTACCTCCAACTCCTTTTTAAGTCTTTCTTTTATATGTCTGCTGGTAACATATTTACCGGATTTTCCTGCAAAAGGAGACTTGTTTACAATGAAATTCATGGATAAAGTAGGTTCCTCTATACTTATCATCTCCATTGGCTCAGGATTCTTAATATCACAAATCGTTTCACCGATTGAAATATCCGCTATGCCGGAAACAACAACTATATCACCGCATTCAGCCTTTTCAACAGGGATTCTTTTTAGCCCCGTATAAGCAAAAACTTGGTTTATTTTTCTTTGTTCAAGCTTACCGTTTGACTTCGCCACCAATACACTTTGAGCTTCCTGAATTTTACCCTTTGTAATTCTTCCTATGCCCAGTCTTCCGATATAGTCATCGTATCCTAGGGAGGATATTTGAAGCTGTAAAGGTTCTTCCCTTAAATCCTCATAGGGCTTACAATGCTTTACTATAGTTTCAAACAGCGGCACAATATTTAATCCACCATAACCGGATGGACTTTTTTTAATTTTTGCCTCACCCTCATTAACAACTATATTTTCAACATCCTTAGGATCAAAAACCGCTATACCTTGCCTTGCTATACCGTAAAGTATCGGAAAATCCAATTGCTCATCATTGGCATCAAGATCCATAAAAAGCTCATAGGTTTCATCCACAACTTCTTCTATTCTTGCATCTTTTTTATCTATTTTATTAATAAACAGTATCGGATTAATACCTCTTTCCAAGGATTTCTTAAGTACAAACCTTGTCTGTGGCATAGGCCCTTCACTGGAATCCACCAGCAGTATAACCGTATCAACGGTTTTCATTATTCTTTCCACTTCCGAGCTAAAATCAGCATGTCCCGGAGTATCCACAATATTAATCTTATAATCCTTATACATAACGGAGCAATTCTTTGAATATATGGTAATGCCCCTTTCCCTTTCTATATCATCACTGTCCATAACACAGTCTAGTACCTCTTCATTTGCCCTAAATACTCCGCTTTGATTTAAGAACGCATCCACCAATGTCGATTTACCCGCATCTACATGGGCAATTACTGCAATATTTATTATTTTCTGTTTGTCACTCATTAATTTAGTCAATACCTTTCATCTATACTTAAAAATAGTTTTTCATGTTATTATATCAATTAAACGTGTATATTGCAAGATAATAACTTGTTGTATTGGGGTTTCTCTGTTATAATCAAAAAAACCGAAATTAAGAGATTATGGAGTAATTATGGAACAGCTTATTGACCTTTTAAATGAATTATTCGAGAAAAAACAAGTTATAAAAATAATTATAAGCAACAAGAGAAAGAAAGCTTATGAAATCAAAAAGGTTCATGTGAGACCTATAATTTTACAGGATATCTATATGTATCAGTTTGAGTTTTTTTATGATAAAAAAGTGACTCATCTTAACTTGGATACACAAACCTCCGTGGATAAGATTATGGAGCTTATGGAAATTGAATTCAAGCAGGCGAATATTTTTGCTAAAGATAACGATATAACCGTTTTGGCAAATAAAATCGAAAACCCGAGATTAATAAAAAATAAGCCAACAATGGCATTTGACGAAACAGCCCACAACAGCACAAAGAATTATATAATTCCGGAGGGTATCCCTTGTGATTTTTTGGTGGAATTAAAAGTAATGACCAAAGACGGAACAGTTATACCAAAGCACTACAGCAAGTTTCGACAAATAAACAGATACTTGGAAATCATAGATGATGTATATGGTTTTCTTCCCAAGGACAGAACCATAAAAATCATTGATTTTGGTTGTGGCAAAGCGTATTTAACCTTCGCAATCTACCACTATCTGAAGGCATTAAAAAATCTGGATGTGGAAATCATAGGATTGGATCTAAAAAAAGATGTAATAGATTTTTGCAATCAGAAAGCAGTAGCCCTTGGTTACTTGGATCTAAAATTCTTGGTGGGAGATATCTCGGAATACAAAAATGATTATGCTGACCTTGTAGTTACTCTCCATGCCTGCGATACCGCAACTGATTTTGCTTTAATAAATGCGGTTAATTGGAATACCCGGGTCATTCTTTCGGTACCATGCTGTCAGCACGAGCTCTTTTCCCAATTAAAAAACGAGCTACATGAACCCATGTTAAAACACGGTATTTTAAAGGATCGCCTAACCGAATATCTGACCGATGGCCTCAGGGGTTTAAAATTAGAATCAAAGGGTTATGATGTCTCCATGATTGAGTTCACCAGTCTTGAGCATACATCGAAAAACATTATGATAAAAGCCGTTAAGATGAGAAATGAGAATGATGAAAAGTCTAAAAATGCCCTTAGAGAATATGAAAAATTAAAGACCTTCTATGAAGTTAACCCCTCCATAGATATGCTTTAATCCTTTTCATAATTGTATAATACGATTCCGAAAATAACTATGACAGCACCAATAATATTTGTCATGGTTATTTCTTTTTTAAATATAAACAGGTCGAAGCCCAATGAAGATAAGCATTGACCGATAAGGGTAAATATTGTAAAAGTAATGGCAGTTGCCTTTGGCACCAGCCAGTTGGAAAGCAGCACAATAAAAACTCCGCAAATTGCTGCCAATATCAATATGGAATGCAGCTCCCCCATATAGGAAAAGTCGGTAACTCCTAAATTCAAGGCAACAACATATATTATGATAGCAAAAAAGAAACCCACAGTATAATTTAAAAGGTTTGAACCGGCTACCCCAACATTTTGGGCAAGTCTCATATTATAATTTCTTTGTAATACTATAAAGCACCCCGCAGTAAGAGCCAACACTAAATAAACTATATACATCCGTTCTCCTAAATAGACATTATCACCGCGCCTATTAATATAAGCGTGACCGACAGCCATTTCATTTTATCCATATGCATTTTGGGTAATCCGAATTTACCCTTTAAATCAATTATAAAGGAGGTCATAAATTGACCGGTAATAAGCAACATGGTTGTTAAAAATGCACCGATATTTTGAAATCCCAAGGCCACAAAAATAGGTACGAAGGCCCCCAAAGGACCTCCAAATAAATTCTTTACACTTCCGCACTCTTTTATTCTTTTTTCATCTTTTAAAAATGCATATGCTAAAAAAGAAGCGATTAATGTTACTCCGTAATATGCCAAATTACCATATATCACATCATACTCGTTTGCCATAATTGTATTGCTGAAATTCAATACGGTTGCCATAATTCCGGCAATTGCTATAAAAAAATATACTAATCTTTTATTCACCTTATTACCTATAATTCATCATTTATATCAATATTGTCCGCAAAATTCCTACTAAAATCATTTAAAATCGTGTTAAATCTAAGGGTGTTAATACCCAAAGAATACTTTCTTTGCTCAAAGTGCATAAAAGGCTCAAACCATTCAGGCTCTTCCACCATGACTATATCAAAGCTTTTAGTCCATACGGGTGTCAAACCGAAGGTATAAGCATATGGTAAAATATCATAAAAATACAAAGGATTTTCCCTGGAAAGCTGAAGTACAATTTCCATGTTAGGCTTTCTTATGAAATTTCTAAAGCCCAAAACCCTCCCAAGAATCTCTGCATTTTTCTTTGTTCTTGCCTTCATTAAACATATCAGTATCATGGAAACCACAAGACACAGTATCATGGTGGTTCCTATGAAGAAATCGCCAAAAGATCTTATTACAAATATTGCAAACACCAAAAGTACAATAAACAGAGCTGATGCAAATATACCCATAAGAACTGTAGGCCTTGTATTTCTCGATAATACAACCTTGTCATATTCGGTGGCGGTCAACAAACTGGTTATAAATACAAGTATCGTCATTATTATATAGAATATATATGAATATGAACCAAATGCATATATCTCCGAAAGTATTCCGATTGCCATTATAGCCGCAGATAAAATAAAGCAGCCAAAAACCTTTGCAAATTCCGATGCAGGAGTGTAGATTCTTTTGTCACTTGCTTCGAATTGATCCTCTATTCCTCTTTTCACTCTGCCGTATGCCTTGCTTAGATTGTTTCTTATTTCACTTACATTCACTTCCGTATTTCTGTCAAACATGGCACTTACTGCTTGCCTTACATATCTTTTTTCTGTTTTTGGTTCTCTGTTTTTAATTATTTTAAACTGTTTTCTTCCATATTCCACTATTTTAATCTGTCTTCTATCCGCCAGATAAAAAAGAAGTGCCACGATGTCCTTTTTGCCCACATGGCCGTCTAGTATATATCCTATTTCCGGGGGAGTCATGGCATCCGGCGGATAATATTCCTCTGTTATATTGATTTGGGGATCCTTCCCAAAGAAATACCACATAATTGCCAAAAGTCCCATGAGGGATATTAAAACATAATACACATAGTTTTTAGCCCAATTGTTGTTGATTTCCCCTACCCAATATCCTTGAGGAAGCTCTGCCTTTATGCTTAAGCCTACTCCTCTTTGCAAATCACTTCCGGTAAATACCATCTTGTATTCTTCTTCAATTATTTTAACATCCAGATTTTCGTTACCCAAGGCAGCACCATATTGATCAGCAAAATATTTTATACCATCTATTGGGAAATCTTTAGGGAAAACCACCCCGACAACTATATTATCAACGCCTGACGGCCAATCATGGGGAAGTAATTCCAGATAAAAAAGATCCATACTCGTTAATTCATCGGCATATTCATATACTGTATATGATAATTTTATATCCCTAGTTCCTGTAAGCTCTCCTTCTTCAGATGCTATTCTTACAGTTATGTAATCATTATTCTCAGTGGTAAAAAACTCTGCCCCTTCGACATCAATATCCTCTATTTTCATTCTTTCATTAGGTATATTAATATCAAAATATCTCTTATTTTCATTGAATTTTATAGTTAAATTCTTTGTAATATAATATGAGTGATTCTTATTAACAAGCACGCTTACATTATATTTACTTGTCTCAATATCCTTAGTTTCTACACTTTTTCCATAAGACAAACTATTAATAGATACCATCAAAACCATTAACAATGAAATTATTATTAATCTGCTCACCCTCTTATAGGTATGTTTCATAAACTCCTCCATACGCATCGTATTTAATGCTTTCGCCTAGTTATTATACACAATTTCAACTTTTTATTCAAATTTTTTTAATCCAATGCTTCTAAGCTATATTTTGTGTTGAAATATTTGTTTTCCACTAAACTTACCCATATATTATAATTCATCACCCTTGTAGCAATTATTTTGATAATGTGAAGTATTTTTCACATAAATTATTCCTATTTACCTTTTAAATTGCTTTAAAATGCTGTAAAATACATAGGTAAGTTTATATGGAGGTAAAATATGAAGAAATTAACAATAGTTTTTTTAGCTTTGACATCTATCATTATCCTATCCTCCTGCTCAAATATTTCTGCTAATATTTCCGGCGGTTCATCTGATAATAAAACTGATGCCGCATTGGAAATGGTAAAAAAGCAAGATGGAATACTTTTAAATATTGAGACGGTAATAGATGATGATGATATAGTTATGGATGTTCAAATCGTAGATAATGCGATGTCGGTTAAGGCTAATATCAATGGGGAATCAAGAACAATTATCCAAAATGAAACAGCTACCTATGTTCTTTCAGATGATATAAAGATGGGATATATGGTGGACAACGACAGTGACGATGAATTAATAAAAACTTTAAATAATTTTAAAAACTTTTCAAACATTAGCTCTTCTGTGATAGAAAAAGGCAATATAACAATCGATGATATTATTTACGATTATGAAATGTTTAATGTCACTACTCTATTGGACACGACAGTAAAATACTGTTATAATCAAGAAAGTGATTTGTGTTATATCGTATTCACAAACGGGGATATCGATAAAACAGTAAAAATCAATGATATCAGCTTAAATGTTGATACTGATTCTTTCGAAATACCAAAAGATTATAACATTTCCAAGGAGTAATTTATGAAAAGAAAAGACTACATTACTTGGGACGAATACTTTATGGGAGTAGCACTGCTTGCTGCTAAGAGAAGTAAAGATCCCAGCACTCAGGTTGGTGCTTGTATAGTTGACGAAAGCAACGTTATATTATCTACAGGTTATAACGGATTTCCCAAGGGTTGCTCAGATGATGAGTTCCCATGGAACAGGGATGGCGAAGATAATAAATATCCTTTCGTTGTACACGCAGAATTAAATGCAATATTAAACGCAAACGGTAAATCCTTAAAGGGTTCCAGGCTATATGTTGCCCTATTCCCTTGTAACGAATGTGCTAAAGCAATAATACAATCGGGAGTAAAAGAAGTAATTTATCTATCAGATAAGTACGCAAATGAAAAAACAACCAAAGCTTCCAAAAGAATGCTGGAAAGTGCAGGTGTAGCTTTTAAACAACTTGTTCCGAGCAAATCGGAACTAACCATATCATTTGTAACAGAATAAGTAATCCCCCTTTTGGGGGATTTTTTATTCCAGAGTTTCTTCAATAATTTTCTGACACAGCAGCTTGTTGATATATGATGATATTGCCAATCTCATGGCCATATCATATTTATCGGAGCTTTTTTTGGTTTTAATATTTTCAATAGTATTATTAAGTTCTTCATCAAGTAGCACCAAATATTTGTTGTAGGTCTCCTCAATCTCATCTTGTTGATAGTTTTCAACCAATCTTATTACATCATCCGATTGTAAAACTTGCTTTAATAAGCTGGTCATGGTTAATGATGCTATATGCTCTTTACCATATTTTTTTCCAATTGCCCTGGGCAAAAGACCGCTTTTGGTATAGTTATTTATCATGGCCGATGTTAAGCTCTCCCCTTCGCTAAAGCCTATGTGTTGCTTTTCCATATATGATATAAGCTGATCCTTATATATCATAAAGTCCGGTAAATCTTCCCATTTCTCCGGTCTCTCGTTTTTTATTTTCTCAATTAGTTTTTCAATATTCATAATTACCTCCTCATATATTTTACCATAGCAAAATAATATTTACAACCATATTGACATATCTTTAATTGCGTAATATAATATTGAATATCACATTAAGGAATTAACGATATCATTTGGAGGTGGAGATGGAAATCTGTATACTAGGAGACTCTGTGGCAAAGGGCATAATATTTGATGAAGATAAAGGCAAATACACCTTTGCAAAAAGTAACTATTACAATATAGTCGGCAAAAAAAAGAATCTAAAAATCAATAACTTTGCAAAGTTCGGTTGTACGGTAAAAAAGGGATATGAGCTGTTGCAAAAAAAGTTTGAAACTATGGAGGAATATAAATATACAATTTTGGAATTTGGCGGTAATGATTGTGATTTTCTTTGGCCGGAAATTGCTTCAGAGCCTGAAAAGGAACACCTTTCAAAGGTTCCCACTGACAAATTCATTAAATACTATGAAGAACTTTTGTTAAAAATACGAGAATTGGGGAGTACCCCAATTATTCTAAACCTACCACCTATCGATTCAAACAGGTTTTTTCAATGGATATCAAAGGGTCTTAATAAAGACAATATTATGAATTTTTTAGGTAATGATGTGGACTATATATATAGATGGCACGAATCATACAACAAGGCTATAATTGCCTTGGCGGCAAAAACAAATACCCCTATAATAGATATTAGAAATGAATTTTTGGCAACTAAAAATTACAGTAAATATTTGTGTATAGACGGAATACATCCAAACGAAGAAGGCCATAAGCTCATTGCTAAGGCCATTATGAAAAAGGCAAACGGTTACATATAAAAAACCCGCATAGCGGGTTTTTAAATTTCCTCAAACTGGCTGTTATAAAGGTCTGCATAAAATCCATTCCTATCCATAAGCTTTTCATGATTACCTTGTTCAATTATATCCCCATCTTTTATTACCAAAATCATATCCGCATTTCTTATCGTGGATAATCTATGGGCAATAATAAATGCAGTTCTGCCTTCACTTAATTTATCCATAGCTTTTTGAATCAATTCTTCTGTTCTTGTATCCACGGAACTGGTGGCTTCGTCCAAAATAAGTATCGGTGCATTTTCAATCATCGCCCTTGCTATGGTTATCAGCTGCCTTTGTCCTTGGGAAATACTCGAATGATCATCTAACACGGTATCATATCCCTTGGGAAGAGTCATAATAAAGTGATGTATTCCCAGGGTCTTACAGCTATCAATCATTTCTTTTTCTGTGGTTTTTACACTATTGAAAATAATATTATCTCTAACAGTTCCTTCAAAAATCCATGAATCCTGTAAAACCATGGAAAACTGCTTATGCAGATTGTTCCTGCTTATCCTGCTTATGGGTATTCCGTCGATTATTATTTCGCCTTCTTGCAGCTCATAAAATCTCATAATAAGGTTAACAAGGGTCGTCTTTCCTGCTCCTGTTGGTCCTACAATAGCAATCTTTTCTCCCGCCTTTGCTTTCATATTAAAATTATGGATTATAGTTTCGTTCTCCAAATATCCGAACTTCACATTTTTAAATTCAACATCCCCTTTAGCGCAGCATATTTCTTCAAGATTCTCCTCTTCCTTATCCAATTCTTTTTCATTGAAAAACTCAAAGACCCTTTCTCCCGCGGCAATAGTTGACTGCAAATCTGTAGCTGCCTGGGCAATTTGGGATAATGGTTGGGTAAAAAGCCTTACATATATCATAAATGCCACTATAACCCCTATGGTTATATTTCCCTCTATTGCAAGCATAGCTCCAACCACGCAAACCGATACATAGCCCAAATTTCCGATAAATGTCATAAGCGGCATCATAAGTCCGGAAATGAATTGGGATTTCCAGGCACTTACATATAGCTCCTGATTAATCTCTCCAAACTCTTTTTTAAGCTCTTCCCCGGCATTATATACTTTTACTATATTATGCCCCGTGTAGGATTCTTCAACCAGTCCGTTTATTTCCCCCAGTGATTTCTGCTGAGCTTTAAAGTACTTTTGTGATTTTTTAATTATCATCATCATAAACACAAAGCCAATAAGCGCTGCCAAAACTGCTGCCACCGTCATGGCAACATCGGTTATAAGCATCATAACCACTGCCCCAATCAATGTGGCTAAGGAATTAGCCAAGGTGCTCAAGCTTCTGTTTAAGGTTTGACCTATTCTGTCAACATCATTTGTAGCCCTGCTAAGAACATCTCCATAGCTGTTTCTATCAAAATAGTTTAGGGGTAATCTGTTTATTTTTAATGTCAGATCCGTTCTCATGCTCCTTGATATTTTCTGTGAAACTGTAGCAAATATATATCTTTGACCAGCATTAAAAATCAAACTGACTATGTAAATTATGCATAAGTATATTCCCATTTTATTAATGGCTTGTAAATCAATGCCGGACATTATACCATCCACTATTTCATCAGTTATGTCAGACAGTATATTCGGTCCCATGAGAGTAAGCACAGCTCCTCCTATGGCCAGTACTATACCAAACCAAACCAGAGGCATATTCTTTCTGGAATAATTATACAGTTTCTTTAAAGTTCCCTTTAGATCCTTTGGTTTTTCCATAGCCCGGGCAGCACCCAAAGGCCCGTGGCCCCTTCCTCTGTTTCTGTTTTCCGAAACCGGTCTTAATACCTTATTATCACCCATTAGCTGACCTCCAATTCTTTTTCTGATAATTGTGATTTCGCAATCTCCATATATACTTCGCAACTTTTCAGAAGATCATAATGTGTACCCATACCAACTATCTTACCATTATCCAACACAACTATTTTATCAGCATCCTTTATGGTACCAATTCTTTGTCCTACAATCATAATAGTGGTTTCATTTATTTTATCCTTAAGGGCCTTCCTAAGTGCAGTATCCGTCCTATAATCAAGGGCAGAAAAAGAATCATCGAATATTAATATTTCAGGTTCTCTGTTTATGGCCCTTGCAATGGAGATTCTTTGTTTTTGTCCTCCGGAGTAATTGGCTCCTCCTTGTGAAACCGGAGAATCTATACCTTTTTCATCAGCCTCTATGAATTCTTTAGCCATGGCTATTTCAGCTGCTTTCCATATTGATTCAACGACTTCTTCATCCCTTCTATCAGACCCGTTATCACCATATGAAATATTTTTCTTTATATCACCGGTAAAAATTACGGCATTTTGGGATACATAACCGATCTTTTTATATAAATCTTTTAATCTATATTCTTTGATATTATACCCGTCAACCAATATTTCTCCCTTTGTTACATCGTAAAACCTTGGGACTAGGTTTATAAGAGTGCTTTTGCCGCTTCCCGTAGAACCTATAAATGCAATTGTTTCTCCTCTATCAACTTTGAAGCTGATATTTTCAAGGACATACTCCTTTGCTCCGGGATAACCAAAGCAAACATTTCTAAACTCAACTGTTCCTTTATTACCCTTTTCTAAATCCGTTAAATTCCCATCAATAATTCTAGGCTCGGTGTCTAAGACCTCGTTGATTCTGTTTATACTTACAAATGTCCTCGGCAATTGAATCAGTATCATACCCAGCATCATAAATGCCATAACCACCTGCATTGCATAAGAGGTAAAAACTATCATATCGCTAAAGAGTGTTAATCTTCCGTATCCAATTTCGTTGTTAATTAATATGGCCCCAATCCAATATATTGACAATGTTAACAGGTTAAGTATCATTCCCATAGATGGAAAAATTAATCCCATTACTCTTTGAGCAAATAACTGAGTATTTGTAAGATCACTATTAACCTTTTCAAATTTTATTTGATTATACTTCTCTGCGTTAAAGGCCCTTATTACTTTTAGACCATTTAGATGTTCCCTCATGACCCTGTTGACATCATCTGTATATTTTTGAATCAGCTTAAACCTGGGCACAACCAATTTAAATATTAAAAATATTAGCATAAGCATTGTAATAACCGATATGGCGGTGGCCGTTGTCCATTGCCAACTGGCATTGGAAATTTTTAACATGGCCCATACTGCAAGTATGGGAGCCTTGACTGCTAACTGCAAACCAAAGGCGATTAGTATTTGTACCTGGGTAATGTCGTTTGTAGTTCTTGTTATCAAACTAGGTGTTGAAAAATTATTCATTTCTTCTTCGCTAAAATCATTAACCCTATCAAACAGCTTGCCCCTTAAAGTTTTAGCAAAGCCTGCAGCTACCACTGCCGCAAAATAACCCACTATAAGGGTAGACAGCAAACTGCCAAAGGCACATAAAAGCATATACATTCCGTCGCTTATAACATCATAAACCTCACTGCCCGGAGTTTGTATTGTTTTTGTAATTTCGGCCATATAACTTGGCAGCTTTAAATCAAGCCACACTTGTACAATAATAAATACCAAGGAAATAGCTATGTATGCTCTTTCTCTCTTACCTAAAAATTTAAATATTTTCAATGCTAACCTCTCAATCCAATGCTTCAGACAGTTTATCCAATAGTCTGCCCAACTCATTAATTTCATTTTCTGTCAATGTTTTTTCTATTTTTCTCTCGATATTCTCAAACTGCAAGATTTTCTCCTTATGCAAATCCAGCGCCTTATCAGTTAATCTAATGCGCTTCAGTCTTGCATCATAGTCTACGGCTTCTTTAGTTATAAAGCCTTTACCCTCCAGTTTTTTTAAAGTGGCGGATACGGATGATGCCCTAAGGGAAAAAACCTCTTCAATATCCTTTTGGAATATGTCCTTATCCATATTACCCGCCAGATACTTGACCATTCTTACTCCGGTTATCCCAATCCTATTATGAAAATCTTCATTCATGCTTCCGCAGCCAACTTGTCTTCTCAACAAATGAGATATCTTAATTATTTCCGCAATTATATTCCTTTTCATAAGCCCTCTTTTTAATTAGATATGTAATAGTTACATATCTAATTATATTCATAATTTTTATTTTGTCAAGAAAAAAACTCCTTAAAGGAGTTTAATGCTATCAATACCCGTTGCCATAATTAATTTTCTCAAATAAAAGTTGTACATAAACGGGCATTTTAGGTTTTTCATTATAAGCCACATTCTGAGTTTAATCGTTCTCTTTTTGTATTCTCTTAATATTCTTCCCCCGTTATTTATACTTTTACTCAAAGCTATTGCGCTGTTAAAAGCAGAGCTTATCCCCTCCAGCGAACTGGGACTTATGAAACCCGCAGCCTCACCTATCAAAAATATATTATCACCCCCCAATTCAAAGCTTCTTGTTGTTTTGGGTCTTAAAACAACGCAGGATTCCGTTTTTACGGCATCCTTTAAATTAATATCAAAGGCTTTCAGTTTTTCCTTTTGCCTTTCAAACCTTTCCCTGGAGTTTGCCTTGGGAAATGCTCCTCCGTAAATTAAATAACCATCCTTGCTAATAGTCCATGCGCAACAATCCGTAGTTTCCCTGTCAAATATACATGAATAAAAGGGTGTTGAATCCGTTTCATCTTCCAAAAACCACTGTTGAACAGCTGTATAAGCCCTGGTTTTTATAGGTTTAAAGCATTTTCTTCTGACTATGGAGTTTGCCCCGTCAGCTCCAACTATAATGCCTCCGTCAGCTTCTATTATCCCATCAACCGTTTTGATATAAACGGTTTTATTTTGTATATCCACGCAACGACCTTTTACTACTTTAACATTTTCAGCTACCATATTAAGAAGCCATTCATCGAACTTGTTTCTGTCAATGTTGATATACATCCTTTGATACCATCTTTGCTTTTTGGTCTCCAAATCCATAGTCCTTACAGAAAATATTTGTGGATCCACAATTATCTCTTTAGGTAATGTTATATTTAGCCTTGCCAAAACCCTTTGAGCATCCGGAGCCAATAATCCCCCGCAAGGCTTGCCATTGTTATAGTCCACCAGTAAAATTTTCAAATCCTTATTTAAAAGTCTGGCTAAGGTAGCCCCACTTGGGCCACCACCAATTATGACAACATCATAGTATTCCATAAACTAAAATTCTCTTTCGTATTGATTTAATAGGTAATCGTATAAGGTTTCTGTACCAAAGCTAATGGCATCTATAGGAACCCTTTCATTTGCATTGTGGGAAAGTGTGGCAAAACTATAGTCCTTAGGGAATCGCACGGGTGTATATCCATAGGATTGAACTCCTAACTTCTGCAAAAACCTGCCATCGGTAACCGCCGCCAAAACAAAGGGAATCGGAATGGCATCTTCGTCGTGCTTTTTAATGGTTTTTGCTAAGCCTTCATAAAGCTTCATATCCGGCTGATTTCCGCCTTCATCGTACATTTTTATTTCAATTTCAAAATCATCTCCGATTATTCTTTTGATATCTTCAATCGCTTCTTCTATTGTGCATTCGGGAACGATTCGCATATCTGCTTCAAACCAAACCGAACTTGGTACAACATTTATAGCCGTTCCGCCTCCCAGTATTGTAATATTGATACTGTTATGTAAAAGAGGATAAAAAAGCTCCCCGGCTTTCCCTAGCTTTTTGAGAATAAAGTCCGTCCTGGACGGAATCAATAATTGTTTTAAAATCATACCCTTTATTCCACCTATACCCTTCGCCAAACCATTTATCATAAGCTCTACCGGTTTAGTAACCCTTACCGGCATGGATTTTGTTGATAAAAGATTAATCGCCTTTGAAAGCTTTTCCACAGCAGAATCATTAACCTTCATGGAAGCATGTCCTGCTTCACCCCTTGCTGTTATTCGCATGCGTGTCACTTGCTTTTCAGCTATCTGAATGGGATAAAACTTTTTGTCAAGCATGTATAAAGAAAAGCCCCCTATTTCTCCAAAAGCATATTTTATGTCTTCAAATATCTCCGGTCTTTCTTCTATAAGAGCTTTCATACCATAATCCCCCGAGGCTTCCTCGTCGGAAACTGCCAGATAATAAATATCATAGGGTAGTTTTATTCCTTCTTTAATAATCTTAAAGATTGCCCCTAGAAATATTGCATGTTCTCCTTTCATATCAATTGCGCCTCTGCCCCACAAATAGCCATCCTTTATGACCCCACCGAAGGGGTCTTCTTCCCATTCCTGACCCTCTGTAGAAACAACATCTAAATGTCCGTATAAAAGTAAGGGAGGTATTACTCCATTCCCTTCCCCTTTTATCTTTACTAAAAGATTAGGCCTTCCCTCTGAGCCTTCTCTTCTGCTGTAAATTAATTCATTTTCAACATTAAGATTATCAAATAATGCTTTTATGAATAAAGTACATGGCTCTTCCTTTGTATCCTTAATTTCTTTTTCCGAGACATTTGTAGTATTAAACTGAATAAGCTTTTGGGCAATCAGCACGGGATCTTCATAATATTTATCTAATTCCATTATATCTCCTTTAGTCTTCTATCCCAATTCTAGAATCAACCCCGGCATTAAAATAGTGTTTTATTTCTTTCATTTCCGTAACCAAATCCGCATAATCCACTATCTCTTCAGGTGCATATCTGCCGGTTAGAATTAACTCTGTTTTTTCCGGCTTTAATTTTAATACCTCCAGCACATCTTTTACATCGAGAATCTTAAAAAACATTGCCATATTGAGTTCATCACAAACCACAACATCATATTCATCGGACAACAATACTTCTTTTATTCTTTCAAGACCCTTTTTGCCGTTTTCTATATCCTTTGCCGATGGTGCTCCGTTTACAAAATTAACATCACCGAATTGTTCCATTTTAAGATTAGGTAAAAACTCCATAGCCTTTAATTCACTGTAGGACTGACCCTTCATAAACTGTCCGAAGAACACCTTGTTACCCGCACATATTGTTCTTAATGTCAGTCCCAAGGCAGCTGTTGTTTTACCCTTACCGTTACCGGTATAAACCTGAATGTAACCTTTATTTAGCATAATATACCTCCTATTTTTTTGCAGTTATTATTCTTTCTGCTATCTTTAATCCATCACATGCAGCAGATGTAATCCCGCCGGCATAGCCGGCTCCCTCTCCGCATGGAAAAACTCCCAAAATATTGCTTTCATAGTTCTTGTCCCTTATGATTCTAACGGGTGAAGAACTTCTGGTTTCAACGGCTTTTAATATTGCATCCTTATTATCAAAACCCTTTATCTTTTTCCCAAACTTTGGAATCGCTTCCTTAATGGCTTCCCTTGCAAAATCCGGTAAGCATTGGTTTACTTTAATTCCCTCCCCCATATCATGTAGGAATTCTATATATTTTGACTTTGGCGGTGTATAGTTACCTCCCCCGTTAATGAAGGCAATTCTTTCGTACCTTCTTTGAAAATCAATTCCCGCAAGCACATCATCAGAGCCAAAATCCGAGCACCTTACATCACAGAGTATTCCACTGTTTGCAATACCGCTATCTCGTTTTCTTAAGCTCATTCCGTTAACGGATAACTCTCCTTTGGCGGTGCTGGTGGCAATTACCTCCCCACCCGGGCACATGCAAAAGGAATAAACTCCTCTTCCGTTCTTTGCTCTATATGAAAGCTTGTATTCAGCAGGGGGAAGTCCCGTATTATTACCATACTGAGCCTTGTCTATCAGCTCCTGAGGATGCTCTATCCTTACCCCTATGGAAAAGGGCTTTTGTTCCATTGATACTCCTGCTTCTTTTAGCATCTTAAATGTATCCCTGGCACTATGGCCTATGGCCAGTACTAATACCTTCGTATAGATTATTTCATCATTTGATGTCATAACGGATAATATAGAATTATTTATGCAGTTAATTCTTTCCAACTTGGTTTCAAATTTAAATTCTCCCCCCAGTTCAATTATTTCATTTCTGATGTTTCTAACAACTAATCTAAGTATATCGGTTCCTATATGAGGCTTTTGCTTGTACAAAATATCTGCCGGCGCCCCGGCGGAAGTCAAGCTTTCTAAAACATATCTTATCCTTGGATCACTTATACCGGTTGTAAGCTTTCCGTCTGAAAAGGTTCCGGCTCCGCCTTCCCCAAATAAAACATTGGATTCCTCATCCAATATACCGTTATTCCAAAAGTCGTTTACATCCTTCACCCTTTTGTTGATCCTGCTCCCCCTTTCTAAAATAATAGGTTTTAGACCATATCTGGCCATTTCCAAAGCAGAAAACATACCACATGGACCAAAACCCACTACAACAGGCCTGCAGTCCAAATATTTGTCTCCCTTTATCAGCTTCTCCCTATCAAGCTTTGGAGCAATATCAAATTTTATTTTGGGATTTTTATTCAGCTTAATATCCAAATCAAAATCTACGGTGTATACTTTTTTTATGTTCTTTTTATCCCTGGCATCAATGGATTCCTTCACAACATAATAATCAAAATCCGATATTACGCCGCTTTTTAAATCCAGCTTTTTTTCTATCTTTTTGGGTATAACCTCCCAGGGTTCATCTATATTTAATTTTATTTCATGAATCCTATATCTCATAACTGTTTCGCCATACTCTCTCCGGCCTTGGCTCCGGTAAACCATGCATTATCCAAATTATATCCTCCGCAGGGTCCGTCATAATCTATAAGCTCCCCGGATAAATATAGCCCCGGGCATACCTTAGACTCCATAGTGTCCATATTTATATCATTGATATCCACTCCACCCGCCGTGCACTGCGCCGATTTCCATCCCTTTATTTTTTTGGGAATAATGGGATATTCGTGTACCAGTCCTTCGATTCTTCTGACATCCGTTTCCTTTAAGGATCTTAAAAAATCATCTCCCCTAATACCTGCCATATCGATTATGCTCTTAGCCATCGGTGCTTTTACAATACTTCTTAATATATTTGCGTTTTTCTCCCGGGAATTTTCATTTATGCTCTGTTCCACCTTATTGTTTATGAATTCATATATATCAACATTAGGTGCAAAATCAAAATACATTCTATAGGCATCTAAGCTTTTGTTTTCATCAAACTTCATAAACCTGGTGGCATTAAATGTGCATATCCCTGAAATCCCATATTCGGTGAATTGTATCTCTCCCGTCTCAGAAAAAATAATCTCTTTATTTTTAACCAAAGTCAATATACCCCTTGCTCTGATACCTTTGATTCCCGTAAAATCTCCTTCACATTCTATAGGCACCAATACGGGGGCAAGTCTTGTGACCCTATGCCCTAATTTTCTTGCCATTCCATAGCCGTCCCCGGTTGTGCCAAAGATAGGTGCAGCCTTTCCTCCGCAAGCCAGGAGAACTCTTCTAGTTATAAGCTCACCATCGTCTAACTTTATCCTAAAG
This sequence comes from uncultured Oscillospiraceae bacterium, assembly GCA_964400515.1. GTDB lineage: Bacteria > Bacillota > Clostridia > Peptostreptococcales > Anaerovoracaceae > JAAYHV01. The sequence continues at coordinate 52,849 of CAYNTJ010000007.1, read as the reverse complement.
GCATCCTTTTCCCCATGTATTTCTCTTGCCGCATTCCCTTTTATAATCTCTATGTTTAATCCATATATTTTCTCTACAAGTATGGAAACCACATCTCCGCTATCAAATGAATTTGGATATATTCTCCCCTCTTCTTCTTTTGGGAGCAACGAAAGGTAATTAAAAAACTTCATGTTTTCCAAATAGTTTACTGCGTTAACATTGGTTATATTGCATCTGCCATTTCCGGTTGCTTTTAGTTTTTTGCCCAAAACAGTATTTTTTTCAATTACAACAATGGACAAATCACTATTTGTCCTGTTTGCCTTAATTGCAGCTGCCATACCGGATGCACCACCACCCACTATACATATATCATATATTTTATCCATGTTAATTCTCCACTCCAAAGTTAAGGATATCATAAAGGTTTTAACCCGTCAATTAAACAAATAGCCGGTGGGATTTACCCACCGGCATTGTTATTTATATACCCGCATCCTTTTTAAGGATCTCTGCCATATCTGTATCTTCCCATTTAACATTCAAATCTGTTCTTCCGAAATGTCCGTATGCTGCCAATTGTCTATATATAGGTCTTCTCAAATCCAACTTACTTATTATAGCTGCAGGTCTCATGTCAAAATGTGTCCTTACAAGCTCAACTATTTTTTCATCCTCTATCTTACCTGTACCATATGAATTCACATAAACTGATACCGGTTGAGCAACTCCGATGGCATATGCAAGCTCTATCTCACATTTTGTAGCTATGCCGGAAGCAACAATATTCTTAGCTATATACCTGGCCATATAAGCAGCACTTCTATCAACCTTTGTTGGGTCCTTACCGGAAAAAGCTCCGCCTCCATGGCTGGCATATCCGCCATAGGTATCTACTATGATCTTCCTGCCTGTAAGGCCTGAATCCCCCTTTGGACCGCCTATTACAAATCTCCCGGTGGGATTAACATAAATCTTTGTATTATCATCTAAAAGCTCTGCAGGTATTATAGGTTTAATAACCTTTTCGATTACACCCTCGCGTATTTCTTCTTGGGTGACATCAGGATTATGTTGTGTGGATATAACCACGGTATCCACCCTAACCACTTTATCATCGTCATATTCAACAGTGACCTGGCTTTTGCCATCCGGCCTTAAAAAAGTCAATTCATTGCTTTTTCTAACATCGGCCAGTCTTTTGCACAGCTTGTGTGCTAAAGTAATTGGCATAGGCATAAGTTCCGGTGTTTCATCACAAGCAAAACCAAACATCATACCCTGGTCTCCTGCTCCTATTTTTTCTATATTGTCTCCGTTAGTTAATACTCCCTCTTTGTACTCTAAGGCATTATCAACTCCCATGGCTATATCGCCTGATTGATCTTCAATACATGTTAAAACAGCACAAGTGTTTCCGTCAAAGCATACTTCACTGCTGTTATACCCTATGTCAGTAACCACTTTTCTTACAATGCCTTCAATATCAGCAGTACATGTGGTCCTAACCTCTCCCATAACCATAACATAACCTGTTTTGGTTGTTGTTTCACAAGCAACTCTTCCATTGGGATCTTGCTCAAATATTGCGTCTAGCACAGCATCCGATACTTGATCACATACTTTATCAGGATGTCCTTCTGTAACTGATTCTGATGTAAATAATTTTTTCATTTTTTCCTCCTAATAAACAAATTAAAAAACCTCCATAAAGAAGAGGTCGTTATATCTCTTCCTTATCTTTCAGCATAGCTGTAGGATTTAGCACCTTCTCCTTTGATAAATCAAAATCGGGTTGCCGGGTTTCACAGGGCCTATTCCCTCCACCTCTCATAATAAGGTTTTTTCAGTTTTCATATACAACTATTATATTCAAAATACAGATATTGTCAAGACATATATTGTAACCTATGGTATAATTATCTATATATTCGGAGGTGAATATGAAAAAGTTCAAAGTAATAAACGGAGGTCTGTCCGAAGAAAAAAATATTTTTTCAAATATGAAGGTTTCATCTTGTAAAGCTACAAACACCCGGCTTATGGGGGTTGTTGCATTGCATATAATATGGGATAACCAGGGGAATGAATTTCATCAGTTATTCCATTTGGACTATTCGGAATACGGTATCGATGGCTATTACGACTCATATAACTCCGATGATATCAGGGGCGAATGGCTGCACATGTCATCCGGCTTGGGGGGAAATGAAATATCAGTGGAAATCGAAGACTGCTTGGGATTAATATATCAATCCCTTGATATCAATTTATTACACAGAAAAAACCATGACAGCGAACTAATAGAATTTCAGCATTCTTGTGAAAAAATATATAACAACATGCTTGTCGCTATTGGTAAAGCACCTTCAAAGGCGCCGGTTTTTATGGCAAAGGTGTGTAAATCCATGGAAAACTCATATGAAAGCATCAACTACTTTATTATGAGAATATATGATCACGATTATTTTGCCTGTAAGCACCTCTCCGGTTTAAACGAAGATTATTTAGATAATCTTTTTTATACTTGCGATATGACCGGTTCTCTTATAAGGAATAAGATTGACAAGATAAATGATAGCGATTATAGATGTAATGCTTTGATACTAAGCGACGGAGGTTATTATTACATTGATCTATCCCTATCCTTGGATCAATCAAACAGGATAATAAAATACGGATTAAATCATCGCCAGAAAATAAGTGACGTGGAAGCAGCATTCTATACCAAGCAAAGGGAATACATCACCTTGTTTAGGATAAAAAGTCCCATGGATGAATTTGACTTGAGCAAATGTAAACTCGTTATATCTTTGGATTATAAAGTTAAGGAAAACGGATTGCTGCATGTAACATATAACGAAAACAATAACCATGTAATGCATAAAAATTATTTTATGAACGGTGATGTTTACGGTACCTATTTTATTACCAAATCCATGCAGCTTTTATTGATGAGCCATAAAATAATTAATATTTCAAAAATGGAAAATGATGTTTTGACATCGCCTTTAAAAAATGATGTGGAATTGGTGGATCGCTATCAATTTGAAAATCAGGTTTTGGAAAGTTTCATGAATTATTATGACCCGGATTTTGAAAACTTCATTTACAACCCGGATACGGAAATGTAATATTTAATAAAAATAAATGGGGATATTATTTATGTTAACCCATGTTCGATTTTTTTGGCTAAGTTTTCAACATCATTTAAACCCTTATAATTAAGGCAACACGATATTTTTCCACAGGAAAACAGCAAATTGTATACAATTTAATCAACATCCCCATGTGGAAAACTCTTCTCGCTGTATCCATTGTAATCACTGCGTTGTAGACTAATCTATCTTTTGTCAATAGTAGTTTTCCACAGATTTTTTTTGAACTTATTAATTTTTTTGTTCGATTAATATTTATTTCACAGGAGGAGCATATGTGCACAGAAAAGCTATATCAAACCAATGTATATTTAAAGAATACGAATTGCAAAATAAGCAATATATTTAACTCGGAAGAGGCAATACATATACTGCTGGACAGGACCATTTTTTTCCCCACAGGCGGCGGACAAAGCTGTGATGTGGGAACGATTGACCGTTATACTGTAGTTGATGTCTTTGAAGACGAAAACAAAGATATTCATCATGTTCTAAAGGAAAAGGCGTGCTCTCTTAACCCAGGTGACGAGGTTAATATAGAAATTGATTGGAACCACAGATTTGACAATATGCAAAGACATTTGGGCGAACACATATTATCAGGAGTTTTTCACCATCTATATGGGGGAATAAACAGAGGCTTTCACATGGGAACGGATTATATGACAATAGACATCAGCTTGGAAAAAAGTTCCGATTACAAGGAAATTTCTTGGGAAATGTGTCAAAAGGCCGAGCTTATGACAAATGAGATAATATGGAAAAACGAGCCGGTTAAAACCTATTCCTTTAATACCAAAGATGAAGCCAAAAACTTCCCGGTAAGAAAGGAACTGGAGCTGGAAAATGATATTAGAATAGTTTGTGTGGGATCCGAAAACAATCCTTCAGACAGTGTCGCTTGCTGTGGCACCCACCCTGACACTACAGGGCAAGTGGGACTTTTAAAGATATACAAGGTTGAGATTAACAAGGGCATGTTTCGTATCTATTTTGAAGCAGGTAAAAGAGCCCTTTTAAACTATCAAAGCTGCTACGATATTTTAAATCAGCTTTCTAATCGATATTCAGCGGGAGCAAATGATTTGATTGAAAAAATAAATGCCAGGGAAGAAAAGAATAAAGCTATAAGGGACAGGGCGTACAAATTGGCAAAACATTTGGCCATAGAGGAAGAGAATAAAATAAGGGGAGATATATCTTCAAAACCCACAGCATATAAATACAGTATTTTTTCCATTGATGAGCTATTATCCATAGGGAGGAATCTCACCGAAGCTCTAACATCCCTTTTATTCCTGGTGCACACACCTTCAAACACTGTTTTGTTATTCTCAAGCGGCAATATTGATTGTGGCAAATTGGTAAAAGAAAATGCCGATATATACGGTGGCAAGGGCGGCGGCCGAAGGGAATCCGCCAGGGCAATTTTCCCCAAGGAAGAATATATCGATGTATTTATAGATTTATTGGAAAAGCATTTAAGGTAAATATTAAAGGCATATGACGCAGCATATGCCTTTATTTATTAATTAAGGTGTAGTAACAATTCCCGTAAACAGTATCTGCTTGCTATTATCCATATCTCCATACAGAATGAATATAAAGGGCTTGTTGCAATCCATTAGGAAGTTCTCATTTTCAGCGGGCTCTATGGCAGTTTCCATCATCTCAACTATTGTTGCCGCTGCCGCCGTAGTTCCTTCTTCGTTTACCTCTATCATAGCTTTTTGGTATGCATCGGATATAAATAAGTCATTATCAGCATATACCAAGCTACCTATATACCCGTCAAGCAAAGGAACTCCCATGGCCTCCATAACATCCATTAAATTCATAACACCGCTTTCTATTTTAAATTTAGGTAAGTATGTCTTTCCGCTAAGTCTCTTTGCTTCCCTGTTTATTCTGTTAAAATAATCCAAATCCAAACTCATGAATAACTCATAGGCACTGGCAGTTTTGGGAAGTATTATCATCATCCCCGCATTATTTGTATATGGAAAATCCACCATTTGTAATGTCTCATCTTCATAGTAATCCTGAACAAAATAGCTTTGTTCACCATCCATTACCATAAATTCCGTTTCTGATTCTTCTCCTTCGCCATAAAAAAGTCTGCTCTCATTCATATCCTTGTCAAATTCTTTTTCCCATGTACTCTTAAAATATATGGTGTTTGCCAAGGCCGCTACTGTTTTAGGATCAAATTCATCTACAATATCTTCAATATTGCCATCCGTATTATCATATACCCATTCATTAACCCTATCCTTAGCTTCATCACTTTCGAAATCCACCAACATAGTGGCCCCTTTATAGTAGTTATGGAAAACATCTACAAAGTCTTCCTTTGCTTCATATTTTTTATTCAAAAACAAGGCATTTGCAATATATATTGAGTCAATGAATTCAATATTATTCTCCCTGCAATACTCTCTGTAATCTTCATTGTTCAGCTTATATAGAAGTCCTGCTGCAAAGTCATTAATCTGTTCCATATTACTACCTTTAAATTTCAGGGATTCCAAATGCTTGTGGAGGGCAGCTTCATTTGTGGCATTACCAAGGGCCGTAAGGGGTATCCATAGGGAGAACGGAGAGGTTACAAAATTCTCTGATTCATGTTCCTTTAAAAGCTCCTTTGCCATCTCAATACTGTATTCATTTAGGGAATCAATATTATCTTGGGACAAACTATCCGAATCAAATTCAACATTGATTTCATTTGCCTTTACAATATTAAGTGTATCGTTATTGTTCCCGCATCCAACAATTAGTGGGACCATAATTATCAATAACACTGCAATTATTTTTTTCTTCATCACATAAACCTCCAAAACAGTACACAAAAACAGAAGCTTTATGCTTCTGTTTGTTAATTTTATTCACTTATATCATATGCCTTCAAATCAGGACTTATTATAAGCTTCGCTTCAGTAGCCGCTATGACTTCTTCTAATGTATAATCAGGATGAACTTCAGTTAGCAATAAGCCTTTATCGGTAACCTTAATAACGCACATTTCCGTCACAATTAAGTCTACCACTCCCACCGCAGTAAGGGGAAGTGTACATTCTTTCAATATCTTTGGTTTTGCATCTCCGGTTTTTTTATTGACCTGTTGATGAAGCATCGCAATAATAACTTCCTTTGCTCCCACCACAAGATCCATGGCTCCGCCCATTCCCGCATACATCTTGCCCGGAATGATCCAGTTTGCCAAATTTCCTTTTTCATCTACCTGCATAGCCCCTAGCACTGTGGCATCCACATGACCACCCCTTATTATTCCAAAGGAAGTGGCACTGTCAAAATAGTTTACTCTGGCTGCCGCCTTGACATAACCGCCACCGGCATTAATTATATCCACATCTTCTTCGCCTCTTGCACATGCCCCCTCAAGGCCTGTGAATCCGTTTTCCGATTGGAGCGTTATGTGTACATCCTTTGGCAAATAACTGCTAACCATTGTAGGTAAACCTATGCCCAGATTAGCAACATAACCATCTTTAAATTCCTTCGCACATCTTTTTGCGATTCTTGTTTTTAAATCTGCCATGGTTTTTCTCCTTCCACTATAGTATCCACCAACACCCCCGAATGTTGGAATACATCGGGATCCAGTTCTCCGACTTTTACCAATCTCTCGGTGGCAATTATATTATGATCAGCTGCGCCTATCATTAAGTAATTAAAGTTTTTGGTTGTTTTGCTGCATAAAAGATTCCCAAACTCATCACAAACCGAAGCTCTGCATAAAGAATAATCTGCTCTTAGGGGTTTTTCCAACACATACATCTTGCCGTCTACCTCTATTTGCATTTTCCCCTCGGCCGCTACAGTACCCAACCCTGTGGGTGTTAGAAATCCGCCTAATCCAAAATTTCCTGCCCTTATCTTCTCAACCAATGAGCCTTGGGGAATCAAAGTACATTTCATAGTGCCTTCAATTACACCTTTACCTACTAAAGGAGTTAAGCCCACATGGGAAGCAATTAAGTGATCAATTACTCCTGCTTCCAGAAGCTTTCCCGTGCCCCTGGCGGTATCATAATCGTTATACCATCCTTTTGGTAGGCCTCCGTCATTGCATATAACCGTAAGATGTTTAACACCTTTTTCGATTATGGCATCGATTAAAATCTCGGGAGTGCCCGTTGCCATAAAGCCTCCAATCATCACTGACATACCATCTTCAAGACCTGCAATAGCTTCCTGAGCAGTCTTTATTTTACTTGCCATATTAAATCACCTTTCCCTTTTAAATCAATTCCTAATAAATGTTTTACTAATCGATAAAAGGCAATATTTCGTCCCACCATAAATATTGGCATTAATCAACCTTTTATTATGTCATATATACCCACTCTTCTGAATATTAAATGTATATTCTTTCTAAATGTATAATATTCTTAAGTATAGCATTTATAGCTAGTCACTGCAATAAAACCCAACTATTTAGAATATTTATACTAAATACAAAATACTTTCTACAATTTATGCCCTAAATATGAAAAATATGCATAAAAAAAGAGGCGATTAATCGCCTCTTTAACATTAATACTATTCAGTAACATCGTAAGCTTTTAGATTAGGGCTTACTATTAGACGAGCAGCTGTTGCCGCAATAACATCATCAACAGTATAATCAGGATGTACTTCAGTAAGCAGCAATCCTTCCTCAGTAACTTCAATTACACACATCTCGGTAATGATTAAATCCACTACTCCAACTGCAGTAAGGGGAAGTGTGCATTCCTTTAAAATTTTAGGACTTGATTCACCGGTCTTTTTGTTGAATTGTGTATGCAGCATAGCAATGATTACTTCCTTTGCTCCTACCACAAGGTCCATGGCACCACCCATTCCCGCATACATCTTGCCGGGAATAATCCAGTTTGCCAAGTTACCCTTTTCATCAACCTGCATAGCACCTAGTACTGTTGCATCCACATGACCACCCCTTATTATTCCAAAGGATGTAGCACTGTCAAAATAGTTTACCCTTGGGGATGCTTTTACATATGCACCACCGGCATTTATTATTTCAACGTTTTCGTCTCCTCTATCAACAACTCCCTCTAATCCTGTAAAACCATTCTCAGATTGAATAGTGATATGAACACCTTCAGGTAAATAACCACCAACCAAAGTAGGAAGACCTATTCCTAGGTTAGCAACATATCCATCTTTAAACTCTTTTGCGCATCTCTTTGCGATTCTAGCTTTTAAATCTGCCATTGCTTTTCTCCTTCCACTATTGTGTCAACTAAAACGCCTGAATGTTGGAATACATCGGGATCCAGTTCTCCTTCTTTAACCAATCTTTCAGTAGCAATGATATTATGATCAGCTGCTCCTGCCATTAGGTAGTTAAAGTTTTTAGTCGCTTTATTACATAAGAAGTTACCAAACTCATCACAAACTGAAGCTCTACAGAAAGAATAGTCTGCTCTTAATGGTTTTTCCAGTAAATACATTTTGCCATCTACTTCGATTTGCATCTTTCCTTCAGCTGCTAAAGTACCGACTCCTGTAGGTGTAAGAACACCCCCAAGTCCAAAATTACCAGCTCTAATTTTTTCAGCCAAAGATCCTTGTGGTACTAAAGTACATTCCAAAGTTCCGGCCACGATACCTTTACCGATTAGTGGATTTACGCCTACATGAGATGCGATTATGTGATCCACAACTCCTGCGTCCAGTAATTTACCTATACCACGCGGTGTGTCATATTCATTGTACCAACCTCTAGGTAGTCCACCATCATTACCTATTACAGTAAGGTGTTTAACACCTTTTTCTAATATTGCATCCATAAGGATTTCAGGAGAACCTGTTCCTAAAAATCCGGATACCATGATCGTCATACCATCTTGAAGGCCGGCGATTGCTTCTTGAGCAGTCTTCAGTTTAATAGTCATATTAAATGTTACCCTTCCTTTTCTATATTTTGATGAGAAACTATATTCTGCCTCTCTTTACGATCTCAGTAATTATGTAAGAACATACATGTTCTGCATAAGTATGAGGTCCAAATCCAGCATCATAACCTAGTTCCTGAGCTAATTCGTGAGAAATACGAGGACCTCCGCAAAGAAGCAGCATCTTATCTCTTAAACCTTCAGCTTCCATTAGCTCAACCATTTCAGTTAGATTTTGAATATGTATATCTTTTTGAGTTACAGTTTGTGATACCAATATGGCATCAGCATTAATTTCCTTAGCTTTTGCAATAAGCTCTTCATTAGGAACCTGTGAACCCATATTTAATGCTACAACATTTTTGAATCTTTCAAGACCAAAGTGTCCATGGAATCCCTTCATGTTAATAATAGCATCGATACCTACAGTATGCGCATCAAATCCGGTGGTAGCACCTACTATAACAACATCTCTTTTGATATTGTCTTCAATGTACTGACCGCATTCTTCTCTCTCCATTACATCGGTTTCAACCTTTGCAACGTGTATATTTGAATAATCAACAGTGTGCTGACATTTTCCGTATACTACGAAGAAAGTATATCCGCCGCCCATATCGTGGGAATAAACAACACTTGGTTCTTCACATCCCATTTTCTTTACTAATTGACGTGCAGCTTCATCAGCTTCTACACCATATGGTACAGGTAAAGTAAAAGCCATTTCCATCTGTCCATCATTCATTGTATCACCGTAAGGTTTAACCTTTGTTAAATCTACAGTTGTATTAGCAGTTTCACATTTAGCCATTATTTTGCACCTCCTAACATTAATGAAATGAACGGATTGAAGTAGTATTCATCCTTAAGGCATACACCTTCAAGACCTTTACCACCTTCATATGGTCTCTTAACTCCGGCAAATTTACCTTTTTCGATAGTTGAGAATAATCCCTCTTCTTCGATATCTGCAAGAAGTTTATCCGCTTCTTCAAGTACAAACTGAGCTCTCTTTTGAATAATACCGTCTTCTTTGAAAGTTACTTCGCTTCCAATGTCTCTGGCATTATTAAAGATATATTTTGCATTTTCAATAGATAAATATCTATCATGCATATGTGGTGTATGTATAGCTTCTGTAAGCATACCTAATAATTGTAATGATTGTCCTGACCATACTGCTATCAAATTAAACAATGCATCCTGTACATGACCTTTAAAGATATTACCTGTCATATACTTAGTAGGTGGCATATATTTAAGTGATGCGTTAGGGAAAATTTCTCTGGCCATAATAGCCTGAGCCAATTCATATAGGAAACCGTTTTCAATTGTAGGTTCCATCTCAAATGCGTGACCAAGACCCATCTGCCATTCTTCGATATTAGCAACCACTGCAAACTGCTCATTAATTAGCTGAGAAGCAAGTACAGTGTGTGCTGCTTCATAAGCATCATCAGTTGTTAGATAGTTATCTTCACCTGAGTTAAATATGATTCCGCAGTATCCGATGATTATTCTTGAGAAATATTGGTCTACCAAAGTTCTCTGCATGTTGATATCTCTAAATAGAATTCCATAAAGAGCATCGTTTAACATTACGTCTAATCTTTCAAGTGCACCCATAGCAGCTATTTCTGCCATGCATAAACCGGAAGAATAGTTACATAATCTAATGTATCTGCCTACTTCTTCTCCAACCTCATCCAATGCTTTTCTCATAATTCTGAAATTTTCCTGAGTAGCATATGTTCCGCCAAAACCTTCGGTCGTAGGTCCATAAGGAACATAGTCAAGTAATGACTGTGCAGTAGTTCTGATAACAGCAATAATGTCTGCACCCTGTCTTGCAGCAGCCTGGGCTTGAACTACGTCTTCATAAATGTTACCGGTAGCTACGATTACATAGCAATATGGCTGTCTAGATTCTCCAAGTCTTTCCAAATACTCTTCTCTAGCCTTTGTTTGTCCTCTGATAATCTTCAAAGACTCTAAAACAGCAGGCTTTATAGCAGCTTGTGCTTCTTCCGGACTTGCAGTTTCAAGCTTGGTGATATCCAATTCACCTTTACCCATTTTTTCTGCAATTTCCTGTGCTGTTAAACCGGTTTGTACCATAGCATTACCCATCCAGTAAGCTACTCCTCTTGGAAGACCACCTGCTTCCTTAATCTGATCTACTACCACGTTAGGAAGTGGAGTTTCCACATCGTCTACTCCATCCACGCCTAAAAGTCTAAGTACTGTTCTTTCTGTACTTACAGTAGTGTGTCTGTCGATAAAGTCCTGCATGCTATGGGCAATATTTGCCGCATGTTGACGAGCACTATCGATTACTTTTGGATCAAGATTTAATTTACTCTTCATCTTTTTTCTCCTTACTAATATATTCTTTCGCCCTCTCTATGATTTCGCTATTTATGCCAAGCATTCTAGCAATATTAAGAGCATCTTTAGGCACTTCACCTTGGTTCTCTATAGGGCTTAGCCTATAGTCCATATACTTTTGTATAATATTTATTCTCTCAAGCTTTTTGGCGTAATGTATCTCGCTGTTAAGCTTGTTAAAATCTGCATCTGCCAGGCCCCTTACCTGGAAGTTTTTAACCCTTCTGTTTGAAGTTACCGATTCAAAATGAGTAGTTATAAGGGTTATGTAAGGCTTTTCCAGCAAATAATCAACTACACTTTTTGTAAGGGCCAAGCCTTCTATAGGATTAGTTCCGTTTGCAATTTCATCTATCAGTATCAAAGACCTGTCCTTGCTTCTGTCAAATATTTCTTTTAACTCTTCCATTTCGCTGCCAAAGCTTGATAAGCCTCTAACCACCGATTGGCTGTCTCCGATTAATATCTGTATATAATTTGATAAACCGATTTTTGCCTTTTCGCAAGGAACAAAGAAACCGTATTGGGCCATTATCGGTATCAAACCGCTGAGCTTAAGGGAAATGGTTTTACCCCCCATATTAGCTCCTGTTATACATGTTACTCCTTGATTAAGCTCAAGACTTACCGGACAATATCTACCATTCTTCTTTTTTAAGATATCCTCCACCTGAAGATGTCTGGCATTCTCATAGCAAACCATGTGTTCCTTAACTATTTCCGGTTTTACACAGTTATTCTTAATCGCATATTGAGCTTTACCCATGGAAAAATCCATGTCTCCGATCCTACTGCAATTATCCAGTAAAATATCTTTATACTTTCCTATGGTATGGGACAATCTTTCCCTTACTATAGCTTCTTCCATGTCTATTTCGGTGTTTATGTCCTCTACCTTTTCTTGTATGTCATATACCTCGGGCTGCGTCTTTAACATAAAGGTTACTGACATATAGTCTTCTGCAATCACCTCTAAATCAGGTATGCTTTTTACAATAGCATAATCCTCACTTTTTTTGTTAACACATATATCAAATTTAGGTGTAAGCATTAACCCGAATTCTTCTTTTATCTCATCGCGCTTTCGTTTAGAGACCCTACGAATCTGTTTTTCGTATTCCCTCTTATCTTTCCTCAAATCCCTAAGCTTTTCCGAGAATTCATCATATATATAGAAAGTGTTTAAGCGATCCTTTCTCGGATCAAGCTCATCCAGCAATTCTGTGACATCATGCAAAACGAATTTTTCAGGTATATTTTTACGTAACGAATCTATTATACCATTAATACTTTTCATCTGCAAAAGTAATGACTTGATTTCATAAATCTCAACCACCGATAAAGTACTGTTCACACTTCTTTCTATGGTGTAGGTGTTTTCCTTTATCTCCATTAATATTTCAGATAAAGCATTTATCCTCTGAGCGTTTTCATTAACCAATGAAATCATATTCTCCAAGTCTTCAAAAACTTCTATAAGTTCATCTTCCTCCCCGGGGAAAAAAGGCTTAATATCCTTTAATTTTTTCTTGCCATAGGGAGTATTTAAATTAATTTTAGATTTAACATAATCAAGACCCGTTTCCAATTTAGTTTTTGGATTTGCTAATACTCTAATGCTTTCAGCTTTCATATCAAACCTCTAAATTCTTACATCAATAACCGGAATACCTGTTACAGCCTCTTGCATCGCACTCTTTAAGGCTTCATGCTCAAAAGAATACCCACTAGGGGAATACGGATTTACCGTAATTGCCGCTACCTCAATATTTTTAAGCACCTGCAGATTAAATCCCTTTTTAAGCAATTGGTTATAATCCCTACTTCCTATGAAAATCTTTGTGGGATCCTTTAGTATAAATTTAATATTTTTTAGTTTCTTTGGATGTATATCTGAAATGACACTGTTTGTAAGTGCACCCGGTATAAATACCGCTTCCGTGTCATCATTAATTGCCTCATCAATAAATCTGCTGGCTCCAAGTCCTGTCAATAGATTCAAAACCTTAACATCACCCTGTTTGTCAACAATCATTATCTTTTCATTGCCGCAGTTTTGTTCTATTGTATCTCTTATCAGTCCCTTTTCCAGCTCTTTTAAACCATATAGATTTACTATATGGGCCGTTTCTTCAACAACCTTTTTCATGGTCCTTGATAAAACAGCTCCGGTTGATAATATTATTGCATCGGAAGTTTCGGGGGAGGCTATTGATTTTCTGTCTATTGCTCCATCTATTAGAATAAGCTCACAGCCTAAACCAAACATTTCTTTGCACATTTTTTTTGTATCAGCAACGGCAACCGGTCCTGCTATTTGTACATAACCACTTTCCACAACTCTGCATAAAAGAAGCTCTCCTATGGATGTTGTGTATTTGGACTTATGCGATATTTCAAGTCCTGCTTCTGCCAATTCATAAAGTTGGGTCGGAACAGTTACAATGGTATCTTCATATAGATAAACTCTCGGCTTATCAGTTCCGGTAACTAAATCTGTCGATTCGCCGTCACGACCTGTTGAAGTGATGCCCAAATTGATGCATTCATCATCAGCTTCTTCTATTAAGTAATTAAGCGCGGTGGTTTTACCTGCATTTTTTGACATTCCTACTATCGACAGCGTTTTGTATTTCTGTGATAAGTCGTAAAGTAATCCCATAAACACTTCCTTCCTTTGCTAACTAAAGTCCCAGCAAGACTATTTATGAATATGAGTCTATAGGAAGATTTCTCTTCCTATAGACAAATTTATACTTTATTTTTCCAGTCTTTTCTTGTTTCTTTCATGACGTAACAAGTGCTGAGGTTCCATTGACATTCTTAGACCTTGAGCTAATCCTGCAACTCCTTCATACTTGTATTCTTTCTTACCTTGACAGAAATCACATTTACATTCTAACTTAGGTAGATGTGGCTCTGTATAAGTAGTGATAACGCCTTCATAGTTTCTAAGAATTACCTTATCAGGTGATTGAGAAATTATGTACTGTGGCATTACAGGAGTCTTTCCACCACCACCAGGAGCATCTACTACGAAAGTAGGTACTAAGTAACCTGAAGTATGGCCTCTTAATCCTTCGATGATTTCAATACCTGCTGATACAGGTGTTCTGAAATGCTCAATACCAAGAGATAGGTCACACTGGTAAATGTAGTAAGGTCTTACTCTAATTTTACCTAATGCTTGTACTAATTCTCTCATGATATGAGGACAGTCGTTAATGCCTCTTAATAATACAGATTGGTTACCTAGAGGTATACCTGCATCTGCCAATTTACGGCAAGCTTCTGCAGCTTCAGGAGTTACTTCATCCTTATGGTTAAAGTGAGTATTTAACCAAATTGGGTGGTATTTAGCAAGCATTTTTACTAAATCGTCAGTAATTCTCTGAGGGCAAACTACAGGAGTTCTTGAACCAAGTCTTACGATTTCTACGTGAGGAATCTTTCTTAATTCACTGATTATATATTCTAATTTTTCATCTTCAACAAGTAAGCAGTCTCCGCCGGATAATAGTACATCTCTTACTACAGGAGTATTTCTGATGTATTCTAAACAAGCTTCGATATCATCCATGCTTCTTTCACCGTCTGTTTCACCGGCAAGTCTTCTTCTTGTACAGTGTCTGCAATACATTGAGCATTGGTCTGTAATTAAGAATAGACATCTGTCCGGATATCTGTGAGTAAGTCCCGGAGCCGGAGAATCTTCATCTTCATGAAGGGGATCCAATAAATCTGCTTCTCCTCTGTGCAATTCAGCTAATGTAGGTACAGCCTGCATTCTTACCGGGCATCTTGGATCATCCGGATCCATAAGGGATGCATAATAAGGAGTTATACCAACTCTGAATCCACCGATAACTTTATTAATTTCTTCTTTCTCTTCGTCTGACAAATTGATAACATCTGCAATATCTTCAGCTGTGCTAAGTCTGTTTGCTACCTGCCAATGCCAGTCGTTCCACTGTTCATCAGTGACATCTTTCCATCTAGGAATTTCTTTCCAATTTCTAGCCATAATAGTTCTCCTTTAATTTGGCAAATTTGAATTAATAATATACGTAAATAAAGTAAGCACGCATATTAAATATACATGCTTACTCAGTTACTTAATTATGCATACATTTCTTCGAATAATTTTCTAAGACCTTCGTGTTCTCTTAATTCTTGAATAGTAATGTCAGCATGTCCTTTAGTATATCCGTTACCGATAATCATGTTAACGTCTTTACCAACACCTTCAGCTCCTAATGCAGCCTTTGTGAAGCTTGTAGCCATTGAGAAGAAGTATACAAGACCATCATCTTTAGTAGCTAGGATAGAAGCCATTTCAGTATTTTCAATGTTTACACAGTTGATTACGATGTCGCAAAGTTCGCCATCAGTTAATTCAACGATTTTGTCGTATACTGCAACTGCATCTGTAGCATCTGCTGCAAAGTATTCGTCTGCAAAATCAAGACTCTTAGCTCTTGCTAAAGATCTTTCAGAGTGAGCCATGCATATTACTTTACCAGTAACTCCTGCTCTCTTCTTTGCTTCGTATAAGCACATTAAACCGGATTTTCCGCCGCCACCGATTACTAATACAGTGTCACCAGGTTTTACTAATTTAGCAGTCTGTGCAGGAGCTCCAGCGATATCCAATGCAGAAAGAGCTAGTCCTTCAGCCATATCTTCAGGAAGCTTAGCATAGATTCCGCTCTGGAATAAGATAGCTTGTCCTTTAATGTCAACTTGATCGATGTCAGGTCTTACTTCAAGAATTTCTTCAATTACTAATGGAGTAAGGGATAATGAAACTAATGTAGCAATTTTGTCACCAGGCTTTAAGTCACCAACATAAGCAGGTCCAACTTCTTTAACTGTACCGATTAACATTCCGCCGGAACCAGTCCATGGGTTCTTATGTTTTCCAGCTTTAGCTACGATGCCAAGCATAGTTTCTTTAATCTTTTCGATATCTCCTTCAGCTCTTCTTTCGATTTCTGTAAAAGAAGCTGAGTCGATATTTAAAGTTTTTACGTCGATAAGAACTTCATTGTCATAAATTTCCATAGTGTTATCAATAACATCTGCTGGTTGTGGTAAAACACCCTTTGGTGAAATTACTCTGTGAGTACCATAAGGATTTCCTTTTTTCATAATAATATTCCTCCTAAAAAAAATTAATAAATGTATAAAAGTATGCTACGCATATCTCTCACTGTAACTCATTATAAAACAGAAATTTAACAATGTCTAGGCGACAAACAAGTCTAATACAATTTTTTGATGCAGAGTCTCATCTTTGAACACAATTCGGTTCACAGTCATTTTGCTTGAGTCGCTTTTGGTAATCATATTCCGTATTTTTTCTTCTTCCTGACAAGCTGAGTTTGACTTATTCCAATAGCTGCCGCTGTTTTACGGGTGGAGCCGTATTTTTCACACGCCTGCTTTATAATACTCTTTTCAAAATTATCTACCATATATTCAAGACTCATCTCTTTTTTTGTATAATCTTCATCGCTAATGGCAAGAATTTGATTTTCGTTATCTATGGATTCCGAATTTATTATCATAAGGGCATCCGAAATAGTGATTTTATCTCCATAGGCAGAAATTATTAGCCTTTGTAAAACATTTTCCAATTCCCTTATGTTGCCCGGCCAATCCATTTGGCTAAGATAAGAAACCGCCTCATCATCCATCGTCTTATTAACATGGAATTTCGAATTATATTTATCCAAAAAGTGCTTTATAAGGGCGGGTATATCCTCTTTTCTTTGACTGAGATTAGGGACTCTGATTCTTACCACATTGATCCTGTAATACAGGTCTCTTCTAAACATTCCGCTGTCAATGTCTTCTTCCAAATCCTTATTGGTGGATGATATTATTCTTACATCCACTTTTACCGGCTTATGTCCGCCGGTTCTGAAAAATTCTCCATCCTGAATGACCCTGAGAAGTTTTGCCTGCATCTCCAAAGGCAAAGCCCCGATTTCGTCCAATAGTATTATCCCGTTATCCGCAAGCTCCAAATATCCTTTTTTAGTTTCTATTTTCCTGCCCCTTTGGTCATATTTTTCATATCCGAACAATTCATTTTCAATATTGGAAGGAACAAAGGAAGCACAATTGATTTTAACAAAAGGTTGTAGCTTTCTGTTACTGTTTCGTTGTATGATAGTTGCCACCTTTTCCTTACCCACGCCTGTATCCCCGGTTATCAAAATATTGCAATCATATTTGGCAACCGTCATTACCTCCTGCAGAACCCTCTCCATTGATGTGCTTTTACAAACAAAATCCTCCAGCAGTTTATTCCTATCCATATTTGCCCTGTTATATGAATCATAGGTTTCTTCGTTTGGCAATATTCTAACCGTTTCCAGGTCGTTCATATACGGCATTAATCCATACACTAAATCAAGGTCAAATTCATCATACGCTTCCAAATAACCGTTGGCTGTGATAAACTCAAGCTGCCTTGATATGGCTTCCGTTATATATAGGGCAATATTCAAATTGTTGATTAAACTTGAAAATACCACTGTTCCTCCGTATTTTGTAGCCAGTACATTTACAGTTTCGGCTCCGGCAATGTCTGCACAGTTAACGGAAACATCAAAAAGCGATGTTGTATCAAGAATCTCCATGCATTCCATGGGTTTTAATATATTTACATAATGTAGCTCGGTAAAAACCCTGCTTATTAAGTCTTCTACCCCCTTACCGCTTACCTTCATCTCGGTTTTTTTGTCCAATAGACACACGACCTCAGCGTCTTCCGCCGCAACCCTTCTTATGGCAAAACCAAAAAGTATATTGGTCATTAAGTTGTTACCAACCACCAAAAACTTCTTCTTACCCACTGCCACATTACTTACTTTGTATAGTGTTCCCGATTCATTGAAGGTAAAAAGCAGCAGGTTTACCGGCATTCCCTCAGGCTTCCTTACCAAAGGTACCCCCGGGTATAAGATTGCATGTCCATCGGCGGTGATCTGACAGTATCCTCTGTCTATACTGTCTATATGATATATGTAGATGGGATAAGATGATAATGATGCATTGCAAATAATCGGATCTCCTTTTTTCAAATTCTTCTTGTTGGGATATTCAGAGCCTATCTCGTCCACTTCTCCATATAAAAGACCCCCCGTGTCAGTAACCGGATTATGCAGCTTTCCCCTCTTTATTATTGTATCTATGATTTTGTGTTTGATTAATTTATCATCGTCATGAGATTCCATACATATCTGTTTAAAGCTGGCTTCTTCAATATGTATAACTTTTATCTTAACCCTTATCTCATGGGGCTTTATTTCTCTGCTGTTATCAAGACTCCAAGCCGATGTAGGCAGAACATGCTGGGGCTCTATAACCCTATTAATCCCATAATTTTCCATAACATCCCCCATACGCTTTTGACTCACCCTGCGCCACTGAACCTTTTTCGGTTCATGATTGTATGTGGTTATTATAAACCATTTTTTATTATTTGGCAAATTTTATTTACACGGTTGATTTTTGGTATTATAATGCCTTTAGACAACGAAACAGCTTATTAATAAAGGAGAAATAGAGATGGAAGAAAAAATCACATCAACTATAAGATTAAGAATGTCTGCAAAGGATGCACATTACGGTGGTAATCTAGTAGACGGAGCACACATGGTACATCTATTTGGAGATGTTGCTACAGAATTATTAATTAAATTAGATGGCGACGAAGGTTTATTCTGCGCATATGATAACGTAGAATTCTTAGCACCTACTTTCGCAGGTGACTATATTGAAGCTTATGGCGAAATCACTAAAGTTGGTAACACTTCAAGAAAAATGAAGTTTGAAGCAAGAAAGGTTATAGCTACAAGACCTGACATTAACGATTCAGCTGCTGACTTTTTAGAAGAACCTATTGTAGTAGCAAGAGCAACAGGAACTTGCGTTACTCCAAAGGAATCAAAAAGAAAATAACTAATCATACTAGTTTCTCAATATGCCTCCGTTTTTTCTCTGCGGAGGCTCTTTTTTTACCAATTTTACTTTTGAATAATGCTGTGTTATAATTACTGACGATTTAAAGGGAGAATAAAATGAGTACAATATATGAAATTGCCAAGGAAACAAAAGAACTGTTATCATCTACGGAGATAACGGCTGCAGAATATGTAAAAGCTACCGAATTAGTGGACAAGTTGGAGGACCAGTCAATAACAGTGTCTGTAATTGGTCAATTCAAAAGAGGTAAAAGCACTTTGGTTAATACCATATTAGGAGAAGATCTACTTCCCGTCGGACTTATTCCCGTAACCTCTGCCGTTACCATAATAAGATACGGAGAGAAAAGCGTAACCGTCCATTTCTTAAACGGTGTTAATAAACTGGTACAGTTCGAAGAACTTCCGGACTACATAAGTGAAGAAAAAAATCCTAATAATTGCTTTGGAGTTTCCCATGTTACAATAAAAACCCCTTCCCCATTTTTAAAAGAAGGGCTTTCCTTTGTTGATACTCCGGGAGTAGGTTCTGTCCATAAGCATAACTCCACTGCCGCATACTCCTTTGTAAAAGAAAGTGATGCAGTCATATTCATGCTATCTGTTGATAGCCCTATTAACGAAATAGAGGTTGAGTTTTTAGAAAATGCCAAGGAATATGCGGGAAAATTCTACTTTGCCGTAAATAAAATTGATGGCATATCTGAATTTGAACTAAACTCATACCTTGCTCACTGTGAAAGTAACATAAAAAAACTAATGGGTATTGACGAAGTAAAGCTATATCCAATGAGCGCAAGGGAAAATATTGGCTTAGATGAGTTAAAGGAAAAGATTATATCTGATTTAAAAAGTGAAGTATCTAATATATTAAACGAATCTGTTAAAATGAAGCTTATCTATACTATCAGAAGTTCTCTTAATCAATTGGATTTATATTGGAATGCCTTGACTATGCCGTCGGGCAGACTGGAAAAAAGGCTAAGGCTCATGAGAGAGTCCTTAGAAAAGATTAATAATAAAGCAAAGGAAATAACTTTGGAAACTAAAAAAGATTCCGATAACTATATATTAAAATTAACAAGCATCATTGATAAGCAAAAGGATCTTTTGGAAAGAGCCAAGGAAAAAGAAAAGAAAAGCAGATTTGAAAATGCAATTGAAGACATTTTAGAGGATTCCATGGATGATATATCTGCATATATGAATAAAGTTACTAAGCATTACGATACTATGTTTAATGAACTAAAGATGGAACTTTCTAAAGATGTTTCTGAAAACTTCGGTATGGATTATCACTTTGATTTAGAGGAAATAAATTACGACGAAAGCTGTTCTAAGGAATTGTTAAGCACCAATTCTGATATATCAGCAAAGTATGCTGATAATTATGATATTGACGGCGCCCTTGATAGTATTAAATCCCTATCAAGTAGCCTGTTACTAGACAATCTCTCGGTTACTTCTTCTGATTTTAGTCAAAATGTAAAATTACTTACTGAAAGTCTGAGTAACACTATGACTAAAATACTTCTATACAAAGAAGATAACGCCATGACGGTTTGGTTTTATATAAACGATATTAATAAGATTACAAGACATTTAAGAAGAAATAGAGATATACTATTAAGGAAATAAAAATAAAGGGACTAAGGCGCATAACAGCTGCTTCAGTCCCTAATTTATTACTTAATACTATGTTAATTTAAAGTTTACACAAAACTTAAAATGCTCTCAAGTATCCAACATTTTGGATCACTTCATAACCCAATCTCATTACATCACTTCTGCTCATTATGCCTAAATGTATATGGCCTAATTTAATACATCCTTTTCCTTTTTAGTTGGTATAGGGTCTATGTCTAGTAATTCTAAGAATTCTTTCCTCATCTTCTTATACTTCATGATTGCAAATCCGTCCTTTTGTTTCGCTATGTATATCTGCTTACCGCCATATGAGATTCCGGCAGGTAGTTGAAAAAGTTTTAAACCATTATGAATATTATTATCAACAAATTTATAGAACTGTGGAGTAACCCTATCAACACACATAACTATTGTCAGGTGAACATGCCCCGTCACACTTCCGGCAAAATAATTGGTAATGAACTTATCAAAGACTTCATCGAAGGTATCTAAGGTGTCATCCTCCATCTGCTTTATCCTATTTAGTATTACAAAATGCGCCCTCGAATCAAGTTTCCTTTGAGAATAAACCTGCATCTTAGCGTTTTCCGAAACGCATACCTGCTCATGTTTTTCATAGCCTTGATTACCAGTTGCTTCATCAAAATACTCCACGGTTTCCTCAAAGTCAGTAAAGGGAGACGGAAGTTTTTCTCCCTTTACCGGCTTAATTATTATTTGGTCCAACGTACACAATAAAAATATCATTATACCACCCGAAACAAAAAATAAGATTCCACTTATCTTAAACACTAAATAAAGTTTTTCATAAGATAAGAACATACTTAGCACCCATGGCGTTATAAATACAAAATTCAAACCAAAAAAAGCAGCCGCTAATATACTAACTTTTATTAAACATTCTCTTTGATGCTCGGTCATACTAATTTTCTTCATAATCTTCTTATACACTATTTCTAATTCCTCCAGTTTTACTACATTAAATCCTTTATTTTCACTTGACTAAAAGAATAACCTCCATCAGGATTTTTTAATAGACCTTCGTATACTTGAGAAGCATCGTAAGTACTGTTAAATAACGCATTAGCCATGGTCTGTTCAGCATTTTTCCTTGCATATTTTCCGAGAAAACAGCTTGCGAATTTCTGAGGTTTAATCCAAGTTTTGCCGACATTCGCAACTCTGCTAGCCCCTACACCAGTTAAAGAATACACCGCTCCGTTTACTATAGTATCATAAAATACTTTCTTTGCCGATTCTTTCACATTTGCTTTATTTAGCTCCCTAACACCGCTTTCCCCATTCCATTTTCCTGTCACTTTATTATATGAACATGCTTCGTTTACTGCTAATTCCGCTGCTGCACTTGATAAGTCTGCTGCAACTACATTACCGGTGGCTGCCATAACCGCTCCAAAAACAGCACCACCTACTACGGCACCAATTACACCTTTGTTCCATTTTTCTCCAGAAATTAGATTAGTTCCTATTTTCGCAAAGCCACCTATAATGCCACCAGCTACAGCTGCTCCTATTATCCACCAGCCATGACCACTATCATCCGCTCTTAGTACAGGGTTATTTCCACAATATACGTATGTGTTATTCCCTAGCAAGTCGTTATTCAGCCTATCGTCCGCACTAATAAACCTACCAACCTCAGGGCTATAGTACCTACTCTGTAAGTAGTACATACCCGTTTCAAAGTCATATCTGTAACCTCTGTATCTGTATGGGTTTTTCGTTCCTACTGTATCTGCCAGTTCTCCTGTAATTCCGTCTGAATCAACAGCACTTTCCGGTTTGCCCCAAGTGTCATAGGAATATTCTACAACTACTTTACCTGTATCATCATATAGCCCTGATATATCTCCCTGGGCATTTCTGATGTAGTAGAATTCTGTTCCATTTGTATGCATATGGTATCATATCCGAGTATCACTTTTTCGCCGCACTCCAATATACGATCTAATGTAAAAACCCTATAGTGTTTGTTATGGTTTTAGTCTTCTGCCTTCTATATTATCTTATTCTTCGTAAGCTGTAATTCCTTATCACTTCTTTTGCATATGATTAATGCGCAATTTTCCCATACTGCTTTACTTCCATAACCCATTGGTTGCATAAATATCTTCAAATTTTTTATTTTTTCTGCTAAACAAACTCCTTTGATTTGAGTTATGGGATCATTTTTTCCAATTTATCATTTTCATTATTTTTTCTATGTTATTCATTTATTCTACCATCCCATTTAACTACTATAGATTTAAGTGTAACTGTCCAAATTGAATTAGATCCAGCATCAATCCACTCTTGATTTGTACCCATCATTGGAGTAACACTGACATGTCCAGGTTTATCTTCTTTTGCACACAATATACCAGTAGCATTCACCGCCTCGATAGTTGTAACCCCTGCTTGCATGCCAGGCAGTGGTTTTGCGATACTGATACAAATATTTTTCTGTGGATTCCACAGATGAAACTTTTCAAGGTGCGGGAATTACATTTACGAAAAAGGTCTTGCTTTGAAAACTCATTGCTTGTTAAGACGTAGATTTTTTATTAAGGGAACCCGTACTACTGTAAAAGTTAATGCGGGTTCCTTTTCGACAAATCCTTATTGTTGCAATTCAGATTTAAATAACCCTTTGATTTTTGCTGCCATCTGTTTTGCATTGTAAGTTTCTTTGCTAAGTGTAATCACAATTCTAGATTCGTCCAGTGTGATCACCATAAATACATCGATTCTCTTTTGCTTTATCAAACTTCTGCACATATCATAAGATAAGTTTTGCCCCAATATACTTTCATCTTTGACACTGTAAATAGCTATATGCTCAATATCAAAAGTGAAAGAGTCCTTCAGAAAGTTTTGACATTCATTTGATAAAGCTATCAATCTAAAGAAACCATTAGAATACTTGTTTTTTTCAAAAGAAGCGTTATGCTTCAATTTAAAACTTTCAATTTTTTCAAATGGAAAGCTTTCTTCATCTGCAAATCCCATGTCTGCAACAATTTCAATGTTATTTTTAAACTCAAAAACATCTATTAGCTTCGAGATGTTCTCCGGGGTACAATTCATTCTATGAATGAAGATATCCGCCATTTTTAGATATACATACTTTTCTACTTTTATCTTCATTTTCTTATCCCCCCATACATCCCTTCTGTTAATCCTAATATTTCGTAGTAAACATGTTTTTCTAGTTCTACTGAAGCCATTCGCTTATTCCTTTATGTATAGATTACTAAGCATAAATCTTCTTTAAGAATATATCTGTCTAACCTTGATATTGAGTATGTACCTATACAATACGTCAACACATGTGTTAGCAAAAACACTACACCAAGTAGGACTACGGCGGAATCTTCATTCTCCATACCCCAAGTAATTAACCGAAGCCCCAACAAAATCGCTACTATAACCAGTACAGTAATCAACTTATAGCCTCTTCTCCAATCTTTTGTTATATAAATTTTCACTGAGCACCTCCATCAAAACAACTCTACGCATGACTGCAGTGCTGAAACATTACCACCTGTCGCAAAGTTAGCAATAAGTTGCGATGTAAAGTCCCATGCATCTTTAGCCTTACACCCACCGAATGTCGCGCTTGCAACTTTGCTCGCTCCAATGGATAACGGCGCAAAGGTTAAAGCTGTCAAGCTAGAGACAGCTATGCTTTTATAGTCTACATATTCATTAAAACTACATTCGCTTGCTACTTTTCCATTCGAAGATGTTATAGTCTTTTTACTAGTAGTACCACTATGATCTGTCTCATCTTTATTCACTTTAGAGCTCATCTGTGCTTTTCTCTCAATTCTATAGTTCGCATACTGATTAGAAGCATTACCTACACCCGCAATAACTCCGCAAAGCAAAGACGCTCCAATATTCACTTGGTATCTAGTCATATATCACTTTCACACTGTAATTTACTGTGCTACAACAATTACTCTGAAAGTAATTGTATGAGTTCCGTATAGCCATATTCTTCAGCATAATCCCTTGCAGTTTTACCGTTTTCATCAGTTAAATCTTTGTTGGCCCCTCTTTCTAAAAGCATAACTGCAAACTCATATGAATTATTTTTACTTGCTTTGATTAAAGGTGTTTCCTTTAAACCATTTGTCGAATTTATTTCTGTATCGGTATTCGACAACACTTTAGTCCCTGCATACACATTATTGTAGTAGGCGCAATTACATAGTAAATAAGTCATGTTTGTCCTCTTAAGGTCAGCCCTTTCCCATAAATAGTCAAAGAATCCTTGGCCTTCTTCAATAGTAGTGCTATTATCACTAGTAAATATCGATACACTATTTAGCATAACACTATCCAATTTGCTATTAGGTACTATATAGTCGATCTGAGCTCCATACTCAATAAGTATCATTGCTATTTCAAATCTATTCTTATTATTAACTTCTAAGCTTTTTATAAGGGGGGTTTTTCCAGTATGCCCGATAATATTAGGACATGCACCTTTATCCAACAAGAATTTAACCATTTCTGAGTCTCCCATAATACATGCAACCGTAAGTGGATATTCTATAGGAATACCCATTATTGAATTCCAAATATCTGGCATAATAGAAGGAAAGGTATTTAAAGCCATATAGTCATCTGTCACTATTTCTTCTATTAATTCGAAATCCCTATTTTCAATAGCCTCAACTAATTTTATTGAATGATATGAATGAGAATTGTATTGTAAAAATAGCAATGTGATAAGCAATAATACTAAAATAATTGTGAATATTCTATATAAATTTTTCATTCTATTCCTCCGTCCATTTAATAATAGTATTAAGTACTGGCCCCCAGTCATCATCGTTATTACCAAAAATGAAGTATGGCAACACATCAACAATAGCATGACCTACATCACTAAGGCCGCCTTTAGGAACACAATAATTATATGTTCCTATATCTTTTGGATCAATAACCAAATTACCTTCCGAATCATAAATAGCTTCCTTGCCATTATCCCAACACTCTTTTGTGTTTCTATTACCATCAGTAGCTGAAAATTGGTGTAAATCGTCTTTTATATCTAAATCTATCAGCCCTTCAGTACCTTTACAGCCTTCTTTAGTTGACGGAACACCTTCGTTCCTCTTTTCCCTATCATCGTAATGTACAGTTTGTATTGCTAATGTGGCTGTTGCTACTACAGCTACCGTAAGTGCTACCGGAGCTGTTGCGACAATAGCTACAGTTGCAGCAACAACTGCCACAGTGGCAGTAATCCATCTTGTCCAACAGCCATTCTCATCTATCATATTGACAGGATTATTCGAGCAACAAACAAACAAATTGCACATATCTAAATTCCCACCATATTTTGTTATTGAAGTATCCGCATTAATAAACTTACCAATCTCAGGGTTATAGTATCTACTCTGTAAGTAGTACATGCCCGTTTCAGCGTCATACCTATAGCCTCTGTATCTATATGGGTTTATCTTTCCTACTGTGTCTGATAATTCTCCTGTAATTCCGTCTGAATCAGTAGCACTTTCCGGTTTACCCCAAGTGTCATAGGAATATTCTACAACTACTTTTCCTGTGCCATCATATAACCCGGTAATATCACCTTGAGCATTTCTGATGTAGTAGAATTCTGCTCCACTAGGATAGGTAGTATTTGTCAGGTTCATGCTTATTAGCTTACCCGAAGCATCATAAGTATAGTATATAGTATTTGTGCCATCTGTTTCAAGGGCCACTTTATCCCCTACAAGATGATAATCGGTTTTAACTCCATCTACCATCTTACTCGTCCTAATACCACCGGCATTGTACATGTAAGAAATACTCTGATTCGCATTAGCAATACTCTTTAACCTTCTGCCTTCTTCCCATGTATAAGTGTTCCCGTCAAATGTTTCTAAATTGCCTATTGCATCATATGTTAGTGTTTTATCATTATTGTCTACTGTGATTTGTGTCAGTTTATCTTTCCAGTTAGTATCTCCATAAACATACTCTATGGTATCAACTGGGTTCCCCAAGCTTTCTGTGGTATACGCATATTCGCTCTTAGATAGAATATTGCCACCCAAATCATAGGAGTAGGTCATGGTTTTATTCAATACTTCATTGTTTTCCCTTACGACTTCATTAAGCTCGTTATACTCATACTCTATTACTTTTGTTACATCTTGTTGACCTTCTTTTTTAGTTACTACTGTAATTGTAAGTATATTACCATTTGAATCATAGGTATAACTAAGTTCTTCCTCATTGTAGGCGCCTGTATTACTTCCTGCCGTATTAGTCATTGACTGAAGCTGAACAGATGATGAGCCGTCTATTCCCTGTGTGAATTCAAAGCATGATTCAAAGATTTCAATGCCGTCTACATCCGTTACAATTGACGGTACTCTGCCTAAAAGATCATAGGAATAGTTAAGCTTTGATGTTGATTTGGTAGTATCTGTTCCTCTTGTGTAAGATATTACTTTAACTCTGCTATCCTTATCAAAGTCAAACCCTGTAGTATATGTAGTACCGTTAACTAAATCATTTACTTCTGATACTTTATTGTTTTCATCAAACCCATAGGTTAGTACATTGCCCTTTGAGTCCTTTATCTTTGTAAGCCTATCAGATAAATCATAAATGTATTTATAACTTACATCATTTTCTATGTCATTATGGTATCCAAGGTTACCTGCAGCATCGTATTCGTATTCATATCTTAATTCGCTAGCACTACCGTCGTCATAGCTAACGCCCTTTACCCTATCCGAATCATCGTAGGAATATATCATCTTCTGTCCGTTACCGTAAGTGATATCTGTTAAAAGACTTGTTCTGGCTTCAAAGCTTCTGGTTATCAGATTCCGATTACCTACATTTACTTTAGTGTTGTTTCCTAGTGCATCATAGGTAAAAGTATAGTCAAATCCGTTATGATTAATTGTACTTAATCTGTCACTATCATCATAAGAATAGCTATTAGTTATTGTTTGACTTCCTACATTTTTTGAAACAGATGTCATTTGATCCAAGTTATTATCATAGGAATAATTAGTTGTACTTCCTTTAGCATCAGTTGTGCTATTTAATATTCCTTTAGTTTCATCCCAATCATATCTAACCGTATTACCTAAGGAATCCGTCTGTGACTTAAGATAGTTACCGTTACTTGTATATGATGCCTTTGTTTCTATGAACTCTTCATACTTTAATATATCTAAACCTTCATTTTCATATAGGTTCCTTGTATACTTAGATGCTGCCACTTCACTAGTTGTAAGGGCATGGTCATAAAATACCAGTTCGTCTATCTCACCGTCAAAGAAGTTAGTAATATTATCATCGTCCCAATCCTGTCCTAAGCACCAAGGTCTCCCTTTAGTATCTCCCATTACACTATCTAGTGTACTCTCCCATACCATAGTTCCGTCTTTATATACAGTAACCTTAGACTGAGTACTTGAAGTCTTTTCAACTGTAACTACGTGATGGTGATAACCCGTTCTTCTTATTCCGGCATGCTTACCCTCATACCTAATACCTGCATAAGGTTCTCTGTAGTAATAACCGTTTACAAAAATGTTTCCGCCTGTGCTTGTATACTTACCCACAAAACACTGGCCGTTATCATCTACATATGGGTTAACCCACATTGATATTGAAAAGTTTTCAGGTACCGAGAAATCAGTAAGCTCACATAATCTTCATTCCCATCTAATATTAAAGCTTACCTTGAACGTAATATCCCCTAAACAATTAGGACTACACCTAGCTCTTAGGGGATATTTATCGCCTATTACGGCTAAAACTTAAGAAAGTTTCTTCATTTTATATATACGTCATCATAGCTAGGTATCACTTTTAGCCGCACTCCACAACTTCTTAACCCTGTTACTAGCAGTATATTCTGTATAAAGCTTAGAACTTTATTACCGTTTTACTCCAACATTTGCTCTAGTTTTGCTAAATCTACTTCTATCAACTTATCATTTACCGTTAATGAATATTCCTCTACCAAATTATTCAAAAAGGCATAATATAAGTAACGAATTTCCTTTTGCTCGGTATCTGATTTAGTATAACATACAAATTCAGAATTCATAGAATCCGAAATTCTCAGTTTACTCTTATTATCATCTTTAACTCTAATATAGTATTCATCAGTGTCCTTATATTGCACTAAAAACAACTCAATCCCATCAATTATTATTACTCCTCTCATTTTAAGATCTGCAGCCATGCCTAATTTCCAACCGTCATCTGATTTGGGGATTATTGAAGTTACTGGAAGTTCTTCATTCCATTTTTCTCCAAGTACGAGACTAGTATTCTCTCCTTGGATTACTTCCTGAATGGTAGCAGTTTGCATATATTCATAAGATGACTCCGCAGATGAAAACTTAATAAAAGCATTTTCTATTGGCACAAAACAGGACACTGTGTACATAACCATTGCCACAATTATTATAATAATTAACTTCTTTTTAGTAATAGTTATATTTAGTATTCTCATTATTAATAGAAAAACTACAAGTAATATAATAATAAACACCATTCTAACAAGACCAAATAACATAATTTTCTCCTTATCTATTATGCTTATACAAACGCAAGAGCCGCACCACCAGTAAAATAAGCAGCAGCCACCAAAAGCATACCAAATCCATTTAAGCTAACATTCGTATATGATACCGTTGTTATTCCATTAGACTCAATCGTTGCGGACGATTCTAAACCTATTTGAATTTCTGATATATTTATCTTTATCCCTAAGTTGTTTGAACTATTGCCATTACTATGCGCGACATACACACCTATGTCATCAAGGCTTAAACCTATATCCATCGTAGCGCTAACGATGTTTACTTTTAACCCTGCGGATGATGAACAAACCGGATGTTTAGACTCAAGATTTGCGTATACCGATATTGGTTTTGTTGAATCCCCATGTCGAGAAATCGTCTCTATAGTATTAGTCCCTTTCGTTACAGTAATAGGTGATATGGATGGTGTATAAACCTTCTTCCAAGCTTCCGTTGTTTTCGTAGTAGAACTGCTAGCCCCAAACACAGCTTTTACACCCTTAGAAATAATTTCCCCCACTTTTTTAAAAACATTACCTATTTCTTTCCAAAACGTTCCGTTTGAATCTATTCTACTAACTGGATTGTTCCCACAATAAGTAAACATGTTAGCTCCTATAACTCCATTTGTAGTATCTACATATCCGTCCGCACTAATAAACCTGCCAATCTCAGGGCTATAGTACCTACTCTGTAAGTAGTACATTCCTGTTTCAGAGTCATACCTGTAACCTCTGTATCTGTATGGGTTTATCGTTCCTACTTTATCTGTTGAATCTGTTACACTTTCCGGTTTGCCCCAAGTGTCATAGGAATATTCTACAACTACTTTACCTGTATCATCATATAGCCCGGTTATGTCACCTTGGGCATTTCTGATGTAGTAAAACTCTTTACCATTTGGATAATCATTTTCATTTGTAAGGTTCATGCTTATTAGCTTACCCGAGGCATCATAGGTATAGTATATAGTATTTGTGCCATCTGTTTCAAGGGTCACTTTATCTCCTACAAGGTGATAGTCAGTTGTAACTCCATCTACTGTCTTACTTGTCCTAATACCGCTAGCATTGTACATGTAAGAGATGCTCTGATTGGTATTCGTAATACTCTTTAGTCTTCTGCCTTCTTCCCATGTATATGTATTACCATCAAAAGTTTCTAAATTATCTATTTCATCATATGTCATTGCTTTGCCGTCCTATGATGTGAGCTTATGTAGTAACTTTAACTAAATCATTTACTTCTGATACTTTATTGTTTTCATCAAATCCATAGGTTAGCACATTGCCCTTTTAGTCCTTTATTTTAGTTAACTTGTCAGATAAATTATAAATGTGTTTATACCCCTATTATCTATATTCTTTATACTGAATATCTTACTGAGCTTCTTAAAGCTTATACCTAACGGCAGGAATCATTGCCTTTGGCTATATGCTTTTTTCAACTATACTCTACACTCAAAGCTTTTTCCTAGAATTTCAACCATGATAGTCGAGTATATAAGAATAACCAGCATATAATATGCTGGTTATAAGCTAAACTATAATTTAATTATTTGCCTTGTCTTTTTGACCGGTTATGTATCAAATTAAGCTCTTAATATATAATTATTAAACTGCAATTTGTGCTTCGATTAATAGCATTATTATTGCAAATACTGATAAGATTCCAAAAAGTGGCATCATGAATTTTAGGTATTTATCGTAGTTAACATGTACAAGTTCTAACACTACCAGGATCAATCCTGTAGGTGTAATGAATGACATCATTCCTTGTCCGAATAAATAAGCAGTAATTACTGTTTCCCTAGGCATACCAACTGCATCAGCAAGAGGTGCCATGATTGGAATTGATAAAACAGCCAATCCTGATGTTGAATTAATGAAGAATCCCAGTATTATATATATGAAGAACATCAATATAATGAATACTGATGGGCTCATTCCGTCAACCCAACCTGACATTGTATGAAGCAATGCATCAGATACAAGGCCTGCATCTAGTATTAGATTTGCTGCTCTGGCAACACCGCAAACAAGAGCTACTCCTATCATTTCCCCTGCTCCTGTAATGAATTCGTTTACAATTTGTCTTTCGTTTAAACCTAAAACGATACCCATAATTATAGCAGAAACCAAGAACAGTGCAGCCATTTCTCCAAACCACCAGCCTAGCTTTGTTACTCCATATATCATTACTATAAAAGTAGCGAAGAATTGGAATAATGCAACTTTTCCTCTGGTAGTCAGCTGTGGAGCATCTTCTGTTGAACGGAACTTCTTATCTATATATTCCTTCGACTCTAAGATGAAAGATTTGCTAGGATCAGCCTTAACTCTTCTTGCATATCTCATAATATATGCAGCTACTATTATGGTACCTATAATAAGGGCCACTAGTCTTAAGCCGAAGCCTTCCATAAAATTAACACCTGCAGCATTTGATGCGATTACAACAGAAAAAGGATTTACTGTGGATGCCATGCATCCGATCTGAGATCCTATGTATACCGCCGCTATACCAACCAATGCATCATAACCTGCAACTACAAATACAGGTATTATAACCGGATAAAATGCAATTGTTTCTTCGCACATACCAAATGTAGTACCTCCTAAGGATACTAAGAATGTTACTAAAACAATTAACAAATACTCCTTGCCCTTTGTTGCCCTTGATAAAGATCCAAGACCGGCAGCAAATGTCCCTGTGTAGTTTAACAGACCTATCATACCGCCTATTACGAATATAAATAAGGCTATGTCGATAGTCTCATATACACCGTTTATCGGTGACATAATAACGTCCATTACTCCTTGAGGATTGCTTTCGATTTCTTGATAAGTACCGGGAACACTTACCGGCTTATAAATACTTTCGTCTAAGAATAAGTCCAAATCCGCATTAATGTTTAATTCATCTAGGGATTCTTGTGTGGCAGGCATTTCGGCAATATCACCTTCCGGAGACGTTACCTCAAATAAATTAGTGTCCGGGTTATATATCATCTTTGAATATGCACCCGTTTCTGATAGATGTGTAATCACCGCAGCGATGATTAAGATAATAAATAATACTGTGTAAGCTGATGGAAATGAGCGTTTTTTTCTGCCCTTTGTGGTGGCATCAAGCTCTTTTGCCTTTTTTTCGTCCATTTTACTACCTCCTATGAACAGCTAAATAGCCATAAAATATATAGAGCACGCAATTTAAAATTGCATGCTCACGTATTTTAGCACAAACCCGGATTTTATTCAATATATTAATCTAACATAATCATATTGTGTAAAAAAAGTACATTTTTTTGTAATAGAATTAGTTGGATTTAATTAATTTAAAATCATCAATCAACTTTTGCACAATCTCCCTATTGTATGGGACATCAATCAAAGGCGCCCCCTTCCTCAAAACAGAATTTTTCTCATGAAAAGATGGTTTATCCTCCTCATATATTATTCCTATAGGAATCCTATCCTCAAACTCCATTGCAGTTTTCATAGCCATAATCTTATCGGTTTTATCATAATCCTTATCAAGCTCATAAACCCTTTGATTGTAATAAGCATAATCATTTATTTTATTAAAGCTAACACAGGGTTGTAATATATCCACTATAGAGTACCCGTTATAGTTAATAGCTTGCTTCATTATCTTGATTAAATGCTCCTGATTGGCACTGTACGCCCTTGCCACAAAACCTGCTCCCGCAGCTATTGCCAAAAGCATGGGATTAAGGGGCGTATTAATATTACCATCCACCTGAACCTTAGTTACAACACCTTCTCCCGATGTCGGAGACGCTTGCCCCTTGGTAAGCCCATATATCTGATTATCATGAACAAAATGGGTAATATCAACATTCCTTCTGATGTTATGTAAAAAGTGATTTCCCCCTTCCCCATAGGAGTCACCATCACCTGTATCCACTATTACCGTCAGTTCCCTATTTGCAATCTTAGCTGCAACTGCCGCAGGCAAAGCCCTTCCATGAAGTCCACAGAACGCATTTGCGTTAATATACTGGGGAGTTTTTGCAGCCTGACCTATTCCACCGGCTATTAAGACCTTATTAGGTTCTATCTCAAGTTCTTCCAAAGCTTTTTTTAGACAAGCTAAAATACTGAAATTACCACATCCGGGGCACCAAGCAGTTTCAAAAGTCATATATTTGTTAATCATTTTTAAACCTCCTCCAATAATTCCCTTACAATCTCATCTCCGGTTATTTGGCGTCCGTCATATTTTAAGATGCTACGGCTACATACTATGCCGGTTTCTTCACGAATTAAGCTTGCCAATTGTCCGGTGGCATTTTGCTCAATATTTATAATTCCTTTTGCCCTTGCTGCCTTTTCTAAAATCAACTTTTTAGGCATGGGAAATACATCTCCGAAAACTAAAGCCGCATAATTATCCGTCCCCGTTTTTTTCAATGTTTCCAAAGCTTCTTTAACAGGACCTTCCATAGACCCAAAGGCCACCAGGAGAATTTGAAAATCATCATTTCCGATGAATTCAGGCTCCATTAATTCCCTTTCCAGTCCCGCCATTTTCTTCATGCGCTTATCCGTCATATTTATTCTTACTTCCGCAGATTCAGTTATTACTCCCGATTCATCATGCTCATCGCTGTCAATAGCCACTATATGCTTAGTTTTCCCCGGTATTAATCTTGGAGAAATACCATCATCCGTATATCTATATCTCAAATACTCCAAGGATACATCTTCACATGTCATATCTCCCCGGGCAATTCCATCCAAATCGTAAGGTTTTACCGTGGAATATGCATCTGCAAGATATTGGTCACTTAAAATAATTACCGGTATCTGATATTTCAAGGCCATATTAAAAGCCCTAACCGTCTGATAAAATCCATCCTCATGATTTCTTATGGCAATTACCATTCTGGGAAATTCACCATGGGATGCAGAAATTACAAATTTAAGATCCCCCTGTTCCGTTCGCGTCGGAAATCCCGTAGCAGGCCCAGGTCGCTGCACATCAACTATTACCAGCGGTATTTCCGCCATTCCGGAAAGCCCCAAGGCTTCTACCATTAAAGAAAATCCCCCGCCTGAAGTTCCCGTCATAGATAATGCTCCCGCATATGAAGCTCCTATGGCCATATTTATAGCGGCTATTTCGTCCTCAGCCTGTTCAACCACAATTTGTGCTTCGTCACTCTTAGCTGCCAAGTATCCCATAATAGAAGTGGAAGGAGACATGGGATATGCAGAATAAAATCTAATCCCCGCAGCTACTGCTCCCAAGGCAATTGCTTCATTTCCGTTTAAAAGGAGCTTGTCCCCACTTTTTATGGAAGGAACCATATATTTACTCTCCACCATATTATAGCCTTTATTAATCGCTTCCATATTAATATCAACATGTTCTTTGTTAATACTGCTTTTTACAGCTTCTTCTGCAACGGTTTTGTTTATACTAAAAATCTTAACAATCGCACCTGCTGCAATGGTACCCGAAACCTTGGGATTACCCAACATCTCTGCAGTTTCCTTAATCTTAATTCTTATAATTCGATGGTCTTCTATCCCGACTTCTTCATCACATATAATGAAACCTTTTTCATCCAGTTCGTTTATATGTAACCCTATTGTTTCTTCATTAAGGGCTACAATCCCATCTAGTTTTTTACTATGGGCATAAACTTCAGTATCCCCGAATCTTAAAAGGCTGAAGTTATGTCCTCCTCTTATCCTAGACATTATATCTTCTGTAGTAAAAATATTGTATCCTGAGCTACCAAATACATTACGAAGTATGGCAGCCGTAGTGTCAATTCCCTGTCCTGCAGCTCCACCAATTAATAAATTATACAATTAGTCTACCTCCTTAATATAAACAACGGAATCATTCAACCTTCAATCTATATATTTCTTCCCAATAAAATTAAATCCATCATCAAATTCATATGAAATAGGTACTCCCGTAGGAATCTCCACTTCAACTATTTCCTTTTCCGACAGCTTTTCAAAATATTGTACCAGTGCCCTTAGAGAATTTCCGTGGGCAACAATTAAAACCCTTTTATTTTTTTCCATCTCTTTTCTTATAGTATTCTCAAAATAAGGAATAACCCTACCAATAGTATCCTGTAAGCTTTCTCCCAACACCAAATCTCCCAGATCTTCTTGAAGATATTTTTCTTGTAACCTTGGATTACGTTCATCGTATTCACCTAGCATGGGAGGTCTTTCATTTAAAGATCTTCTCCAAAGCTTAACTTGGGAAGCTCCGTATTTTAATGCAGTTTCTTCCTTATTAAGACCTTGTAGGGCACCATAATGTCTTTCATTAAGCTTCCATGTCCTTACAATCGGTAATTCTTCCCTTTGCATTTCTCTTAGAATGTAATCTAAGGTATTAATGGCTCTTTTAAGATAGGATGTATAGCAAATATCAAAGTCATAGCCCGCTTCCTTTAATGCCCTACCTGCAGTCTTTGCTTCTTTTTTACCCTTTTCACTTAAATCAACATCCGTCCAACCTGTAAACAAGTTATTCTTATTCCATATGCTTTCGCCATGGCGTACCAATACCAAGTTCATTTTTTTCTCCCCACATAACAATCAAGCAATTAAAATTCAAATTCCTGCTTCCAAAGCCCGTGTATATTGCAATAGGCATAAACCGTGAATTTTTTTACCGGAATATCATCATAAATAAAGTTACACGGCTGGCCCTCACAGTTAGCTAAAAACTCATCCTCCTCAGGGGTTAAAGGGTCTTCCTCTTGTATACTGTCATAGGTAAATATTGCCTTGGGCAGAATCCCGGGCTCAAGATAAATAAGCTCAAATTTTTCCCCCATTATCAATGCTATCCACTCAATATAGTGGTCGGGATTCATAGGATGATATTCAGAACCCACAGTTACTGTAATCTTGCTGCCATCCACCACTGCCACCGGTAAATGCTTTTCATTAGAAGCTTCCGTGGAGTTTGCCACAAGCTTTATCATAGGTTCACCGCAGCATGTCATTTCACTTCCGCAATCCCTTAATGACATAACAACATTACCACATTTTTTACAGCTATAAAGTAATACCTTTTCCATTTTAAACTCCTTTCCATACAACATCTAAATTTATCTTACCCTAAATTTCACTTCCAAATCATTAGCTATTTTTTCACACTTAATTATATCTTTTTTATCTATAACTCCTACAACGGACATCCTCACATCCGGCACATATTTTTTTACTTTTTTAGTAAATTCAATCATGGCAGGAAAAGCTTTCAGTCCATACTTAGGATGACACAGCTCATTATATGAAACTGCATCCGGAGTGTTTAAGCTTACTGAAACAGAATCGATTAAACCCTTAAAAAGCGGCGTAATATCATATCCGTTTATTAAATTCCCAAGACCATTGGTATTTATTCTCACCTTTACATTGGCTCTGGACTTTATTTCCTTTGTTAAATTTATTAAATCTATGATTCTTTCAGTGGGTTCTCCGTAACCACAAAAAACAATCTCATCGTATTCTTTTAACCCTATACCATCGAGACCTTCAATCAATTCCTCATATGTGGGCTCTCTTTTTAACCACAAAGAATCAGCACTGCCCAATGAATCAGCCATATCCCTTATACAGAACTCACATCTGTTACAACAAAGATTCGTCATATTGATGTAAAGACTTCTTCCGTAATTATAGTAAATATCACCTATATATTCTGACATATTTGCCTCCTATAAAATATATGCTATACTAATTATATACCCATTATCGCTTAATTAATAGTTTTTTAAGAAAGGATGGTAAATATGGTATTTATTCATTTGGCAGAAGGCTTTGAAGAAATCGAAGCAATAACAATAGCCGATATATTAA
Source organism: uncultured Oscillospiraceae bacterium (assembly GCA_964400515.1). Lineage (GTDB taxonomy): Bacteria > Bacillota > Clostridia > Peptostreptococcales > Anaerovoracaceae > JAAYHV01. The sequence continues at coordinate 15,303 of CAYNTJ010000007.1, read as the reverse complement.
GAAGGGGAGATGTGGAAGTCTCTTTGGTTTCCGTTACCGATAAAATAGAAGTTGTAGGTTCCCATGGCATTAAGATAATAGCTGACTCCACAATAGAAAGCATCGGTTACGAAAAATGTCAGGTTATAGTGCTTCCCGGTGGTATGCCAGGAACACTAAACTTAACAAAAAGCAGTTATCTTATGGACAGGATTATGGAATTCAATTCCAAAGAGAAATTAATATGTGCCATTTGTGCGGCTCCTTTAGTTTTGGAGAAAGTAGGAATATTAAAAAACATAAATGCAACCATTTACAGGGGCATGGAAAATTACATTGAAAGTGCCAATTATCATGATGAAAAGGTTGTAAAGGATAAAAACATCATAACTTCCCAAGGACCCGGCACAGCCATGGTTTTTGCCTTGGAAATTCTCAAGGAACTAAAGGGAAACATTGTTTATGAAAAAGTAAAAAAGGATCTGTTAATTTAAAAAGATGATAAAATATTATCATCTTTTTAAATATTTTTAAGATATTCTATTTCTTCTTTTCTTAGTTTTCGATATCCCCCCAACATTAATCTTCCCAGTTTGATTTCGCCAATGGATATTCTTGTAAGCTCTATTACCGGTCTTTCTATGGCTCGGAACATTTTCCTCACCTGTCTGTTTTTACCCTCGCAAATGGATATTTCTACCAAAGTATTCTTTCCCACACTTTTAATAATTTCCACCTTGGCAGGCTTTGTTACATATCCTCCGATATCAACACCCTTTCTGAGATTATATATTTGTTTATCAGATACTACACCCTTAACTAAAGCTCTGTACGTTTTGTATACATCATTTTTAGGATGCATCATCTTATTTGCCAGTTCCCCATCATTTGTTATAATAAGGAGTCCCGTAGTATTATAGTCAAGTCTTCCCACAGGGAAAAGCCTTACTTCGGAATCCGTTATCAAATCCATTACCACCGGCCTTTTTCTTTCATCAGAAACTGTAGTCACATAACCTAAGGGCTTGTTTAGAGCTAAATATACCATCTTCCTTTCCGGAGATATTACTTTCCCGTTAACCTCTACAATATCATTCTCTTTTACGTCATAACCCGGCTCCGTTATTGCATTTCCGTTAACTTTAACATTACCGTTATTTATAAGCTCATCGGCTTTTCGCCTGCTACTTAGGCCGGATGATGCAATATACTTATTGATTCTCATTCTAAATCTCCATTTCTATTTGTTCATGAAGCTCCGGTATTCCATTTATTTTATTTTCATTAATGGTTTCTTCTAAGTCCTCTATTTCCGGCAACTCTTTAATGTTTTCAAACCCAAATTTCTTTAGGAATTCATCTGTGGTCCCATATATCAAAGGTCTGCCTATTTTCTCCGATCTTCCTCTTACCTCAATCAATTCTTTATTTAACAGCCCGTCTATTACCCTATCACATTTAATGCCTCTTATGGCATCTATCTCACTTTTTGTAATGGGCTGCTTATATGCTATTATTGCCAACACTTCCAATGCCGCTTGGGAAAGCTTTTTAACTTTAACCGGAGTACATAGCTTTTCTATATATTCCTCATTTTCGTGTAAAGTAACAAATTGAAAGGATTTATTAACCTCTCTGATTCTAATACCCCTTCCCTCTTGCACATATTCATTCTGAAGCTCTTTAAGCAAAGCATAGGCATCATCTTTGTCTATATCAAATATATCAGCTGCTTCTTTTACATTTAAGGGTTCTCCCCATATGAACATCATCGATTCAAATGCTGATTTAATTTTCTTTTTACTGTTCAATTTGTTCCTCCAGTTTATTAATAGTCTTTTTAATAATTATTTCTCCATAGTTTTCTTTTTGTTCGGCAGTTAAAACCTGTTCCTTCATTAATTCTAAGACAGACACAAAGGTTAATGCTACATCATAATTATCCCCTTTATTTGGAATCAATTCATTGAAGCTGCACATATCATTTTTAACATTAATATCTCTCAACTTATTTATGATATGATTGATTCTCTCTTCAATGGAGGATCTTTGCTTTTCAACCCTCTGATAATTCTTTTTTACATCGGAAATCTTTTTCTTTCTTTCGAGAAACAGTAAAAAAGCCTTTGCAAATTGATCCACATCCAGATTGATTACTTCATCCGGATTGTTAATATATGATGAAATATCCTCCTGGGGTTTTTCGTAGATGCTTTCATAATATTCAAATCTGTTTTCAAGCATGGTAGCTCTTAATTTTGTCAGCTTATATTCTTCCAGCTTATGTACCAATTCAACTCTAGGGTCATCCTCAATTAGGATTTCCCCGCTGTCGCTTACGCGAGGTATCAGCATTTTGGATTTCAAATCTATAAGTACCGCCGCCAATACTATAAACTCTGTGGCAACCTCCACATCCAAATCATCCATAAGCTCCAAATACTCGATATACTGTTTGGTTATTTCGGCAACCTTAATATCATATATATTCATTTTTGAATTTTCAATTAAATAAACCAGTAGGTCAAATGGACCTTCAAAGCTTTCCAGTTTAACTTTATACATCTTTTCTAGCCGTCTCCCTGTTATAGTATAATAAAGCACCCACCACCATTATACTGCCAATAATTTGCCAGTATGTGGGGATTTGACTTAAAAATATTATACTTAAAATTATTGCAAAAACCGATTCCCCCGAGCTCCAAGTGGAAACATAAAGGGCGTCCACATGGCCGATACATAGATTAAACACAGCGTGGGCACCTATTTGGCATACCAAAGCATAGGCTATCAGCAGTATATAATCCCTATAGCTGTATCCCAATACAGGGGTACTTGTCAATATTATTCCCAAAGTAAAGCATATCCAACAAGATATAAATACCAGCATAACATATGGTCTTCCCGACACCCTCTTTCTGGCTACATCTCCAACCAAAAAGTATGCACCCATAAATGAACCCGCCAAAAATGCCAAAACATCGCCTAAAAATGCCCCTTGGGAAAGCAGCTTGTAATCAAGACCCGCAATTACCGTACTTCCTATTAATGCTATAATAATTGCCAGTATTGCCTTATATGTGATTTTCCTTCTCCATATCAATACGCTTACACCCAAAACAAGCAAAGGATGAAGGGATGCCAAAACCACTGCGCTGGGAACATTTGTGATTTTTACTGCATTGAACCAGCAGAAAAAATGGCCGAAGAGAAAAACACCCGACAAGAAAGTAAGGGCATAGTCTTTTTTGCTTATTTTTTTAAGCTCTTCTTTTTGATATCTAAGCACCGGAACTATAAAAAATGGTGTAGCAATAAGCAATCTCCAAAACCCTATTGCCAAAGCCGGCGCTTCAATTAAAGCACCAAATATTCCCGAGGTGGATCCTGCAACCACTCCCAGTATAACAAAGATTTTTGCGTATCTATTTAAAAACGCTTCCTTAGATTGATTCATATTTCTCCGTCCATGATTTTCTTAATATTTTCTTTAAACGGGGGCCTTATAATTCCCTTTTCCGTTATTATCGCCGTTATATATTTATGATCCGTCACATCGAAGGCCGGATTGTATGTTTTTATACCTTCCGGAGCCATGGGCTTTTCATACCACATTTTAGATATTTCTTCCCCGTTTCTCTCCTCTATAACTATGTCATCCCCATGCATGGTATCCATATCTATGGTGGATGTGGGAACAAACATATAGAAAGGAATATTATATTCCTTAGCTAAAATAGCAACTCCTGATGTTCCTATTTTATTGGCACCATCTCCATTTTGAGCCATTCGGTCACAACCGACTAAGACCGCATCAATCCATCCGTTTTTCATAACAAGAGAGGCCATGTTGTCGCATATCAAAGTAGTATCAATACCCGCCTTATTCAATTCCCAGGCGGTCAATCTTGCACCTTGCAGAAGGGGTCTTGTCTCATCCACATAGACCTTAAAGTCATAACCCTTCTCGTGCCCCAAATATATTGGGGATAAACTGGTTCCGTATTTTGCTGTTGCAATCGTTCCCGCATTGCAATGGGTAAGAAGTCCCATCCCTCTATTAAGAAGACTTAGTCCGTATTCTCCCATTTTTTTACAATTCTCTTCATCCTCGATTCTTATATTCTCCGCCTCCAAAAGCAATACTCCTTTGGCATTTTCCACCAGCTCTTGTTTGGATTTATGAAAATCAAGACACACTTCACCGCAATAATTAAAATATCTCTCTTCCATCCTGCTTAATGCCCACTCTAGATTTACTGCGGTGGGCCTTGATGTTACCAAATATTTTTTTATATTTCTGAGTAATTCCCCCATCTCACTTAAGCTCTCACCCTCATACTCCTTTAGGGAAATATATAGCCCGTACGCTGCCGCAACTCCTATGGCAGGGGCTCCTCTTACTTTAAGTTTATTTATACCTTCCCAAACTTCCTCTTTATTTCTTATTTCATAATAAATCTCCTCACAAGGAAGTTTTGTTTGGTCAAGAAAAAAAAGCTTATCATTTTCATACTTAATCGGAACTATATCAAATACCTTCATCTTTCATCTCCATCTAATAAATTACCAAGTAATTATACCACATTAGCATTGGTAATCCAAATAAAAGAAAGCCTTTAACTTAAAATATTAATTGTGATATAATTATACGGGAGGTGCTGATATGGATAGATATTTAAGCAAGGAAAATGCAATTAAACTATTAACACGAGGAAACACGGGAATAATTTCTATGATAACAGCGGAGGGTAAGCCCTACGGAGTTTCTGTAAACTATTTCTATGACAAAGAAACAAACGCAATATATTTTCATAGCAAACCAACGGGGAAAAAAATAGAGAGTATTAAGGTAAATCCTGATGTTTCATTCTTGGTTTTCGATAACAACAAAATAGTTATCGATGCCTATGTTACCCATTACGAAAGTGCTATAATTACAGGAAAAGCCAGCATTATAGAAGATGAAAAAGATAAAATATATTTTTTAAAAAAATTCTGCTTACACACGGTTCCCCAAAGGATGGATAGATTTGAAGAAGTCATGGACAAATATATCAAGGGATTGGTGATGGTGAAAATATCAGTAGAAGAAATTACAGGAAAGAAAAACAAGGATGATTAGTATATGACCTTTTCCAGATATAAACCCTGCGGCGGAGCGGTATGCCCTGCCGCTATTCTGTTTTTTGCATCAAGTATTTTTATAATATCTTCAGCTTCCTTAATCCCAAAGCCCACTTCCACTAAGGTCCCTATTATTATTCTAACCATGTTATATAAAAAACCATCCCCTGTAATATAAAAGGATATGATATCATCATGGGGAACTATACTAATATCACTTATTGTCCTAATGGTTGTTTCCCTTGGTGTTCCTCCGGCAGCTTCAAAGCTTTTAAAGTCATGGGTCCCCACCAAAAGCTTGGCAGCTTCGCAAACCGACTCCAGATTAATGGATTTTTCGATGTAGTATACATAATTTCTAAGGAATATATCACTTTGCTTTCTGTTTAAGATATCGTATCTGTATGTTTTCCCTATGGCGTCAAATCTTGCATGAAAATTCATATTCATATCCTTTGCAGATACAATTCTAATATCCCCTTGCCTCTTTATATTGTTTTTACCTCCGGAAAAAGCATTGTTTAATATATATGGCAGCTTTTCTGTGGGTATATTTATATCCCAAATAAATGAAGCGCATTGTCCCAGGGCATGTACACCCCTGTCGGTGCGACTTGTTCCGGATATGCTGATTTCACGGCCTGCGATTTTACTTAAGGCTGATTCTATTTCCCCCTGCACCGTTCTTTTATCCTTCTGCCTTTGCCAACCATAAAAGTCGGTACCATCATATTCTATTGTCAATAAAATATTCTTATCCATTTGAACCTCACAAAATATTAACATTCCATAAGAAAACCACATAAATCAAAAAGCTCATAAAGATATATGGCATCATGGGTCTGGTATCACGGAGCTTTGCCCTCTTAGTTATTAAAAGAAATCCGAAATGTATTGCACTTAAAAAGGTACTGATAATAAATATCATTAATATCCCCTTTATACCCATAGCTAATCCCAAGGATGAAAATATTTTTATATCTCCACCCCCTACTGCATCCCTTTTATAAATAAGCTTACCGGCTATCCAAAGTAGCATTAATAAAGAAAATCCTGTTATAGCTCCGTATAATTGCTCGGTCCAGCTATCATGCAAGGCAAAGAACCCTATGGAGGACACCGCTATCATAATACTTATTTGATCCGGCAAAATACCATATTTAATATCTGATATTGTAGATATCAGTAAAAGATTCATTACAATCAACACTGTAACCGCATAAAGGAATGATATTGTAATATTCATATATATGGTGGTTGTGGCAAACAACGAAACAAATATCCATTTCCAAGGAGTGCTGGTCAATCTTTGTTTTTCATAACCTAAAATTTCCGGAGTCGGTTTCTCTCCGTCATTTAAAAACCACTTGTATGGCAAATGATTGAACAGAACAACTATCCCATTTCCCGATACTATGGAAATAATCAACAAAATTGTTATTTTAACAAGCAGTATAATTGTATTATCCATTTACTTCCCTTTCAAGAATTATATTTTATCAAATAAACAATATTAAAACAATCCTTTGATGGAATTTAACCCATTCTCTGCTATAATGATTGCAGATACTAATAGCGGGAGGAATACATGAGTATTATTCATTTTGACTTAAGTTCGTTAATTCTTAATCCCTTTGTTTTAATGTTCCTAACTGTATCCATAGGCTTAGCTCTGGGGAAAATCAAATTCGGAGTTTTTAGCTTTGGTTCGTCAGGAGCACTTTTTTTTGGAATATTTGTAGGGTGGTTGATATATGGTTATGCTTTGGATGTATATACATCTTCAGATTCCGGTGCGGCCTTTTCTGCCGCTGTTTCCATATTTGAAGAAAACGGCGGCAAGCTGATAAACAAATCCTTCTTTCTTACTTCCCTAATCTTCTTTGTGGCGGCAGTGGGACTGTTGGCATCTAAAGATCTGGGAATAGTTTTAAGAAAATACGGAGGTAAATTTATTGCCTTGGGTATAATTATAACCTTTGTGGGAGCAGCTTCCACATATGCGGCAACCGGCTTATTAAATAATGCCAACCCCTATTCGATAAGTGGAGTATATACGGGTGCATTAACCAGTTCCCCGGGACTTGCCTCGGCTTTGGAGACTGCAGAAACCCAATCCACATATAATGCAAAAAATTTCTCCGACTTAAATGAAAACACTAAAAACACCATAATAGATGTTATTAATCTTACGGAAAAAGATAAGGTTTCATATGACATCGATGAACTGACACAAAAACAAAAAACAACATATATAACAAATGCCACGGGCCAAGTGGGCATGGGCTATGCCGTCGGATACCCTTTTGGTGTCATAATAGTTATATTGGGTGTAAATTTTCTGGGGAGAATGTTCGGCTTTGATATAGAAAGCGAAAAGCATAAATATATTGAAGAAATGGCTAAAGCAAGGGATATATCCACGGTTAAAAGAATACCCACAACACCCTTTAGCACCATTTCCTTTGCCATCGTATGCGTCTTGGGTTATCTTCTGGGCAACTTCAAGGTTTTCATGGGCCCCTTAGGCTATGTTTCTTTGGAATCCACCGGGGGAGTATTGATAACAGCTTTATTACTGGGTTATATCGGTAAGATTGGGCCCCTTTCCTTTAGAATGAACGAAAGTACCTTATCTACCATCAGAGAACTGTCATTATCATTCTTTTTGGCAATAGTCGGATTAAACTACGGTTATGGAGCAATCACTTCCCTAACCGGTTCAGGACTCACCTTGGCGCTAACATCCATTGGGGTGGGAATAATTTCCATCATGATTGGTTTCTTGGTTGGCAGATACATCTTCCATCTAAACTGGGTTATGCTGGCAGGAGCCCTTTGCGGAGGTATGACTTCAACCCCGGGTCTTGGTGCTGCCACCGACGCACTTGATAGTGAAGACCCTGCAGCAGGTTACGGTGCAACTTATCCTTTTGCTTTATTCGGAATGATTATATTTACGATAATATTACACAAGCTTCCCATGCTGTAAGCAAAAGCCCCTGAATATCAGGGGCTTTTACAATTAAGATATATTGTTATTTGGAAATTTCATTTTCATCGCTTCTGCTATGATTCCCTGTTATGGAAAACTCTACCCATTCCGCTATGTTAACAGCATGATCTCCTATCCTCTCAAAATATTTGGCTATCATCAAAAGATCAAGCCCTATTTCTGCAGAATCCCTGTTGTCAGCTATATTATCTATTATTTCGCTCTTCACCTGATCAAATCTTTCATCCACAACATCATCATATTCCATTACCTTATAGGCTAAAGCCAAATCCTTATCCACAAAGGATTTAACAGCATCTTTTACCATGGTTACAGTGGCCTCCCCCATATTGATTATATGGGTATTGTCCTTAATGCTGTCCACTTTAATGTATTTGCTTATTTCTGCTATGTCCGCTGCCTGATCACCGATTCTTTCCATATCCGATATCATTTTTAATGCAGAAGAAATCATTCTTAAATCCTTTGCCACCGGCTGCTGTCTTAGCAGAAGCTTTAAACACAGATCCTCTATTTCCCTTTCAATACTGTCTATCTCCTGCTCATTCTCATTAACATCGTTTATTAATCTTTTGTTATTTTCAGTCAATGTGGATACTGCCAGATTAATGGCATTTTCACATAAATTTCCCATCTTTATTAAATTCATATTTAACAAAGCCAGCTGTTCATCAAATCTACTTCTCATCATCCAAACCTCCCTGTAATATAATCTTCGGTTTTTTGTTCTCTCGGAGTGGAAAATATAACCTCCGTATCATTAAACTCAATAACCTCTCCCAACAAGAAAAATGCCGTTCTATCTGATATTCTTGCAGCTTGTTGCATGTTGTGAGTAACCATGGCAATAGTGTAATCTTTCTTTAAATCCATGGCCAGTTCTTCTATTTTAAGGGTTGAAATAGGATCAAGGGCGGATGTGGGTTCATCCATCAATAAGACCTCGGGCTCTACGGCAAGGGCCCTTGCAATGCATAATCTCTGTTGCTGTCCTCCGGATAATCCCAAAGCGTTTTTATGCAGTCTATCTTTGAGCTCATCCCAAATGGCAGCACTTTTTAGGGAACTTTCCACTATCTCATCTAAGGATTTCTTATCCTTTATCCCATGGGTTCTTGGCCCATAAGCCACATTGTCATAAATTGACATGGGAAAAGGATTAGGACTTTGAAAAACCATTCCTACCCTTTTTCTTAGCATATTGATATCAATATCCCCATATATATTTTCTTCATCCAAAAGCACGGTACCGGTTATCTTACAACCCTCCACCAGATCGTTCATCCTATTTAATGATTTAAGCAGTGTTGATTTACCGCAGCCGGAAGGTCCAATAAAAGCAGTAATCTCATTTTTAGGTATTACTAAATCAATGTTTTTTAATGCCTGGAATTCTCCATAGTATAAATCCAGTTTACTTATTTTAATTTTGTCCATCATTAACTCCTCATTTCTTGTTATTGGCCAATCTGCCGGCAATAAATGTTGAAAACGCATTTATTACTAAGACCATAATCAATAGCACCACCGATGTGGCAAATGCCGCATCCACATATATACCCTCGTTTATCAATGCATACATATGTATTGATAAGGTTCTTCCCGAATCCATGGGATTAAAGGCTTGTCCCGTTACCGTTCCCGCAGTATATATTAAAGCTGCCGTTTCACCTACTATACGTCCGATGGATAAAATTACCCCAGCCAATATACCCTTCGATGCACTTGGCAGAACTATTCTTAAAACTGTCCTAAGCTTACCTGCTCCTAATCCGTAGCTGCCTTCCCTAAAGCTGTCCGGAACAGCTTTTAATGCTTCTTCCGTACTTCTCATGATTAGGGGCAAACACATTATCGCCAAGGTAAAGGCCCCGGCCATTAAGGAATAGCTCCATCCCAATGTTATAACAAAGAGCAGAAATCCAAAAAGCCCATATACTATAGAAGGAATCCCCTGAAGGGTTTCAGTTGTCAATCTTATTATTCCCACCAGCTTGTTATCTTTTTTGGCATATTCAACTAAATAAATTGCCGAGCCGACTCCAAATGGCACTGATATTAAAAGTGCCCAAAACACCATAAGAAATGTATTTATTATGGCCGGCATCATTGAAAGATTATCCGTTGAATAGTCCCATGCGAACATATTCAGATTAAGATGAGGAAAACCTTTGATGAGAATATATATTATGATTAATAATAGTAGGCCTACCGTTATAATGGCCCCTAAAAATGTTAATATGGCCAATAATAAAGAGATGGGGCTCTTCTTATATTCATTCAATTTATTCTTTAATGTTCTTTTGTTTATACCGACTATTTCCGCCTTAGATGTGCTTTGATTCATCAGAATGCCCTCCTTTTTATTATATTAAATAAGAGGTTTATGATTAATATGAATACGAATAAAACTACCGCGGTGGCAATTAATGCTTCCCTGTGTAATCCCGCCGCATAGCCCATTTCCAGCACTATATTAGCCGTCATGGGCCTTACTCCGGAAAGAATACCTTCCGGTAATATCGCTTGATTTCCCACCACCATAATTACAGCCATAGTTTCCCCTATTACTCTCCCCACTCCAAGAATTATTGATGCGATTATCCCTGATTTTGCTGCAGGAATAACTGTAAAAAATATACTCCTTTCATGGGTGGCTCCCAGGGCAAGGGCCCCCTGATAATATGATTCGGGAACAGCTCTTATGGCTGATTCCGATAACCCTATTATCGTAGGTAATACCATTATTGCCAGTACTACCGAAGCTGCCAATATGCTTTTACCGCTTCCGCCAAATACAATTCTAAATGTGGGAACAATGAGCATTAATCCAAAAAACCCATATACTATTGATGGTATCCCCGCCAATAAATCAACTGCCGGCTTTAACCATTTATATACACCCTTGGGACAAAATTTTGCCATGTAAGTGGCACAAAATATTCCGATTGGTACTCCTAATACAATTGCTCCTAAGGTTACATAGATACTGGCCATTATCATAGGGAATATACCAAAAATATCATTTAAAGGCTTCCATGATGTTCCCAAAAGAAATTCTCTAAAACCTATCTCCGCCATTGCCGGTATTCCACTGGCAAATAGGAATATACAAATAAGAAATACTGCAAATATCGAAGCGCATGCAGCCATTAAAAACACATATTTCATAATTATTTCTTTGTTGTTCTTCATAATGTCTCCAATATATCTTAAAATATCGCAAGGCCAATTAAGGCCTTGCTTTTAATCTTACTACTTGATTTCGAACCAGTCCGTTATCTCTCCTATGAATATTTTGCATATTTCATCCAGGGTTAATCCCTCCACATTGTTGTCATTGTTTACAACAACCGCTATACCGTCTTTTGCAATTACTGTAGCCTGGATGTCATTTGATTTTTCGGTATCCTTAAGCTCCCTTGAAGCCATTCCGATATCCACAATACCATCCGTTGCAGTTTGTACTCCCGTGGTGGAATCCGATTGTTGAACTTCAACTGTCACATCAGGATTTAATGCTACATAAGCTTCTTTTAAAACTTCCATAACCGGAGTTACCGAAGAAGACCCCCCTATAGTAATCTTTCCTGATAATCCCTTTGCTTCATATGATGCTGCATCTGAAACACTTATATATCCTTCTTCTTCCACGATTGCCTGTCCATCAGCACTCATTATGAAAGCAATAAAGTCATCTGCCACTTCGCTTAAGCCTTCTGTCTTTGTTACAATATTAAAAGGTCTTGCTATTGGGTAAGTTCCATCTTTAATATTGTCCACAGTAGCTTCTACGCCGTCTACCTTAACAGCCTTTACAGTATCACTTAATGATCCCAGTGATATGTAGCCTATTGCTTGGGGATTGCCTTCAACACTTGTTATTACAACTTGAGTACTGTTGGAAATTTCAGCAGTATCTGCTGTTCTGTCAATTTTTTCCCCACTGTCATCTTTTTGTTCAACACCGACAAGTTCCACAAAGGCTCCCCTAGTGCCTGATCCTTCCTCTCTGGAAATAACTGTTATCGCACCTGATGCATCCTCACCTTCGTCGCTGGTGCTACCACAGCCTGTAAATATCCCTGCAGTTAATGCTAATACGCATCCTAATGCAAATAATTTTTTTAGATTTTTCATTTAACTTTTCTCCTTATTACTAATAATTATCAAATTTAATTGAATTATATAGGGTTAATGTTAAATATAAAATCATAGTTATATTAAATCTATGTAAAATAAAACGCCTATCTTCTAGGCGTTTTCAATCATTTCCTTTACAATTTCATAGTTGGTTCTGCATTTTACCTTTTTTTCACCGATTATTTGAAATTCATCTCTGCTTTTACCCAGAATAAGTATGACCCACTTATCATCGGTATTATGAGCATATCTAAATGCTTCCCTTATTCCTTCCTCTCTGCTGTTTAATATTTCCACAACCCTAGGACCGGGCTCCATATGGGAAACTATTTCCTTTCCTATTTTGTTATAGCTTTCCTCACCGGGATTATTGGGAACTATGTAGATATTATTTGCATATTTGGATGAAACCTCTCCCGTTTCTTTTCTCCTGTTGTATGCCTTACCCCCAACACAACCAAAGGTAACCGCTATTTTTCTATCAGGATAATTTCTGCTTATATGCCGGAATATTTTTTCAAAACTTGCTCCATTATGGGCATAATCAATAATTGCTACAATTTTTTTATCATCCGACTCAAAGATTTCCATCCTTCCGGGAACAAACGAATTCATTAAACCCTTCTCTATATACTCCATAGGTACACCGTAATCATAGGCTAAGGATATGGCGGCTAAGGCGTTTAGGGAATTAAAATCTCCACCCATAGGTACATTTATTTTATGCTTTGCATTATCTATTTCTATAGTCATTTCAAGAAAATCATGATGCTCATTTAAATCCAAAAGTCTAACGGTATCGTCATCATTGCTGCCAAATGTCTTAATCTCACATTTATCCTTGGCATAATCAATGATTTCCTTGTACTCTTTTATCTCCGAATTTATCCAAGCCTTCCTACAGCTATCAAATATCTTTAATTTGGAATTAACATAATCCTCGTAAGTCGGATGCTCCCTTTCACTAATATGATCATTACTTATATTCAGCAGCACCGCTTCATCAAATGTTATCCCTTCACATCTTCCATATTTTAATGCCTGGCTGGAAGTTTCTATTATTATCATTTCCCTATTGCTGTTGACGGCATTATTGATATGCTTATATAAATCAATTGTCTCCGGAGTGGTCAGCTCTGCTTTTTTATGGGATACCCCATCATAGATTTCAATTCCGCTAATATAGGCACAATCACCACCCTTATCATTCAAATATTCATTCATAATGGATTTAAGCATATATGTTGTTGTGGACTTTCCTTTTGTTCCGGTTATGCCCACTATATTTATCTTATTCTCCGTCGGCAAATAGAATTCTTTAGAAAGGAGTGACATTGCTTTTCTAATATCATTGACTATTATAGCCGATATTTTATGGGCATTATCCCCCATTATAACATGCTCGGAAACATAACATACTGCCCCCTTATCCACCGCATCAAGTAAATACTCCCTTTTGAAATTTTCCCCCTTGCAAAAGAATAAAGCTCCCTTTTTAACAGACCTTGAATTGTATTCCAAATCCGTAATAATATCTTCGCCTTCGTTAAAGAGTTTTACTGCGCTTATTAATTTAGCTCTCATTAGATTTTTATAGCAATCAACAATTCTCATGGTAACCTCCGTATATATTAACTATATTATATCACATAGTTATATTTTTGTATGCAAAAACTCCCCGCATTAGCGGGGAGTTCCCATATATACAAACCTTCACACACTATTTATAAATCATCTCTGTTTACAGGACAAGACATACATCTAGGACCACCTCTACCCCTTGATAACTCGGCACTAGGGATTGTCAAAACTTCCACGCCTTTTTTGTCCAGTAAAGCATTGGTTACATAATTTCTTTCATATGTAACAACCTTGCCCGGTGCAATACAAAGAGTATTTGAACCATCGTTCCATTGTTCTCTTTGAGCAGCCATTAAATCATCTCCGCCACATCTTATCAAATCTACGGCCGGCAGTTTAAGCGCATTCTTAAGAATATTTGTTAGGTTGTCAGTAATTAGCTTAAACTGGGATTTACCATCTTTATCCAATGTGATTTCAAAGAGTTGAAGCGGACCTTCTATTTCCGGATGAATGGTAAATTTGTCATAATCAACCATTGTAAATACCGTATCAAGATGCATAAAAGCTCTCTTCTTAGGTATTGAAAATACCAAAACCTTGTTAAATGTAGATTTATTGAGCATGTTTTCCGCAAATCTCTCGATGGCTATAGGTGTAGTTCTTTGACTCATTCCTATTGCCACGATTTCATCGGATAATACCAATACATCTCCACCTTCAATGGAGCATTCATGATCATAATCATACCAAAGCTGTGTTCCTTCCGGAGCAAAGTCTTTGTTATGTAAATACATGTATTTTAATAACAAGCATTCTCTTCTTCTTGCTGCAGTACTCATATGATGAACACTTAACCCATTACCAACACAAGCTCCCGGATCTCTTGTGAAGTATAAATTAGGCATTGGATCTAGATAAAACGGATAGTCAGAAGTTATAAAATCAGCCAAGCTCTTTGCCTTTATTTCGCCTATCTCATCTTTTCTTATACCTGATATGGTTTTTGCCACCATGTCTTTTACTGCCATTTTATCGAGATAATTGAAAATAGCTTCCTTTACGCCCTCCGAGTTAATATTGCTTTCATCTAAGAATTTATTTAAAAATTCTTTTTTTACTACTTCATTTTTTAATGCCTTAGCTGTTTCGTCAACATAATAGATTACCTCTACACCGTTTTCTCTAAGCACTTCTGCAAATCTGTCATGTTCCTTTTGAGCCACACTTAAAAATGGTATGTCATCAAATAACAATCTTTCAAAGTTATCTGGAGTTAATCCTTCCACTTCAGGGCCAAGCCTGTGAAGCAGTACTTTATTTAATTTTCCTATTTCAGAATAATTATGTATTCCTGGATGCATATTAAACTCCTTTCAACGTCTTGAGTTGTGTATCTTATGCAATAGTTGCAACGATAACTGCTTTTATTGTATGCATTCTGTTTTCTGCTTCAT
>CAYNTJ010000006.1:0-138524 GCA_964400515.1 uncultured Oscillospiraceae bacterium | reverse complement strand
GCCGTCTACCGTGACAGCTTTTGTATTTTACTACTTTTTTAAACTCATGTCAATACCTTTTATTAAACTTTTTAATAAAAATACTCGACCCTTCGGTCGAGCATTTTCTTCTACTAATTCAGGTTCTTTTCTTCCTCTGCTGAAGGCTTGAAAAATGGTGGGAATTTGTGCAGATAATCCTTGTACGCTTGCTTTGTTTTAATAAAATTATTTCGCCCAATTTCGCATACAAGACCCGACTCTAAATATATGAGTTGGGATTCCATTTTAGTAACCTTTGTAAAATTAACGATACATCCATTAAGTGCATGATAGAAATCATCATCTAATGCAGTATCTAGGTTCCTGATCTTACCATAGTAATAGCTCTCACCTTTATCGGTTATAACATGTACCCTTCTTCCCACCTGTTCTATCATTTCAATGTCCTTTACTTTAATCTGCTCACAGGTTTTACTGTTTATAACTGATATTCTTTCTTTTTCTTCTTTTGACATACTTTCTCTCCTTATTGATTTTCGTAATTCTATTTTAAGCTTATATATAAGGAAAATAAAGGAATTTCGTTCGTGAAATTTCGAGATAATTGTATACAATTATCTGTACAGTTTAAACCCTATGAAAAACATGAGCCCAATCAAGCTATATAAAGTAAAGAATAGGTAGACCCCTGTACTCCCGGATATATCCAGCATCATACCACCAAAATAGTTACATAATATTGTACTCCCCGTTGTTATTGAATAAAAGGTAGGCATTGCCAGTCCCACCAAGTCCGTGCTTACATAATTAGAAAGGCATTTTATGAATTCCACCAAAATGAATCCGTTTACTATACCTTGTATGAAGAAAAATACTATCAGCATAACACTGGAAGGTCCACTGAAGAACCAAAAATATCTTATTACGGAAATTACCATGGCAATTAAGACCAGCTTTTGAGGTGTTATCTTCTTTGCTATTTTAGGTGCTATCATCATAAAAGGAGCCTCGCTCAATGTCATAAGAAAGAAAGCCAATCCTATTCCGGCGATTGTACCTCCCCCATCTCTATATAGGAATCCAAAATACGTATTGTTGGCCACATTGGCACCAATTATGAAAAATCCCGCCAATACCATCTTCATATACTTTTTTTCCTTGATTAATCTTTTAAATTTCCCTTCTTTATTCATTTCTTCATGATATTCATGTTTGATCTCATGTATGGACATTGCAAAAATTGCTCCAAAGAAAAAAATCACAGCATATAAAATAAAAATATATTGTAGCCCAATGTTTTCGCCTATTTTACCCCCGGCAAACACCGCCAGTGCATATCCAACGGATCCCCAAAGCCTTATGCCTGAAAACTCCAGCTTTTCCTCCATTACCATGGCGTCACATAGACCCATAACCGGCCCCTGAAAAAAATATATCACGGCGTATATAATAGTAAAAAGTATAAACGTGGTGATACTCAGGCTGATAAGGGCGAATATTCCCGCCATGGTGCAAAGCAAAGCCACAACCCTCTTTCCATAATTACTCTCCGAATACACCTTGCCCCATATGAGACCTGCCGGTATGGATGCCGCCGTTCCTACGGCGGTTACAATGCCTATTTGTGTACCGGTAAATCCCAAATAATCCAAGTACTGTCCGATTAACGGACATATTATTCCAACGGGTGCATAAGTGAATATATATAACATCCTAAACTTGTTGGTTTTTATATGGTTTAATCTGTTTTCTGTCATCATAAACTCCTTGTTGCATTTTTAATATAAATATGCTAATATTCGTATCAGTAGAGTAAATATTGCGCGTGAAGTGCCATAGGATGGGATGTTGCCTATGGACGAAAGCAAAAGCTGCGGTGTAATATTGCGTCCACTACTGCATTAAAGCTCCAAAACTTTAGTGTAGTATAGTTATTGCATAAAGTTAGGAGGTTTTTTTATGTTTAGAAAAAGTCACTCCAATACTTTGAGATTGATAATATTAGCCTTTCTCATAGCATTGGAAATCGTATTAACTCGCTTTTGTTCAATTAACACACCTATTGTCAGAATAGGCTTTGGTTTTCTTCCAATAGCTGTAGCTGCAATTCTTTACGGTCCTATTTGGGCCGGAGGAATATATGCTTTAGGTGATATTTTAGGTATGATGCTCTTCCCTACAGGTGGAGCGTACTTCCCGGGATTCACCCTTTCCGCATTTTTAGTAGGTGCCATCTATGGTTTTGTCCTTTACGGTCATCAGGTTACTGTAAAGAGAACCCTAGTTGCCAGCACAATAGTAGCTATATTCATCCATTTGCTATTAAACACTTATTGGCTAACAATACTTTTAGGTCAGGGATACTTGGCATTACTACCGGTCAGAATAGTAAAATGTCTGATTTTAATTCCTATCGAAGGCGTAATTATTCCGCTGGTATATAATGGTGTTTTAAAAAAAATACCCACAATTAAAGGTTTGGCTAATTAATAATTTCATACATACCATCTGAATCCTGTTTTTTACAGGATTCATTTATTTTCTTTACCTGGGCTTTAATCTCTTTATTGCCAAAGGTCACCGTAATTATATCATCTATTTCAATCTCTGTTCCCGCCTTGGCTATTTTACCGTTTACCATAACTCTTCCCTGATCACAGGCTTCTTTTGCTATGGTTCTTCTTTTTATAATTCTTGATATTTTTAAAAATTTATCAACTCTCATTTTAAACTCCATTATTATGAATAAATAAAAAATGAGCAACAAGTGCTGCTCATTCCTAAAATAATTTACTTGTTAACAGCATCCTTTAATGATTTTCCTGCTTTGAAAACCGGAGCTTTTGATGCAGGTATTTCAATAATTGCGTCTGGTTTTTGAGGATTTCTTCCTTTTCTTGCTTTTCTTTCTCTAGTTTCGAAAGTTCCAAATCCTATTAATCTAACACTGTCACCAGCAACAAGTGTTTCTTCAATACTGCATAATACTGCTTCCAATGCCAATTCAGCATCTTTCTTTTTTAAGTTTGTCTTTTCAGCAACTTTAGTAACTAATTCAGCTTTATTCATAATTTTCCTCCTTATTATTATAATTCGTAATACAGGTATTACGATTATAGACCTTTTTTCTTGGCTTCATCCCATAGACTGTCCATTTCATCCAATGACATATCTTCCATTCTTTTATCGGCATTATTCTCGATGAATTCATATCTTCTTATGAATTTCTCTGTGGTTTTCACCAATGCTTCTTCAGGATTCACCTTTAAAAATCTAGATGCATTTACTACCGCAAACAATAAATCACCTATTTCTTCTTCAATATTTTTATTGTCATTTGCATTTATTGCTTCTATCAATTCTTTTGTTTCTTCATTTATCTTATCCAAGGCACCGTTTACATCTTCCCAATCAAAACCGCTTTCCCTTGCTTTCTTTTGCACTTTTGAACTTCTTATAAGTGCAGGTAATGCTTTCGGCACGCCTTTTAATCTTTCCGTTTGGTTTTGGGATAAATGCTCGTTACACTTGATATCTTCCCATGTTTTCAATACTTTGTCAATAGTTTTGTCTTCTTTTTCTTGGAAAACATGTGGGTGTCTTCTTATCATTTTTTCGCATTCTTGATTTATTACATCAATAAGCTCAAATTCGGATAACTCTTCGGCTATTATACCATGAAATACCACTTGTAGCAAGACATCTCCCAATTCTTCCCGCAGATTTTTTATATCTTTTTTGCTTATGGCCTCAATTACTTCATATGCTTCTTCCTTCATGCAGGACACTAAGCTTTCATGGGTCTGTTCTTTGTCCCAGGGGCATTCAACCCTCAATATCTTTATAAGATTATATAATCTTATAAAAGCTTCATTTAACTCGCTGCTTTCCCTTAAAACATGTTCGTAATCTCTCATAATCAATTCACTTTCTTAGTTAAATGCATTTTATCTGAAATTTTAACTATACTGCTTCCCTTTGGCATATTGATAAGCTCTTGTCTTGTTACCGTTCCGGTCCAAAATACCATTATAAAATAAACAACCACGCCTATTATAACGGCAACCATAGTGGATATGCTATTACGCTGGGTGAGCATGTATAAGCCAGTATAACTTATATATGTTATCGCTCCCATTATAAGTGAAGAAAGCAGAGGTTTTAGCACTGTTAATTTCAAGTCAAATTTAGTGCCGACATATTTCTTTACTGCATAATAATCAAGTATGCAAGCTACCATAAAAGCACATACAGTACCGGCCGCAGCCCCCATCACATTAACAGCCGGTATCCCTACTAATATGTAGGTTACTGCTATCTTTACCAGTGCACTTATTGCCAAGTTAACAACAGGTACATTCATTTTGGATATTCCCTGTAGTATTCCCGTAAAGGTTTGCACACCGCTTAAAAATACTATTTCCACTGTTAATATCATAAAAGTCGGTACAGCCGCCGTCGCTCCTTCAATTTGGAAAGGATAAAGTAAAAGTAAAATAGGCTTTGCCAAGACCAGCATTCCTATGAAACAAGGAAACCCTATAATCATCATTGTTCTTAAGCCAAGCTTAATGTTAAAGTCCAGATCATCCTTATCTTTTCTTGCAAAAGCGGCAGATACAGCAGGTACAATACTTATGGCAACTGCAGTAGTAAACACCTGTGGGAATTGTATAAGTGAATTGCAATATCCGGACAATAGACCAAACAGTGCCGTAGCCTCCTGGGTGGACCATCCGGTGGCCTGTAATCTGTTCATTATAATTGCCGTGTCAATATTCATCATGATTGGCATTATGGTTGCGCCTATTGTTATTGGTATGGCTATTACAACTATCTGTTTTAATATATGTCTATAGCTTTCATAAGTCGTTTTAAATGAATTTATTTTGTTTTTAAGATTCTTTCTGTCCAAATAATATATTAATGCAATGGTAATAAGTGCCCCTATAGCTCCTGCTGTTGCTCCAAAGGTTGCTCCGGCAGCTGCCAGCTCCAGGCTATTTTTGATAAGCAGAAATGACAGCAATAATCCTATTGATACTCTGAATATCTGTTCTATAAGCTGAGAAAACGCTGTGGGCCTCATATTCTGTCTTCCTTGAAAATATCCCCTGAAAGAAGATACCAGAGGTATCAACAGCAATGCCGGAGAAATCGCTTTTATAGAATACTCTGCATTCACATTGCCCACTGCTATTGCTATTTTTTCAGCTCCAAAGAAGCATATCAGAAAAGAAAGGAAACCAATTATCGAAAGCAGCATGAGCGATGTTTTGAAAACCTTATGAGCTCCGCCATAATTATCATTTACTATTCTTTCCGAAACCATCTTTGATATTGCCACAGGTATCCCCGTAGTTGACAATACCAAAAATAATGAATAAATCGGGTATGCCACTCCGTAATATGCCATACCTACTTCACCTATTAGATTTGTAAGGGGTATTCTGAAAAAAGCTCCCAGGAACTTAACAAGTATGCCCGTAATTGCCAGTATCATCGTACCGGCCAAAAATTTATGTCCATTTTTATTTTCCAAATTATCAATTCTCATTTTCTAAAACATCCCTAATATCTTATTTTTTGCAAAATTTGTTTCATATATAACTGTTTCCAAATCCAATGTTAAATACTCGCCATTTTTATAAATAACGCGTCCATCAACCATAGTAAGTATCACATCATTTCCGGAAGCCGAATAAACAAGATTATTACTTATATTATGAACAGGCTGCATGTTTGGAACATTTAAGTCAACCACAATTAAATCCGCCTTAAATCCTTTTTTTATTAATCCGCAATCATTTCTGCCTTGGCTTAAAGCGCCGGCCCTGGTTGCACTGTATAAAACCTGCTTAGGCGTCATTAAAGAAGGATCTCCGCTTTTAATTTTACCTAATAATGCAAAGGTTTTTATTTCCTCAAAAAAGTTTAAGCTGTTATTACTTGCCACACTATCTGTACCTATTGCCACATTTACACCCTTTTTATAAAGACTTGGTACATTGCAGATACCACTGGCTAATTTTAAATTACTTATAGGATTACTGGCAACCGTAACATTTTTTTCTTTAAGTATGTCCATATCTTCATCTTTTAACCATACGCAATGGGCAGCAGTGGTTCTTGAATCAAACAGCCCCAAATCATTGAAATATTCCACAGGAGTCTTTCCCCCATGCCTTTTCATACATTCAAGGGTTTCATATTCCGTCTCGGCAATGTGCACATGCATACCAAGTCCCATTTCCTTAGTGATTTCCGAAACCGCTCTTACAGTTTTTTCATCCGATGTATATTCTGCATGTATACTGTTATCCACTAATATTTTATTGTTTTTAAAACCGTGATAAGTAATTGCAGTTTCCTTCATTTCGGCATAAGACTCAAGGTCTTTAGGATCCATACCCGTGTTATTAACTACGGCCCTGGAAACATTGCATTTCTCCCCGGATTTTATGATTGCTCTCACCATATCGTCAATAAAATAGTACATATCGGTTGTTGAAACTATGCCAAATCGCATAGATTCAGCCATAGTCAACTGAGTAGCCCAGTATATGGCTTTGCGATAAAGCTTATCTTCAAAAGGAAATATTTTTTTTATCAGCCAATCCTGCAGGGAAAGGTTTTCCCCGTAGCCCCTCATTAGGGACATTGCAGAATGTCCGTGGGCATTATAAAAGCCTGGCATAAGTAATTTTTTTTCGCCATCATATACTTGGCCATAATCCATCTCAGGTTCTAAGTCTCCGATATAATCAATACTGTCGCCCTTGATTCCCACATACATGTTTTCTTTTATATCAAAGTTTTCATCCAATATAGTAATATTTTTAAATAACATAATCCCTCCATTTATCCCATGATTACCCTAGTATTATACACAATGGGCCATTATATATCAAGAATTCAACTGCTTTTATTATCCTTTAGTATCTCCAGTAGCTCCAATAGAATTGGCAGCTTTGTTTTTTCCTGAAATTTTAATTTTATCATAGGTATTTTACCTGCATGTATAAATAAGTCCCTTCCGAAACGTAAAGAGGCATTGGAAAGGGAAAAACCGTTTAATAGGTTGTGTTCCCCAAACCTTACTATCATCTCTCCGCTTTTTTCGCTAATGCTGTGTATTTTTAATTCTTCCGCCAAAGCTCTTATCAATGAAATATCAATTAGATTCATAGTTTCTTTGGGAATATCTCCAAATCTATCATTGAATTCATCTATCAAGTCCCACCTATCTTCGCTGCTTGTTATTTGGGCAATTTTTTTATACATCTGTATCCTTAATGTTTCATCATTAATAAAACCGGCAGGTATAACTGCAGGAACCTTAATTTCCAGATTTATATCATATTTCAAATCCGTAGAAACTTCACCTTTTATTAATTTAACCGCTCTTTCCACTTCTTTACAATACAATTCATAACCAAGATTGGTCATATGACCATGCTGCTGAGCACCAAGAACATTCCCCGCTCCTCTAATTTCCATATCCCTCATGGCTATTTTAAATCCTGCTCCAAACTCCGTAAATTCCCTGATTGCTTTCAGCCTTTTTTCGGCTATTTCCGTTAAAACTTTATTATTATCATACATCAGATATGTATAGGCGATGCGGTTTGATCTACCTACCCTCCCTCTGAGCTGATAAAGCTGGGATAGTCCAAATCTATCTGCGTTTAGCACTATCATGGTATTTGCATTGGGAATATCTATACCTGATTCCACAATGGTTGTGGCAATTAATATATCAATATCCCCTTCTACAAATTTTATCATTATATTTTCCAGTGCCGTCTCCCCCATTTGGCCATGACCGACTGCAATAGTAGCTCCGGGAACCAATTGAGATATCTTCTTTGAAATTTTATCTATATCCTTTACCCTGTTATACACCATAAAGACCTGGCCGTTTCTGTTTAGTTCCCTGTCGATTATTTCTTTTAACAGATTATCATCCAACTGGGTAACATAGGTTTGTACCGGGTATCTGTCTTCGGGAGGCTCCTCTAAAACACTCATGTCTCTTATCCCTGTCAATGACATGTTGAGGGTTCTTGGTATAGGCGTGGCTGATAAAGTTAATACATCCACATCCTTTTTCATTTCTTTAATTCTTTCTTTATGCTTGACCCCGAATCTTTGTTCCTCATCAATAACAAGCAATCCCAAATCTTTAAATTTTACATCCTTTGAAACAACTCTATGGGTTCCTATAACAAGATCTATTTCCCCTCGGTTTAACCTTCTTATTATTTCTTCCTGTTCCCTTTTACTTCTGAATCTTGAAAGCATCTCCACTTTAAAAGGAAATTTCTCAAATCTTTCTTTTAACGAATAATAATGTTGATTTACAAGAATTGTTGTGGGCGCTAATATTACAGCCTGTTTCCCATTGTCCAAGCATTTAAAGACAGCTCTGGCAGCCACTTCAGTTTTACCGTATCCCACATCACCGCACAATAATCTATCCATTGCCATGGGTTTTTCCATATCCGCTTTTATCTCTTCAGTTGCTTTTAATTGGTCTACGGTTTCATTATATGGAAAGTCTTCCTCAAATTCCCTTTGCCAAACAGAATCTTTATCAAAGGAATATCCACCCTTTAGTTCTCTTTCAGCATAAAGCTTGATTAAATCTTCCGCAATATCCATTATTGCTGCTTTGGCTTTGGCTTTGGTGTTTTGCCACTCACTGCCCGATAACTTTGATAATTTCGGAGAAAAGCCTTCACTACTCACATATTTTTGTACAATATCCATCTGCTCGGTGGGAATATATAGAGTATCGGTTCCTGCATATTTTAGCTTAAGATAATCTTTAATATCACCATCTATTGTTAAGGTTTCTATTCCTATAAATTTACCTATTCCATGGTTTTCGTGGACAACATAATCGCCTTTAGCCAAATCAGAAAATAGCTTAATCGGACTTTTGGCTTTTTTCTCTGTTCTTCTCCTTTTTTTATGGCTGTTAAAAATATCATTTTCGGATATATAGCATATTTTTTTATCCGGAAAAACCATACCGTTTTGAACGTTGCCCAAATCAAATATTATATTCCCAAATATACCCGTATCCCCTAAATATTCTTTGATTTGTTCCAGCCTGTTTTCATCATTTGCGGTTACATGTACCGTATATCTTTTATTTAAATACTTGTTAACCTCTTCGCCAAACATTGACATATTCCCTAAAAAAGGCATCATCTGATAAGATTTTATATTCCTTATTTCATTTATTGTGTCAACTCCTGCTATTCTTTCGGGGAAAGGAGTAAATATAACGCAATTATTATCATATACTTTAAAGTAATCCTTTTCCGAAGACAGTCTGTCCCAATCCCTTGGAACTATCTGTCCCCTTTCCAAGAGGGTTTCATAATCATTTTTATCTTCCTTTGATTTAATTGATAAAACCTCCATTATGCGGGCAGGGTCATCAATTAGTATAACACCATCGTTTGTATAGTCCCAAATATAACTGAACTCTTGGGTAAAATAATTTAAATAATCAAGATATATCTGAGGATTATCACCCCTCTTCATGGTCTCTGTAATTCTACTCAAAGCGCTGCTTAGCTCTTCATTCATACCCGTCTTATCGATTTGTCTTTTATAGTTCTTCTCTAATTTTTTCAGGGCATCGTCAATATCACTTTCATCGGGAATCAAATGTACCAAAGGGCTTGCAGAAAACTCATTTATATTTTCTATTGAGCGTTGGCTTTCCACTTCAAAGCTTTTAATGGAATCAATAATCGTATCAAACAAGTCTATCCTGATTGGATAATCGTAATCCGGAGGGAATATATCAATTATCTCGCCCCTTAATGAATAATCCCCTTTCCTAAATACCTGTTTTTTCCTTTCATAGCCTAATTTAGTCAAATTAGCTGCTATAGTATTTATATCAACTTCTTCTCCCAAACGATACTTTATTATATTATTTACAAAACTATCTTTATGGGGTAACTTCATTATTGCAGCTTTTACAGGTATTATAATAACTATTTCCTTGTTATTTGCCAGCATGGACATGCCTTGCAGCTGTTTTAATAAAAAATCCCTGTCTTTTGCAATATATGTAATCAGTGTTTCTTCATATTCAGGTAAAACTATAATTTCTTTATTGACAAAAAAGGCAAGATCCTCTTTGAGTCTCTTTGCCCTTACGCTAGACGAAACCAAGAAAATTGAGTTCTTTTTTTCGTTAATATATTCAGCTGCTATGGGAGCCACTCGATTATCAGAAACTCCCGAAACATTAATAATTGAATTACTCATTACCTTCCTCTTTGTTTGTCAAATTTTTATTATATTTATTCATGGCCATATCCAGGTCTTCTTTAATTATACATTCAATTCCTTGGCAAGCTGTCATAACAGCATTTTTTAGTGGCTCTTTTTCTACATCCGCTATTTTACCCGTTACATAATGCATAAGAGGTATATTATTCGACTTTCCGATTCCTATTCTTATTCTCGGAAATCTATCGCTGTTTAAATTATATATTATGGATTTCATCCCGTTATGTGTACCTGCACTGCCGAACTTTCTAATCCTGATATTACCAATATCCGTGTCTATATCATCGTATACTATTATCAAATCCTTAATATCTATTTTATAGAAATTAACTATATCTCTAACCGCTTCTCCGCTCAAATTCATATATGTTTGAGGTTTTACCAGTATGACTTTTTCCCCTGCGATTATACCTTCTCCAATTAAAGATCTGAACTTAATTTTGTTTACGTCAATCGACCATTGGTTTGCCAAGTATTCAACGACAATAAATCCCATATTATGTCTTGTTAATTCATATTTTTTACCGGGATTACCCAGTCCAACAATTATTTTCATAACTTCCTCAAATTTTTGTAGCGAACCCATAGGATTCGCTACCATAATAATTTTATTTACTGTACAATATCAAAAAGTTTGCTAATTGATCCGTTTGTATTAATTCTAGTCATTGCTTCTGCAAATATAGGGGCAACGGATAATATCTTTACTCTGTCTAATTTTTTGTCTTCATCCAAAGGAACAGTGTTTAAAAGCACCAACTCTTCTATTACGCTGGCATTTAATCTTTCCACAGCAGGCCCTGATAACACTGCATGGGTTGCACATGCATATACAGCTTTAGCTCCCATTTGCTTAATTGCCATGGCTGCATTTGTAAGTGTTCCTGCAGTATCTATCATATCATCAATTATGATACAATTTTTACCTTCAATATCACCAATTATATTCATTACTTCGCATTTATTCGGCTCCGGTCTTCTTTTGTCCACTATTGCAATAGGGCAGTCCAATCTCTCCGCCATATTTCTTGCCCTGGCTACGCTGCCATGATCCGGGGATACAACTACTATGTCCTCCAAATTTTTCTCTATAAAATAATTTGTAAGTATAGGTAAACCGATTAAATGATCAACGGGTATATCAAAATATCCCTGTATCTGATTTGCATGTAGATCCATACTAACCACTCTATCTGCGCCTGCAGCTGTTATTAGGTTTGCAACCAATTTTGCTGTAATCGGATCCCTAGCCTTGGCTTTTCTGTCTTGTCTTGCATAACCATAATATGGTATTACTGCATTTATTCTTCCTGCAGAAGCTCTCTTTAAAGCATCAATCATTATTAGCAATTCCATTAAATTATCATTTACAGGATTGCAAGTTGACTGTACTATGTAAACATCTTTGCCTCTAACGGAATCCCAGATATTAACAGATATTTCACCGTCGCTAAACTTTGTAACAGTTGATCTACCTAAGCTAGTACCTAAATAATCCGCTATTTCCATCGCCAGTGCCACGTGTGAATTACATGCAAAAACTTTGTAGTCGGAGTATACTCCATTTTTCATTTGTTTTCCCTCGTCTTTCATTTACTCTAATATTACAAATCCTTTTTTAGGATTTTCCTCTTTTTGACCCAGTTCTTCTTTATTGTTTGTTTACATCTGCCTATGCACAATGAATCTTCCGGGACATCCTCGGTTATGGTTGTGCCTGCCGCAACATATGCACCTTTACCAACTTTTATAGGAGATATAAAATTACTGTTGCAGCCTATAAACGAATCATCTCCTACATATGATCTATATTTCTTGGATCCGTCATAATTCACAAATACCACACCGCAACCAAAGTTCACATTTTCGCCAATATCTGCATCCCCTATATATGTTAAATGGGATGACTTTGTTCCGTTTCCTATCACGGAATTTTTTACCTCAACAAAGTCCCCTATTTTACAATCATTTCCAATAATGCTACCCGGCCTAATATATGCAAAGGGACCTATATTAGTGTTTTCGCCAACCTTACTGTTTAAAATATATGAGGTTTTTACAGTTGTCCCCCTTCCTATTTCGGAATCCAAAATATATGAACCCTGTCCGATATATGCTTCAGCCTTTATTAGGGTTTCCCCTTTTAAAGTTACATTTTGGCATATTACCGCACCTGCCTCTATAATAACGGTTTCTTCAATATACGCATTATCAATATCCACAAATTCAACGCCGTTTTCCATATGCTTAATATTTATATTACGTCTGTTTCTTGCGATTTCTTCATATTCCTTTAGCTTCATGATTCAATCTCCAAAATTCTTTCACCTATTTTATATACATCCCCTGCTCCCATGGTAAGTACCAGATCACCATCCTCAGCTTCATTATATATTAAATTTGCAATTTCTTCAAAATCTTCCATATATACAACATCCTTTTGGGGATGTTTTTCTTTTATTATTTTAACTAAAGTTTCCGATGTAACATTGTATATGTTCTGTTCCCTTGCGGCATATATATCAGGTATTATCAATTTGTCCGTGCCGTCAAAGGCATTGGCAAATTCCTCAAGTAATGCCATTGTTCTCGTATATGTATGGGGTTGGAATATGCACCACAATTTTTTATGCTTGATATTTGCAATGGCACTTAAAGTAGCCTTTATCTCAGTGGGATGATGGGCATAATCATCTACAATCTTAAAGCCCTTTTTACTCATACCTCTAACATCAAATCTTCTGTGGGTTCCCTTGAAAGCTTCCAATGTTTCTGCAATTGTTTCTTTTGGTATTTTTAAATAATCACATGTCGCATAAGCTGCCATGGCATTTAATATATTATGTTCTCCGGGCACATTCAACTTTATCCTTATTTGAAATTCACCCTTTTTATACAGATCAAACTCTGACATTCCCATGTCATCAAAGCTTATATTGTTCACAAAATAATCGCTGTCATTGCTATACCCATAGGTTAGAGTATTTTTCTTTTCGCTAATGGCTTCCATTACAAAGGGATTTGCATTATATGCTACTATTATACCATCTTCCTTAACCTTGCCGGCAAAATTCTTAAATGAACTTACGATATGATCCATATCTTTAAAATAGTCCAAATGATCAGAATCGATATTGAGTATTACCCCTATCCTCGGTTTTAGGTTTAAAAAAGAGTCCATATATTCGCAAGCTTCTGTGACAAAATATGGGCTGTTCCCAACTTCAACGTTTCCGTTTATTTCGTTTAATTCACCGCCAACCAATATGGTGGGTTTTAAATTTGCTCTTCTTATAATTAAAGAAACCATAGAAGTAGTGGTGGTTTTACCATGGGTTCCGCAAATCGCTATGCTATTTTCATACTCATCCATCAAGTACCCCAACATTTCTGCCCTGGATTTAATTGGTATATTCATCTCCTTGGCTTTAATGATTTCTGGATTTTCAGAATATACTGCCGAAGAATATATTAGCATATCGGCGTTTTCCACATTTTCTGCTCTATGGTCATAATGTATTATCGCCCCAAGCCTTTCCAAATGCTTGGTTATATTTGATTCTTTTATATCCGAACCGGAAACTAAGTATCCGCGATTCAATAATATCTCTGCTATTGCCGATAGGCCTATTCCGCCTATTCCTATGCAATGTACACTTTTTATCTTTGACAAGTCTGCCATCGATACACCTCCAATAATTAATGTCCCAAAAACGGACATAGTTATTATAACATAATTTAAAATTAATGCTAGTTTAATTTATGTATAATTCGATTTTTTTTAAGATTATTGACTTTTACTTTAAAAAACAATACTATAGCTCTAGGAGGTATGCTATGAAAAAAACAATGCGAGTAGGCGCCATTATAAAGATTCTAACCGAGTCCCCAAATAAAGTGTTTAATCTTAAATACTTTTGTGATATCTTTGACGCCGCAAAATCCAGTATCAGCGAAGATATTAAAACCGCAAATGAAACTATAGAAGAAATCCATGAAGGTCATATAATCACAATCCCCGGTATTGGCGGGGGTGTTAAGTATGTGCCTGATTGTTCCAAGGAAAAAATCCAAAATATACAAAACAAATTATGTGACCTATTGAATGACCCAAGCAGAATTTTAGGTGGTGGCTTTTTATATACCTCGGATATTATGTTTGATAGTCACCTGATTAGCGAATTAGCAGTAATATTTGCCAAGAAATTTATAGATTCCGGTGCAAATTATGTGGCAACCGTAGAAACAAAAGGAATTCCATTGGCTTCTATGGTAGCTCATCAATTAAACCTACCTTTAGTAGTTATAAGGAGAGAAGCCAAATACTCCGAGGGATCCACCGTGAGTATTAACTATTTTTCAGGTTCCTATGACAGGATACAGAAGATGTCAATATCAAAAAGAGCTGTGGACCCCGGAACAAAGGCGTTAATAATCGATGACTTCATGAGAGGCGGCGGAAGTTTAAAGGGATTAACCGATATACTTTCTGAATTTAATATAGAAGTCGTGGGAATAGGTGTTGCTATAGCATCTGTTGTCCCGGAAAAGAAGAAAGTTTCTTCATATTTTCCCATTACATTGCTAAAAAATATCGATGAAGAGAATAAATACATCGAAACAGTACCAAATGGTGAAATTTTTTAGAAATTTCTTGCAAATAAAGGCTTTTTTTAGTATAATTTAATATAAGCTAAAGAAAGGTGGAAAGCATATGGAAATTACAGATGTTAGAATACGTAAGATTAGCAATGAAGACAAAATGAAAGGTATAGTATCAGTTACCTTCGACAATGAATTTGTAGTACATGACATTAAAATAATCGACGGTATAAACGGATTGTTTATAGCGATGCCTAGCCGTAAAATAGGCAAGGGCGATTATAGAGACATTGCTCATCCATTGTCACCTGAAACGAGAACTAAGATAAGAGAAGCGATTTTCGCAGAATATGAAAAAGTCTTAGCGGAGCAGGAGTCATTAGAAGTTGCTGAAGAATCTGCTGAAGTCGCTGCTGAATAATATTAACAAAAAACCGGCATTGCCGGTTTTTTTATTCCACTATTATTACTCTTATTGTATTGGTATTGCCACTTATATCCAAAGGCACCCCCAAGCTTACAACAACCTTATCTCCTTTTGTTAAATATCCCTCAGTCTTACCCTGCTGTATACTTTTTTCCAATAGCTTTTCGGCTTTGTTGGCATTATCAACCATCATGGGATTAACTCCCCATACAAGGGCTAAACTGTTATATACATCATAACTCGGCGTAGAGGCTAAAACCATTATATCCGGCCTAAATTTAGCCATATTTACAGCTGTATATCCTGATTTGGTTATCGCCATTAGTGCTTTTGCCTTAATGTCATCTGCCAATGTGCAGGCTCCATGGGATACGGCATTAGTTGTGTCATTTGGCAAATTATCCGATTGGAATTTTACTAATTTTAGCGTAGGTATATCTTCTTCGGCTCTTTTTGCTATTTTAGCCATAGTTTTTACTGCTTCTATGGGATATTTACCCATTGCAGTTTCTCCGGAAAGCATTATCGCCGAAGTGCCATCAAAAACAGCATTGGCAACATCGGTTATTTCAGCCCTTGTGGGAACGCTGCTGTTAATCATAGATTCCAGCATCTGAGTGGCGGTGATTACTATTTTGCCCTCTTCTCTGCACCTTCTTATTACCTTTTTTTGAATTCCGGGCAGATTTTCGTAAGCAACCTCAACACCCATATCTCCCCTTGCCACCATTATGCCATCTGCATTTTTTAAAATCTCTTCAAAATTATCAAGCCCCTCATTATTTTCTATCTTGGCAATTATTTTAATCCTCTCCCCTTTATTTTCATCCAAAAGCTTCCTTAATCCGTCAACATCTTCTTTGCGCCTTACAAAGGAAGCTGCTATATAATCTATACCGTTTTCGATACCAAATTTAATATCCTCAATGTCCTTTTCATTTAAATAAGCCATATTAAGCTTAACATTAGGTACATTGATACCCTTATGGTTACTAATCTTCCCCCCTCTTATCACCTTACACTTTATTTCCTTTTCATCGGCCATCAAAACTCTAAGGGAAATTTTGCCATCATCGATTAATATTTGATCGTTTATTTCTACTTCCTTAGGCAAAGATTTATATGTTATTCCTACTTTTTTGTCATCACCTTCTATGTCCTCCACCGTCAGTGTAAATTCTTGCTCATCTTTTAATACTATTTCATCCTTTTGAAAGGTTTTTATTCTAATCTCGGGCCCTCTGGTATCCAGTAATATTGAAAGAGGGCAATCAAGCTCCTTCCTTGATGTTTTTAAAATATCCACGGTTTTCTTATGTTCATCCCTATTTCCATGGGAAAGGTTAATTCTGGCAACATTCATCCCCGCATTTATCATCTTATCAATGGTTTCTTTATTTCTACATGCCGGACCTATAGTACAAACAATCTTTGTTTTTCTTACTCCATCCATCATATGCTCCTTTCTTCATCAGCTTTATTATACTATATTAGTATTTCAAAAACAATACAATCAAATCCTTGTAATAGTTATGTTAAGTTTTCTAAATTTTCATACAATTTACATATAATTAACTTGCAATTCTCTAAAAAAAGTTATATCTTATACGTAAGTTGTAACTTTGTTAGGAAAGGACTACTATGAGATTAGACATGCACTGTCACTGTAAATACGGTTCGATAGATTCAAAGATAACCGTATCAGAATATGCAGAAAAATTAAAATCAGATGGTTTTGACGGTATGCTCGTAACGGATCATGATAGCTATAGAGCATATAACATTTGGGAAAAAAATAATCCCGATGGAATAGATAATTTTAAAGTATTTAAAGGTATTGAATATGATACTGTTGATGCCGGTCACTTTATTGTGATTATGCCTGAAGGTATTGAGCTTAGAGCTTTAAGTATCAGGGGAATGAAACTTAAAACGCTAATTAAAGTAGTACACGAAAACGGCGGTATTTTGGGACCTGCTCATCCTTTTGGAGTACGTTGTTCAAGCGCCATGTTTTTCAGAAAGTTAAAGCGAAATCCAAATTTAATCGAAAGTTTTGATTTTATTGAAGGATTTAACACATGTGAAAACAAAATTTCAAACAAGCTAGCTAAGGATTTAGCTAAGGAATATGATAAACCTTGTACCGGTGGATCCGATGCCCATAAGGAAAAATACGTATCTACTGCCTATACTGTGTTCGCTAATCACATGGAAGATAATGACGATTTAATAAGGGCAATAAGAAACAACGATATCACTGATTTTGGAGGAATTGAAAGGGAAACCACTTTATCTTCAAAACACATGAATGCTTTTTACTCTATTTATGGATTCTTGGCATATAACAAGAGCTTAAGCCTATTATATGCACCATTTAGAGCATTGAGTATTAACAGCATATAAATTGAGTCGTAGCGAATGCTACGACTTTTTTATATCACCTATCAAAATGCTTAAATCCCTTATTGCTCCTTCTATTTCATCCTCATCTATGTACACATATGACAATCTTAAGTATTGGTTTATATTACCCAAATCATATATATAACCGGGATTTAAAAGTATTCCCTTTGCCAATGCTTTTTTAAATAGTTTTTCCATCGAAAACTGATGTATTAGCTTTGTCCAAATATAGTATCCCCCCAAAGGTACATCCCAAGTTGCAATATCTTTAAAATACTTATCCATCGCCCCCAGCATTATATCCCTTCTTCTCTTAAGGTTAATTCTATTTTCAGTTATAAATCTATCATAATCCCCGTTAACAAAAAGCTCATTTAAAATAAGTTGAGATATTGAGCTGGCACCGTAATCCACCTGCATTTTTACATCGCCAAGTCTTTCTACAACTGACTCCGGTCCAACAATCCATCCTATTCTAAGGCCCGGGGCAAAGGATTTGGATACGGATCCTAAATATAGTATCATGCCACTTTCATCAATACTTTTTAAAGGTTTTGGTGGTACAAAATCATAGGAAAGCTCCCCATATGCATCGTCTTCAATAATGGGTATTCTATTAGTCTTGCAATATTTATATAATTCCCTTCTGCGATTTTCCGACATCGTTTTACCCGTAGGATTTTGGTTAGTTGGTATTGTGTATAAAGCTGTATCATATTTTGAATTATCCGGATTCATATGCCAATATTGCAAGCCCTCATCATCCATGGGTACTCCCTTCATTTTCATTCCCGCTGATTGAAAAACCCTGAGGGAATTAATATATGAAGGAATTTCACAATATACTGTGGAATTTTCTTTTAACATACATATTGATATTAATTGTAAAGCCTGCAATGAACCTGACGTTATTAGTACATTACCTTTCTTGGCATCTATGCCGACTTTTTGCATTCTCTTCGCAATGGTTTCTCTAAGGGAATCCATACCAAGAGGTGCTAAATAGTTTAAAGATTCAACTTCATCTGCAAGTTTTATTAAAGCATTATTAAAATAATTCTTAGGAAAAAGCTTCGGGGACATTTCACCGGTACCCAGTCTCCTTATGTTATCCGCAAATTCATATTCGTTTATAGCTTGAATGGTGGGCAAATTTTCAATAAAATACCCCGACTGGGTTTTGCTGCCCCAATTTGTTTCATTAGATGTCATCAGAATAGACCATGTATTACCGGCAACCAATGTACCGCTACCCATTTGACCTTCCAATATTCCCACGGACTTTAATTCATCTATTGCAGTAACTATGGTACTTCTATTTACTTCAAAAAGTATAGCTAAATCCCTTTGCGAAGGTAGTTTGCTACCTATACTCCAATCCCCACCAGCCACTTTATGACCAACATAGTCAACTATTTGTCTGTATACCGGTTTCGGATTCTTTTTATTGGGTTTCCAATCTATATTAACTATTTTATTCACTATATCTCTATTTCACCCTTCGCCAGTGTCACCGCAAAGCCTCCAACTTTAACAATAGGTTCACCATGCTCAACCAATAGCTTAGTTGAAATTTTAGATGGCCTTAGCATCTTTTCGCCTTGGATAACAGTATTTAGCTCATTTTCCTTTACTATACCTTGGTTATATAAGTAATATGTAAGTGCTCCGTTGGAAGTCCCGGTAGCCGCTTCTTCATCAATATCATATAAAGGAGCAAAGTTTCTGGCATGTATACACCCATCATTAGTGTTTACTGTAAATGCATGTACCCCAACAACTTCGTACTTCTTTGACAATTCAGTAAGCGCCGGAAAGTCGGGATTTATTTTATCCAACTCCAATTCATCCTTTACTGGCATCATTATATCAATCAAACCAGTGGTCACTAATTTGGGATATAGCTTTACATTTTTATTATTATCGTAAACTTCATTACCCTCAGGTTCTATTCCCATAACATTATATAGCTCTTTAATTTTAGAAAAATCGTTTATTTCCCCCACTTGTCTAGGCTCTGCCATATCCATTAGTATTGCATCCTTTTCAACTACCACATTAAGTTTCCCCGCCAATGTGTTGTAGATACATACATCTCCTTCATTAACAATATTTTCTTTTAAAAGTACATAAAAAGAGCCTATGGTTGCATGACCGCATAGATCAACCTCTGCCGCAGGTGTAAAGTATCTAATATTAAATTCCTTATCCCCTATTTTTTTTATAAATGCGGTTTCGGAATATCTTAATTCTGCTGCAGTTTTTACCATAACTTCATCCCTTGGAAATTCCCAACCTTCCGGCAGTATAACCACTCCCGCCGGGTTACCTCCAAATAGCTCATCCGCAAATGCATCTACTATATATAGCTTCATTCCAAACCTCCTAAATCACCCATTCGCCATTATCGAAAATAAGAACCTCTTCACCGGATTTAGTACAACCCGTTATCTTCATATCAGAGCTTCCGACCATGATGTCTTCATGTACCAAACTATCATTTAGGCCTCTTTTCGCCAATTCTTCTTTACTCATCTTGCTACCATTTTTAATTGTGGTAGGATAACCTTCTCCAAAGGCTATATGACATGCCGCATTTTCATCAAACAGGGTTTCAAAGAATAATATGCCCAATTGATTTATTGGACTTGAATTAGGTACCAATGCAACTTCTCCGATATGCCTTGCTCCTTCATCGGTATCCAGTAATTGTTTTAACAGCTCTTCACCTCTATTGGCACCGTATTCAACCACCTTACCCTTTTCAAATCTAACCCAAAAATCTTCAATCAAATTACCGTTATACACATATGGCTTAGTTGCATATACTATACCTTGAGTTTTATCCCTATGGGGCGCCGTAAAAACTTCCTCGGTGGGAATATTTGCTATAAATTCATACCCTTTTTCAGATTTGCTGACAGCTCCCTCCCATATGGCATCATCCGCCAGTCCGACTATTAAATCAGTACCCATGGCATTGGTCATATGAACACTATTTAAATCTAATTCATTTATTCTGTCCCTGGAAGAAGTAATTTTAGCAATATGCTCCTTCCATTCGTTAACCGGATCACCATTTGTAACCCTACAAACGTCAAATATTGCAGACCACAGTCTTTCCACGGCTTCTTCTGATTCCGTATTAGGGAAAACTTTGGTTGCCCAAGCTTCGGTGGGTAAAGCCACTATACTCCATTGAACTTTATCTGTCATGGTGTAAGCCCTTATGGGTTTTAAAGTCTTCTCCCTTGCGATGACAGCTTTATCGACCTTTTCAGAATCCAAACCTTTAAAGACTTCAGGGTCGCTTGCCAATATATGTAAGAAGCAAGCGCTACCTTCACTTTCAAGATAATCCAAGAATTGTCTTGATAAATGTGATTTAACATCTTCAAGCACCTTAACGTCTGTATGTATATATTTAATTCT
Source organism: uncultured Oscillospiraceae bacterium (assembly GCA_964400515.1). Lineage (GTDB taxonomy): Bacteria > Bacillota > Clostridia > Peptostreptococcales > Anaerovoracaceae > JAAYHV01. The sequence continues at coordinate 117,355 of CAYNTJ010000006.1, read as the reverse complement.
GTCAAACTGCTCATCTTTATAGCTTACCACAACTTCTTTTACATTTGCCTTTTCATATGCCACTTCAGCACACATCCTTGCAAAATATGCAAGATCCACCGGACAAGTTATAATTAATGTCTGTTCCGGTTTTGGATTAGTTCCCACCAGCACTGCAAATTCCGCATATTTTTTAATTAATTCATTATTCATATCTTAACTCCTCAAACATTTTCTTAATTATATCACATCATATCCTTGAAGGACAGATTGTATTGTGCTATATTATTTTTTGGAGGTGCATTATGAAAAAGACTATAATTCCATTACTATTAATTATTACTCTATTATTAAGTTCCTGCGGAAACAGCAAAAGTATTAAGGAAGCCAACTATGAGACTAACAAATTAATCTATCTAAGTATATTATCCTCAAGTACAAAGGATTATTTTGAAGAAGGAGCAAAGGATTTGAGCTTTGAAATAACTGATAATACATTCAAACTAATCGCACCTGAAGATTCCAATTTTACCATTACGGGAATGGAATATGAAGATGTAACCTATGAGGAATTTGATTCAGAAGGAAAAATAGATACCGGTGCACCGGAAAGTATAGATATATCAGGATATGAGAGCCTTACCAGCTACGAAGTCTTGTCAAACGGCGAAAAAACAGGCTTCAGATTATATGAATTAGATGATAAAAAATGGATTTCCCACTATAACATAATTAACGAAGACACGGAATTCTTAGATTATGTGTTTGAAATAAAGGAAAAAGCTGACAATTAAGTCAGCCTTTTTATTAATCGATTTCATATTTATGATTCATATAAACGACTATTAATTTAATCGAAATAAATGATAATACTATTAATTCTAGAATTCTAATATTAATTGACGTTAGAGGGTTTTCAACAATATCTATTAGTTTGATTAATTCAAATACTCCTATTATAAACATAAATATTATCACCTTTATAAACTTAAGTTCTAAAACCTTAAAGGTTTTAGCAATAATTATTGCTAAAAAGATTTCCGTATTAAGCTGAATAATCCCTAAAAATATAGCTAAGATGTTCAATATGCAATATATTTTTAATTTATCATCCGATACTTTAATTGTCTCTTTTATTATTTCTATAAAATTTATTGCATCCCCCGTTATAAATACTAGTATAAGAACTAATAATACAGGTATAGTCGTAATAACTGTGCCAGCTATAATTTTACTAAGTACTATTTCTTTATCAGAAAAAGGCATGGGCATATACATATACGAACTATCTCCAAATATACTTCTGAAGTAAATTTTACTATATACTCTGTATATAGCAATAATTATCGTACTGAAAGAAAAAATTATAAAGATTTCTTTAAATAAAATAGCATTATAATCATACATGAAGTTAAAACCGCTATTATACATCAAGTTATTTATTTGTAGATAAATTGCAACATATATAATAAATATCAAATACATTTCGGTTTTACACATATCAATATTTAACTTAATTCCTTTATCAATATTATTCATACAGATACTCCTCCATATTTATTATTCCATATTTATTCCCTAGCACCACTATGGCTTTACCCTTGTATATATTATCTGCATAATCAAATATAGGTTCTATAACATATTCTCCCTTGTAATTAATGTAACCAAATAGGGAATCTCCATAAAAACCTATTCTATTTTTATTCTTTCTCTTCTCTATACTCCCATAAGGCATTAGCCCCTGTTTAAAACTTCCTAAATTTGTCATATATTCTTTTATAGGAATTTCTCCTGTTATCTTTAGATTCTTGTCCAATATAATTACTTTTTTACCATCATTTAAAAGCAAATGCCCTTCCGAAAACGAATCTCCTATTTCACATGTTAGCTCGTCGGGTAGATTTCTATAATTTCCTTTTTTGTCAACTATACCCCAAGCTATATTAATTCCTTGTTCTTTTTTCTTTTTTTCTGTCATATCATAGCTTTTATAATCTGTTGCAATTTCTACTAGTGCAACATCATCTTTAAATACATTTACATTAGTAAAAAATATATCTTTGAATTTTTCATTACCTTCTTCATCTAAATAATAGCTTTGTTCTAGACCAGTAATTGAATTAGAGCTAACTCTTTCTTCGTAAAAATTGGTAAATATATAAAAACCTTCACTATAGCCATTAAACAAATTATATTTGCTAGCTGGCACAACTATTTTCTTTTCTCTTACATTGACTAAACCTGTATATTCTCCTATTACATATGAAAACACATCATTGGTTACAGGCATTAAGTTCTCTTCATCTAAGCCGAGCACCTTTGACTTATCAGTTTTTTTATTTACTGCATTAGGATGCATTTCTATTATTTCATCCAAGGTAATAATTGTATTGCCTTGTTTATCAATAACTTTGTTAATACCATCACTTAATACACTTGCATAATCACCATAATAGCAAGATGCTTCGCTATATGAATTATTATTAATTCTTTCACCCGAAAAATCCATAAAATACTTTCTATCCCCACCTACTAAAATAATTTCCGAGGAATCTTCACAACTCAGTTCCTCATATTCACATGGCAATAACAAAGCACCATTTTCATCTATTACTCCATATTTATTTTCACTGTTCATAACTCTATATCTTAACGGTTCTTGGGTTAACAAAACTATTTCATCATACACTCCCGGTTCTAAAATCCAATCAAATTCACTTAAATATGCCTCGTTATATAATTCTTCCTTTTCCATATTATTAAAACTTTTACTACATAGTAAAAATGATATTACTAACAGTATTATTGTAAGTAACACATAACGATTTTTAATTATTTTCATAATAACACTCCCTAATAATGTTTTCTAATGATTTTCCATATTCAAGTCTTAACTTATCACAGTTATCATAGTAAACTATTTCACCTTTATCCAACATAATCACTGAATCAAATATTTTCTCAATATCATTAATCAAATGCGTTACAACAATAATTGTGGCTTCAGGCCTTAACTTCTCAATTATTTTATTTAAAACAATTTCCCTAGCCTTGACATCTACTCCTCCTATAGGTTCATCTAATAAATATATATTTGCCCTTCTAGCTAATGCTAAAGCTATGTTAAGTTTATCTACTTTCCCTTTAGACATTTCATTAATTATTTCGTCTTCTTTAATATCAAATGCTTTTAACATATCATCAAAATCATTTTTCTCAAAATCATTATAATAATTTTTATATATTTTGCTTATTTTTTCAACCGAATACTTCTTTGGAAAAACACTTTTATCTGGTAAATATGACGTTATCGATTTTGTTAACCCTGAAGGTGAATGCCCATTTATGATTACTTCTCCATCATATTCTTTATATAATCCTGCAAGTATTTTCAGTAATGTTGTTTTACCACTACCATTTGGACCAAGCAATCCTATTATTTGACCCTCTTTAATTTCTATATTAATATCTTCCAACGCTTTAACATTCCCAAAATTTTTATAAAGTCCATTAATGCTAATCATTATCAATCCCTTTCTTATTAAAATATTCATTTATTTTTTTTTCTATTTCTTCATCCTCGTAACCCAGCCCTTGTATTTTAAAAAAGAATTCTTGAATTATTTCCTTAGCTTTTTCCTCGCGTAGTCTATTAATCAATTTTTCATCGTTTATTACAAAATTGCCAACACCTTTTTTCGGTTCAATAATCCTTTCCAAATCCAGCTCATTTAAAGCCTTTTGAATTGTGTTTGGATTAACGCCAAACCTGGCAGCAAGTTCCCTAACAGAATTAATTTTATCTCCAGGCTTTAATTCTTTAGATATTATTTGCCGCTTAACTTCATCCACTATTTGAATGTATATTGGTATATTATTTTTCATATTTACTCCAAAAAAGTGATAGTGTACTACTTAAGTAGTACACTATCACTTTTATATTATCTTGTCAACCTCAATAATTAAACAAGTTTTGAAAATGCTTTATCAAGCTCGCTATCAATTTCATTAAACTTCTTAATCTTAGGATTCTTAATTATATTACCCTTTATTACAACCATGTATGGCTTAGATAAATGATATAAATCTTCCAAGGGATTACCACTGGCTATAAATAAATCTGCACTTTTACCAACTTCCACAGATCCTGTTACATCATCTATTTCAAGGATTCTGGCATTGCCTAGAGTTATGGTATGTAGAGCAAATGCAGTGGAAACTCCAACATACTTATGGAACAGAAATAACTCTCTCCAAGTATTATAGTGGGTTACAAAGGGACATGCCGTATCTGTACCTAAACCAACGGGTATATCATTTTTTAAACATTCCTTAGCCGCTTCAATTATACCATCCATCACAACTTTTCCGTTATATCTTGTAAGGTCATTGCTATGGGTAATCTCCGAAGGAAAAGTAGATAATGGTAATGCCGGAGAAATAGTACATATATTAGAGGCGCCCTTCTCTTTATACAAAGCTATCATTTCATCATTTGGCTTAGCCCCGTGTTCAATGGTATCAACCCCACCTTTTAATGCTACCAAAACTCCCTCCGGGCTTTCAGTATGGGCAGCAACCTTAAGGCCCAGTTTATGTGCCTCATCACAGGCAGCAGTAACATAGTCAAGGGGCATTTTTAATATTCCCGGTTCACCCTTTACCTTGGCATCAAGTACCCCTCCTGTAATCATCAATTTAATTAAATCCGGCTTTCCCTTGGCAATTTTTTTTACGCATTCCCTGCATTCCAAAGGACTATCCGCAACATATGCCAAAACTTCCGCCATATGTCCTCCCGTTACGGAAACCGCCATATCAGAAACTAGCATTCTAGGTCCCAAATATTTACCGTTATTTATATCATCCCTTATTGAAGAATCGATATTATCAAGTCCTCCTACGGTTCTGATTGTTGTTGTCCCTGACATAAGTTCTGTCTTGGCATAGCCTTGGCACATTTTCTTTACTATATACCTAGTTATAGGGTTTTTCATTAACCGTTTAACACTATCAGCATTCTGAGATTCACCCTTTTTAGGTTTTCCACTTCCGGGTAAATGCACATGGGCATTTATAAGTCCCGGCAACAAATACTTTCCTTTTAAATCTATTACCTTGCATCCGCTAACGGAAATATTTTCCCCTATTTCAGCAATTTTTTCATCTTGGATTACCACAGTCATATTTTCCTGCAACTTCATATTTTCACTTCCGTCCAAAAGCGAACAGTTGATTAATGCTATTTTATTACCCATATCATCCCCCTCAATTTAGTATATTGAATTATTATATCACAGGAAATTAAAAACTGCCATACTCAAGGGAGTAATGGCAGTTTACTAAATCATATTAACTATTCAATAGTCTCAACTTCTAATGAGTATCCCAAGAATTCTCCAACATCTGTAATCTCACCTACCACGGTCACTTCTTGTTCCGATGTGAATTCCATAACTTTATCAAGATGCTCTTCATTTATATAGCAGAGCACAGTATCAAAGGAATAATCGTCATGCATAGGTGCTAAAGAAAAATAATCTCCTGAAGAATCAATAACCGATAATTCTCCTGTCAATCTAACATACATACCTTTGTATGTATCTGCTGCTTTTAAAGCATTTTCATCTAAGGCTTCTATGAGTTCATCAACCGTTACATCTGTTGCTTCCCTTGTAACAGTTACAGTCCCATTATCATTTGTACTAACATCCTTATTATCACTTTCATCCTCTCCACCGCAAGAAGCCACAAATACAACAATCATAACAAGCATTATGATCACTATAAACCAAGGTCTTTTAAAAACAGCGACTTTATTAATTGTTCCGCAATTTGGACATATCACCTTACCTTTACTACCAATTTCATTACCGCAAGACTTACATTTTCTAATTTTACCTTTAGTCATTTTTACCTCCAACTAACTTAACTATACAATAAGCAATATTTTCAAGTTAATATTAAATAATTTGCTGTCCTATAAAAAGGTCTATTAATATATTTTTTATAAAATTAAAAAAACCGCCCTACTCCCTGCAATTGCAGGTTTCTGACAGCTTTTCTTGTGGAGGCGACACCCAGATTTGAACTGGGGAATAAAGGTTTTGCAGACCTCTGCCTTACCACTTGGCTATGTCGCCGTATATTATGATATTATATTGTATTCTTGGCTAGGGTAGCAGGATTCGAACCTGCGCATGATGGAATCAGAATCCATTGCCTTACCGCTTGGCGATACCCCAATAAATATGGGGTGGGTAGTGGGAGTCGAACCCACGTATACAGGAGCCACAACCCTGTGTCTTAACCACTTGACGATACCCACCATAATGTGTTTTTGCAAAAAAAATTATAACATTTTAATATTCTGTTGTCAATTAAGTAAAATAAATATGGCGACCTGGATCGGGCTCGAACCGACGACCTCCAGCGTGACAGGCTGGCATTCTAACCAACTGAACTACCAGGCCAATTGTTAAATGGTGGGCGTAATAGGGCTCGAACCTATGACCCCCTGCTTGTAAGGCAGGTGCTCTCCCAGCTGAGCTATACGCCCCCATGGTAGCGGCGAGTGGATTCGAACCACCGACCTTCCGGGTATGAACCGGACGCTCTAGCCAACTAAGCTACACCGCCAAAGGTTGCGACTTTTAAATCGTCGCAAGTGATATAATACCAAAAAACACAATTATTGTCAATGTTTTTTATGATATTTTTTAATTAATTCTTTTAGTTCCGTCCACAATTTCTACAGTTTCAAAAGATGCTTCATAACCCACATTATCCAGGTATATTTTACCCACATTGTCCATGAATTCCTGAAGATTTTTTGTCTTAACCAAAGCTATCGCACATCCTGCAAAACCCGCACCTGTCATTCTGGCACCCAATACTCCGTCTTGCATTCTTGCAGCATTTACTATAGCGTCAAGTTCCGGTCCCGTCACTTCATAATCATCCCTTAAAGAATCATGGGATTCATTTAACAAATCTCCAAATGCTTCGATGTCGTTATTCTTTAAAAGTTCTTTAGCCTCATATACCCTCTTATCTTCCGTTACAACGTGTCTTGCCCTTTTATAGTATATTTCTTCAGGTATAAGGGTTTTGTTCTCCTCAAGCTGATTTAAGCTTATTTCACATAGGTTCTTGGCATCGATTTCCTTCTGTAAATATATTAATGCTTCATTGCACTCTTTGATTCTATCGTTATATTTAGATTCACTCAGCTTTCGCTCTTTATTTGTATTACATATGACCAGTGAATAACCTTTGAACCTTATAGGCACATATTCATATTCCAAACTATCAGTATCAAGATACATACACTTGCCTTTTTTCCCCGATATCACAGCCATTTGATCCATAATACCGCAAGAGACACCTATATGTTCATTTTCAGCTTTCTGGCACAGCAAAGCCAAATCAACATCATCCAAGTAAAAATAGTATTCCTCGCTTAGGATATGTGCCACCAAAGCCTCTAAAGAGGCTGAAGAAGACAGACCACTTCCTTTGGGAAGATTGCTTCTGACATGAAGATTAAATCCCTTATCAATATGATATCCCTTACTCTCAAATTCCAAAAGTACAGCTTTAACATATGCCGCCCAGCTGTCATTTACTTTGATTTCAATTTTCTCCAAATCAAATTCATGCTCGCCTTCCCTGTCAAATTCATAGCTGTACAAAACAACCTTTTTATCATCTCTCATTGAAAAATAACCTGTTATTCCAAGATTAATGGCACAAGGCAATACTTTCCCTCCGTTATAGTCAATATGTTCCCCAATAAGGTTAATCCTTCCCGGAGAAAAATATTCATGGGCCCTTTCCATTATAAATAATCTGGAAGAAAAATCAGGCATAATTCTCGTATCCTCATTATATCCGGTACCCGAAAATCCGGCTTTTAGCTTAACTCCCACATTATTTAAGTATTCACCTGTCAAAAAATAGTTTTCAACTTCACCATTAAGCTTGACGAATTTAGAAACAACATTGTATAATGTGGATTTATTCTTTATATGCACAGGAGATACTGCGTTAATCAAGCTTCCAAATTCCATAATATTAGTATCAATTATCCTGTTTTTGAAACTATAGTAGCAATCATTCTCAAGATTAACAGTTTTAAATTTTAAGTACCCGAAATTTGCCTTAGCCAATTCCTGGAATAAAATCCCTACACCCAGCTTTTTATCATCACTTACCGTCAACCAAGAGTTTTCCTTGATCCTATAAAATTCACCGAACTGCAAAACATTCCTATATTCCTTATACCAGCTTATTTGCTTTTTAATGGCATCCTTTTCTTCCTTGCTTAATTCGGCAATATTTAATTCATACCCCAAATTTCCAAAGCATGCAACTTGAAATCTTGTTTCTATACCGGTTTTCCTTAAAGTTTGATGATTCGGACTATCGGATACATGGGCAGATATGGCAGATAAAGGATATCCATAGCTGTATCCCCTTTGTATAGTCCATCTGCACAAAGCATCGGTATTATCACTTGCCCATACCTGTGGCATATAGCAAAGCATACCCAAATCAAATCTGTTTCCGCCGGAAGAACAACTTTCAAATAATATTTCCGTAAACTCTTTTTGTAGTCTTTCTAATATTTCATAAAGGCCTAACACATATCTATGAAAAACTTCTCCCTGTCTGTCTTTAGGTAAAGCCTTGGAAAACACATCCGAAAAAATTCTGTTCATATCCCATTTAACATATTTTATATTGCCTGAACTAAATAAGTTCTTCATTTCATCGAAAATATGTTCCCTTACTTCTTTATTTGTCAGATCAAGAATCAATTGGTTTCTTCCCAAGCTTTGGTTAATATCATAGTGCTCCAGTGCATACTCCGGATGCTTTCTGTACGAATCGCTATCCCTATTAACCATTTCAGGCTCGACCCATATACCAAAATCAAGGCCAATTTCATTTATCTTACTTGATATACCCTCTATACCCTCGGGAAGTTTTTTGTCATTTGGATACCAATCCCCCAACGCCTTAGTATCATCATCCCTTTTACCAAACCAACCATCATCTAAAACAAAAAGCTCCACACCGACTTCCTTGGCAGCCTTAGCCATATTTAATATTCTGCTTTGATTAAAATCAAAATATGCGGCTTCCCAACTATTATTAATTATCGGTCTGATTCGATTTTTCCAATAGCCCCTAATAATGTGTTTATTAATAAATAAATGCATGTTATTGCTGACACCATTAAAGCCATCTTTTGAATATGTAAGGACGGCCTCAGGAGCTTCAAAGGTTTCTCCTTTTGAAAGCTTCCAGTTAAAACCATTGGGGTTTATTCCGTTGATAAGCCTAAGCTTATCATAACCATTCACCTCAATAGCCTCGTAATGATTTCCGCTATAAACCAAATTAATTCCATAAACATCACCAATGTTTTCATTGGCATTATACTCCGCTAGCATTACAAAAGGATTGTGTCTTGATGATGATGTCCCCGTGATGGAACTGTTTATAACGGTACCCGTTTTACAAGGCATATAGTTCATGTCCATTTCCCTTGCCCAAGCGCCTGAAAAGGTAATGAAATTAAAGTCCTTATTATCAAAATCCAGTTGCGAACTCATTACCCTATTTAACCTGACATCATCATTGCATTTATTAATCACATTTATCCTTTTTGTAATTACATCACATTCAGGATAAACATCATAATATAGTTCCAAATATACATCACGATTTTTTTCTTTTAAAACTATTTTTAAACCGTCAAGCTTATCATTTCCGTAGGATGTTGGGAGGGTTTTGCAGATGTCATCATGCCCTATTTTATAATCAAAATATATAAAATCCGAAGTAACACTGCCATCTTCATACTCACATAAAATAAATGGCTCTCTGATGTCACCTTTACCATATGAAGAATACTCCAAACACAGATCCTCAAGACAAAGATTATTAAAATCATCAGAATAGCTTATTGTACTCCCCCTTGGAAATTCATGCTTTTCTTTACCCGCGTCACTCATGGGAAAAGGATTTACCCTCTTCCCATAATAAATGTGTTCAAGCAAAAGTGCTTCAGTAATTCTGAAGATATAGCTTGTATTTTCAGTATTTAAAATAAACAGATTATCAATCTTAGTTATCATTACCAACCTCTTCTTGCCTGTCCTTCAAGTCCACCATTATTTCTCCCATTCTCTTTTCTGTCAATTTGTACTTAGATGTAAAGAACAGAATTGATACTATAAGACCTGCCATGGGAACTATTATCATTAAAAATCTCAAACCACTTAAAGTGGACACCGTTTGAATAGCCGCATCCTTATCAAGCTTAATCAAATCCAGGCCCACTCCTGCAATTAATACGGAAATTGCAGATGCAAGCTTAACAACAAAGGTTTGCAGTGAAAACACCACACTTTCATTCCTTTGATTATTTTTCCATTGACCGTAATCAACCGTATCAGCCAAAAATATTGTAGTAAGCACTGTTGCCAGTCCAAAGCCAAAGAATATTATTATAGCGGCTATGCAAAGCAAAATAATATTTTGATTATTTAATATTCCCAGTGTGAACAGCATGGAATAACCAACTAAAGTAGTTATGATGGCTCCTATTAATATTTTTTTACATTCAAATTTTTTCCTAAGCAGCGGCAAGCTTACCATGGAAAGAATTTGAACTGCTCCTCCCACAGTGGCAAAAAGTCCAAACAATTCAACATTTCCTATATCAAATCTAAAGAAATATATTGCCAATTGATTTGTCAAGTATAGCGAAGCATTAAAGACGATAATTGCAATTACAACAATCATGGCTTGATCATTGCGGAATAAGGACACAAACATTTCCTTAACAGTGGTTGCCTTTTGCTTACTTTCATGCTTTTCTTTTACATTGGTTACCGTTGCTATTATACCCAGGATAAAGAATACACATATCAGAATTGATACTCTGCTAAATCCAAGTCTCTCGTCTCCTCCCCCCAGTATGGGCACCAAGACTAAAGCGAGGGCTGTAGGTATGGCAAATCCCAAGCCGGCACAGCTCCTTGCAATAACAGAAACATTTTCCCTTTCCTTTCCGGGAGATGTGATTGCGGGTATCATTGACCAATAAGGTATATCCATTATTGTATATGTTACACCCCATAATATGTAGGCAACGGATGCATACACCAGCAAGCTGTTACCCTCCAGTCCCTCTGGGATAGAATACATGGCATAAAGAACTCCGGCATTGATTAAAGTACCGATTAAAAGCCATGGTCTAAATTTACCATACCTCGTTCTCGTTTTCTCCACTATAACTCCCATAAAGGGATCATTTACGGCATCAAATATCCTTGCCGCCATAAACAAAATTCCTATAAATGTTGCGGATATGCCCAGCACCGTATTATAGTAATACATTAAAAAGCCTGAGACAAAAGCATAAACCATGTCTTTGCCCACAGCTCCCATGCCGTAGGAAACCTTTTCTCTAATTGATAGTCTCATACTACCTTTCCTCCTTAATTTGAATTGCCTTCTTAATCACATTATATGCTCCGTTATAAATTCCAATTTTATGATTCTGCATTATATTTTCACACATCATCTTTATAATCTCGTTATCTTCCATAATCAATTTTACCATTTGAATAGTATTAGGAACATCTTCACATTCAACAGTTCCGTCTCCCAATTCGGATGAATGAATTGCTCCCCATTTTTCATGGCCCCCGACCCTTTTAATAAAAAGCTTTGGAACAGGATAAAAAGAAAGTTCACTTGGCTTTGTTACCAAGACATCTGAGCATCTCATCAACAGATTTGTAATATATACCGCTTCAAATATATCTTCATGATAAAATGCATGGATTCCGTATATTTCATTATCCAACCAATGATCGGTATATTTAACAGATTTTTCCCAATCATTAAAATGTTCCATGCTAACCCTATCAAGTTCGGCAATGCTTTTCCTAAGTCCGTCCCAAACATTCTTGTAATCTCCCACATTGACAAATATTACTGCTTCTTTTTTCTTTACATATGGCATCAAAAATTCAATTATGCTTTTAAATATATCCCCTTGTGCCCCGGCTCCGCCTATGGTCAACAGGAATCTAACCGGCATATTGTTTTTTCTTCTTTTCATTCTTCTTTTACAGTCAGCCTTTATATTAGAAACAATTTCATGATCTATATAATGACCGGTTTCTTCAATATACTTTGATGGAATCGGTTTTAATACATTATCTCCGTCCATACCCTTCAACAGCCTATATCCCAGGTAAGCGGAATGGGTTTGTACAGTATGATAACTGCCTTCGGCAAGATGTAATGCCATAGGCCAATTATCGGGTATTGCATTTACCACATATTTCATTTCACCATGCAAAGCAGCTTGTGCCGGCCATACATGGGTTGCAACCACAGGTATATCCTTTGGTATTTCCTTGAAAAGCGGTGCCATAAGCTCCGCATTTTTTTGGTCCACCGCGTTGTATGAAATTTTCTTAAATCCTTCATAATTCAACGGTTCCCAATAGTATTTATTAAATATTTTACTTTTTGAAGACAGCCTAGAGCCCAGTGAATACAGCTTATTTTGACTATCAATTACTTTTCCCCCCGTAGAAATTCTCATTGAATTTAAATCCATCCAGTAAGGGGTATATCCCATGGAATTAGCTGCAGAGGCCATTGCCATTGATATTCTGTAATGACCAAAACCCATTCTGATGTTCCCTATAATAATGGCTTTGTCATTACTGATATCCTCAGCCTTACCCAAAACCATATTCCTGACACCCATTATATCGTTTAATGTCTTATTTTTTTCCAGATGATAGCAATATGGCAAATCCCCGTCATCTCCAAATTGATTAATGAATTTTTCCTTGGATTTTTCAGCCTTTAATATTGTTTTATCGGACATTTTGTTACCAAAAATTTCCTTTGTCCTATCTGTCATAATCTATCCACCTCTCCTATTGTTATATTAAAATCCATGCTTTTAATAATATTATCTCCATAAGTTATTTTAAGTCTTCCTTTTCCCCCTTTACCCATGGTCTTAATGTAGGTTCCTCCCATTCCTCCTTTTAAACTGACAATCTTTGGCCCCAATATCATTATAGGTCCTTCTGTTTCCATCAAAAGAGGTTCTTGGTAGTATCTCATAATCTGATTAAACTGATTAAGCATTCGTAATCTTACCGAAGCAACATCATAGGTTTCTTTTTCAATCAAATGGGTTTTATCAACAATCACTTCCAAGTCACATTCTTTATATGCTCCCTTAGTAACTGATATGGATTCTTCCCCTTCTTTATATCCTATGAATTTAAATTTAGGTCTCTCTCCTCCCCAGTTACCAATATATTTTTCATAAAGTCTTGTGAAATCCATTGGTTTTAAACCGTAAAATGTCATAAGCTTAATCGCCTTTATCTTATCTTTAATTGTAAATCCCGAAAGTCCAACATCCGAATATCTTTTCAGTAGATACTTAATATCTTTTTTGATTCCCTCACCGTAATTTTCGTTGTCCAGTTTATTTCCTATAATATCATCTATCTCTATTGGGGGATGCTTTAACGCCTTATACATATCTCCCTTTGGGTAAAATCTATTAATGTATATGTCATCTACATACAGTTCAACATAGTCCATATTTGTAAAAGCATATAATTTACCAAGTCTGCTTTCAGGATTTTCTCCAAGGTTCATTGAAGGCATCACCTCCAAAACCTTTAAATCGTCTTCTTGGCTTTGATAAAAATATCCCGCAGGTTTTAAATTCCTAAACATATCACATACGCCATGGTAACACACCATATCATCTCCCCCAAAATCCACATGGGTTTGATAATCCGACATGCACCAGCCAAAGCCCCCTGCTATATCACTTCTATGACTATATGAATCCACAACCCTTGCATGCCTCAATGCATGTTCCAATAGGTGAGCTTCCGAATCAAAGGGCTTGGTGGGGAACATGTGTCCATTGTATTCCGTTACCAAGTATGGAACATCATCCCTTCCTGTAACGGATTTCCTTCCCCTTGCTCCGTCATTTGAACCGTTAAAACTAAAATCATTAAAGGTATATACATCTTCAAGGAGGTTGCTCTTATCGTAGCATCTGACCCCACCGGTTGGCCTAAAGGGATCCAAATCTCTTGCTGCTTTATTTGTTTTGTAATAGAATTCATCCAAATCCTTGGATTCATTTATCCTAACTCCCCACATAATTATTGAAGGATGATTTCTATATTGAAGCACCATATCTTTAACATTATTTATTGAAATTTCCTGCCACTTTTCATCACCGATATGCTGCCATCCCGGAATTTCCGTAAAGACAAGCAATCCCAACTCGTCACAAGCATTTATAAAATGCTTTGATTGAGGGTAATGGGAAGTTCTTACAGCATTTAATGACAGCTCCTTTTTTAGTATTCTTGCATCTGAATATTGGGCACTTTCCGGCATTGCATAACCAACATAGGGATATGATTGATGCCTGTTTAATCCCCTTATCTTTATTTTCTTACCGTTTAGAAAGAATCCTTCTTTATTAAAAACGATATCTCTAAATCCAAATCTGACAGTATATTCATCCAAAAGTTGATTCTCTAATATGGCTTTAACCTTTAGACGATACAGTTTGGGAGACTCAATATCCCACATGGCTATATCTTCTTTAGGCTTTATTTCATACTTATTCTTTTCCGTCTCTTTAACCAAGACATTAATTTTATTTTCACCATCTAACAGCTCAAATTCAACCGTTATATTGTCTTTCTCCGTTTTAAAACAAACATCGGCATATAGGGTTGATTTTTCCGTATGCACATAAACATCATCAATATATGACTGATTTCTAATATATAGACTAACCTCCCTGTAAAGACCACTGTATCCCAAATAATCAACTGTACCGCCAAATGGTGGTATTTCAGAATTTTCTCTGCTGTCAACCCTGATAGCTAATAGGTTTTCCTTTAAAATATAATCGGTAAGCTCCACTTCATAGGCAGTATAACCGCATTTATGTTCTTTTAGTAAGGTTCCGTTTAAGTAAACATAAGAATGATGGCCCGCTCCCTCCACATATAAAAAAATTCTCTTATCAACCCACTTATCATCCATTTTGAATGATTTAGTATAAAGAGCATCCTTTTGATAGTCTTCAGCCTTTACATAATTTGCTTTTAGCACTTCAAAGGTATGGGGTAATCTAACGACTTCTCCGTCCTTCTTTTCCTTTATGAAGTCACAACTGAATTTATCAAAATAATTCCATTCATCGTTAATCGAAATTTTCATAAAAACCTCACAAACTTAATATAAAATAATTATACACCCTATCAATATTTTTTGCACTACCTTATTGTTTCTTTACTTAGCCTTGGTATAATGTTAAAATAGAAAAACAAGATTACTGAAAAGGAGCAAGCTATGGAACCAATATTACTAATAATGGCAGCGGGAATGGGAAGCAGATACGGTGGCTTCAAGCAGATTGATCCTGTAACAGAAGAAGGCGAAATAATAATGGACTTTTCGCTGTATGATGCATATGAAGCAGGGTTTAGAAAAGTTGTATTTGTTATAAGGCACGATTTCGAAGAAGCCTTCAAAAGCTTCATAGAAAAAGGATCCGGTAAATATTTTGACGTTAAATACGCTTATCAAAGCTTAAACGACTTACCACAGGGATATGAATTACCAGATGGCAGAACAAAGCCTTGGGGTACTTGCCATGCCATATTGGCTGCAAGAGATATTATTGATTCTCCCTTTGCGGTTATTAATGCCGATGATTATTATGGTAAAGAGGCTTTTGTAAAAATATATGATTATTTGCTAACAAAGGCTTCCAAGGAAGATTACTGCATGGTGGGATACAATATCGAAAATACTCTTTCGGAAAACGGTAGCGTAACAAGGGGTGTTTGTAAAACTTCGGAAGATAATAAATTGATTAATTTAAAAGAAACCTATGATATAGAAAAAAAGGGTGAAAAAATAGTTTATTATGAAAGCGACAAAGAGCTTGAAATAAAACCCGGCACTCAAGTCTCAATGAATATGTGGGGAATTGATGCATCTTTCCTTGATTATGCAAAAAAGGGTTTCCCCGAATTTTTGGATAAAACCATGATGATAAACCCCCTTAAGGGAGAGTATCTGCTACCTACCATGATTGATAACCTAATTAAGAAAAACCTCATCAAAGTGGAAGTATTATCATCAAATGATAAATGGTTTGGTGTCACATATAAAGAAGACAAACCGGTGGTTACGGAATCCATAAAAAAGATGAAAAAAAATGGAAAATATCCTATGGTTCTTTGGAAATAGTCAAAACGCGCTGACCTCAGCGCGCTTTTTTATACTAACTCTTTAAGTTTTGATATCAATTCATCTATATTAATAGGCTTAGATAAATATGCATCCATCCCTGCTTCTTCACTTGCCCTTATGTCCTCCTCGAAGGCATTTGCAGACAGTCCGATTATCGGAATCTTAATGCCTTTTCCCCTCAATATTTTTGTAGCCTTAAGACCATCCAAAACAGGCATTTTTATATCCATAAGTATCACATCTATCAAGTCTTTCTTGTCCGATTCCATAAAATCTATGGCTTCTTTTCCGTTTTTCACCACTTCAGAATTAATGTTTTTGCTGCTTAAAAGCTTAGTAACAACATAAGCATTGATATCAATATCTTCCACCACTAATACATTCAAACCCTCTAAAGCCTTTTCATAAGCCACTTTATTTTGAGAATCATACTCATTTTGATTTTTTTCATCTATTATTTTGACAGGTACTCTAACGGCAAACTCAGTACCTTCGCCTTCTTTTGACTTGCATTTAATACTTCCGTTCATGGCATCCAATAAAAATCTAACTATTGATAAACCAAGGCCCGTTCCTTCGTAGTTACCTTTATCCACCCTTGTATCCCGTTCAAAAGGTACATACATCTTCTCAATAAAATCTTCCGATATTCCAATGCCATTATCAGCTATGGTACAGTTGCAGTAACTTCTTCCATATTCATCAATTTCAAATTTATTTCTAAATGTTACAGTTCCGCCTTCTTTTGTATATTTTATTGCATTATTTAACAAATTAATGAGAATTTGCATTACATGATTTTTATCAAACAAAAGATAATCATGTTCCTCCGAAAATTGAAAATTCAAATTTATATTTTTACTATCCGCTTGGGCTTTTAGTATTGTAATAAGTTCTTTTTCAAATTTAGGAACATATACTTTAGTTTCTTCTATCTTAATTTCACCAGCTGCTATTTTAGTCATATCAAGTATATCACTTAGTATTTTTGATAAATATTTCCCCGAGCTCAGAATTTTTTTTATTATATCGTCTTTATCTTCAGCATTGTCCGCTTCCAATCCCAATTCCGCTAATCCCAAAACCGCATTAAGGGGAGTCCTTATATCATGGCTCATATTAGCCAGGAATTTATTTTTCATTTCACTTTCCTGTCTTACCCTTGACATCTCCTCGGCAGCCTTTTTTATATCTGTGATATCTTCGTCGTACCTAATCAGTGCTTCTCTGCCGTTCCAGGTTATCTTTTCCACATGAAGCTTAACAAATTTATCCTGGGAGTAAATTCTGGTTTCCATATATTCCTTTTGTGATTTCTCATCAAAAAGCTTACACCACTCACAAGGCTTTTCCCTATTAGCCAGTGCCATATGGCATTTGCGATTAATCATACCCTCTTTATTAATCTTAAAAAGCTTTTCCGCATTTTTATTGGCAAAAAGTATTGTATAATCCCTTGGGTCAATTACCAAAACAGAAGATGTCATAGTATCCAAAATCTCTTTTTGTAATTTATAATACCCCGTATTCAGTGCATTTATTACTTCGCTTTCTTCCACAGTCAAATCTTGAACAAGACCCAAAATTCCCACCACATTATCCTCTTCATCATAAAGAGGCACTTTTATTGCTTTAAATATCCTTCTTCCGTCCAAATTGTTTAAGTTAGGTTCCGGCTTATCCTCGTAAACAACCCCGGTCAATGCAATCTGATCTCCCCTTACAAATTGATCGGCAAAATTTTTATCAAAAAGTTCGTAATCGGATTTACCTATAAATTCATCTTTGACAAAGTTATTACTTATGATGTATTTTGAATTTGCTCCAAGATAAATATGATTAACATCTTTCCAAAAAACATGCATTGGCAAAGCTTCAAAGAGTTCCCTGTAGTTATCAATATTTTTTAATCTAATTTTTATATCCATTGCCCCATCCTACTAAAAATTATTTTTTCCCCATCTCCATGCATCTTTACACATATCCATAAGAGATTCTTCAGCTTCCCAATCAAGTAATTTTTTTGCCTTTTTTGTATCAGCATAAATTTCCGCAATATCTCCTTGCCTTCTACCGACAATTTCATAATCAATTTTTATATCATTGGCCTTTTCAAAGGTTTTTATAACCTCAAGTACGCTGTATCCCGTTCCCGTTCCAAGATTAATAACTTCTATACCCTTTTTGCTATGGGCATATTCCATTGCCTTTACATGTCCCTTTGCCAAGTCAACAACATGAATATAGTCTCTTACCCCCGTGCCGTCTTTTGTGTCATAGTCATTGCCAAAAACCTTAAGTTTATCCAATTTCCCATCTGCCACCATCGTTATATAAGGCATTAAATTATTGGGTATATCATTGTTTTTTTCTCCGATAAGTCCACTTTTGTGGGCTCCTATGGGATTAAAATATCTTAAAAGAACTCCACTGAATTCAGGCCAAGAAACAGCCACATCTTTAACTATCTGTTCAATCATATATTTTGTCCAGCCATAAGGATTAGTGCAGCCCGTTTCCATAGTCTCATCGCAGGGCACCGTTTTAGCATCCCCATAAACCGTTGCGGATGAACTGAATACGAATTTATTTATATTGTATTCCTTCATTAGTTTTAAAACCGTTATAGCGGAGTTTATATTATTTTCATAATATTTAAGTGGCTTCTCCACGGATTCCCCCACAGCCTTATACCCGGCAAAGTGTACAACCCCTTCTATTTTCTTCTCATCAAACAGTACTTTTAATTGTTCATAATCGGTGCAATCAATCTCATATGCTTCTATTTTTTTACCGGTTATCGCTTCTATTTTTTTAATTATTTCAGGTTTACTGTTATAGTAATTATCAACTATTATTACTTCATGGCCTGCCTCAATTAACTCAACTGCTGTATGGGATCCTATATAACCCGCCCCTCCTGTCAATAATATACTCATCCTATTCTCCTTTTAATTCATAATTCATTTTATCAATTACAGCACTGCTAACTTCTGAAAGTCTCATATTAGCCAAATTTTTATCATCACTGTAAAAGCCAAAATAGAGTTTTAATTTGGGCTCTGTTCCGGAAGGTCTTATTGCCAACCAGTCATTCCCTTCAAGCTCATATATCAAAACATTGCTTGAAGGCAGATCAATTTTCTTTGTATCTCCGAAGGAAGAATAATATTTGGTACCGGTTAAATAATCGTTCACCGAATTCACCTTTATTCCCGCAATATCCAAACTGGTTTCTAAATTTTTTCTAAGCTTTGTCATGGTGTCATCAATATTCTTTTTACCTTCCAAACCTTCACATATTATTGATATTGTCTTTTCTGCGGCATATCCGTATTTATCATATATTCTTTCTAACCTGTCAAACAAGGTTTCTCCCCTTTCCAAAGATACAGCAGCCATTTCCGAAAGTATCATACTGGAAACTACCGCATCTTTATCCCTGACTTTAGTACCTAACAAATATCCAAAGCTTTCTTCAAAACCAAATTGAAAATGCTCATCGCCTTGTTCATCATGCTCCTTTATTTTTTCTCCGATAAATTTAAAGCCGGTCAAAACTTCATAAAGCTTAACCCCATAGTCTTCGCATATGTTCCTGGAAAGCTTTGTGGATACTATGGTGCTGACGCAAAAACTGTTTTTAGGCAGTATTCCTTTCTTTGACTTTTCACTTAATATGTATTCCATCAAAAGTATTCCTATTTGGTTACCGCTTAAAAGTCTGTATTCTCCATCATGATCTCTGACACAAAGCCCCGTCCTATCCGCATCAGGATCTGTTGCAATGGCAAGGCTTGCTTCTGTTTTTTTTGCCAGATTTATGGACAATTCCATGGTTTCCTTGAGTTCCGGATTAGGTACATCTACCGAAGGGAAGTTTCCATCCGGATTTTCCTGTTCCGGTACTACTATAATATCCTTAAATCCCAAACTCCCCAAGGCCCTTCTTACGGGCTTGTTCCCCGTACCGTTCAAGGGAGAATACACTATTTTCATATCTCCATGTTTTTTGACTATTTCTCCGTTTATGGCTAGGGATAACAGCATATCGTTATAGCTTTGATCAAGGTCTTCTCCCAAGTATATTACAGCACATTCCTTCGAAAGCTTATCTATACTTTTTAGTGAATTTACGAATTCAAATATATTGGAAATTTTTTCCATTTCATTTTTCACTTTTTTTGCATCAGAAGGATTAAGCTGGCATCCATCTTCGCCATATACTTTAAAACCGTTATATTTTGAAGGGTTATGGGATGCCGTTATCATTATTCCTCCTACACAGTCATATTCTCTGATGGCATAAGAAAGCATGGGAACAGGTCTGCCTTCAAACACAAGATATGTTTTAATTCCCAGCTCACATAAAACCTTAACTACCATTTCCGCATATTCATAAGAACAAATTCTGGTGTCATAGGATACCGCTATTCCCCTTGCTTTTACGGAATCTCCCTTTTCAAGCAAAACTTTTCCATAACCTAAGGTTGCCAATGCAATATTGTAAACATTGATCCTATTTGTTCCCGCACCTCTGATTCCCCTAAGCCCTGCTGTTCCAAAGTCAATATCTAAGGAAAATCTCTCATTGATCTCTATTTCATTGTTTTCGATATCAACAAGTTCTTTCTTTGTTTCATCATCAATATATGGATTACTTCGCCAGTTTTCATATTTAATCATTGCGCTTGTCATATAATGCTCCTCCCTTATATACCTTCCTTACCCAGAAGCTTTAACATATTCTTTTTATATGCTTCCACCCCCGGTTGATCAAATGGATTAATCCCATTCATATATCCGCTTACGGCACATCCCCACTCAAAAAAGTAAATAAGCTCACCTATATTCGTTTCATCCAAGCTGTCAATTTCTATTAAAAGATTCGGTACTCCCCCATCCACATGGGCCATGGCAGTTGCCTCGGATGCAATCTTATTTATTTCATCTATATTTTTGCCGCAAAGATAATTTAGGCCATCCAAATCATCATCATCATGGGGAATACTTACTTTTGATTTTAAATGGTTTATAGATATGTTTGTTTCAAATAATATCCTTTTCCCTTCTTGCACATATTGGCCCATTGAATGTAAATCCGTGGTATATATTAAACCCGCAGGGAAAATTCCCTTTCCCTCCTTGCCTTCACTTTCTCCATAAAGCTGCTTCAGCCATTCAATTAGCATCTTAAGCTTAGGCTCATAAGAAACATAAAGCTCTATATCCTTACCTTTACCCTCCAATATGTTTCTTACCGCAGCATATTTTAACACATAATCTTTATAGTTCTCTGCGGCAATTTTAGCACCTTTTAAAAGTAGCTTTATGTCATAACCCGCAACTGCAATGGGCAAAAGTCCCACCGGTGTTAAAACCGAATACCTTCCCCCTATGTCCCCGGGGACAACGAAGGTTTCATTCCCCAGCTTATTTGCCAGTTCCCTGAGTGCTCCATTTTTTTCATCGGTGGTTATATATGTTCTTTTAACGCCTTCTTCCACACCATATTTTTCTTCCATAAATTTATTGATCAATCTAAATGCTATTGCCGGTTCGATGGTTTTACCTGATTTCGATATGACATTTACACAAACCTCCCTGGTTTCCAAATATTTAAGCAAATCCGAAATATAGTCACTGCTCAAATTGTTACCCGCATATATTATTTCGATTTTGTTTTCATTAAAAAAGGACTCTGACAACGCATCAATTACCATGCGTGCCCCCAAATATGAGCCCCCGATTCCTATAACAACAAAGGTATTACATTTTTTCCTAATATCCTTTGATATCTTAATTATTCTTTCTGTTTCATTTACATCACAGTTAAACGGAAGATCCTTCCATCCAACATATGAAGTGCCCTTTTGCAGAATATGATTTGCCCTTTCGGCCTCTTTATATGAAAAATCAAATTCCTTATCTGTAAAAAACTTTTCTGCATTTACGCTATTAAAACGCATCATAAAAATATATCCTGCCTCTCGTTTGATTTGCTATAATGTTAACACATTTTTACAATTTTTTCAATTCTATAGCTTATACAAAACCCACCTACATTCCCCTATTATATATTTTAATTCATATTGGATAAGTTTATCACCTATTTGGGACTGACAAAAATATATTATTGTTTCAATTCCCGTTATCCTTCGTTTTTCCGTCTTTATTATCTTATCAATTTTAATTTCTTCTTTTTCTTCGTTTACCTCCGAATATTTAAATTTATATGGAAGGGGTACTTCCCCTTTTTTAAAAATGACTATTGTATCTATTTCTTTTGAAAGTATCTTCACTTTAATCACCTCCTATATCCGCCCATCATTATGAAGTTTCCATTGTTTGTACCCCCTTCAAGGGGCCTTATTAAGCCATTGCTAAAAACTCCCCGGTATATGGATTCCTCTCCGAATCTGCTTCTTACTTCGTCAACAACAAAGTCCATTTTCCTATTTTTTTCATAACCGGAATTTATTTTTTCATAAACGGAAATTTGATAGCTATCATTTCTGCAAAGCTGGCTTAGGGCAATCCCCAGCTGTCTTATGGGCTCCCCATTCCATATTTCATCAAAAAGTTTGCAAGCATATTTATATATATCTGAAGTACTGTCTATATATGAGTCCAATCTCATTTGATGGGTATAACCCATAAGATTGCTGTTTCTTATTCTTATGCTCACCAATGATGTTTTCAGATGGTGTTTTCTGAGCCTTCCTGTGACCCTTTCCGATAATGAAAGCAAGTATTTGTGGGCTTCTTCTTTTTCATAAACATCATATTTTATGGTCATACTATTTGATATGCCCTTTCTTAATATTTCATTATTCAAAATTATCTTGGAATCATCTATACCGTTGGCATAATTCCATATTAAAATTCCCTGGGATTTTAACATGGCTTTTAGAAAAAGTTTGTCGCAATTCGCCAAATCTCCCACAGTATTTATGTTCATTTTATTAAGCTTTTTTTTCGTTGCCCTACCCACCATAAAAAGTTCTCCCACAGGTAATGGCCAAAGCTTTTCTTTTATTTCTTCCTTAAAAATCGTATGGGTCATATTGGGTTTTCTAAGTTCTCCTGCCATCTTTGCCAAAAGTTTATTATTCCCTATTCCTACATTAACAGTAAACCCCAATTCACTGTTTATCCTTTCCCTTATCTCATTCCCGATTTTTATAACATCATCAAAACTGTCCTTTGACTCTTTGTATTCTAAAAAACATTCGTCCACACTATATCGCTCAACATTTGGTGAATATTCGGATATTATGGAAAGCATCGCATCGCTGCAAGCTATATAAAGGTCAAAATTCGGAGGACATATTAAAATATCAGGACATAATTTAATGGCCTCGTGTAGAGGTTGCCCCGTTTTTATTCCATAATTTTTGGCAGGGATTGATTTTGCTAAAATTATACCATTTCTATTCTTGGGATTACCCGCAATTGCAGAAGGAACTTCTCTTAGATCCAATGTTTCGCCATTTTCTAAAAGCCAAGCAGCCGTCCAGCTTAGAAATGCCGAATTGGCATCAACATGTATAATTGCCATATCATCATCCTCCTTGTTCGATAATTATATCGAACATAAGTTCTTTTTTCAAGTATATTATTCCCTTTTTCATATATTTATTTTTATATTCATTCAATCTATGATATAATGGTTTGAATTTACTTTTAGGAGGTTTTTTATGGTTTCACCAGGCCCTATAGCTTTTTCAATATTAGGCTATGACATAAGGTGGTACGGAATATTGATCGGCATCGGAGTTATAGCAGCAGTTGTATCTTCATATTTGAGAGCTCCCCGCTATGGGATAGAGCAAGAGAGAGTTTTGGACATAGTGATTTGGGTTTTGCCCATGGGAATAATCGGGGCAAGGCTTTATTATGTAATATTCACTTGGGAATACTACATGGGAGATATATCTAAGATTATAAACATAAGGGGCGGCGGTCTCGCAATTCACGGTGGAATAATAGCCGGAATCATTGCTGCTTATTTTGTTTGCAAATATTACAAGGTAAAAGTATTGGATGTATTTGATTTGCTTTTACCGGGAGTGGCCTTTGCCCAATCCATAGGTAGATGGGGAAACTTCTTTAATTCGGAAGCCCATGGAGTGGAAACAGATTTGCCCTGGGCAATTTTGGTTAATGGTGAATATGTGCACCCAACATTTTTATATGAATCCCTTTGGTGCTTGGCTTTAGGAGTTTTTCTTATAGCTTTTGAAAAAAAAGCTTCATTCAAAGGCCAGATAGCTTGTCTTTACGGAATACTATATTCTTTGGAAAGATTTTTTGTTGAAGGTCTAAGAACAGATAGCTTAATGATAGGAAGCCTTAGGCAAGCTCAGGTCATAAGTGTCTCAATACTTATTATTTGCCTGATATTTTACATAATATTATATAAAAGAAATAAAAAACTCAAGGAGAATTAAATATGAAATTAGGAATAGTTGGTTTGCCAAATGTTGGCAAGAGTACATTATTTAATGCCATAACAAAGGCCGGCGCAGAAGCTGCAAATTATCCGTTTTGCACAATAGAACCAAACATCGGAGTTGTTACGGTTCCTGACAAAAGATTAAAGGTACTACATGAAATATATAACTCAAAAAAAACAATATATACAACCATTGAATTTTGCGATATCGCAGGTCTTGTAAAGGGTGCCTCAAAGGGAGAAGGCTTAGGCAACAAGTTTTTGGGACATATAAGGGAGGTTTCTGCCATTATTCATGTTGTAAGGTGTTTTGAAAATGAAAACATAGTACATGTAGATGGTGTCATTAACCCTATTTCTGATATTGAGACAATCAATACAGAGCTAATATTATCAGATCTCGAAATATTGGAAAGAACCAAGTCTCGTCTTTCCAAAAACCTTAAAGGGGATAAATCAGTAAAAAGAGAATTGGATATAATCGATGATGTTATAGAGTTTTTAGGTCAGGGCAATTCTGCCAGAGCCATGGATTCAGATGAAGAGACAAGGGAATATGTCGAATCCCTTAATCTGTTATCATCAAAGCCAATAATATATGTAACAAATGTATCCGAAAAAGATATTGCAAAGGAAGACAATCCTTACATTTCAATGGTAAGAGAATTTGCAAAAAAAGAAAAAGCCGAAGTGGTAGTTGTTTGTGCGGAAATAGAAGCAGAAATGGCAGAGCTATCAGACGATGAAAGGGAAATGTTTTTAGACGAATTGGGTATAAAGGAATCCGGCTTAGAAAAGCTTATAAAAGCCTCTTATTCTCTCCTTGATTTGATATCATATATAACAGCAGGAGAACCGGAGGTAAGGGCTTGGACAATAAAAAGAGGTACTAAAGCACCCCAAGCTGCCGGTAAAATCCACACAGATTTTGAAAAAGGCTTTATCAGAGCAGAAACAATTTCTTATGATAATTTGTTGGAGTGTGAAGGCAATTTAGCCAAAGCAAGGGAAAAAGGTCTTATACGTTCAGAGGGTAAAGAATACATTGTAAAGGACGGAGATGTAATCCATTTCCTTTTTAATGTATAAAAAGAGATTAACATTTTTTTAACATTTATCTAATTTATCCTTGCATTTAAGCCAATGCTTAGGTATAATTAGTCTAGAGGTTATCCCCCCTGATAATCTCATTAATCTCTAGTCCCAATACCCTTTTACAAAATAGACCGCTCCCCTGCGGTCTATTTTGCTATTTAATAGGAGTAAAGATGAAAAAAATTGTAACCACAGAAAATTTGAATATCTATGACAGCAAAATAATTGCTTCATATTTTTTAGGTAAAAAATGCTGCGTTTTTGACATTGAAACAACAGGTCTAAATTTCAACTGGGATAAAATTGTTTTAACGGCTGTTTTGACCATCGAAAACGATAAAGCCTTAGTAACACAATTTTTAGCTGAAGAGCCAAAGGAAGAAGCAAAGATTATTGAAGAAACATTAAACTATTTAAATGATAAGAAGGTTGATTTTCTAATGACCTACAATGGGGATGGTTTTGATATTCCCTTTTTCAAAATTAAAATGAAAAAATATTTTAAAACTACTAACCTTGAATACTATAATATGGATCTTTATAAGATTTTTAGAAACCATTCGACTCTAAAAAGTCTTACGGGTAGTTTAAGTCAAAAATCCATGGAAGCTTTTATGGGAATTGATAAGGACAGATATGATACCATAGATGGTGGAAAAAGCGCCGAGCTATATAAAACTTATGTGAAAACAAAGGATAAAAAAACCGAGGATTTAATTCTTACCCATAATAGAGAGGATGTAATTCAGCTTTATAAACTGTTACCTTTGATTAAATTTTGTGATTTCCACAATGCAATGTACGATAACGGTTTTCCGTTTATGAATCTTTATGTAAAGCCTCGATTGATTAAGGGATACTTGAAAATATCAGGTAAGCAATATCATTCTCCCCTTTCAATTGATACCTTTGGAAACTTTTCATATAATTATGAAGCCCATTTTGATGAAACGGAAGGAATCTTTGAAATACTGATTCCTACCTTCCAAGAAAAGAATGGTAAATATTTGGATGCCGGTTTTATAGAAAACAATAGTGGGGAATTGCCCTTAATAAATGGTTACCTTATCGTAGAAGAGGAAGAACTAAAAAAGCATAGAGAAATCAATCTTTTCTCCATGCTCGTTATTGAAAAAATCTTATCAGACTACAGCTAAGGTCAAATAAAAAATATAACCCACAAACATCAATATTCCCTGCAGGGTATAACCCCTTTCTTTTACGAATATGGGAATCATCGCCATTAATGTCAATATAAGTGCGGCGGGCAAATCAATGTTTATTGTCCCCGGGCCAACCGGAAGCTTCTCTCCGGAAACCACCGAACAAATTGGCAAAATCAGCGTCAAATCAATAATATTTGCACCAATTATGTTACCTATTGATAATCCTGCCTCCTTCTTAACTATAGCACTTACCGTAGTTACCAGTTCCGGCAGTGATGTTCCCACTGCCACTATAGTGACAGCAATAACTCTTTCAGAAACATTAAACATCATAGCAATTTCAGATCCGCTTGAAACAAGCAATCTTGAGCCAATTATAATTCCCGCTGCTCCCCCTATAAACATCAATGCATATTTTATCTTTCCGTTTTTATCGAACTCAATAGAGCAATCACATTCAGGTTCTCTGTGTTTTTTCGTAGCTCTGATGTTTTCAAATATATAAAGACCACATATCACTAAAAGAATCAATGCTCCGGGTATAGACAATTCCCCACCGTCACATGCGAGATATAAAACTGCGGCAGCAGCTATCAATAATATCCCTCTGTTCATAAAGTGTATTCTCTTGGCTTCAATCGACATAAAAACCAAAGCTAAAGACATTATAAGCCCCGTATTAGCTATTACAGAGCCCACAGCATTTCCCACTGCCATCTCTGTTTTTCCATCTGCTGCAGCTATAACGGATACCAAAACCTCCGGTAAAGTTGTGGCTATACTAACTATTGTAGCCCCAATTATAAATGTTGGTACCCTTAAAGCCTTCGCTATACATGTTGATGCATCTACAAAATAGTCTCCGCCCTTAACAACCAAAATCAAGCCCAACAGGAATGTTAAATATATAATAATTTCAGACACGCATTCAACCCTCCAATTGATTTAATTCTTCTCTAATTGCTTTTATTTCTTCATTTCTTTTTGTCTTTGCAGTCGTTGTCTTTATTGTAGGTCTAGTGGACAAAAAATGCTTTTTTATATGCTTGTAATGGGGTAATGTTTTGTTAATCTTATCAAGATCCTTTGCAACAACCTTTTTAAACTGCTTTATATCCAAGTCATTTTCATCAAGGTATTCTTCTTTATATACAATTTTAGCCCATATTACAAATTCATTATGCTTTTCCAAAGGGAAAACCATACTTTCGGAAACATAATACAATTTATTTAATAGTTGCTCCAGCTCTTCAGGGAATACATTCTTGCCGCTTTTAAGGACAATCACATTCTTTTTTCTTCCGCTTAGCCAAAGGTATCCATCTTTATCAAAATATCCCAAATCACCGGTATGATACCAACCATCTTCTATGACCTTTGATGTGGCTTCAGGGTCTTCATAATATCCAAGCATAACATTGGGTCCTTTTGCCAAAACTTCACCTATTCCATCTTCATTTATATCCTTTAATTTGGCTTGAACATTTGGCAAAACCATACCAACTGTTCCGGGCCTTCTGTAAATATGGCTTTCTGAAGCTATTACAGGGGACATTTCTGTCAATCCATATCCGTTTACAACTAAAATTCCAAAATCCGAAAGGCCCTGCTCAACTTCAGGATCAAAAGGAGCTGCCCCGCTTATTATAAACCTTATATTCCCCCCCCAATTGGTCCAGTATACTTTTGAATACCTTCCTTCTAATATCTATACCTATTTTTTCTGTTGCGTTACATAGCTTTAAAGCCCTCTTTACAACTTTGGCTTTCCCCTGCTTTTCAATTTCCTTGTACAAACGTTTATACAGCGTTTCCAGCAGTAAAGGCACACTCATGAACACCGTAACTTTATATTCCTTTAGATTCGTTTGGAAATACTTCAGCCCGTCACAAAATACATTTTTTGCGCCATATGTTATCATTACCATCAGTCCTGTCAGTCCAAAAACATGATGAAAAGGTAAAAAGGCCATATTAACATCATCTTCATACATCTTTTCAAAGCCGGCCATTCCATATATATTACTCGTTATATTTCTATGGGAAAGCATAACGGCTTTGGATTTAGCAGTGGTACCGGATGTGAAAACCATAACTGACATTTTGTCATTATCTATTTCCCTTTCATCATAACTTTTGTCGCCTTTTCCTATTAAAGTCTCCCCTTCTTTTTGAAGTTCTTCCAATGAAAATCCAAATTCAGGTTTAAAATCCAAGCCAACAAACATTTTGACTTCCGTGTTATCTCTGTTACATACCTGCTCTGCTATAGGTAATGCCTTTTTATCAAAAAAATACACATTTGCCTTGCTTCTATTTAAGCAGCTTTCAACTTCATCAATTTGCATAGCTCTGTCAATGGGTATTGCAACACCGACTCCGTTTACTACGGAAAAAAATGTCATTATCCAAGGATAACTGTTTTCTCCCATTATTGCAAACCTTCCATCACCATAGCCCTTGGATAAAAGAACTGTTCCCAAAGCCTTGGTATCTTCAAAAAGCATGTTGTATGTATGATTCTCATAGATGGCTTTTTTCTTTTCATGTTTTTTTACAACAAAAGCTATATTATCAGGATAAACTTCCGAAACCCTCTGTAACATAACTTTCATGTTTTCGTGTTCCTGTTCAAATGGTTTTTTATTCATAACCTCTCCGTCCTATATCTCCCTTGTGGCCTTCATTAACCATAATTTTTCCTCTTCTTCAAGAAAAGGAGATATTTCTTCATAAACTCTTTTGTGATAACTGTTCAATTCCAATAATTGGTTCTTTGTAAGATAATTCGTATCAACTGCATCCAAATCAAAAGGTACCAATGTCAAATTCTCAAACCCTAAATATCCGTTGCTTTCTTTGATACATAAAATATCATTTTCATGTCTTATACCATAATGACCTTCTATGTAAATACCCGGTTCATTTGATGTTACCATACCCGGTAGCATCAACACGGAATTTCTGCTTCTTCTGAAATTAATGTTTTGAGGTCCCTCATGAACATTCAGCATATAACCTATTCCGTGGCCTGTTCCATGATCATAGTCTATACCATGCTTCCACAAAGGAGCTCTTGCATATATATCAAGCTCCGCCGCTGTAACTCCCAAGGGGAATTTGGCCATTGCAAGTTCCAAATGTCCCGCAAGTATTTTTGTGTAATCTGCTTTCATCCCCTTAGAAACTTCTCCCAAGGCAATGGTTCTTGTTATATCCGTAGTTCCTCCCATATAATGGCCCCCCGAATCAACTAACAAGAAATTATCTTTTTCTATTTCACTGTTCGATTTAGAATCCGCAGTATAATGTATAATTGCCCCATTAGGTCCGTAGGCACATATGGTTTCAAAGCTCAATTCATATGAGCCCTGGGCTTTTCTAAGCAGCTCCAAATAATCAGCAGCAGAAATTTCCGTAATGGAAACCTTCCCCACGTTCTCCTTTATCCATTTTATAAACCTGATCATGGCAACTGCATCCAATTTATTAATTCTTCTCAAATTCTCTATTTCAACTTGATTTTTTATGGCCTTTTCATTTTCAATTAATCCGTCAATTTCCAAAATTTCAACATCTTTTCTGTTTTCCAAGGTGTCAATTATGGCAGCATTACTTTTTGCCGGATCAATTGCTATATATTTTGCATCTACCTCTTCCAAAAAATTATAGAATTCATCATATTTTTTGACTTTAACACCTATCTCATCCAAATACAAATGAATCCCTTCTTCAAATTTTTCTTTATCTACGAAAAGATATATTTCATTTAGTTCAGCGCCTATATAAAGATAAGATAAAAACAACGGGCTGCAATCTATATCATTACCCCTTAAATTCAAAAGCCATGCAATATCATCCAAGGTGCTACATACATAACCGATATCATTATTGCTCAAGCTAAACTTTTCTTTTATCCTTGTAATCTTTTCTATGGAATTTTCTCCAACTATGTTTTCATTTAATTTATAAATTCTGCCCCTTGGGAATTTAGGTCTGTTATTCCAAATTTCTCCCACCAAATCCAAATCCGTTCTTATTTTAACAATTCCGGACTCATAGGCTATATGCATGCTCTCTTTGATTGCCTGCATAAGCTCTTCTGAAAAAGTCCTTCCATCACAGCCAATAATATATTCATTGCTGGTTAAAATCACCTTATCCGTAGGAGCTTCTTCTATGGCATCATAAAACATTTTGTCACCGCTCAAATTAAAAAAATCCGTTAATTTTCTGAGCTCATCATTAACATCACTATATATATGAACATATATATCAGTGCCTTCCAGTTCTTTTTTTGACTGTAAAGCATATCTTCCATCGGTCCAAAGATGGGCATGATTCTCTGTTATTATCATTTTACCTTCAGAACCGGTAAATCCTGATATGTATTCCAATGTCTTAAAATATTCACTGGGTATTTCTGACATGTGAAAATCCATGGTTGTCAGCATATACAATGCAATCCCATTTTCTTTCATTTTATTTCTTAGTTTTTTTATTCTGTCATTAATAATTGTGTTATCCATTTAAATTCCTTTCAAAACATACTAGATTATTATAACACATTATAGTATTTTTTTTAATAGCTACTAACTTTATTTTGATAACTATATGCAATATCCATTGAATAATCTATAGCTGCATCAATTACAACGTCGGAATCAGCCAATGGCAGAAAATTACTTTCTATTTTTATCAAATAGTCCGGAGATGTATATACATAAACTCCATTAACTGCTTCATAATTCTTGTCGGTGGTTTTACCATTTTCTACAATCGCAACCAACCTTAAGACTCTTATATCCAAATATCCTAAACTAGAATCTTTTTTGTTTAGGGCTGTTCCTTCGTTTATGATTATTTCCGATTTTTCAGCAGCATTGCTATAAATCTTATCAATTAACTCTTCATGTTCATTATCAATGGAATTCAAAAGTTTAATATTAGTAGTAATAAAAGATTCACTCCCCAGCTCATTTGTTTTAATATATGTGAACTGCATTTCATTTATGCCATCCGACGGATTATAGTATTTATATAATAGATTATCACCATCAGAAGGCATTAAAGTATATCCTAGATTTTCAATTTCCCTTATGCTTACCTCACCAGGCAAGTAGCTTTCATTAAAATCAAAGGCTTCTTTGTTTTCTTCACTAGATTCTTGTTCGTTAAAATAATTATCCTGAGAATCATCTCCTTCATCTCCGCCCAAATTCAGTTCGCATGATACAAAAAAAGCCATTGCGAATATGCAAAGCATTAAAATAAAATATTTTTTCATAACCCCTCCTCTCGTCTCTTTTTTAATTATATCACAAGGTGAGTATATTACAAACTAAAACTCCCTTACGGGAGTTTATGGTAGGGGATATGAGACTCGAACTCATAACCTACGGATTCGAAGGCCGGTACTCTATCCAATTGAGCTAATCCCCCATATTAAATTGTATCTTCTTTATCTATTTCTTTAAAGCCTCTTCCCATACCCCATACTGAATTTAAACCAACAACCGATACAAAGGAATGGGGATCATTTACTGCCAAAAATCTTCTGATAAGCATGCTTTCCCTTGGAGAACACATTATAACCAATTGTTTTCTTCTTATTCCCGTATACTCTCCTGTAATCTCAACACTTGATACTCCCCTTTGTATATTTTCTATCACAAAAGCCTTTAATGCATCAGGTATACTGGTAATCACATTAAGCTGAACAAGCTTAGTCTCCAATCCGTATAAAACAGCATCTATAAATTTCATTGATATATATTGGGTCACTAAAGCATAAAGAGCTATATTTCTGTCAAAAATAAAGGCCGAAAGGACAATAACAGCTGCATCTATTATGAATAGGATTCTACTTGTATCCACATAGGGCAACCATTTCCTTTTGATTATTTGAGCAATTGAATCAGTGCTTCCAAAGGCAAACCCCCTCCAAAAAACCAGACCGGAACTCAACCCAAACATTATACCACAAAATATTGCCGCTAGCATCAAATCTTTCTCATCTAAAAGTGTAAAATCAAACTTTTCAAATATGAATATAACCCCGGGATATGTGACGGATAATAATAACAATTTTTTACTTTCTTTAAATCCAAGGAAAAAAGTTACCAGCAAAAATACAAGCCCGCATAAAATATAGAAAATTATTGAAAAATCTATATCGATATACTGCTGTAAAAGTCTCGCAATACCGGTAAGTCCTCCGCAGGTTAAACCATTTGGTATCATTATTGCAGTAGTTGCAAATGCTCCGGCAGCGGTACCAAGTATGATAAAAATAATATCAATTGCAATATCCCTTGGCTTCTTTTTCATCATTTACAAATATTCCTCCCTATTAATGATATTAAAATATTCATTTCCAAATATATCAACTAATATCACTGCTATATTACCTTTGGCAAAAAATCTGACTTCGTCATCCTTTTCAAAAGTATATATACGGTGAAATAATTTGCCATCATATTCAACATCTATCATCAAATAGTCTATAAGACATTTAGGGTCATTAATAATTACTTCATTCAGCTTTTCCCTATCATTTTTTAATACATACTCATCATTTATATTCGGTATAAATTTAAGTATTCTTAGGTTTAATAAGTATCTTCCGTCTTCTAAAGCAGATGATGCTTCACATACCATGGTAAATTTATCATATATATAATTATTTGAATTTGTTTGATAATAATAGTACTTTGCCTCTTGTATGTCAAGTCTCTTTTTAGCAATCCCTATGGCCAGTTTTTCCCGATCACAACCAATCCACTTTCTACCCATTCTATCTGCAACGGAAAGCATAGTTCCCGAGCCACAAAAGAAATCCGCACAAATATCTCCCGGCTTGGTTGAAGACTCTACTATTCGTTCTAATAAAGCTTCCGGCTTTTGTGTCGCATATCCGTTTCTTTCCTTAGATGTCCTCCCAACCATGTCAATAAACCAAACATCCTTCATATTGACCATTGTATACCAACCCGTGTCATCACGATATTCTTTAACATTCTTAAATCTATAGGGCTTTAATTGTCTATTGTATGATTTCTCTGTCGGAACCTTTAGGTAGTAGCCTGAAGTTTTACTGTAAACCAGCAAGGTATCATGTTTTTTGGAAAAATGCTTCTTACTTGTCCCTCCTGACTTGTAGTTCCATATGATTTCATTTTCAAATCTGTTAACACCAAATATTTCATCCAGTATTATTTTAACATAATGGGATGAATGCCAATCCAAGTGTACCCACACAAGCCCCGTATCCTTTAAAAGCTCTTTTATTGCCATCAGCCTTGCTGAAATATTTTCTACGTACACCTCAAGGTCTCTTTCATATAAATCATCATATGCAAGATGTTTTACTGAATCCTTATTGCCGTTTTTATCAATCAGTTTAATTGTTGCATCATATTTGGCTTTGGTAAAAAATGGAGGGTCTATATATACAAGTTGTATTTTCCCCTTATATCCGGTTTTCAGAAGCCATTTCATATACTCCAAATTATCACCAAGGCATACGGAATTCACCGTAGTTTCAAAGCTGTGGGATTCAGAGTAAAGGAATTCATCACTAATCTCTCTGTTAAACTTTTCAATTCCCTTTTCTATTCCTTTTTCTATTTCCTTTATTACGCTCATAATTTTTCCCCTTTGAATAAAAGTATTCAATAAGATCTTCTCTATTAGCTTTCTTTAAAGTATCCACTACAATTTCTTTATTATATGGTTTATTAAAATGTAATAATGCCCTTTGCCTTTTCTTTTCATCCAGGCTCTTGGCAACATAAACTTTTTCCATGGTAAAGGGATCAATTTCAGTATAATACATACAAGTAGCATATGTTCCCGGAGTCGGATAAAAATCTTGCACTTGGTCTGGTATGAAGCCCCATTCCTTAAGGAATATCGCCAATTCTATTGCATCGTTAATCGTGGACCCGGGATGAGATGAAATTAAGTATGGAATCAAGTATTGCTTCTTGCCGATTCTTTCATTAGCTTTCATATACTCCCTTACGAATTTTGTAAATACTTCCTTTGGAGGTTTTCTCATATATTTTAGTACATTATTTGATATATGTTCCGGTGCCACCTTTAATATTCCACTTACATGATATTTTACAAGCTCATCTAAAAATTCTTTATAATTTTCGTCAGCCATCAAATAGTCGTACCTTATCCCCGAACGTATAAACACTTTCTTTATTCCATCTATCTCTCTTATACTTTTCAGCACATCGAGATATTCCCTATGGTCTATATTCATGCTTTTACACGGTTTTGGATAAAGGCAATCTTTATTAATGCAAACTCCGTATTCCAATTGCTTTTCACATGCCGGAGATCTAAAATTGGCTGTTGGCCCTCCCACATCATTGATATAACCCTTAAAATCTGCTTTCCTTGTAAGAGCTTTTGCTTCTTTTACTAAGGACTCCTTACTTCTACCCCTAACAACCCTTCCCTGATGATAGGTTATTGCACAAAAGGCACAGCCCCCAAAACAGCCCCTGGAAGAAACTATGCTAAATTTAACTTCTTTAAATGCCGGAATACCGCCATCTTTTTCATATGAAGGATGATATTCATTTTCATATGGAAGTTCATAAATATCGTCCAGCTCCATTGTGCTAAGGGGTTCTTGGGGTGGGTTTTGAACTACATAATTACTTTCATCATACTTCTCCACCAGTATTTTCCCGGTTATATGGTCATTATTGTTATATTGCATCAGAAAGCTTTTTGCATATTCTTTTTTGCCATTTAAAACATCCTTATAGCCGGGTAATTCCATATACTCATGTATGGAAGACTTGCTTTTGGTTTTATAGCATGTCCCCCTTATCCATGTGATATCTTCTATTGATATCCCCGAATCAAGGGCTTCTGCAATTTCAATTACAGCTTTTTCTCCCATACCGTAGATTAATAGATCGGCTCTGGAATCCATTAATATGGATCTTCTTATTTTATCATCCCAATAATCATAATGGGCAAATCTCCTGAGACTTGCTTCTATTCCCCCTATAATTATTGGCACACCTTTATATGCTTCTCTTACTCTATTACTGTATACGATAACAGCCCGGTCCGGTCTTTTACCAAAAGACCCTCCGGGCGCATACTCATCAACTCTTCTTTTTCTCTTAAAAACAGAATAATTATTCACCATGGAATCCACTGTTCCACTATTTATCAAAAACCCCAGTCTCGGTTTACCGAATCTTTTAAAGTCTTTAGTATCATGAAAATCAGGTTGCGCCAATATTCCAACCTTATAGCCATATCTTTCTAATAGTCTGGAAATAATTGCAGTACCAAAAGAATGATGGTCAACATAAGCATCTCCTGTAATTATGACAAAATCAACTTCGTTCCAGCCTCTTTTCGGAAGTTCCGAAATATCAATAGGTAAAAACATTATCTGCTACCTTTATCATAAGGTTGAGCAACCGCTTTTGGCGCTCTGGAATTCTTAGATGAAAAGGCCATAACTATTAATGTTGCAATAAATGGTGCCATCTTATAAAAGTCACTTGTAACCGGTGCATTGGCCAAAAACGGTACAGCTGAATAAGCTGCGGCTAAGGCCTTCATGCAGCCGAAGAATATTGAAACGATAAATATTCTAACCGGTTTCCATTGACCACATATCATTACCGCCAGTGCTAAAAATCCATAGCCCGCAACATCTGCGTTAAAGTTTGTTGAAGTCGGTATAATAAATACCAATCCACCAAGTCCTCCCAAAGCTCCGGATATCATAACTCCCGAATATCTCATTTTATACACATTAATACCAACGGAATCAGCGGCCTGAGGATGTTCACCGCAAGATCTTAATCTCAATCCAAACTTAGTTCTATAGATTACAAAAGTAGCCAGTATTAATATTAATATGCCTATATATGTTGTTATATAGCAAGATTTGAAGAACATATCTCCCAGTATCGGAATATCCCCTAAAATAGGTACCTTACTTATTCTAAATGTGTTACTGAATTGTATTTGCTGAACTCCGTTTACCTGTATAGTTCTAGCTGCAAATATGGCAAACGCCGGGGCAAACAAATTAAGAGCTGTACCGCCTATGATTTGATCTGCCTTCATGTTAATTGCAGAAAATGCTAAGAATACCGAAAAAGCAATTCCAACCACTATGGCAACGCCCATTGCCAATAAGAGCTGAGATGTTCCGCTCATAGTGTCCTGAGTTTGATTTATAAAATATATTCCTGCAAATGCTCCCATAATCATGGTACCATCCAATGCTATATTTGTAACTCCTCCGCGCTCTGTAAACATTCCGCCCAAGGCTACTATTAATAAAGGTATGGTGAAAAACATTGTCTGTTGTACTATTAAATAAAATACTCCCATTATTTTCCACCTCCTTTTTCTTCATTTAATAATTCTTTTTTAATTTCCCGTCTTTCCATGCTTTTTTTCTTCAGCTTAGGCAAAAGCTGTCTGAACATAAGAGAAAAGGCACTGAAGTAAATGATTACAGCTACGATAATATCTATTACCTCCGGCATATAGTTGTAGGTTTGAAGATAAGTACCTCCCTGGGCCAAATAGGAAATAAATATTGCCGAAAAAATAATTCCAATGGGATTTGATAACCCCAGCAATG
This sequence comes from uncultured Oscillospiraceae bacterium, assembly GCA_964400515.1. Taxonomy (GTDB): domain Bacteria; phylum Bacillota; class Clostridia; order Peptostreptococcales; family Anaerovoracaceae; genus JAAYHV01. The sequence goes on along the minus strand of CAYNTJ010000006.1, from coordinate 79,644 downwards.
CTACAGATATACCGTTAAAGCCTTCCATTGCCAACACATCAACCACTTGTAAATGTCTTCCGGTGGGACCTGACAGGAACAACAAGCCTCCGCCTAAACCAGCTAAGGCACCTGCTATAGTCATGGAAAGCATAATATTTCTTTTTTCATTCATGCCTGCAAATTTACTGGCATTCTTGTTGAATCCCACTGCTTTTAATTCATAACCAAATGTTGTTTTTTCCAATACAAAATATATTAATATCGCAACTCCTATGGCAATAATGAATCCACTGTTTATCGTTGCCGCATCCGCATAATTACCATGCATTGTCACAAAAATTTTATCAAGACCTGCCCTGGGTAAAACAGCAGTTGATTTCACATCAACCGAAATATTCTTAAGGCTGTTATATAGCCAGTTTTTAACAATAAAGTTACATAAATACATTCCTATATAGTTCATCATTATTGTGGAAATTACTTCATGCACATTGAATAAAGCCTTTAACATTCCGGGAACAAAGCCCCATATGCCGCCAACTATTGCTGCGGCAATTAATGCTAAAATCCAGTGAAAAGGTGCCGGTACCGAAGTTACATAAACTCCAACAAATATTGCGGCCACAGCGCCCATTACAAACTGGCCTGCTCCACCAATATTAAACATTCCTGTTTTAAAAGCAAAGCCCACGCTTAGACCTGTAAGTATAAGGGGTGTTGAAAAGTATAAGACTTGGCCAACGCCTCTTCCGCCACCGGTAAAGCCCCCCGCCAAAATGGTTATAAAACCATTAAAGGCATTTCCCGGGTTAGCAATTATAAGCACCATCAATCCCAATAAAAGTCCTATTATTATAGCCGCTACGGATCCCAAAGCTTTACTAAAGCCTTCAGATGATACAATTCTCTTAACTAAACTCATTACACCACCTCATTTCTTTTAGAACCTGCCATGTAAAGTCCCAATTCTTGAATATTCGTCTTATCAGGATCCAATTCTGCTACTATTTCTCCTTCATAAATAACCAATATCCTGTCGCTTAAATTCATTACTTCGTCCAGTTCCAAAGAAACAAGCAATATTGCTCTGCCCGCATCCCTCTGTTTAACCAACTGTCTATGTATATATTCTATAGCTCCCACATCAAGCCCCCTTGTGGGTTGAACTGCAATTAGTATATCAGGATTTTCTTCAATTTCTCTTGCCACTATAGCTTTCTGCTGATTTCCCCCGGACATACTTCTTGTCAGTGTGTTAATCCCTTGGCCGCTACGAACATCATATTTATCCATGAGTTCATTGGCATACTTGTCAACATTTTTGAAATTGATCACTCCATGATTTTGGAAGCCTTCTTTAAAGTATTTTTTCAAAACAAGATTCTGTGACAACCTATAATCAAGAACAAGCCCATCCTTATGTCTGTCTTCAGGAATATGGGCCATTCCTGCCACATTCCTATGTCTTATTGATTTATCGGTTATATCCTCGCCATTTAATTTTATACTCCCTTCATGATAAGGACCCATTCCGGTTAAAGCATATACCAACTCCGATTGACCGTTACCGTCAATACCAGCTATACATACAATCTCTCCCTCTCTTACCTTAAAGGACACGTTATTAACTACTTTTTTCTTAGTCCTTTTGCTTATAACAGATAAATTGTTTACTTCAAATATGTTATTCCCAGGTTTAGCCGGACCTTTATCCACTACCAAATCAACCTTACGGCCCACCATCATCTCAGATAAAACTTCCTTGGATGTAGTTTTCACATCAACAGTTCCTATACCTTTGCCTTTTCTAAGAACTGTACACCTATCTGCAACTTCTTTGATTTCATTAAGCTTATGGGTTATGAAAAGGATTGATTTGCCTTCCTTAACCAGCTTTCTCATGATTGACATTAACTCTTCAATTTCTTGCGGAGTAAGAACTGCTGTAGGTTCATCAAATATCAAAATTTCATTTTCCCTATAAAGCATCTTTAGAATTTCAACACGCTGCTGCATTCCTACAGTGATATCCTCTATATTTTCATCCGGTTCTATCATAAGCCCATATTTCTCTGATAATTCCATTACTTTTTTACGAGCTTCATCCATTTGTAAAATACCATTTTTTGTATCTTCCACTCCAAGGATAATATTCTGTAATGCCGTAAAGTTCTCAACCAGTTTAAAGTGTTGGTGAACCATCCCTATACCAAGCTTATTGGCTTCCTTAGGGTCTTTTATCCTCACTTCTGTCCCATTCATTTTTATAATTCCTTTTTCGGGTTGATACATACCAAAAAGAACACTCATAAGTGTTGATTTTCCCGCACCATTTTCTCCTAACAGTGCATGTATTTCACCCTTTTCCAATTGCAAGTTAACATCGTCGTTAGCTACAATTCCGGGAAATTCTTTTCTTATGTTTAACATTTCAACTACATATTCCATGGGCTCCTACCTTTCAATTATTAATCTTAATTATTATACTATAAATTTCAATTAATTTAAATAGAAATTAATAAAAAAACGAGCACCCAAGGGGTGCTCATCTCTTTATGGAGTTTCGTTTACGCAATAGTTGCAACGATAACTGCTTTTATTGTATGCATTCTGTTTTCTGCTTCATCAAATACAACTGAATGCTTTGATCTGAATACTTCATCGGTTACTTCACGGATGTCATATCCCAATTCCTTCTGGCTATTAGCCATCTTTGTTTCAAAATCATGGAATGCAGGTAGGCAGTGTTCAAATATTACATCCGGATTTCCTGTCTTTTCTATCATTTCCATTGTTACTTTGTATGGAGTCAGCATTCTTACTCTTTCTGGTATTTCTGCTTCTTCTCCCATGGATGCCCATACATCTGTATATAGTACATCTGCTCCCACAAGGCATTCAGCATCGGATCTTATTTCTATCACTGCTCCTGTTTCTTTTGCAACTTCATTAGCTTTTGCAATTACTTCTTTGTCAACCTGCTCTGCTAATTCTGTAGGTCCATATGCAACATAATGCATTCCCATCTTTGCACATCCATACATCCATGCATATGACATGTTGTTTCTTATATCTCCGCAAAATACTACCTTCACCTTATTTAAAGGTTTTGCAACATGCTCTTCTATTGTTAGAAGGTCTGCTAAAATCTGTGTTGGGTGATCAACGTCTGTTAATCCGTTCCAAATAGGTACTCCGGCATGTTTTGCCAAATCTTCCACTACCTTTTGATCGTATCCCCTATATTCAATACCATCATAGAATCTTCCCAGTACCTTTGCAGTGTCTTCCAATGATTCTTTTTTACCCATTTGTGAGCTTCCGGAATCCAAGAAAGTTACTCCTGCACCTTCATCCATTGCAGCTACTTCAAAAGCGCATCTTGTTCTGGTAGAGCTCTTTTCAAATAACAGGCAAATATTCTTTCCCTTTAGTAAACTGTTTACTACTCCTGCTCTCTTTTTTGCCTTCAAATCATGCGCCAAATCCAGCATATACCTGATTTCCTGTGGAGTGAAATCCATCAGTGTCAAAAAACTTCTACCTTTTAAATTTACGGCCATTTCTTAAGTCTCCTTTGTCATATTATTATTTATTTATTTAAAACACACTTTCAAACATTAATTATTGAGCCTTAGCGTTTCCCTCTGCTTTATGCTTAGCTTCCAATAGATCTTTATATTTTTTCTCTGCAATTTCATCCCAAAGTTCAGCATTATCAATACCGATATCTTTTGGTTCAAATACAGGATCTAATCCAAGACCTTTTTGTCTTTCGTAATCTTTTAATGTCTTAACAGCAATTCCTGATAACAAGATAAGAGCTATAAAGTTAACCCAAGACATTAATCCCACACCTATATCTGCTAAATTCCATGCTGCTGCAGATTTTGTTACAGCACCTAAAATAATAATAGCTGTTAATAGCACCCTCATAATAGTTACATACACTTTTCTGTTCTTTGATTCACCGGCAATATAGTTGATGTTTGCATCCGTATAGAAGGCAAAGCTTAACAATGTAGTAAATGCAAAGAAGAATATTGCAACGGCTATAAACGATGAACCAAGTCCCGGAATCCAGCTATCTATGGCTGCTTGCGTATATCCTGTTCCTGCATCAATACCTGCTACGATTGTATTTTCAGTAATAAATCCATCGCCTAAGTAAACATTATATGCGCCGGTGGATAAAATCATAATCGCAGTTGCGGTACATACTAATAAAGTATCAACATATACAGAGAAGGATTGAGCCAAACCTTGCTTAGCAGGGTGGGATACCTCTGCGGATGCAGAAGCGTGGGCTCCGGAGCCCATACCGGCTTCATTGGAGTAGATACCCCCTCTTAACTCCCCATAGTATTGCCTGTCCCCAAATTGCGCCGTATAATGCATTAACATTGAATGCACATCCAAATATAAGGCCAAACATTTCAGGTATTCTTTGGAAATTAATTGCTAAAATTATTAATGCTAAAACTACATATATACCGGCCATTACAGGTACAACTTTTCCTGCAACATTACCGATTCTTTTCATTCCTCCGAATACTACCAAGGCAAATAATGCAGCCAGCCCTACGCCTACTATTGTTGTATTTAGTCCCCAGGCATTGTTCATTGCTTCTGATACGTTAAATGCCTGAATTGTAGGTCCTGTAAATCCGTTTGCAATGATGGCAGCAACTGCAAAAAGTATAGCAAAGATCTTACCAAAAGTTTTGTTTCTCATACCTTTTTCTATATAGAAGGCAGGGCCACCACGATATTCTCCACCAATTTTAGCTTTGAAAACCTGTGATAATGCAGATTCTGCATATGCAGTGCTAGCACCAATAAATGCTATAACCCACATCCAAAATACAGCGCCGGGCCCACCAAACGCGATGGCTGTACCAACACCTGCAATATTTCCTACGCCGATTCTACCGCCGAGGGCCATTGCAAAACCTTGGAATGAAGAAATACCTTCATCGGAAGTGCCACCTTTAGTTAAATAGTGTAGCATGTCCTTAAATAATCTTACTTGGGGGAACTTCATTCTAAATGAGTAATAAAGTCCTACTATAAGGGCTAATAAAACCAAAGGCAAAGCCCATAAATATCCACTTATAGTTCCTGTTAAACTTACAAAATCCATAATTTCTCCTTTCAAAAAACAAATATATAATAAATCCTATAAGTAATACTAACAAGCAACTTCAAAAAAACTCAAAAAAACTCAAAAAAAAATAAAGAAAGCGAAATTTTGATGAATTTCGCTTCACATATTTTTCATTTTATTTCTAATTCCCTATAGGCTAAGAGGCCGTCAAAGAATTTCGAAACATTTACCCTTCCTCCGAATTCGCTCTTTCCCAATATCAACTCCATTTCTTCCTTAACACTTTTATATTCATAAACATAACCGGAATATTCCCTTATAACATCACTGCCATAGTCATCCGTCAATGTGTGGGCAACATTGTTCATTCCTCTTTTAATTGCCCTCCTTACCCTTTGCTCGACATTTTTTATGTTTTCATCAATTAACTTACTGTAATCAACCAATGCAGCCTTGGAATAATAAATATTGTTATCAATTAAATATCCGCATAGCCCTAATATATCTTCTGTTCCTGTCTCTCCAAGGAGTCCTATTATGCTTAAAAATGTTTTAATAGAGTTTAGTTTGTCTGTATTTGAATGATGGATTCTGTTAACACTATTAACAGAATCCATTACCCCTTTGATATTATTAACCACATTCTCCATTTTTTTATTCTCACAAACCTTTTTAAGCACACTTTCCACTTCAATTATATTTACGGGTTTATTAATAAAAAACTCCACCCCTGCCTTATATGCATTGGCAACCATCTCTTTATCCGCCACCTGTGATATCATAGCAAAGGTTAATTCAGGCTTTTGATCCTTAATAGTCTTTACTAAGGATATTCCGTCCATCTTTGCCATTAAAAGATCTACCAAAACAATATCAGGATTCATTTTTAATATTTCCAGTATTGCTTCACCGGGATCTGTATTAAACCCCACGACTTCACCTAATTCTTTTGTCTCCACTATTTTTTCTAAGCTTTTAACCACAGTAAAATTATCATCAACAATATAGTATCTCATAGTTATCCTTTAAACACTTCCTTTGGCATTTTTATAACAAAATTAGTATACCCCTCTTGTATTTTCACGTCAATAGTACCATTAAAATGTTCCTCAACATAATCTTTAACTATAACAAGGCCTATTCCCCTTTGGATATCCCCTGTAACTTCATTAAATTTAGATGAAAATCCATGTTTAAATATATGAGGTAAATCTTCCTTTGGTATACTGCTTCCGGTGTTCCCCACTTCTATGATATAGCAGTCATCTTTTTCATATATAAGTAAATTTATTTTACCGTGCTTTTTATCTATTGCTTCCATGCTATTGTTAATTAAGTTACGAATTATTGCAACCAATTCATAGTGTTTAGATACAATGAAGTTGACCTTGGTACTTGTCGTAAAAACAATATCCAAATTTTCTGTGTTAATCCTATGCAAAACATCCGTTTTTATTATTTGTACTAGATCATTAATCAATATGGGATTGTCAATATAGTTTCTGATAAAATTATTTCTAAGTACATCAAGGGATCTTTTATAATCCCCCTTTATTTCATGGGCATCCTTGGAAATATCCAATGAAATATCTGCCAGTTCCTTTGGTACATCATAATTCTTTAATTCATTATGCAATATATATGCCTTCTTCATTATATCCTCTATTTCAACGGCATTTTTATTCATTATGTATAATTCACTTTCAAAAACAGAGTATAAAATAACAAGCCTTTTGTACTCCTCATCATGTTCCTTTTTTAGTATTAATGCACTGTTGGCATTGATACATATGATTATAGTTGCAATTATCATAGTTCTTATAAATGCTATGATCATTATTATGCTAAACGAAGACACCAAAAGCAAGTTTTTATCAAAGATTATTTCCCTTACGGTAAGCTCCACCACATTGGAAATCATATCAGAAAAGAATATAATCACTAAATAATTAACTATCCCCTGTCCACGATCTATCAAGTGATTCATTATCATAAAAACGATACCAAAGGATAGAAAAAAAGTAACATCAGGCATTACATCTTTAATTACAATTCCGATTCCTCCGTTCATAAGTGATGTCATAATAAGTCTAAATCCCGGAGACGGCATTGCTGTAAAAATCGTCATTTTAATTAAAGAAATATCTTTATAGACATACAAAAAAACCTCTAGCATTATAACCGACAATGCTACTATAAAACCATAGCCAAATACATTGAAATTTATTGAAGATGTAAGCGCCACTATCAAAGATAAAACCAAGGGTCTTAAATTCTTGTTATATTTATCATTTTTTTCATGTTGGTTAAACATAAATCTCTCCCAAAAAAAATGGGCGCTGAGCGCCCATTTAAATAATTAATTACTCTACAGATTCAACTGTAACATTTGTTACATCAATCATATCAGCAGATTCATAATCAGTGTCTACAGGAATTTCGATTTCAGCAGCTACTAATTTTGCAAATACTGCATCATAATCATCCTGAGTAAATGTTTCAAATAGAGAACTTTCCATAGGAAGACCAACTGCATTTTCGCTTGCTCCTAATACCCATGCTTCTCCGCCAGGGAATTCGTCAGCTAAATAAGCATCTAATGCTTTAACAACAGCCTCTTTTAGTCCCTTCATTGCAGAAGTGATTACTGTAGCAGATTGAGAACTTTGATCTACGTCTACACCAATAACATCAGCTTCACTAGATTCTGCTGCAGCACTTATAGAGTCAAAGATTGCTCCGCCGCAAGAGAAAATAACTTCAGTACCGGCTGCATACCAACCAGCTGCCTTAGTCTGAATATCAGGGGATGCAATGAATCCACCGGTATAGTGGTATTTCATTTCTACATCAATGTCCATTTCAGCTGCCGCATCGTTTGCGCCTTGAACAAATCCATAACCGTATCTAACTACTGCAGGAACAGCCATACCACCCATAAATCCAAGTTTAGTATAACCTTCTTTAACTGCAGCATAACCAGCTAAATAACCTGCTTCTTGTTCAGCAAATGTTATTCCAACTGCATTATCTTTAGTTTCATAGTTATAGTCTGCATCATGTGGATTACCATCAATTAAGATGAATTTTACATCAGGATATTTATCCTGTGCGGAATAGATAACATCTTCAAACAGGAATCCAGGAGTTGCAATTACCTTAGCTCCATTGTTTACAGCAAGGTCAATTTGCTCCATTCTACCATCGAAAGAGTCTTCTGTAGGTTGATAATACTTGTAAGTCAAGCCATTATCCATAGCAAACTCTTCAACACCTTCCCAAGTTCCTTGGTTAAATGATTTATCATCGATGGTGCCAATGTCAGTAATCATTGCTACTTCATAAGTATCTGTTTCTGTTTCTTCAGGAGTATCGCTGCTTCCGCAACCGAAGAAGCATAAAACCATACTTAGTGCCAATAATAATACTAATGCTTTTTTCATATTATACCTCCTAGTTATTATAACTAAATATTATTATAAAACAAATCCTAAGATTTGTATAGAGTCAATTTATGAATTATGTATGCAAAGTCCAAGATCAACCCTTATCGTCCAACCTTTTTAAAAATTCAATTAGGAATTTTGCCGTTAATCCCCATATGGTTATATCCTCACATTTAATGATTGGTACCTCCCAATCCCTATATATCCACTCTGAATAATCCTTAGCACCAATCTTGTCATAAGGAAAGCCTTCTATATCCAGTGGCCCGATTTTAGTGTAATACATATCGACATGGGCCTTCATAAGCTTCTCAAGCTTTATTAGATGTACCTTTTCAACTTCGGAATTATTTATCTTATGAAATTCAATATCCGGTGATACCGTTCCGATATATGAGTAAATATTCACATTTGCATATCGATGCAATTTATCACCCTTTGCTATAATACTTATATCTTCCCGGTTTATCTCAAGCTCCTCACAGGTTTCCCTTATAACTGCAGCCTCGGCATCTTCATCCTCTTCGATTTTCCCTCCCGGAAAACAAATTTCACCGGGCTGCTTTAACAGTTTGGTGGATCTTTCTTCAAAAAGAATATATGTTCCGTATTCCATCTTAATTACAGGTATCAATATGGCATAATCTTTATGCTCCCCCATATATCTTCCCGGTTTGTTTCTGTAGGCCTTTTCAATCAAATTAATATCAATTTCCATAATTATACCTCACAAAAAAAGCAAGTAAGAATCCCCCCCTACTTGCTCATATATTTAATTATTTATTAATTACTTCACAACCTTCAAAATCTACGCCTATCATTTCTTCTTGTTCTGCGCTTAAGCTAACCACAAAGTCCATACCATAATTTTTAGATATTTTCTTTAATCTTTCAATAAATTCAGGCAAATCCCCCAGTGTAAAGTCAGCATGTTTTAATATACTGTCAATAAAAATAGTCTCTATATCATGATCAGAGCTTATTATTCCATAAAGAAATCCTATATACTCATCACAATTGGTAATGTGTTCATAATCTTCCATACATATAACTCTAATCTTATATTTTAAATCGTACATCAATCTTGCGTTTTTATTTATAAAAATGGTACTTCCTCTACCGTTTTCCACATTTTCATTCGCCAGTTCAATCATCCTTTTGGTCTTTCCTGTGCCCTTATGACCTAATAGTAATTTCACCATTGTTCCGTCCTCCTCATCGTTAATATAATTCGATTATACACTAATATTTTTTACCATTCAATAAATTTTAGAAATTGAATTAAAAAAAACAATATGCGGCGCATAGCGCCGCATATATTATTTATTTGCCATTTCTTTTATTACTTCATCAATTCTGTGAGCCACCTTAATAAAGTCTTCTTCCATATATCCTCTTGTTGTCATAGGAGCAGTTCCTATCCTTACACCACTTGTTTGCATAGGAGATCTTTTTTCATTTGGAACACAATTTTTGTTAAGAGTTATGCCCACCTCATCTAATCTGTTTTGTAAATCCTTTCCTGTAAACTCGTACTCAGAAAGATCCAATAAGAATAAATGATTATCAGTTCCTCCGGTCACGACCTTATATCCCATTTTTATAAATTCATCACAAAAGGCCTTTGAGTTAACAACAACCTGATGTTGATAGTCTTTAAATTCAGGTTTTAATGCTTCCACAGCACATACAGCTTTGCCCGCTATTATATGTTCCAAAGGTCCGCCTTGAGCATAAGGAAAAACTGCACTGTCAATTTTCTTGGCCAATTCAGGTCTGCCAAATATTAGTCCACCTCTAGGCCCTCTAAGTGTCTTATGAGTTGTAGTCGTAATTAAATCTGCATAGCCAAAAGGAGATACATGTTCTCCTGCAGCTACAAGACCCGCAATATGTGCCATATCCACCATAAAGTATGCATCCACACTCTTTGCTATCTCTGCAAATTTAGGAAAATCAATTATTCTGGAATAAGCACTTGCTCCTGCTAATATCATTTTAGGCCTTAACTCTTCAGCCTTTCTTTTTACATCTTCCATATCAATGAATCCATTATCATCCACATCATAGAAGTGTACATCATATAACTGTCCGCTGAAATTAACTTCTGCACCATGAGTTAAATGTGCTCCATTATCTAGACTCATGGATAATATGGTATCGCCGGTTTTTAGTACCGACTTAAATGCAGAAAAATTTGCCTGTGAGCCACTATGGGACTGAACATTAACATGGTAGTCAGTATTAAATACTTCCCTCCACTTATCACAGCAATATTCTTCCAGCTGATCCACAAATTCAGTTCCTCCGTAGTATCTGCCCTTATTGCCCGATGTCCTTTCATAAGGATATCCCTCCGCATATTTCCAACATAAGCAACTTCCGTTTGCCGCCAATACAGCTTCGGAACAATAGTTTTCAGAAGCTATAAGTTCAATGTTGTTCCTTTGCCTATTGTATTCCTTTTCAATCATTTCTCCAACTTCGGGCGCCGTCTTTTTAATCAGCTCAAAGTTTTCCACATTGTAATTACTGTCATCATTGTTAAATTTGTCAAACATCTCATCCACTCCTATTCTTCTAAAAAACTGCGTATTTCACCTATTAAATAAAGTGACCCCGCAAAAACAATAACATCATAATTATCTTTAATTTCCATCGCTCTTTCAAACGCATCCTTAGGATTTGGCTCAATTAAACATTTAGCTCCATGGGCCTCTAAAGCTTCGGCCACCGATAATGAACTGAGCTTCCTTTCATTATTAGGTTCAGTAGCTATGAATTCATCTGTTAAAAGCGCCAATTCTCCCAACATCTCATCATAGGTCTTATCCCTTAATACTCCCACAATAATCAGTATTTTAGCGTTCATATAGCTCTTTCTTATGGTTTTTGATAAAGCCAATATTCCGTCAATGTTGTGTGCCCCATCAATAATTATTTTCGGATTATCTCCAAATATTTCCATTCTACCCGGTTGCTTTGCCCTTTTAAAGCCTTCCCTAAGCTGTTCATTGCTAAAACCTATAACATCCCTGTCGCGCAGATTAACAAGTGCCTTATACGCCGTCAGAGAATTAATTATTTGATGCTTCCCACCCATGGAAAGACTAATATCCATTGCGTCTATTCTATACTTACTTTCATTTATTTCTTCTGTTATAATATCATAGTTAAATCCGGTGACATCGATAAAGTCCGCATTTTTTTCCTCTGCCTTGGTAATTATAACTTCTTTTGCATCAAAAGGATATACTGCAGAAACAACAGGCACCCCTTCCTTGATTATACCGGCTTTTTCGTAGGCTATTTCACTTAACGTATTACCCAATCTATCCATATGATCAAAGCCTATAGAAGTTATAACAGATATAAGAGGCTTATCAATAATATTGGTGGAATCTCCCCGGCCTCCTAAACCAACCTCCAATATAACAAAATCCGCATTCTTATCTTTAAAGTATTTCAATGCTATGGCCGTAATGAGCTCGAATTCCGTAGGTGGTTCTTCCATACCTTTAGCCATAGACATGAGCATTTCAGAGTACATAATCAAATCCTCATCGCTGATTTGTTTTCCGTTTAGTTCAATACGCTCATTAAATATATTTATGTACGGCGATGTATATAAACCAACTTTATATCCGGCCCCAATCAATACTTCATAAATATACCTGCAAACTGAACCCTTGCCATTGGTTCCACCCACATGAATAACCCTAAGCCCTTTTTCGGGATTATCAATTTTATCGCATAGTTTTTTCATTCTGTCCAATCCCAGTATGCTTCCAAATGTACAAAAACTATGAATCTTTTCCAGGGTTTGACTTATATCACTATCCATTTTAGCCCTTCACCTTTTTTTCTACTACAGATAATCTTTCGTTTACCTTAAGTAGCATATCCTCATATTTAACTTTTTTTGCTTCTTCTTCTTCTATGACATTTTTAGGCGCCTTGGAAATAAAGCCTTGATTGGACAGTTTCTTTACCACCCTATCCACTTCTTTTTCCAATCTGTCTTTTTCCTTTATCAATCTCTCAAGCTCAGCATTATAGTCAAGCAAATCATCCAGCGGTATGTATATCTCTGCGCCTTCTACAACTGCAGACATTACCTCCTCCGGGGCATCCTTATTTTCATCGATAAACTTAATGTCCGTAATGTTGGCTATTTCTTTTATGTATCTGGCCCCTGCCATAACCACATTCTTTTTCTTATCGGAATAAATAGTACAACTCAATTTTTTGCTTGGAACTGCATCAACCTCTGCTCTAATATTTCTTACAGCCTTAATTATTTCCATTGCAGTATTTAATACGCTAACTTCATAATCATATGTAAGACTTTCATCATATTTTGGCCATACCTCTTTTATCAGTAAATTATCCTTATTTTCTTCACCGGCTTCAGATTTAGGCAGATAGCTCCAGATTTCCTCTGTAATAAACGGCATAAACGGATGAAGTAATCGCAGCATATCTTTTAATGCTTTAACAAGCACATATCTTGCTACCTTTTTATCCTCTTCGTCTTCACCGTAAAGTCTTCCTTTAACTATTTCAATATACCAATCACAGTATTCATTCCATATTAAATCATAAACCCTTTGCCCCGCCAAAGCCAGATCAAATCTTTCCAATGCTTTATTAATATATGATACCGCCTCGTTAACCCTTGATAATATCCATTTATCTTCATCCTTTAGATTTCCGTCGGAAATTTCAAGGAAATTACCTTCTTCATCTTGAAGATTCATTATTACAAATCTGGAGGCATTCCATAGCTTATTTGCAAAATTTCTGGAAGAATCCAGTCTACTTTCAATAAATCTCATATCATTTCCGGGGGTTATTCCCGTGGTAAGCATGAACCTTAATGCATCCGCACCTACACTATCTATAATCTCCAATGGATCAATACCATTGCCTAGGGATTTGCTCATTTTTCTTCCCTGCTCATCCCTTACAAGACCATGAACATATACATGTTTAAACGGAGATTCTCCCATGGCTTCATATGAAGAAAATACCATCCTAACAACCCAAAAGAATATGATATCATAACCGGTTACCAAAACATCTGTAGGGAAGAAATATTCCAAATCTTCAGTTTTCTCCGGCCAACCCAAAGTTGAAAACGGCCAAAGCGCCGAGCTAAACCAAGTATCAAGTACATCTTCATCTTGTTTAAGATTAAAGGATCCGCATTTTGGACATGCCTTTGGTTGCTCTAAAGAAACAATCATTTCACCGCAATCTTGGCAATAATATGCAGGTATTCTATGGCCCCACCACAATTGCCTTGATATGCACCAATCTCTAATTCCATTTAACCAGTGTAAATAAATTTTTTCAAATCTCTCTGGAACATGAACTAAATCCCCATTATTAGCAGCTTCGATTGCAGGTTTAGCTAACTCGTCCATCTTAACAAACCACTGATCAGATAGCATAGGTTCAATTACAGTATTACATCTATAGCATTGTCCTATCGGAATAACTTTCTCTTCAGTCTTAACTAGGAAACCAGTGTCTTCTAAATCCTTAACCCAAGCCTTTCTGCATTCAAATCTATCCATACCCTGATATTTGCCTGCATACTCATTCATTCTGGCATCATCGTTTATGCAAGAAATGATTTCAAGATTATGTCTTTCTCCCACCTCAAAATCATTAGGGTCATGAGCCGGAGTAATCTTAACGGCTCCGGTACCCTTTTCAGGATCGGGATAAATATCTTCTATTACCGGTATTTCTTTATTAACTATAGGAAGAATTACATTCTTTCCTATTAAATCTTTGTATCTTTCATCACTAGGATGAACTGCTATGGCAACATCACCAAACATTGTTTCCGGTCTCGATGTGGCTACTACTATTCCGTCAGTTCCATCAGCTCCGGGATATCTAAAATACCAATATTTACCATTCTTATCAATATGTTCAACTTCAGCATCGGATAATGAAGTTCCACAATCAGGGCACCAGTTTATCAGTCTGTTTCCTTTATATATATAGCCCTTTTCATAAAGCCTAACAAACATTTCGTTAACAGCTTTACTGCAGCCTTCATCCATTGTGAATCTTTCTCTTTCCCAATCACAAGAATCTCCAAGCTTTCTGCATTGCTTGGTTATTCTTCCTCCGTATTCTTTTTTCCATTCCCAGGCATGTTTAAGAAATTCTTCTCTACCTATTTCTTCCTTTTCTATACCTTCTTCTCTTAATTTATTAACAACCTTAACCTCAGTTGCTATACTGGCATGGTCAGACCCAGGTAACCATAGGGCACAGTATCCATCCATCCTTTTCCATCTTGTAAGAACATCCTGAAGGGTTTGGTCTAATGCGTGACCCATGTGTAATTGACCTGTTATATTAGGTGGTGGCATCACGATGGTAAACGGTTTTTTGTTATCATCACGTACTGCCTTGAAAGCCCCCTTGCTTTCCCACATTTCATAAATCCTGTCTTCAAAATCCTTAGGATTATATGTTTTTGCTAAATTTTTCTTCATGAATAATCTCCTTTATTTTTAATCCAATCCCTTTTAATTGGTCAAATTATACCTATTTTATCAATATCTATTAGTTTATATTATTCAAAAAAAAAGTCAAGCTTTTACATATTAAAAAATGGGCAAATATTGCCCATTTTGCTACATATTATTGATGCTTTTTCTTATCTCTTCCATTTTTATATCTATTTCAAAAAGTCTGTTTGCGCAATCAATCAACTGACCGTGCAATTCATCCGTTATCTCTCCCCTATTCTTATATTTAAGTTCATGCTCCAAGCTGGCCCAGGTATCCATTGCTATGGTTCTAAACTGTATTTCCACAGGAACTCTTAAGGTTTTATCAAGTAAAAAAATGGGAACTGCTATAACCACATGCAAGCTCCTATATCCGCTTTCCTTGGGATTTTTGCAATAGTCTTTGATACATATTAATTCCACATCGTCTTGCTTAAGTAAATACCTGGACATAGTATACAAATCATCGATATACTTGCACACCACTCTTATTCCTGCTATGTCCTTTATTTCTTTTTTGACTATATCCAAATTATTAATGGGATCATTAATCCCGTATCTTTCGGCTTTTTCAATCATACTCGGTACTGATTTTAATCTGCTCTCCAAGTGATGTATGGGAACATAAGAATTTTTTATCTGAAAATCATCATCTAAGACCTCAAGCTTTGTGCCAACTTCCCTTAATGCTGCCTGATAGATTAACCTTATGTCGTCAATCTCTTTTTTAATCTCCTTATCCAATAACATTCCATTTGGTAAAGCATAATCATTTAAATCAACGTTGGGACTCTTTTTAGTTATCATTTATAGTTACCTCATTATCACAATCATTGACAGCCTACATTAGTATTATACTACTAAAACCTATAAAAATAAACAGAAAGAACTATTATGAAATAAAAAACTTATTTGTTTATATTTACAATTTATTTTATATTTTATTGTTGACAAAACACAATTTATGTTTTATTATTTATGTATTATAATGGATAGAGATTAAAAGCTAACGTGAGGTAGAAAATGAAATACGATTTTAAAATTGAAAAAACTCAAAATCCTAAGAAAAAACCGGATGAAAACGAGTTAAAATTTGGGGTAGAATTCACAGACCATATGTTCATTATGGAGTATGACGAAGGACAGGGCTGGCATGACGGAAGAGTGGTTCCCTATGCACCTTTGGAACTTGACCCGGCTGCCGTTTCCCTTCATTACGGACAGGAAATGTTTGAAGGCTTAAAGGCATATAAAAGCAGAGCCGGCGAAGTGCTTTTATTTAGGCCAGATATGAATGCAAAGAGAACAAACAACACAAACAAGAGACTTTGCATACCGGAAATGGAAGAGGATCTTTTCGTAGAAGCCGTTAAGGCTTTGGTAAATGTGGATTCCGATTGGATTCCCGGTAAAGAAGGAACATCCCTTTATGTAAGGCCTTTTATCATAGCCACTGAAGCTTTTCTTGGAATCAGACCATCAAAAGCATATAAATTCATGATTATAATGAGTCCCGTGGGGTCATATTACGAGGGGGGTCTTAGACCTACCAAGTTATATGTAGAAGACTTTTATGTAAGAGCTACTAAGGGCGGAACCGGCGAAGCTAAGTGTGGCGGAAATTATGCCGCAGCATTAAAGGCTCAGGAAGTGGCCCATGCCCTTGGATATGAGCAAATACTTTGGTTAGATGGTGTGGAAAGAAAATACATCGAAGAAGTAGGCACATCCAATGCATTCTTTGTAATCGGCGATGAAGTAATTACCGCACCGCTGGACGGAACAATACTTCCGGGTATAACGAGAAATTCAGTAATAACATATCTATCAGATAAAGGAATAAAGGTAAAAGAAAAGAAGCTTACCATTGATGAACTTTTGGAAGCTTATGATGACGGAAAACTTAAGGAAATGTTTGCAACGGGAACAGCTGCTATAATATCCCCTGTTGGTGAGCTAAAATACAAAGATAAAGTTATGACTATTAATGATAATAAGATAGGAGAAATTGCCCAAGATTTGTACGACACTATATATGGAATACAGACCGGAGCAGTTGAGGATACGTACAACTGGACAGTTAAGGTAAAATAATGATAGAACAGCTTTACTCATTAACGATATTCAGAAATTTATATAACAGCCATTTATTCAAAGCAATCATAGATCTCTATGATTGCTTTGTTTACAACAGGTCCACTCAAGAGATATTAAACAAGTACACCGCTTTGGTAAATATAGTTTATGATGAAGGAGAAGGTAATCTCAGTAATCTAATTATAAAGCTTGTTAGTGAAGATGATAACATATATATTAGAAAAATTGCCATGGGAGAAAAGGTTAACAGCGAAATTGAACATGCCTTAAAAAGAGATTTGCTAATATTAAATAATCTGGCCAATTCCCACGGCAGAGACCTAATAGGTAATAAGCTTACCAATATGAATCTGCCTGATTGGGAGATAAGTAACACGGATCTTTACAGGAGTTACAGAAAGACCGTTCAAAACGTAAACAAGCTGGGTTATGGGATGTTTGCCAAATACAATGTATTTAGGATAAAAAACGGAGAATTACATTATGTGGCAAATCCGGATCCCCAATCCATGGAGGAATTATATGGTTATGAGAATAATATTAAAAAACTATATGATAACACCAAAGCATTCGTAAATGGCGTAAGGGCCAGTAATGCTTTGCTTTATGGAGCTGCGGGAACAGGCAAAAGTTCAACGATAAAAGCGGTATGCAACTCCCTATTTAGCGAAGGTTTAAGATTAGTGGAGTTGGATCCGGAGCAGATAGCATATCTTCCGGATATTACGGAGGAGCTTTCCAAAACACCGCTAAAATTCATTGTTTTTATTGATGATTTGAGTTTTGAAAAGGCAGATGAAAAGTATTGCATATTAAAGGGTATTCTCGAAGGAAAATCTTCCTCTTACAACAGCAACACTTTAATATATGCAACCAGTAACCGTAGGCATCTTTTAAACGAAAGTCATTCGGAAAGATTATCCGACAGCATACACATAGCGGACACATTGCAGGAAAATATGAGTTTGTCTTCCAGATTCGGATTGACTATAACTTATCTAAATCCGGATAAAGAAGAATTCGCAAAAATACTGTATAAGCTTGTGAATGAAACCGAATTAAATATTCCAAAGGATGAGTTAATAAACGGAGCAGAAGCCTTTGCAATAAGAAAAAACGGCAGAAGCCCCAGAACCGCAAAGCAATACATTGAAAAGCTTTTAGTGGAAAATTCACTCAAAAAGAGCCTATAAAAAGGCTCTTTTAAAATGCGAATTTTTATATTCATATATTTCTTTATACCCAATATCCCTTAGAAGCATTACCCCTTCATCAAACCAATAATTAATTCCTTCTGTATTATGGGCATCTCCCGATATAGTTACTCTTCCATTTTCCTTGAGTATATAATATAGTAATTCCTCCCTTGGATAGGGGAACTCCCTATAACCCCGATAAATAGCACCGGTGTTAACTTCAAATATGCTTTTGTCTACCAAATGCCTTATGGCTTCTTTTGCTAACCTTAAATATTCATTGGATTTTTCATTGAAGATTACGTTGCCCTTATTAAGCTTTGTCGGTAAATCAAAATGTCCAATTATATCCGGACTGTCCAATTCTACAGCCTTACAAAGATTATGAAAATAACCTTCTATCATTTTCATTGAATCGCCCTTGTATACCTTATCTATGCCTAGTATTAACTCTTCAACAGTATCATCTATTGAATAGTATTCATTTTTATCTCCACTCACAAAGCCATGCACCGATGTTATTAAATAATCTAGGCTGTCTCGGTTTATTGTTCTTCCATGGTAGTCATTTTCTATCCCCAAATAAATGTTTATTCTGTCTTTATATTCTTTTTTCAAATAATTAATGGCTTCAATATATTTTATTTCATCCTTTAAACCCCATTGGCTAAAGAACTTATTATTAGTACTATGCCCGGAAAATCCAAAATCAGTGAAGCCTAAAGCTATGGCAGCTTCTGCCATTTCCCTAGGTGTATTTTTACCGTCACAAAGATTTGTATGGTTATGCATGGATGATTTAATCATTATTTCCCCGTTTCCTGCTTTATTTTATGATCAATTATATGTCTTGATGCAAGTTCAGATTTTACATCATCAAGACTTATGCCTTCATTAACCATAAGTACCATAATATGATAACATAAATCTGCTATTTCATAAACTGTTTCTTCCTTATCATTCTTCATGGCTCCGATTACAACTTCTGTAGATTCTTCCCCAACTTTTTTTAATATCTTTTCTTTACCTTTTTGAAATAGATATGTAGTATAGCTATCTTTAGGCATTTTTTCTTTTCTGTCTAAAAGAAGATTATATAACTTTTCTAATTTAAACTTTTCTTCCACCTTATTATCCATTAGTGGAAACGAAAAGCATGATTCATTTCCAAGGTGACATGCGGGACCTTTTTTAATCACTTTAACTACCAAAGCATCTTGATCGCAATCCGCAGTAATTGATACTATCCTTTGGGTATTTCCCGACGTTTCACCCTTTCTCCATAGTTCCTTTCTTGACCTGGACCAAAAACAAGTTCTTTCTTCTTTAATGCTAATTTCTAGACTCTCTTTGTTCATATATGCTAAAGTTAATACTTCGTCAGTATAGTAATCTTGAACTATGGCCGGTACTAAACCTCTATCATCAAACTTAATATCATCTATATCTATAATCATTCTTATCTCCTAACATTTATTCCTTTACTATTTAAATATTCCTTTAATTCCTTGATATCCACTTCTCCATAGTGAAATATGCTGGCAGCAAGCCCCGCATCTATTCCCTTAAGCTTGAATAATTCCTTAAAGTCTTCCATTTTACCAGCGCCCCCCGATGCGATTATTGGTATTGATATAAGGGAAGAAACCTTATAAAGCATTTCCAAATCAAAGCCATTTTTAACGCCGTCTGTATCTATACTATTTAAAACCAACTCCCCGGCCCCCCTTTTTTCGCCTTCCTTTATCCAATCCAAGGCATTTATTCCCGTATCTTCTCTACCGCCTTTTGTAAAAACATGAAATTCACCATTAACCCTTTTAACATCAACGGAAAGTACTACACACTGATTTCCATAACGTTTGGCTGCCTCATCGATTAAATCAGGATTTTTAATAGCTCCCGAATTTACGCTAACTTTATCAGCTCCAGAATTCAAAACCATATCAAAATCATCCAAGGTATTAATGCTACCTCCCACTGTTAAAGGAATGAATATCTCCCTTGCTACGGATTTTAATACATCGGTAAATATGGGTCTTTTTTCCACACTGGCAGTGATATCATAAAACACCAGCTCATCAGCCCCTGAGTTATTATATAATCTGGCTAAATTTACAGGATCTTCCACATCTTTAATCCCCGTAAAATTAGTACCTTTTACTACCCTACCATCTCTAACATCAAGGCAAGGAATTATTCTTTTAGTTATCACTTAATGCCTCCTTCAAATCAATGGCGCCCAAATAAAGAGCTTTCCCAATAATCGCACCATACACATTAATCTCTTTAAGTTTTTTTAGGTCATCCAAATTAGAAACTCCACCCGATGCAATTATATCAAGGCCTTCTATTTTAACTAGCCTTTTAAATGCTTCTATATTAGTTCCTTGCATAGCACCATCCTTTGCTATATCCGTATATATAACTGTTTTAACACCAATATCTCTTGCTTTTTCGCAGAACTCAAAGCTGTCAATATTTGTCTTTTTCTCCCAGCCATTAATTGCAACAAGGCCGTCCTTTGCATCAACTCCCAGTACTATTTTTTCTTTAAACTCATCAACAGATTCCTTTAAAAATTCAAAGTTATTGGCTGCCGCTGTTCCTAATATTACTCTGCCAACTCCTAAATCAAGGTATTTTTCTATTCTCTCTTTATTTCTGATTCCGCCGCCTATCTCCACAAAAAGCCTAGTTTCTTTTACAATCTTTTCCACAGTTTTAATATTATCTAAACTACCACTTTTAGCACCATCCAAATCAACCAAATGAATATACTTTGCACCCTTTTTTTCAAAGTCTTTAGCAACTTCAACAGGATTATCATTAAATACAGTCATTTTACTATAGTCACCCCGTGTTAATCTAACGGCTTTACCATTAATTATATCTATTGCCGGAAATATTTTCATTTAGTCCCCCTATACTTCATTAAAAGCCTTTAATATATTTAGGCCTGTCTCTCCACTTTTTTCCGGATGAAATTGACATCCGTATATATTGTTGCTCGAAACCACCGCAGGTACCACTCCTCCGTATTCAGATACGGCCATAAGTGATTCCTTACAGTTACTAGCCTTATATGAATGAACAAAATATACAAATTCATCATTTTTAGTATATTTAAGCAAAGGATTATCATTAATAATAGTAAGTTTATTCCACCCCATATGAGGTATCTTTAAACCGGAATTTATATCTTTTTTCAAGTCTATTACTTCGCCCTTTAAATATCCCAAGCCTTTATGCTCTCCATATTCATAGCTCTTTTCAAACAGAAGCTGCATTCCTAGGCATATACCCATTAGCGGAGTTTCTTCTATAATTTCGTTTAGAAAAGAAACCATATCGGCTTTTATCAGCTTATCATAAGCATCTTTAAAGGCCCCGACCCCCGGAAGAATTATTCTATCGGCTTTAATAAGTTCTTCCCTATTATTGGATACAATAGATTTAACACCTATATATTCCAAAGAGGATTTAAGACTAAAAAGATTACCAACGCCATAATCAATAATTCCTATCATAATACTCCTTTCGTGGATGGTATTTCATCCTTTATTTCTTTATTTATTTTTAATGCACTTTTTAAACATCTTGAAACACCTTTAAAAATGCCCTCTATAATGTGGTGAGTATTATTGCCGTACATGAGGTTAATATGTAATGTAATACCCAGCTCCCTTGTGAATGCTTCAAAAAACTCTCTAACAAGTTCCGTATCAAAAGCACCAACTTTTTCTGCAGGCATATTAGCATTAAAAACAAGATAGGACCTACCTGAAACATCAACGGCCACTGATACTAACGCTTCATCCATAGGCATTAATATATCTGCATAGCGGTTTATACCTTTTTTATCACCTAAAGCTTCTTTAAAGCATTTCCCTAGTACTATACCTATATCCTCTGTGCTATGATGAAAATCCACTTCTTTATCACCTTTACAACTCACATCTAAATCAAATCTACCATGCTTGGCAAAGAGCTCCAGCATATGATTTAGAAATCCAGAACCAGTATTTATTTCATATTCCCCCGTTCCATCGATATCCAAATATACCTTAATATCCGTTTCATTTGTTTTTCTACTTATTTCCGCTTTTCTCATATTATCTCCCTTGTTGTTTTTAAAAGTAATTCAAGTTCCTGCTTGCTTCCAATAGTTATTCTTACATAGTCTTTTAATCTATCAATATCAAAATACCTGACTAGTATTCCCTTTTCTTTTAATTTTTCATAATATTTCTTTGCTTGAGTTTCTTTACATTTTACTAATATGAAATTTGCTTTGCTGTTAACCACTTCAAACCCTAATTCATTCAGTTCATCCGTTATATACTCCCTATTGTTCTTTATCCTTTCAATACAACTTTCAAAATATCTACTATCTCTTAATGCAGCTTCTCCCATTAATGAACTTAGGCTGTTAACATTGTAAGGGTTAAAGCTGTACTTTATTTTATAAAGGTCTTTAATTACTTCCTTATTTGAAATAGCATATCCTATTCTAGCGCCGGCTAAATTTCTGGATTTTGAAAATGTACCTATTATCAATAAATTATTATACTCATCAATCAAATCCACTGAAGATGTTCCACCAAAATCCACATACGCTTCATCAATAATAACCAAACGGTTTTTATCCTGTTCCAATAATTTAATTATTTCTTTTCTGCTAAGCTCAAGCCCCGTCGGTGCATTGGGATTTGCGATAACTACAGTCTCTTTTAATCCCTTATAGTCATTAACATCAATTCCCAGATTTACATTAAGCTTTATTTCCTTGTATGTTGCATTAAAAAGCCCGCTAAAAACTTTATAAAAGCCATATGTAATATCCGGAAAGGCTGCTCCCTTTTCACAAAATCCCATAAACGAAAAGGCAAGAAGTTCATCTGACCCATTTCCCACAATAAGCTGTTCTTTATCAACTTTATATTCATCGGAAAGGGCCGCTAATAGGCCATCACAATCGGGATTTGGGTATAACCTCAAATCTCCGTAGTAATAATCCATCATTACCTTGTTAACACATAGAGACGGCGGAAACGGACTTTCGTTGGTATTTAGTTTTATCCATTTCTCAAACCTGTTTGGTTGCTCCCCCGGGACATATGGATTTAACTTATTCAATTTATTATTTAAAAATTCACTCATTTTATTCCCCCACAATAATCTCACTTATACTATCTACAATCTTATCCACTTTTTCCTTTTTGAACTGATAGGCGCTTTTATTAGATATCAACCTGGCACTTATGTTGTCGATATCTTTTATTACAGACAAATCGTTACCCCTAAGAGTACTCCCTGTTTCCACAATATCTACTATTACATCGGAAAGTCCCAATATCGGTGCAAGCTCAATGCTTCCATTCAATTTAATAATCTCTATTCTTCTGCTTATTGAATTAAAATATCTATAGGCTGTATTTGGATACTTTGTTGCCACCCTTAAAGGCAAGCTCATGTCTTCTTCATATCCATTTTTAGCGGCAACGCACATTTTGCATTTACCCATGTTAAGATCCAATAATTCAAAAACATCATTTCCTTCTTCTTTTAGTATGTCGCTGCCAATAACCCCCAAGTCGGCAGCTCCCTTTTCCACATAAACAGCCACATCTGATGGCTTTACAAGTAAATACCTAACACCCTTGTCTTTATTCTCAAATACCAACCTTCTGGTCTCTTTATTTATTTCCGGACAATCGTATCCTAATTTATCAAGTAATTTGTATACATTATCACCTAACCGTCCCTTAGGCAGTGCTATATTAAGCATTATCTTCAGCCTCCTTAATCTCTCCGTCCACCAGTACATATTTGTAACATGCCTTAATATGACCATAATCTTCCTTTTCAGCCCTTACACTTTCATGTTTTTGGGATAATTTATTCACAGCACCGATAACATCGGCAGTACTTGCCTTATTATAGAAAAGTACCGCTTCTGCATCGTACTTTTTGTCAGTTTTCATAATTCTGTCCAGGTGGCTTAAATATATAGCAAAGCCAACTGCCGCTTGCTTTTTATTAAGCCTACGCATTAGGTTATCGTATCTTCCCCCGGATAAAACCGCTGCCGGAATCCCATCCACATAGCCCTTAAATATTATCCCGTTATAGTAATCCAAATCATTTACTATTGATAAATCCAGTTTTATGTTCCCTCCTAAATCTATGGAAATAAGAGCCTCATAAAGTTCGTTTAATTCGTCTAGTGCTATGGTCATTTCATCATTTAAGCAAAGGCCTTTGGCATCTTCTAACACCTCATTAAAAGGCCCCTCCAGTTTTACTATTTTTGCCAAGTAGTCAAAGCACCTGTCATTATGCCCATATTTTTTACAAAATCCTTTGAGCTCTGTTTGACTTTTACTTTTTAATATTTTCAGGAGCTTGTATTCAGCCTCTTCATCAAAATTTAATTCCCTTATCAATCCTGACATAAATCCCATATCATTAATACTTAGTATGTATTTATTACTTATTGATTCTAAACTCTTACAGGCCAACTCAATAACTTCGGCGGATGAATAAAGATCTTCTCCCCCTATAAACTCCACCCCTATTTGACCTATTTCCTCATACTGATTGATTGATTTTGACATTCTAAATACATTTTCATAGTAATAAATCTTTTTGGTTATTGTATTATCCGTAATATTTTTTACAACACTCATAGTTACATCAGGTTTTAAAGCCATCAATTTTCCATTGGCTCCTGTAAATGTTATTATGCCTTCATCTCTTAAAAAATTCTTGTTTTCCATATATATTTCATAGGGCACAAATTCGCCCATAATATATTTCTCATAGCCTCTGGCCTCATATAATTCCTTAAGTATTAAGGGTAATGCCTCAACCTTTGTTAATTTGTTATATATATCTTTCATAATGCCTCCGTAATCAAATATCCAAAACAGTATAATATTTTTATTCGCTTTAGTCAAGTAAATCGTTAAAGTATTTATGCCAATACAAAACGTGTATAAATAATTACACACGTTTATCAAGTCTTACTCCATAACAGCGCCTTTGCAAGATGCTGCCACATATCGAGAATATCTGTTTAACCAACCGGTTTTAATCTTAGGCTCCGGCATAACTTGCTCTTTTCGCCTACGCTCAAATTCCTCATCTGTTACCCGGGCATTTATATATGCCTTCTCAATATCTATTTCGATTATATCTCCATCTTTTAGGAGTCCTATATTACCGCCTGCTGCTGCCTCCGGACAAACATGTCCTATGGAAGCACCTCTGCTCGCTCCGCTAAATCTGCCATCGGTTATCAGTGCCACGGATTTATCCAGCTTCATTCCCGCCAATGCACTGGTAGGATTAAGCATTTCCCTCATTCCGGGTCCACCCTTAGGTCCTTCATATCTGATTACCACAATATCTCCGGCTTTAATACCACCTCTGTAGATTTCTTCTATAGCTGCCTCTTCACTGTCAAATACTCTGGCTTTGCAAACAGAATGCATCATTTCAGGTGCCACTGCACTTCTTTTAACCACCGAGCCTTCCTTGGCTATGTTACCCCATAGAATCTGTAAACCACCGGTTTCACTGAAAGGATTATCTATAGGCCTAATCGAATTTTCATCCTTGATTCGTTTGTCTTTTATATTTTCGCCTACAGACTTACCCGTTGCAGTTATTAAGCTTGTATCTATAAGATTCTTCTTTGAAAGCTCTTTCATAACCGCTCCTACGCCACCTGCATTATTTAAATCATGCATGTGGGTATTGCCTGCAGGCGCCAGATGGCAAAGATTTGGGGTTTTGGCGCTGATTTCATTGAACTGATTCAAATCAACCTCAACCCCGGCCTCATACGCTATCCCCAGCAGATGCAACACACTGTTTGTGGAGCATCCCAGGGCCATGTCACAGGCTATGGCATTGGCCACGGATTTTTCATTAATTATATCCCTGGCCTTTATGTCCCTTTCATAAAGTTCCATTATTTTCATACCGGCTTTTTTTGCAAGCTGAATTCTACCACTTTCAACTGCGGGAATGGTACCATTCCCGGGAAGGGCTATACCTATAGCTTCACATAGGCAATTCATGCTGTTTGCCGTATACATTCCCGAGCAAGAGCCACAACCGGGACATACATTTTGCTCATATTCATACAGTTCTTCATCTGTGATCATATTAGCTTTTCTGGCTCCAACGGCCTCAAACATTTTAGACAAACTTGTCTCTTCACCATTAACGAGCCCCGCCATCATAGGACCACCGGAAACAACAACTGTAGGAATATTTAGTCTAACAGCCGCCATTACCATGCCGGGAACTATTTTATCACAGTTAGGCACCATAACAACCGCATCAAAAGCATGAGCCATAATTAACGACTCACAGCTATCTGCTATTAGCTCCCTTGAAGGCAAGGAATATTTCATACCTATATGTCCCATGGCAATACCATCACATATACCAATTGCAGGCATAACAATAGGAGTACCTCCTGCCATTCTAACCCCCGCCTTTACAGCTTCCGTTATTTTATCCAAGTTTACATGACCCGGCACTATTTCGCTATGGGCTGAAATAACCGCAATTAGTGGTCTTTCCAGCTCTTCTTTTGTATATCCCATGGCATAGAAAAGGCTCCTAGCCGGTGCCCTTTCTATACCCTTAGTTACGTTATAACTAGTTCTTGACATCATTTCCTCCCATGACTATTTCTTTAACCAGCTCATCATATCCCTAAGCTCTTGACCTACTTTACATAGTAAATGACTAGCTTCTTTTCTTCTGGTTGCCAAGAACCTTGCTTGACCGCCGGCATTGAACTCTTGAATAAATTCACTGGCAAATGTACCATCTTGAATTTCAGATAATACTTTTTTCATTTCCTTACGTGTATCTTCAGTTATTATTCTAGTACCCGTTCTGTAGTCACCATATTCTGCAGTATTTGATATTGAATATCTCATCTTGTCAAATCCTCCGGAATTGATTAAATCCACAATAAGTTTCATTTCATGGATACATTCAAAATATGCCATTTCAGGTTCATATCCAGCTTCTACCAAAGTATCAAAACCAGCCTTCATTAGCTCAGTAACTCCGCCGCACAGTACTGCTTGTTCACCAAATAAATCAGTTTCTGTTTCTTCTTTGAAAGTCGTTTCCAATATTCCCGCTCTACCTGCTCCGATTCCGGATGCATAAGCCAGTGCATATTCCTTTGCCATACCGGATGCATCTTGTTCAATGGCAATTAAACTTGGTACGCCTTTACCTTCAACATACTGACTTCTTACGGTATGTCCCGGTCCCTTTGGCGCCACCATAATAACATCTATTTCCTTGGCCGGATTAATTTGGTTGAAGTGAATATTAAAACCATGGGCAAACATCAAAACATTTCCTTCTTTCATATGTTTGGCTACTTGCGATGCATAAATTGATGCTGCCTTTTCATCGGGAACTAGCATCATTATTAGATCACCCTTTTCCGCCGCTGTTTCAACATCTACAACCTTAAGCCCTGCAGCTTCCGCCTTTGCCCTATGGGAAGACCCTTCCCTAAGGCCTACCAAAACATCAACTCCACTTTCGTTTAGGTTCATTGCATGGGCATGGCCTTGACTTCCAAACCCGATAACAGCCACTGTTTTATTGTCCAACAGTCCTAAATTACAATCCTGGTCATAATACTTTTTAATCATTTTCTTTGCTCCTTTATACTTAGTTTCCTCTTGACATTCCGGTTACTCCGGTTCTGCACACATCTAATATTTCATAATCGTTTAACAATTTTAGTAAGCCATCTATTTTTTCAGTTACACCCGTTAATTCAATTATCATACTTTCCTTAGATAAATCTATAATTTTACCCCTGTATATATCCACTATTTCTTTAAGCTTACTTCTGTTATCATCATCCGCTTTAACTTTTACCAATAGCAGCTCCCTATAAACGCTGTTTTCCGATTCTAAAACAAAAGTATTTTCCACAACCTCCAGTTTTTCGGTTTGCGTCAGTATCTGCTTTAATGAAGCATCTGTTACATTAAAAACAATAGTTATTCTGGAAATCTCAGGATTATTAGTAGCCGAAACAGTTAAGGAGTCAATATTATAACCCCTCCTACCAAATAAACTTACAACTCTGGTAAGTACATTGGCTTGATTTTGTACAAAAACACTAACAACTTCTTTCTTTATCTGCATATCTCTCATATCTTTTACCCTACTATCATATCTTCCACATTCCCACCACCCGGGATCATAGGCAATACTCTTTCTTCCTTTGATATAACGCATTCTATCCAAACAGGACCTTTTTCCGATAATGCTTTTTTAAACGCATCATGAAGCTCTTCCTTATTTTCCGCTCTGTATCCCTTAAGTCCAAAGCCCTCCGCCAATTTCACATAGTCCGTTTTTCTTTCGGGCACTGTGGAAGAATATCTTCCTTCATAGAATAAGGTTTGCCATTGGTATACCATACCCAAAACGGAATTATTTAATATTACAGTAATAATAGGTAAGCTTTCACTAACAGCTGTAGCCGCTTCATTTAGGTTCATATGAAAAGAACCATCCCCGGTTATATGAATTACTCTGGCATCTTTTTTACCAATTTGCGCTCCTATTGCCGCTCCGTAACCATATCCCATGGTACCTAGGCCTCCGCTGGTTAAAAATCTTTTAGTGTTTTTATGTTTTATATATTGGGCTGCCCACATTTGATGCTGTCCCACATCCGTTACATAAATAGTATCTTTATCGGTAAGATCACATATGGACTCCATAATCATCTTAGGATGAAGTTTTCCATCATTCGGTTCATTAACTTTTTCTCTTTCCTTCCATTCACCGATCTGATGCATCCAGCTTTTATGCTCGGTTCTTTTTATCATAGGTAAGAGTTTAATTAAAAAGTCCTTTATATCACATATACAGCTTTTATCCACCAAAACATTTTTATCGATTTCACTCCTATCAATATCGATTTGAATTATAGTGGCCTTTTTTCCGAACTTCTTTGGATTAAGGGCTACCCTATCACTAAATCTTGTCCCCATGGCTATTATCAAATCCGCCTTATCTATGGCATGATTTGAAGATATTGTTCCATGCATACCTATCAGTCCCAGGTTTTTAGGATTGTCATATCCTATTACGCCGGCCGCCATAAGGGTATAGGTTGCAGGTATATCAGCTTTTTCTATTAATTCCGCCATTTCATCGCAAGCATCCGATGCCGTAACCCCACCTCCGAAGTATATGACAGGTCTTTTTGATTCATTAATCATATGAGCTATATCACTTATCACCCCATCCTCTGCAACGGGATGTTCTTTCAGCTCCATGGGTTTTTTATTCTCAAAGTCACAAGAATCTGCAGTTACATCCTTGGTAATGTCAATTAAAACAGGACCTTTCCTTCCGCTATTGGCAATTTTAAAAGCCAATCTTAAGGTATCTTCCAATTCCATAATATTATTAACAAAGAAATTATGTTTTGTAACAGGCATGGTAATCCCTGTAATACATATCTCCTGAAAAGCATCCCTACCTATAAACGCATCCGGTACATTCGAAGTAATTGCTATCATAGGAATACTATCCATGTTAGCAGTTGCCAGTCCCGTTACCAGATTTGTTGCTCCCGGTCCGCTGGTAGCAAATACAACTCCCGTCTTACCGGTTGCTCTATAATATCCGTCTGCGGCATGAGAAGCTCCCTGCTCATGGGCAGTCATCACATGTTTAATTTTATCACTATACTTATATAATTGATCGTAAACATTTAAGGCTGCTCCACCGGGATAACCAAAAACGGTATCTACGCTATGATCAAGCAATACTTCAGCAATTATTTGGGCTCCAGTTAATCTCATAATACTTACCTCACTTTAATCTTTGAAATAATTATAACTTATTGAGCACCAAAGTCAAGTTATTTTGTGATTTTATACAAATTTATTTCTATTTTTTTATTTTTTTACATTAAATATATTGACATGCCTTCCCATATAAGTTATATTAACATTAGTAATTAAATATGAGCGTTGAAGGGAATAAATATGTCATTTAGCCTTACAGAGAGTAGTTGTTTGGTGCGAAACTACAGGCTAAGATATGTGTCTCACCCCGGAGCTAAATTAATGAGTGGGTATTTATACCAATAAGAGTGGTACCGCGGAGTTTTTTCGCCTCTTGATTATTCAAGGGGCTTTTTATATATCTAGAAAAGGTAGGGATTAAATTATGGAAAATTGCAAGAAGTACAAAGTCGGTTATTTCCCCCCACCGGTCTCCCATGGAGATTGGATTAAAAAGGATCACATAGATAAAGCACCCCTATGGTGCAGTGTCGATTTAAGAGACGGGAACCAAGCCCTCATAGTACCTATGAGCTTACAACAAAAGGTTGATTTTTTTAAATATTTGGTATCTTTAGGCTTTAAAGAAATCGAAGTGGGCTTTCCGGCAGCTTCAAACACCGAATATGAATTTGTCAGAACTCTCATAGATAACAATTTAATACCGGATGATGTAACTATACAGGTGCTTACTCAAGCGAGGAAGCATATAATAGACAAAACCTTTGATTCATTAAAGGGAGTAAAAAGGGCTATAGTTCATTTATATAATTCAACTTCAAAGGCCCAAAGAGAGCAGGTATTTAAGGCAGATGAGAAAAAAATAATAAAGATAGCCGAGGACGGTGCAAAATTACTTTTGGAAAGAAGTCTATGCTTTGAAGGTGATTTGACTTTTCAATATTCCCCAGAAAGCTTTACAGGAACAGAAATGGAATTCGCCCTAAGGATATGCAACGCGGTTATTGATGTTTGGAAACCAACAAAGGAAAAAAAGGTAATAATAAATCTTCCTTCGACCGTTTCCATGTCAATGCCCCATGTATATGCCAACCAAATAGAATATATGTGCAATAACCTTCACTTGAGGGAAAACCTAATCATATCCCTTCATCCTCATAATGACAGGGGGACTGCGGTTGCCGAAGCAGAATTGGGAATTTTGGCCGGAGGAGACAGAGTAGAAGGAACACTGTTTGGCAACGGAGAAAGAACCGGTAATGTTGATATAGTAAATTTGGCTATGAACCTATACTCCCACGGCGTAAATCCAAACCTAAACTTCAGCGACATGCCTATGGTAGTTAATAAATACGAAGAATTTACGGACATGAAAGTTAACCCGAGACAACCTTACGGTGGCAAGCTTGTCTTCGCAGCTTTTTCAGGTTCTCATCAAGATGCCATAGCCAAGGGAATGAAGTATCATCAGGATAACGAATGCTCCACTTGGACGGTTCCATATCTTCCCATTGATCCAAAAGATATCGGAAAAGAATACGAAGCCGATGTCATCAGAATCAACAGTCAATCAGGAAAAGGCGGCGTGGCATATATAATAGAACAAAACTTCGGTTATGTACTGCCTAAGGAGATGAAGGAAGAGGTCGGTTACCTGATTAAGGATATATCCGATAGAAAACACAAGGAACTATCGGCAAGTAAGGTTTTTGAAGCTTTCAAAAAAGAGTATATTAATGATTTCAGTAAAATAGACATAACAGATGCAACATTCAAAAGAGTATCTAAAATACGTAATGAAGAAATCTTTGCAGTTGATATGAAGGTAGTAATTAACGGTAATGAGTTCACTTTTACCAGCGAAGGCAACGGGCGTTTAGACGCCGTGGCAAATGCCCTTTTAAAAGCACCCTTCGAATACAAATATAAGTTTGTTACCTATTCGGAGCATGCATTGGAAAGCCAATCTACATCAAAGGCGGCCGCATATATATTAATTGAAGATGGTGAAGGAAAAAGATTTTGGGGTGTAGGAACCCACTCGGATATTATCCTAGCTTCAGTTAACGCTTTGGTCAGTGCTTTAAACAGAGCTAATAAAGTTAAAAATTTTGTAAAATAGGAGTAAAAACATGGGAATGACAATGTCGCAAAAAATCCTTGCCGCACATGCGGGTTTGGAAAAGGTGGAAGCAGGACAGCTTATTAATGCAAATTTGGATATGGTTTTGGCAAATGATATAACGGGACCCGTTTCAATTAATGAGTTCGAAAATTACGGATTTAAAAAAGTATTTAATAAGGATAAGATATCCTTGGTTATGGATCACTTCACTCCAAACAAGGATATAAAATCAGCGGAGCAATGCAAGCAATGCAGAACATTTGCAAGAAGCTTTAATATTACAAATTTTTATGATGTGGGTAATATGGGTATAGAGCATGCACTCCTGCCGGAGAAGGGCTTGGTTGCCCCGGGGGAACTTGTTATAGGTGCAGATTCCCATACATGTACCTACGGTGCTTTAGGTGCCTTTTCCACCGGTGTCGGCAGTACCGATGTGGCTGCCGGTATGGCAACGGGCAAAGCTTGGTTTAAAGTCCCTAGGGCCATTAGATTTAATTTAACCGGAGAATTAAACAAGTATGTTTCGGGAAAAGATGTAATATTGCATATAATAGGAATGATAGGTGTGGATGGTGCTTTGTATAAATCCATGGAATTTATGGGTGACGGTATTAAAAATTTATCCATGGATGACAGACTATGTATATCGAATATGGCTATAGAAGCCGGGGCAAAAAACGGAATATTTCCTGTGGATGCTGTCACGCTGGAATATACAAAGGATAAAGTTTGTAGAAAAACCAATACTTTCTACCCTGATGATGACGCTGAATACGATCAAACCTATAACATTGATTTATCACAAATAAAGCCAACGGTAGCCTTCCCCCATCTTCCGGAAAATACCCATGATATTGACGAGATAAACGGCATGGCTCCGATTAAGATTGACCAAGTGGTAATAGGTTCATGTACCAACGGAAGATTATCCGACATGAAGGAAGCCGCCGAAATCTTAAAGGGTAAAAAATTACATAAAGATGTTCGGGGAATCATTATCCCCGCAACTCAAAAGATATTTAAAGAATGCATCAACCTAGGCTATATGGATATATTCATAGATGCAGGTTGCGTTGTTTCTACTCCTACTTGCGGCCCATGCTTAGGTGGTCATATGGGAATATTGGCATCGGGGGAAAGCTGTGTTGCCACAACAAACAGAAACTTCGTAGGCAGAATGGGTCATGTGGATTCAAAAGTATACTTAGCCAGCCCTGCTGTTGCTGCCGCATCAGCAATAACCGGAACAATAAGTTCCCCACTATAGGAGGTACATAATGATTGCTAAAGGTAAATCACATAAATACGGTAACAATGTCGATACGGACGTTATAATCCCCGCAAGATATCTAAACACACAAAGTCACAAAGAACTTGCAGCACATTGTATGGAAGATATCGATAAAAATTTTGTTAATAAAGTTAAAGAAGGAGACATCATAGTAGCCTTGGATAATTTTGGTTGCGGCTCTTCCAGGGAGCATGCCCCGATAGCCATCAAAGCTTCCGGCATAAGCTGTGTTATTGCTAATACCTTTGCCAGGATATTTTATAGGAATGCCATAAACATCGGCTTGCCAATACTAGAATGTCCCGAAGCCGGTAAATCCATTTCCGACGGAGACGAAGTCTCCATCGATTTTGATACAGGTATAATCAGAAATATCACTAAAAACGAGGAGTATAAGGCTATACCTTTTCCTGAATTTATTAAGGATATCATAGATAAGGGCGGCCTATTAAACAGCATTACGGAGGATAAAAAATGAATATAAACTTAGCAGTTATTAAAGGTGACGGCATAGGCCCTGAAGTAACCGAAGAGGCAATTAAAGTTCTGGATAGAATCGGAGAGCTCTATCACCATCATTTTGAATATAATCACGTGTTGGCGGGGGGCATAGCCATAGATGAAACCGGCAGCTGTCTGCCTGATAAAACCGTGGAAATATGCAAATCCAGTGATTCTGTTTTATTGGGTGCAGTGGGAGGACCCAAGTGGGATGATTTGCCGGGCAACAAAAGACCTGAAATGGCTCTCTTAGGTCTTAGAAAAGCTCTAAATCTATATGCAAATATACGACCGGCTATAATGTTTGAAGCTTTATCGGATGCATGCCCGTTAAAAGAAGAACTTGTGATGGGAGGGCTCGATTTAGTAGTAGTAAGGGAATTGACCGGAGGCATTTATTTCGGTGAAAAAGGAAGAAAAGAGCAAAACGGCAAAGAAGGCGCATATGATATAGAGGAATACTGGGATTATGAAATTGAAAGAATTGCCCGAGTAGGCTTTGATTTAGCAATGAAAAGAAATAAAATATTAACCAGTGTAGATAAAGCAAATGTACTCGAAAGCTCAAGACTATGGAGAAGTACGGTAAACAGAATCGGAAAAGATTATCCTGAGGTTAAATTAAATCATCAATATGTTGATAATGCTGCAATGCAAATAGTTAGAAATCCTAAGCAATTTGATGTTATCCTTACCTCGAATATATTCGGAGACATACTTTCTGATGAAGCAAGCCAAGTAACCGGTTCCATAGGAATGTTACCTTCCAGCAGTTTAAGTGATGGTAATTTCGGTATGTATGAACCCATTCATGGCTCCGCTCCTGATATTGCAGGTAAAAATATAGCCAATCCCATGGCTACAATTCTATCCTGTGCGATGATGCTTAGAACAACATTTGATTTGAAAGCCGAAGCAAATGCCATAGAAGCTGCCATAAGCAAAACCCTAAATGATGGTTATCGAACTATGGACATTGCAAAGGCAAACGAGATTATTACCGGAACCAAAGAAATGGGCAGTATGATTGCCGATAATATAAAACCCTGATTATTCAGGGTTTTTTGCTGCTTCCAATAGATTTTTCATAAGAACGGATGTGGTAACGCTGCCAACACCCCTTGGCACCGGAGTGACACTAATATTTTCTATTCCCGAGACTTCTAATTCTTCAAAGTCAAGATCTCCTGCCATATTACCACTCTTACCTACACCTGTCCCCACATCTATAATCACTGTGCCGGCATTTATATATTTTGAAGTAAAGCTTTCTGTTTTACCGGTGGCTAAAACTACTATGTCAGAATTCTTGCAATACTTAATCAAATCCTCCTGCTTTGTTTTGCTATGACAAACGGTTACATTTGCATCGGCGTTTATCATCATTAGCGCTAAAGGCTTACCTATTACAAGGCTTCTGCCTATTATAGTTACATTTTTACCTTTTAATTCATAGCCATAGTATTTCATGATTTCCATACATGCCCTGGGAGTACATGGAGAAAACCCTCTATTAACCACCGTAAGTATACCATTTAAAGAACCATCGGTTATGCCATCAATATCTTTCTCGGGTTTTAATGTGTTTCTAATCAATTCATCGTTAAATTTCTTTGGAAACGGTCTTAATAAAAGAACTCCATGAATAGTATCATCCATATTTAACAGCTCAATGTTATCAATTAGCTCGTTTTCCTCTATATATTCTGGTAGCACCACATTTTTATAATCAATTCCTAAATGTTCTGCCTTCTTTATTGCTGCTTTTTCGTAGAATATATCTCCGGGATTATTTCCCACCCTAAGTATTGCAATTGCAGGCGAAATACCATTTCCCTTTAAAAAACTAATATCCTCTATGCTTTTTTTATCTATGTAATCGCTTACAGGTTTTCCCAACAATAATTCAATCATCTAATACCCTCCTTGAAATTATCAATTCATTATACCATATTTTTTTCATTTTACATAAAAAATCGGCAGCTAAGCTGCCGATTAATTATTACCTATTAGGTATTACATACCTTCACATTGATTGAAGAATACACTTTCAAAAACATTAGCGTAAATACCGGAAATCGAATCATCTACCAGATATTTATGAGTATAAGCATAAATTGGAGCTACTACTACATCTTCACCTACTAATAACTCTTCTGCATCATGTAATAATTCCATTCTAGCTACAGGATCCAGTTCAGCATTAGCATCGGCTATTAATGCATCATAATCTTCATTAGCATATTGTGCATCATTGTTACCACTACCTGTGATAAACATATCTAAGAATGTCATTGGGTCAGAATAGTCACCTATCCATCCGCCTCTAGCTATGGAGAAGTTACCTGCTTTTCTTTCTTCTAAGAAGATAGCCCAATCCTGATTAGCTAAAGTAACAGTTACGCCCAATTCTTCCTGCCACATATTTTGAAGAGCTTCACCGATAGCTTTATGGCTATCACTTGTGTTGTATAAATATTCAACTACAGGGAAACCTTCTCCGCCTTCGAATCCTGCTTCTGCAAGAAGTTCTCTGGCTTGTTCGCAGTTTGCTTCATAATCAGCAGGATCTATGCTATAGTAAGGACCTTGAACTGTTCTAAAGTCATCACCGTCAATATCAGCATCAGGTATACCTGCAGGTACGAATCCATCAAGTGGAGCTTCTCCGGAAGCAGTAATGTTTTCAACTATAAAGTTTCTGTCGATTACTAATGAGAAAGCTTCTCTTACCATAGGATCTGTAAATGGTTCTTCATCCACATTAAATATTACATAATAAGTTCCCAATGTTGGGAAGAACTGTAATGATCCGTCTGCCATTAAAGCAGGTACTTCATCCTGTGGAAGATCTTCGATATAATCAAGGTCTCCATTTTGGAATCCGGCATACATAGCATTTTGATCATCCATCAAATGGAATTTAATAGTTTCGCATTTAATGTTCTCTGCGTCCCAATATGCAGCATTCTTTTCCATTAAGATATAACTGTTGTGAACCCACTCAGTAATAACATAAGGTCCGTTACCGATGTAAGTTGCAGGATCAGTTGTCCACTGGTCAGGATTTGCTTCAACTATATCTTCTCTTACAGGATAGCATGCAGGGAAAGCACATATGTCAGCAAAATATAAGCAAGGATTATTTAATTCAACTTCAAAAGTCATATCATCCACAGCTGTAACTGCTAAATCATCTGTACCAAAACCTTTTACCGGTGTAATCATGTATGAATAGTCAGCAGCAGTTGCAGGATCATTTAATCTTTTCCAAGAATATACGAAATCCTGAGCTGTTACAGGCTCTCCATCAGACCAAGTTGCTTCTCTTAGATGGAAAGTCCAAACTGTACCATCTTCAGAAACATCCCATGATTCGGCCATACCAGGTGCATGAACTGCATTACCTGTTCCATCATCCACCCATTTAATCAAGCCTTCGAAAGTGTGCTGAATCATAGTAGCACCATCTACTGCCGAATTTAATGCCGGGTCAATTGTTGCCGGTTCAGAAGCTATACATACATCCATAACTCCATCGCCAGTAGCCTCTTCTTCACCACCACCACAAGCTGCTAATGTAAGCATCATGCATAGTGATAAGAATAATACCAATAACTTTTTCATAAT
This sequence comes from uncultured Oscillospiraceae bacterium, assembly GCA_964400515.1. GTDB lineage: Bacteria > Bacillota > Clostridia > Peptostreptococcales > Anaerovoracaceae > JAAYHV01. The sequence continues at coordinate 41,896 of CAYNTJ010000006.1, read as the reverse complement.
TCTCCTCCTTAATTTTTTTACGAATTGCTTCGCAATAAATTGTCGACTTAAAGTCATATATGAACACCTAATAGGTATGTTCAACTAAAGTATGTGACAAGCTGCAAAGTGATTAGGTTCGATTTCTCTCCATTCAGGAGTTTTTTCTTTGCATATATCCTTTGCATAAGGACATCTTGTATGAAATCTGCAGCCGGAAGGTGGATTAATAGGGCTTGGTACATCCCCTTCCAAAATAATTCTATGTTTGTTTCTATTTACTTCAGGATCGGGCACGGGAACCGCTGATAAAAGCGTCTTAGTGTAAGGATGCAACGGTTTATGATAGATTTCGTTGCTGTTACCAAGCTCAACCATATTACCCAAATACATAACCCCGATTCTGTCAGATATATGTCTTACAACCGATAAATCATGGGCTATAAAAAGATATGTCAATCCAAGTTCCTCTTGCATATCCTCAAGCATATTTACAATTTGTGATTGAATTGAAACATCCAATGCGGATATGGGTTCATCACAAACAATAAACTCAGGTTCCACAGCAAGAGCTCTTGCTATACCGATACGCTGCTGTTGACCCCCGGAAAATTCGTGGGGGTATCTGTTTGAATGCTCAGTATTTAATCCAACCCTTGCCAAAAGCTCTTCTATTCTCTTTTTTCTTTCGGTTTTTTCTTGGTATAGACCATGTATATCCAAGGCTTCACCTATAATCTCTCCCACCGTCATTCTAGGATCCAATGAAGCAGAAGGATCTTGGAAAATTATTTGCATTTTCCTTCTATAGGGATTCATATTAACATTTTTCTTTAAATTTTCGTCATATATTACATTTCCGTCATATTTTATAACGCCGGCAGTGGGTTCTATAAGCCTAAGTACCGTTCTTCCCAAAGTTGTTTTTCCACAACCGGATTCTCCTACCAATCCAAAGGTTTCGCCCTTATGTATATTAAAAGTAATATCCTCAACAGCTTTAACATAACTTTTCTTGCCGAAACTTAATTTTATATCAAAATATTTCTTAACATTTTTTAGTTCCAGAAGGATTTTCTCATCAACAGAATTCATCATATCATTTATCCTCCCCTTCGTATTCCTTCATCGCCAATAACCAGCATTTAGCTTTATGTCCATTGCCAAGATCTATCAAAGGTGGATCCTTCCTTAAGCAAATATTCATACAATGCTCGCATCTTGCTCCAAAACCACAGCCTTCCGGCGGATTAAGCATATCAACAGGAGACCCTTCGATTGGAACCAATCTCTCATGCTCCGTTTCATCAACTCTAGGCATTGATTTTAATAATCCCAAAGTGTAAGGATGTGAAGGATTATAGAATATTTCATCCACATTACCGGTTTCTACCAGCTTACCCGCATACATAACAGATACCTTGTCACAAATTTCGGCTACCACTGCCAAATTATGTGTGATGAAAATAGTACTCATTTCCGTCTTTCTAATTATATCTTTCATTAAATCTAATATTTGTGCCTGGATTGTAACATCCAAAGCTGTGGTGGGCTCATCAGCAATCAGCAGCTTAGGATTACATAAAAGTGCCATTGCTATCATGACTCTTTGTCTCATACCGCCTGAAAGCTCATGGGGATATTGATTCATTCTTTTATCAGGATTATTAATTCCTACAAAGCTAAGCATATCCGTCGCCTTTTGCCATGCTTCATCCTTTGGGATTTCAGTATGCACCGCAAAGGTCTCTACCAACTGATTTCCTATGGTATACACAGGGTTTAAGCAAGTCATGGGATTTTGGAATATCATGCTAATTTTATCGCCACGCAGCTTCCTTAAATCCTCTTCGGAGTATTCCAAAAGGTTTTCTCCGTCAAATATTATTTCACCGCCCATTACTTTTCCGGGGCTGGCCAATAATCCGATTATAGTATATGCTTCTACACTTTTACCCGAACCGGATTCGCCTACAATTCCCATAACTTCACCGGGTTCAAGTTCATACGATATATCATTTACGGCCTTTACTTCACCTGCAGGAGTGAAAAAAGATACCTTTAAGTTTTTAACTTCTAATAATTTTTTATTATCTTTATCCATAATCAACCACTCCTCCTATTTCTTTAAGCGCGGATCCAAAGCATCTCGCAGTCCATCGCCAAAAAGATTTAAGCTTAATATCATCAAACTTAATATTATTGAAGGAATAATAAGTCTGTAAGGATATGAATAAATTCCGCTTAAAGCATCCGATGCCATAGCACCCAAACTTGTCATAGGCGCACTTACACCGATAGCTAAGAAAGATAAGAAGGATTCTAAAAATATAGCTGATGGTATTTGTAAACAAGTAGTAACAATTATTTGGCCAATACAATTCGGCCACAAATGTCTTTTTATTACCCTTGACTTGCTAGCGCCTAAAGCTCTTGCCGCCGTAACATATTCCATTTGCTTGAGCATTAAAACCTGTCCTCTTATTATACGCGCCATGGAAACCCAATATAGCAGACCAAATGCTATGAATATGGATATTAATCCTGGGCCTATGGTTGACATACTGATGGCAAATTTAGTACCACTGTTATTTACCCAATCCGTTAAAGGGACCTTAATAACAGTAGATATTAATAATACAACAAGAATATCAGGAATTGAGTAAATTAAGTCCAGTATTCTCATTAAAATGCTATCTACTCTCCCCCCCAAGTAACCTGAAACAGAGCCGTATATAGTACCTATTACCAGTACTATAAATGAAGCACAAACTCCAACTATTAAGGATACTCTTGAACCATACATGGTCCTTAGCATCAAATCCCTACCAAACTTATCCGTTCCGAAGGGGTGCTGTAAACTGGGATCAAGATTTTCCGAACCCCTTACTTGAGTTGAAAAATCGTTTTCAAAGAAAAGAGGACCTATAAATGCAAAGAGTACTATTGCTATCAGTATCCAAAGCGCTATCATCGCAACACGATTTTGCTTTAATCTTCTCCATGCATCTTTCCAATATGATATGGATGGTGCTTTTTCTATATAGTTTTCTTTATCTGCATCTGATGCCTTTACAAAATCATCTTCATTAAAGGTTATTCCTTCAGGGAGTTTGCTGTAATCAGGATGCAAAGTAAATATCTTATTGCCATTCTTTACCATACTTAGTTTCCTCCCTTAGTAATGTCAATTCGTGGGTCAACAACTCTATAAAGTATATCCACAACTAAATTCATAAATATTACCAAAGCGGCCAAGAATATGGTGGTTGCCATAATTATTGGGTAATCTCTGCCTAAGATACTTTGAATAAAGTATCTACCCAATCCGGGTATTGAAAATACCGTTTCCACGACGAACCCGCCGGTAAGAATAAATGCTGTCAAAGGTCCCAAGTATGTTAATACGGGAATCAGAGCATTTCTAAGGGCATGTTTGAATATTATTGTTTTAGTAGAAACACCTTTAGCCCTAGCTGTTCTTATATAGTCTTGGTTTATTGCATCCAGCATACTGGATCTTGCCAGTCTGCCGGTATAACACATCGGATAAAAGGACAGGGCCAAACACGGCAATATATAATTTTTCCAACTATCAAGTCCTATGGATGGTAACCATTGAAATTTTACACAAAATATGAGTAATAGTAGTGTTGCTATAACAAAGCTGGGAACAGAAATACCCAGAGTCATAAAGACCCTTAGCCCACTATCTATCTTCGTTCCCCTATAGTATGCCGATAGACAGCCTATCGGAATCCCCACCGCTATCGCTATAGCCAAGGCTATAAGGCCTATTTTTGCCGAAACGGGAAACATTTCTTCAATTATTAATATCACCGGCCTATTCTTCTGCATTTTTAAGGAAACTCCAAAATCGCCCTGGAACATGTGCACTATATAATTCTTTAGTTGTACCGGCAACGGTTGATCTAATCCGTACTTAGCTTCCATAGCAGCTAAAACTTCCGGAGATGGAGATTTTTCACTTAAAAAAGGCCCCCCGGGGACAAGATTCATAAGCAAAAAAGTAAGACATGCCACAACAACAACAAGTAACAATGCTTGGGCAAATCTTTTTACAATATATTTAGCCATAAAATATTTTCCTCCTGCTAGTTTTCAAACAAGAATTTGTTTGATTCATCAATATATTCAGCCATAAATAATCATATTGATTTTATTAGTATACCATATTTGTTGGAAACCTTCAATAATTCTACACTATTTTCACAAAAAACTTTATTTGGATAAAGCGCTCCTTGCAAGACAATCTGCCATATCGTTATATTTATTCCCCGAATGACCTTTAATATGTTTAAAAATTATTCTTATGTTATTCATTTCCCTGGCCTTTTCAATATATTCTTTGTAAGCCTTTGTCTCTTTTAAATTGGTCTTCCATTTATTATCAGCCCATTTACCGATTCCCTCATAGTCATGGTAAATCAAAATGCTTTTAATACCTTTTTTTGTGCAATATTCCACCGTCCTCATGGCACTTTCTATTTCACCTGCAACATTTCTCATACTTGCCATTCCTTCGTCATCCCCGTAGCCTGATATCTCATATTCTTCATCCCCAATAAAAATAACCGAGCCATAAGAATATCTTTTACTTAAATTGTCATAACTACCATCCACATATGCTACAGCTTCCACATCATATTTATTCATAACAGCTTTAATGTTATTGCCATCAAACTCTTCGATGCCCATATATGAATTTGCTTCATTCAAATCATTAAAGCCTTTGTATAAGGCTCCGTTAAATCCTTCCACCTCTTTTTTACATTCATCCCAAGTATAATATATCCCTGGTTTTCTTCCTTTTTTTACACAATAATATTTCTTAGCCATATCCACCTCCAATTTAAATATACACGACCTTATTTTTACAGTCAATAAAAAAACGGCTCTCAGTGAAAGCCGTTTATAGTCTTTTAGAACAATCCCGTTATTACACCATCATCATTTACATCAATTTTTTCTGCTGCCGGAACCTTAGGTAACCCCGGCATAGTCATTATATTACCGGTTTTGGCCACAATGAATCCTGCACCGGCATCCACCTTTACTTCCCTTATGGTTATAAAGAAACCCCTTGGAGCGCCAAGCTTGTTCTTATCATCAGAAAAGCTGAATTGAGTTTTAGCCATGCATATAGGTAAACCGGAAAATCCCATTTCCTCGATTTTTTTAATTTCTTTTTTTGCTTTGAAGTCATAATCAACATGATCGGCTCTATATATTGTTTTGGCAATTTTTTCTATTTTGTCTTTAATAGAATCATCATCATCATATATGAATTTAAAGTTGTTCTTCATTTCGATTAACTTAAGCACTTCCTTAGCCAAGGCTTCTCCGCCTTCGCCTCCCTTTGCCCAAACTTCACTAAGCACAACATTAACACCAAGCTTGTTGCATTCATCCTCTACTAATTTAAGCTCTGCCTCGGTATCTGTAGGGAACCTGTTTATTGAAACCACTGCAGGTATTCCAAAATTTTCAGTTACATTTTCCACATGCTGAAGTAAATTAGGCATACCGGCCTTTAGTGCATTTAGATTTTCTTCTCCTAAGTTGTGTTTATCAACTCCACCGTGATATTTTAATGCTCTTACTGTTGCAACTACTACAACGGCAGATGGTCTAATGCCTGATTTTCTGCATTTAATATCAACAAACTTTTCTGCCCCCAGATCAGCTGCGAAGCCGGCTTCCGTAACAACAACATCCGCAAGCTTTCTTGCACAGTTTGTTGCCATAACAGAATTACATCCATGGGCAATATTAGCAAATGGTCCTCCATGTATAAGTACCGGAGTTTTTTCCAAAGTTTGAACAAGATTAGGCTTTAATGCATCCTTTAGTAGTGCGGTTACAGCTCCTTGTACCTTTAAATCTCCCACGGTAACAGGTTCATCATCATATGTATAACCAATAATAATATTCCCTATTCTTCTCTTTAAATCACTTATATCATTAGCCAAGCATAAAATAGCCATTATCTCACTGGCAACCGTTATCTCAAAGCCATCTTCTCTTGGAGTTCCGTTTGGTTTTCCCCCCAGTCCGTCATTTATAAATCTAAGCTGTCTGTCATTCATATCAACAACTCTGGTCCATGTAATATTTCTTGGGTCTATGTTCAAGGCATTACCTTGCTGTATATGGTTATCTAAAATCGCAGCTATCAGATTATTTGCAACCCCTATAGCATGCATATCTCCGGTAAAATGAAGGTTTATATCCTCCATAGGCACAACCTGAGCATAGCCGCCTCCGGCTGCTCCCCCTTTGATACCAAACACAGGTCCTAAAGAAGGCTCCCTTAATGCTGCCATTACCTTTATTCCAAGTCTGCTTAAGGCATCGGTAAGCCCAACAGTAGTGGTGGTCTTTCCTTCTCCTGCCGGTGTTGGAGATATGGCAGTTACCAATACAACTTTACCATTCTCTTTTTCTTTTAGTTCATTTAGCATTCGATAGTCTACCTTGGCTTTGTACTTACCGTATTGCTCCAGGTATTTTTCATCAATTCCTGCCTTTTGGGCAATATCTATTATATTGTCCATTATGTTTTCTTGTGCAATTTGAATATCTGTTTTAAATTCCATGTCCGTTCTCCTTTAAATACTTCCTTAAAAACGTTTTTCGATGAATTGGTGTAAGTCCGTGTTCATCTATCCCCTCGTAATGCTTTTTCGTACCGTAACCTTTGTTTGATTCAAAGGCATAATACGGATATATTCTACTCTGCTCCAGCATATAGCCATCCCTTGCTACTTTTGCAACTATTGAAGCCGCTGCGATGGACACAGATTTTGAATCACCTTTAATGATACCTGTCTGCTTTATATTTACATCTTCTAGTATTAATGCATCTATCAGTATATGTTCAATACCTTTGCCTGTTTTTTCCCTTAAGTCATCATTTGCATCTTCTATTGCGTGCATCATAGCCAATTTTGTGGCATTTAAGATATTAATTTCATCGATTATATCATTATCTATAATCCCTATACCATAGGCCAGTGCTTTTTCTTTAATGATTGCATCAAGCTCTGTTCTTTTCTTTTCGGAAAGTTTTTTTGAATCATCAATCCCCAGCACATCAAAATTTTTCGGAAGCACTACGCAAGCAGCGTATACGGGCCCTGCCAAAGGTCCCCTTCCCACTTCATCCACACCTGCAACAAATTCAATGCCATCTCTATATAATTCGTTTTCAGTTGATGACATTTCCCTAAGCTTTAATTCCAGCTTTTCTTTCCTAGTCAATTAAATCCACCTTTTCCAATGTTATATTACCAATCAAGCCTGCTCTAAATTCATCCAACAAAGTTCTTCCAAGTCTTTCATAGTCTATTTTTTTACCCGGCAATATAAACCCTCTTTTTGTAGCTATGGCATCCATATTTGATAAGGTATCATCCGTTATTTCATCCACCTTATATCTCTTAATAAGTAAATCCGAATACTCTATTTCCAGAATTTTCAACAGCTCATAAGCTAAATCCGTAGTATCAAGTATCTCATCTTTAATACTACCACAAAAGGCAAGATTTAAACCAACTCTCGGATCTTCGAATTTAGGCCAAAGTATACCCGGTGTATCCAAAAGCTGCATTCCATTTTTAAGTGTCAACCACTGCTTTCCCTTTGTAACCCCCGGCCTGTCACCGGTTTGTGTGCTTTTTTTCCCTGTAATTCTGTTTATCAGGGAAGACTTACCCACATTTGGCACTCCCACTATCATCATTCTCAAAGGCTTATTTAGTTTTCTTAATGCATTTTTTTCCTTTTGAAGGCTTTCCAATTCTCTGTTTAATGCATTAAGATTCGCACCGGTCATACAATTCATTGTAATTACTCTGCTGCCTGTATTTTTTAGCTTTACTTTCCATCTGTCATTTTCCGCAGAATCGGATAAGTCACTTTTATTAAGTATTATAATTCTTTCTTTATTTAAAACCAAGGAGTCAATAATGGGATTCCTGCTGGATATTGGTATTCTGCTGTCTATTACTTCAATTACCAAGTCCACTAACTTTAAATTTTCTTTTATTAATTCCCTGGTCTTTTTCATATGACCCGGATACCAATTTATATGTTCCATATTAACCTCCCTTCAATATAAAAATGCGGGGAACAAAGGCTCCCCACACAGTTATTTTGTTTTGATTTTAGCAGCTTTACCTGTTCTGCCTCTCATATAGTGAAGTCTTGCTCTTCTTATCTTACCTTGACGCACTACTTCTATTTTTTCTATTTTGGGTGAATGAAGCGGGAATGTTTTTTCAACTCCTACTCCTGATGCTATTCTTCTTACAGTAAATGTTTCTGCTATTCCACCATTTTGTCTTTTTAAAACGAAGCCTTCGAAAATTTGTATTCTTTCTCTGGCACCTTCTTTAATTTTAATGTGGACCTTTACAGTGTCTCCAACATGAAATGCAGGGATATCGCTTTTTTGATATTCTTGTACTACTTGATCTAATATGTTCATTTAGTTTCCTCCTTCCCTCCAAGACGTTCATGGTACTCTCTCCAAATGTACCCAGAGGACCGCCCGTAATAACTACGTTAGTATAACATAAGCACCTATCAAAATCAAGCCCTTTTTTAAGCTCTTGGATGAGATCTGTTAAATACATCTTTAACCCTGTTGTTGGTTACAGATAGATAAGCCATTCCCACTGAAATGTCATCAAATCCCATCAATTCCTGAAGGGTTTTAAGATCGGAACCGTTTTGCAGCATATGCACAGCAAAGGTATTTCTCAATATTTGCGGAGTCATTCTGTCCTCTATTCCTATTCTGCTTCCGTATTCTTTAACTATTTTCCAAACACCCTGACGAGTTAAAGACTTGCCGGCAAAATTAATGAATAAATAATCTTCGGGCTTTATCTCCAATGTTCTTTTTATGGCACAATACCCTTCGCTTATATATTTTTCCAAAGCTTTATGGGCATAACTACCCAGGGGTATTATTCGACTGTTACCATGGCCATCGGTGCAAGTTATAAAATTCATTTTAAAATTCACATCTTTGTGTTTTATTTTATTTATTTCAGTAACTCTGGCTCCGGTTCCATACATAACTTCCAACAACGCCCTGTCCCTAAGGCCCTTGAGGGTTTTATCCGGCAAATCCAGTAAAGCATTTACCTCATCCACGGATAAGTAGTCTATTTCCCTTTTATCAGACTTTGCAGATTTAACATTGTCAAAGGGATTTTCATCAATCTCTTTATTCTTTAATTTGTTGGCATAATATGCTCTTATTGAAGAAATTTTTCTGTTTATTGTTGCCTTAGATTTGTTTTCGTTTTTCAGATAAATTACATATGCTATTGCATCACTGTTATTGCAGCTTAAAAGATTGATAACGCCCCTTTCCATTAAAAATTCCTCGAAGGCTCCGATATCTCTTTTATATGCCAATACTGTATTTTCTGCTTTTTTTTCTACTTTCTCTATGTATTCCAGAAAATCCTTCATGTCATATTTCTCCTTTTAAAACTTCATTTGCAATAAGTATCCCTATTATAGTTTTAGCGTCATGTATCTTGCCCGCCAATATCATTCCAATTAACAGCTCCATATCATATTCATAAATATCAATATCTTCATTCTCATCAAAATCCGTTTCTCCCGGTATTAGGTCTGTACAAAGATATATATATAGTATCTCATTAGTATAACCCACACTGGGATAAATACTTGTCAAATATTTTATATTCTTGGCAGTATAGCCCGTTTCCTCTTTGAGCTCCCTTAATGCCGCATCCTTTGGGTCTTCATCGCCATCTATTTTCCCCGCAGGTAACTCAAAGATTTCCTTTTCAAAGGTTTTTCTGTATTGCTTAACCATAAGTATCTTATTATTCTCTGTTATAGCAACAATAACAGAGCCACCGTTATGTTCCACTATTTCCCTGAATGATATGCCATTTTTAACTCGTACCGTATCTTTTCTTAAGTTTAAAATAGTACCTTCATATATCATTTCACTCGTTACGGTTTCTTCTTTAAAAGACATTTTTATACCTCTTCTGTTTTTATAGCACCAAAGGCACAAGCCATCATACAGAGTTTGCAGCCATTACATTTATTCTGATCAATTATAGCTCCATTTGGGCCCGATGAAATAGCTCTTATTTTGCAATACCTTACACACATCTTACAGTCTCTACAAACCGAAGAATCCACATAAACTCTTATTTTCATTCTAATCTCCGATGACAAATTAATTTACAGATAATATATTATCATTTTATCACTACTGTGAATATTAATAAAGCTTTTACCCAAAAAAAATAGGCAAAATGCCTATTAAAATTTCTTAAAACCCCTTGTATTCGTACTCAGACACAACATATATGTCCTTTTGGCACTTTATAGACCTAAAGTTAGGTTTACCTATATTTATTGAAAGCAGCAAACAAGGTGTAATTTTATCGATATTTTTAAGTTTTCCCGTGCCAAAGCTCCTGGTTATGTCCTTTTCATCATATATTATTAATTGATAATTTAGATCTTTATCCAAACCATACAGTGCAAATATCTGTTCTATTTTATTAACTACCTTCTCATCATCATATATTAAATACCCTTCTGAATATTCCTCTAAATCCAATGCAAGCGAAGCCGAAGACAACGCCTCATCAGCAATGAATTTAAGCTGCTGTCTTTCAACATACAGCTTGTTGAAATCCGTTTGGAATATCATCAATACCGTGGCAAAAGATATTATTCCCATCAAAACAATAAGATTCTTCATATTATCTATTTATATATTCACTGGTGGTATAAATATCATAAGAATATATTCCTGTATTTTCTTCATCCCCTACACCTAACAATTCATTGGCGGCAATTAAATTTTTTATGGGAACCTTAACCGTAAAATTAATAACATTCCCCCTGGTTTTAATATCTTCTTTTTTGCTTATAAGAATTTCTGATTTATCACAGCCTGCATACTTTGAAATATAGCTCTTTAATTCCTCGGTTCTTAGATTTGACAAATAGCCTTCCTGTTTTACTATTTCCTTATAACAGTTAACCGTCCTATCCATATTTATAATATTGTAGTGTAATACCTGGTTATTTATAAACTGTAGCAGAAATATCATTAGTATCAACATACTTGCCATAGTAGTTATTAAATTCTTCATAATCACTCCAAATATTCATTAACACTTTCCAGCATTATATTCTTAGAGACATTCATCAAACTATCATCAGAAGCTCCCACTATAAGCTGAAATATGTAACATCCCAGTATTATTGTACCGATAATAATAATTAAGTTTTTCATTTTATTCCTCATAAATATTCTGTATGGAGCTTATTCCACCCCTTACAACATTCTCTGCGGCAGTTTTCAACGAATCCTCACCATCTCCTAGAATGAGAGTTGTAACTATAGTAGTTCCTAAAATTATTGTGCCGATAATAATTATAAGATTTTTCATTTTTCACCTCACCAAATCATATTTAGCATTATAATAGCATCCGTAAAGATTACTACTATTGCAAAGTTAATAATAAGCGCAAATATATTAATCGTAACTATAACTGTATAAATCATATTGTACCTGTCGTTAAGTTTACTTTTATAAGTACTTCTTTCTTCTATTAAATAATCTTTAAAGGATTCTATTTGCTTTGCCAAGAGATATCCGTTTACTTCATCAAACTTGCGCAGCAATGAAACAAACTCATCAAAGGCTTTACCGGAGTTGGCATATTTAATATGGTTAAAAGCCTTATCTTTGTTTCCCAATCGGTATTCAGCCAGGCACTTAATAAAATATGGTTTTAAATCCTTTGAATTCAGTAACAATTGCTCTATCACATAGTCTGTAGTCATAGGTTCATCCTTCATGAGCAGCGATAATGTTTTTAGTAAAATAGAGGCGCTAATAAGATCCTTTTCCAATCTGTTTTTTTTAATTCTTTTAATCGATTCCTCTATGTGTTTGCTGTTATCTTTTAACCCATACAGCTTACTTTTAAAATTTACCTTCCGTTGAATTTTAATTGGATAAAAGTAAACTACTATGCCCAAAATAATAAAAAGGCCAAAAATATTCATAAATAATCTCCTAGATATCAAGCTTATTGTCTGATATATATAGTTTGGTTAACAAGCCAATTACATAAGTAAGCACTACTATTAAGAACCATTTTATTCCAACCTCGCTAACAAATTGATATCTAAGGAATTTGATCAAAGAAAAATCGAAAACCCCAAGAGCAGCTATAAGGGTTAATAAATATGATATGGGAGCTACAAAGCTAATCATAATACTTCCCTCATTGCTTTCTCTCTTTAATCTCTCTTTAATTATTTTGCTGTTATCTAATACTATTAACAAATCCTTTAAAGGCTCTTTTACATTTACCTGCTTTACTATTGCAAAATACATATTTACCGCCACCATATCCGACCATGATGACCCAACCTTATATTTGAATTCATCCAAGCACTCATTTATATAAGTCTCATCGGATATAAAATTTAATGCCTTGGAAAGATCTATGATAACACGCTTCATATTAGGGGCATTTTCCATATTTATCGCCAGATAATCTATTGCAGCTCTCATATTATTATTTGTTAATCCGTAGGCATTAATCAATTCCCTTACAAACACCGTTCCTTCATTGCTATTCATAATCCTACTTATTTTGAGCTTAACAAACAGTAATATATACGGCAGAAGAAACGCCATGGTAGATATGAAAAGCATCGTGGATAAACCGGTATTTTTATAAACAATCCCCTGTACCAAAAACGTAACCATAAATGAAGCTAATATAAATAGGGGTATGTTATATTTGGTATTTAATCCAATTGTTGCTTTTAACATAAGATTGATTTTGTTACTCTTTATTGCCTCCATATCCCTTTTTATTTCATACCTATAAAAAGCAGATTTTCTTTTAACTCGTATCCTATATATCAAATACAACTCTTCTTGGAAAAACAATACCAACCCTATTATCAGTATAATTATTATAAGCATAAGAATTAGTCATCCCTTCTATAATATCCCGGCTCCAATACATCTTTATCCAAAGGATTCTTTTTATTTGCATCCGCCAATCTTTTATCCAGCTCCTTTGTGCACTCTTCATAGGTCCTCATTCGATTTAAAATCCTTTTCCCCCATACCCATTTATCATTAATAACATCAAATTCACATATTGTGTTTATTAAAGCCTTGTCATTTATTTCATCATAATAGAACTCTTTTATCGCCATCATTTTTTTCATGGCTCTGTTTTGATTTAATTGCCTAAGTTCAATTATCACATCAAAATTCATAAATATCTGCCCTATAATGTCTCTGACATTGCCTCCGTAATATGCCGCAATTTTCGAAGCCATTTTGTAAGGTATATCATAAGCATCATTATCATGAATTGTAGCCTTGCATCTCTTTGTTCCTATTGAAGTAATTTCCAAAGCAGTATTATATGCTATTGCATCTCTCATCTCTTCAAACAAAACATAATCATTATCTCCCCTTAGTATGGATTTTGTTATTGTATTTAATTCTTCTCCATCCGCAACAAGCTGCATTATCGGATAATCCGGAAGTAAGATATGCCAAGGGGCTTCTTTGTCAGTGGATAATACCAAGCCTTCTAAATCCTTTTCCTCATACATTTGCCAGCTCTGCAAAAAAGTAGTTTTACCTGATCTGACAGGACCTGCAAAAATAACATTATATCCTATTTTTATCATTAGTTCGAATATTTCCACAGCCTCAAAAGGAATAGTATTCAGTCTGACCAATTCGTTGAAATCCAACTTATTAATCACATATTTTCTTAATACTATGATTTCTTGCTTCTCCTTTGTTTTTTCACCGGAATAGATGGTTATTCTGATTCCGTTTATTAGAAAAACTTCATGAAATCCCTTATTGGTATCTTCAAAAGGAAATTGTAAAAGCAGTGCATGTATTAACTGTTTTCTTCTTTTATAACCTATTCTCTGGGGTTGTAAAACCGTTTTACCATCTATTAGGCAGTATATCCTATCCCCTATTACCTTTGCAGAAGATGATCTTTTATAAGCCTCGGTATAATCATAAGCCCATGGTGCCAACCCTGCCAGACCAAACACTTCATGAAATATACCATCGCATAAATCCATATACCAGTTTGGATACCAACTATCTTCAAGGTTTTTATCAATAATTATTTCTTTGATTTTTTCCTTATAATATTTTGTTTCCAAATCATATCCAATAATCGCTCTTTTTTCTCTTTCAAGCTTATTAGCCTTAAATTCATCCTTGGTATTATTCCAGTCATCCTCTAAAGTGCTCCTTATCATTTTGCAAATTTCTTGGAACTTATAAGTTTTTTTACTCCTTTCTTCATTATGCTCTTTATCGTTTAGATATCTGTCAAGACAAAACTCCCTCATAAAATCACCTATTAAAAATAAAGAATTTATTCTTTACTTTTACTTCACCTGTTATATCCCGTATTATTTCGTTTATTCCATTTCTAAACTTATTATCATTTAATAAAGTTGTATGTTTGATTTCCGCATAAAATCCCTCCTCGGAATAATTTACATTTATAAAATTACCTTTACCCAATATTTCTTTTAACTCAAAAATATTACCACCGAATTCATCTCTATACTTATTGTTTATTATCTTCCCCTTTATTCTTAAAGGATTAAGAACTTTATAATATGTATTTATAAACCTTTTAATAGTTTTTTCATTTTGAGTTATTATAAAGAATATCTTATCAGCTTCCAATAGAGCTGAAATATTGATGCCATAGTTCACATTCGAACCTGCATCTATAATTATATAATCATAATCATTTTTTATAACCGATGTGATCTTGCCCACATCATCTTCTCTGTAATACTTTACTCTTGTTATGTCCTTAACCCCCGGCAATATTTTATATTCATCCTGCCTCACTAAAATACCATCTATGTCTTCCTTGCAAATATTATTTGACAATAGATTAGCCTTTATATCATCTATTGAGTAATCCGTATTATTATCCAAATAGTCATTGCCATAGTTGCCGCTGCAAAGCATTAACAAGACCCTCTTCTTTTTTTTGCCTAAACTGCTTGCCACTGATTGGGATATCATAGTAGTTCCCACTTGCGTATCTCCACCGAAAAAAGAAATTATTTCGCACATATACCCCCATATAATCTAATTGCAATTAATAGGGCACTAGATTATTCCTTTCTTTTATTTTTCCCCGTCCCTATTACGGTCAAATAGTATTCTAATTATACATAATAACAAAGCGGTTGCCCTTATTCGCCAATTCGTATAATCTATCAGCCTGTACCTTATTTAGTATTATTTCCACTAGGCTTATATTAGAAGATCCTTCCAGTCTTTTATAGTCAACTGAGACCACCTCTTTATTGCTACAGTCCTTTGCGTAAGCCACTCTGCTTTTAGTAATCAGTTCTCCGTCACAGTAAAAGAATGCCAAATCTCCCCTTCTTAAGCTCTGGGGATAAGACAGTATCCAATTATTCGGTACAGCCATAACATATTCATTCATCTCACCATTTGGAATCAAGCCTGCTTTATCAAAGTATTCATTAAATAAAGGAGCATTCCTGTGAATAAAGCCGGTGGTCTCCATTCCTATTAATAGGTCCATGTCACATGCTCTTATAGCCTCATCCGCTGCCCAGCTAACATTTCTGATATCAAACATCTCTTTTTCTATTATCTGGTTCTTATCCACATTTTCCTTAAAGACAAGAATTTCTTCCGAATTAATCATTTCCCTTCCCTTTGCTTCCCAAAACACAAACAATAATACAGAAAAAACTATTAAAACTAATCCTATATATTTTTTTCTCCTCATAATTTTAACCTCTGCTCACTTTACTCTATGCAATAAGTAATAATCCTCCCTCCCGTCCATTATTATTGTTTTTCTATTCACTACCCCTTCTGCGGAGAAAACAAAACATAATTCAGTAGGTTCCAAACCATACCACTTATAATACATTTCTTCATCATATAAATATCCCTTATATGTATTTTTACTTACTCTATAAATATTTGTTTTAAAAGAAGTGTTTTCGATCAACACACTAATCTTTTCAGCGTTTATATCCTCTGTCTCACATTTTATAATGAATTTTTCCCCCGGCCAGAAAACATTGTTGTACCTTCCTTTTTTATGTTTCACATACTCTGAAAATAAAATACTATTATTTATTTCGCCATAGCCCATACTTTTATTATATATTTTTCTTTTTCTGTTCCATTCTTCGGTATGCAGCACATATCCCAAAATTCTTTTATTTTCTATGGGTAATATTTCTTCACCTCCCCTGTACTCAATTGTTTTTATGGCGGATAAATAATAGTATTTGGGCCAACCTTTATTAACATTTAAATCCGATGTTTTATATCTTGCAATTATAACTCCCTTTATTTCGAAAGGGTCATCATTATAAGTTATCACATTACTGTTTATTATATGATTGTCGATATATATAGCCTTATCATATATATCCTTGTATTCATATATCGCCACTCTGTTATGAACAGAAGCTCTCCCTATGAATTCCTCTTTTATATACCCGGGATTAACAATTATTTCCAGTTGATTTTCCGGCAATTCATTGATTTCAATTGATGGTTCTTCTACAATTGCATCTCCATTTGTTATGGGATTTATCTCTCCTAAGGTATAACCATCCCCATTATCTATTGCATAAATATTTTTAAAAGCTCCGCTTAGAAGAACAAGAACTATGAGAATTATTGGAAAATTATTTCGTCTATATACCATTTGTCTTTCACCTTAATAAAATTCAATATTAGTATTACGTCTTTTTTTACATCAAGTTCCACCCCATAGCCTTCTGTATACATCTCCACAAAATTAGTAAATGTGGTCGCTTTATCGCTGCTCTCAAAGCAAACAGTTATGGAGGGTTCATAAAGGAGTATTTTTTTTAATTTTCCTTTTACATATCGTTCATAGGTTCTTTTTTGATCATTCTCTCTTTCTAATCTTTCAAGCAATTCATCACTTAGCAATTCATATCCTTCATTGCCCCGGATTGTTTCATATGATTTGTTGGTAACTTCTTTTGCAAAACGATTCGTAAGTTCCATCAAATGATAACCGATTTCGGCAAATTCACCGTTTTTTTCCACAAAGCATATTTCATCATCCTTAATAATCCTAATATCCTTAATGTACTCCACCTTCCCTTTATTCTCTTCATTATGAATATTATCGTTATTCTTGCCCATTACTGCTAAATAGACAATAATTGTTATAATAAAAATCAGTAATCCCAACAGGAGCATCTTTTTCATAATCTTTCCTCCGAATTACTGATATTCTATATTATTATTAATTTTCATACAGCACATTCTTAATATAATTTTAGGTTAACCGCTATACTGTATATTAATCGCTGTTTCCACTTTTTCCATGTATTTTCATGGGCATAGTCATTGTATTTTATGTGACTTATTATGTTATCCAATATGCATTTGCTGTATTCCTCCGGTACCGAATCTAAGGCTCTATAAATTCCTTCCAATCTTTCTTCCAGCAATTTAAGCTCATTTTTATTGTTCTCAAGGGTTATAAGGTTTTCACTAATCGACATACCGCTTATGATATTAAAATTGCTAATCAGCAATTCATCATTCAAAACCGAAATCCTTTTCTCCATTCTGTCCATATCTCTTATCATCCAAAGGCATTGGTGATATACAGCCGTTGGTAATACATATTTTTCGTTACTCCTGTATTGGTATTCTCCCATATATAACCTCCTATATATACTACTAATATAATGCAACATAGAAAATAAATAGTAAAGAGTATTCAAAAAATAGGTATGATTATGTAATAAGTATGTATTTTTTTGTAATAAAAATACCAACCCCTTAATCAACACATTAAAACCGGGTCGGTATTATTCCATCATTTTATTTTTTTAGTTTGCATAGAAGTAAGGGTTATTCCCGTCATGGTCATTAGCGTTCCGACAACTATAAACCATCCAAATGGATCTTTTGCAAGTATAATCCCCGAAACAATACCTATCACTGTAACACCGTTTACAAATACATTGGTGACCACCACCGGAGAAAATTTAGTTAGTATGTTATTAAAGGCCAAATAACACAAGCAGGAACATGCCACACCTAAAAACACTACACTATATACGGCTTCATGTTGAGTAAAAAAAGTTTTGTATGTATCTAATCCTTGGCCAAATATAAAATTTAGTATTGTAAAAAAAATACCACCGGCTACAGAAATTATAAAAGTTATTTCTGTGGTCTTAAATTCCTTACCGGCATCATTTATACTATGGGTATAAAAGGCCGCACATAATACCGCTCCCAATAAAACCAAATATCCGGTGACCTTTCCCGTAACGGAAAATTCAGGGGAAAAGAAGGTACATATGGCAATTCCACAAAATGCCAGTATAACTGCCAGTATTGATATTTTACTAAGCTTTTTACCGTAAAACAAAACGCTGACTATCAGAGTAAAAATCGGTATCATAGCAATTATTATTGCAGATTCTGATGTTGACGTCATGCCTATTCCCGTTGTTTCAAAAATAGAATAAAAGCATGGCTGTAATAGGGCTGCGATTATTAGCGGTTTAATATTTTTACCCTTGAAATTGCATTTAATTATTTTGGTAAAATAAAATAAAATAAACATTATCCCAGCTATTCCCCACCTTAGACTGAGCAGAGAAATGGGATCAAAGTATTCTAATGCAACTATTGTAAAGAAAAACGATAACCCCCATGCAAAAGCTGCCAATATGGTGAATACTATTGCAATTGCTTTGTTATCCATCAATTCTCACCGTGAAGCAAAGCATATATCCTTTGATTAAGCATATCAATTGCCACCTTATTAAACCCACCCTCAGGTATAATAATATCTGCATTTTTTTTGCTGGGCTCTACAAATTGTTCGTGCATGAGCTTTACAGTTGTCAAATACTGTTCAACTACCGAATCTAAAGTCCTGCCCCTGTCCTTTACATCCCTTACTATCCTTCTTAGTATTCTTACATCCGCATCCGTATCTATGAATACTTTAATATCAAATAATTTAAGTAGCTCCTTATTTTCAAATATAAGTATCCCTTCCACGATAATTACTTTAGAAGGCTTTAGGGTAACGGTTTCATCAAGTCTGTTATGAATAGTAAAATCATAAACGGGTCGATCAATCGCTTTGCCTTTCTTTAATTCTTTAATATGTTTAATCATCAAATCAGTATCAAAGCTGTTTGGATGATCATAGTTTAAATGCTTTCTTTCTTCAAATGTAAGTTCATTGTGAGCCTTATAATAATAATCATGACTCAAAATAGTTATTTCATCACAAAATTCATTTTTGATGGCATTTATCAATGTGGATTTTCCGGAACCGGTGCCACCTGCTATACCAATTATTATCGCATTATCCATATTATAACAAGCCCTCTTCCTTTAGCCTGGTAAGCTCTTCAGCCGGTCTATCTTCTTCTGTAATCGTTGCCCCTAAATTTATTGAAGCTTTTTCCAACTCCTGCACAACATTATTTATTTTGATTAATTTGTCTGCAGAAATATCAGTTCCTGTAATCAATTTTGCATTATACAAGACATCTTCAATATTTGAACTGATATTGGATATTTTGTTTCTAAGATTTTGCAAATCTTGATCATCTAAGCCTTGCTTAATTCCATCGGTTTGATTTAATACAACATTTCCATCTAGTTCAAACTCGGAAACACCTTCAACCACTATTGGTTCAATATCCAGCTTTTCTTTAACATATTGGGCAAAGTCTCTTTTGGAATCCATCTCGCCATGAACAAGAAATACTTTTTTAGGTTTAACCTGGAAAGCTCCAAGCCATTCTTCCAGGCCATTTCTGTCAGCATGTCCTGAAAATCCTTCCAAATTATAGATTTCTGCATTTACATGTATTTCTTCTCCAAAAAGTGTTACATCCTTGGCTCCATCCACTAATCTTCTTCCCAAGGTACCCTCTGCTTGATAGCCTACAAAAACTATACTTGAATTCTTGTTCCATAAATTATGTTTAAGGTGGTGTCTTATCCTACCTGCTTCACACATACCGCTGGCAGAAATGATTATCTTTGGAGAATTGTCAAAATTAAGCATTCTGGAATCATCTGTGGATCTGGTAAAATAAAGATTTTTAAAATCCAAAGGATTATCACCCTTTAGTATGTATTCCTTAGCTTCCTCATCAAACACCTGGGCATTCTTTTTAAAAACCTCGGTAGCTGTTGTCGCCATAGGGCTATCAATATATACCTTCACATTTTCAAGTCTCTTAGCCACCTCTTTGTTTTCATCATAAAATCTATCCAGTTGATATATAAGCTCCTGAGTTCTTCCAACGGCAAAGGAAGGGATTACAACTGTTCCTCCCCTTTCTACTGTTTTCAGTATTACACTTAAAAGTTCCCCTAAGCTTGTGGAATTCTTAGGATGCAATCTGTTTCCGTAGGTTGATTCCATAATTACATAATCAGCTTTTTTAATTTTAGTAGGATTTCTTAATATAGGTCTATCCATAACTCCAAGGTCTCCGGAAAAGACAACCTTTGTATCCTTACCTTCATCCCTTACCCAAAGCTCCGTAATGGCTGAACCTAATATATGTCCTGCATCGTTAAAAACAATTCTCATTTCATCATTTATTTCTATTAATTGATCATATAAAACAGGTTTTACATATTTTAAAGCTTCCATGGCATCATTTACCGTGTAAAGGGGCTCCACCGGCGGTTTACCTGCCCTTTCGGCACGTTTGCTTTCCCATTCGGCATCCTTTTCATGGATATATGCGCTATCCTTTAACATTACTTCAATTAAATCTGCAGTGGCATCCGTACAGTATATATTACCCTTAAAGCCTCTTTTAACAAGTAACGGAAGCCTTCCACAATGATCGATATGAGCATGACTCAACAAAACACATTCTATTTCCGACGGTTCAAACTGAAATGGTTCGTAATTTAATGCATTCTGTGCTTTTCCTCCTTGGAATTGCCCACAATCAAGTAATATTTTGTGCTTTCCCGTAGTAATAAGGTGACATGAACCCGTCACGCCAAATGATGCACCGCAAAACTTAATCTTCATAACATTCCCTCCATTTAAATACTAATTGTAATATCCCATAGCTCTCTGTTACCTGTGGAAACCAGCTTGGCTCCGGCATCCACAGCTTCTCTTATTTCTTCTTCATTCTCCACAAGTCCGCCTACTATAACAGGTACATCGACAAGACTGCTAATCTCCCTCAGCTTCTTTGTGACAACTCCCGGCATAACCTCCACCACATCGGGTCTGCTTTGTTTTATTGTATCAACTGCAGTTGCCACTGAGTGAGAATCTATTATAAAAAACCTTTGAATAGTACATATTCCGCAGTCCTTACCCATTCTGATTAAATTAGTCCTGGTACTTGACATATAGTCCGTGCCCAAATTTTTAATAAAATTAATCCCCGACTTGTCTTTTCCTATTCCTTCCATAAAATCAACATGCAAGCATATTTTTTTACCGGCCTGATGGATCTTTTCTATTTTATCCTTCAGTGTCAAGATATCTGATTTCAATAAAAAAATGACCTCTGATTTTGATCCTATAGCCAGTTCCAAATCCTCGTCAGTTCGCACTGCAGCAGCTACAACATTCTTTGAAAATTCAACCATAAATATATCTCCTAATTCTATTCTTATTCACCGTGAAAATCTGAGCCTTCAGTAATATGAAGGTGATATTTTTCAGCAATCATAACAACTTTGTTTGAGTCTTCAAAGGTAGCAGAAGGATGGAAACACTCTATTCCCCTTAAGCCCTGCTTTTTTAACTCTTTTACCAGTTTATCCAAATTATCGAAGAACTCCTTACTTCCCTTTTCTCCTAAACCCTTGATTTTCATTGGATGAGCCAGCACCGGAGTACCATTTGCCCTTTTGATTAGATTAATCGCTTCATTACTTCTCAGTTTTCTTTTCTTAATGCCAGTTGCTTCCGCAGATGAAAAAATCCCTTTTTCATCATCAAAAGCCTCCTCAATACTTTTTATTTGACCCTTTTCATATAACACCCTTGCTATATCGGGTTTGCCTATATATTTATTCCCTTTTTTGTTATATATTTCCTCCAAATCAATATCATAACCTTTGGAATTCAATAACTTAAGCAATTCAATATTTCTGTCCTCCCGCCATTTTTTTAACATCATCATGGCTTCTCTTAGTTCGCTGTTATTAATATCAATATTATAACCAAGTATATGTAAAGATCTTTCATCATCTGTTACAGCAGATAGCTCTATTCCTAAAATTACCTTTAGTTCAATAGCTTCCCCCGCTATCTTTGCCTCATTCAATCCATCTATACCATCATGGTCTGTAATCGCTATTACATCATATTCTTCATCTTTAAATTTCTTTATGATTTGCGTCGGTGTCATTACGCCATCGGAGTAGTTGGTATGAATATGATAATCTACTTTTAATTCCATCTTATTAACCCTCTAAATAGCTTATATATGGCAAATCCCTATACTTTTGATCAAAGTCCAAACCATACCCAATAATAAACAAATCATCCACAGTAAAGCCTGTGTATTCCGCTGTGAAATCTACCTTCCTGCCACTTGGTTTATCCAGCATTGTGCAAACCTTAATGCATTTAGGATTTCTATCCTTTAATCTTTCGATTAGACTCACCAATGTGGTACCGGTATCTATGATATCCTCCACAATTATTACATTTTTATTATATATATCAGTCTCTATATCCTTGGATATTTTTACAAGCCCTGTGCTTGTAGTACCGGAGCCATAGCTACTGGCCACTATAAAATCAATTTCAGTTTCCAGAGTTATGTTTTTCATAATATCGCTCATCCAAAGAATAGCCCCCCTTAAAGTTCCGATAAGAACTACCTTCTCTCCCTCAAAATCTTTACTGATTTGCTTTGCAATTTCCTTTGATCTTTTCCATATTTCATCCTGGGTATACAGGACTTTACCTATAGTATTCTTTTTACTCATTGCTTCTGTCACCTTACTTCTCCCATCTTTATTCATCTTCATCTTCTTCTTTTTCAGTTTCTTTATGTACTTTATATTTTACACCTTCGACAACAGTTTTACCATGAAAACTTTTATTGGTATAGCTTCTGTTTCTACTTTTATCTAAGCTGGCATCCAATTCTTCCCCTAGCCCTATTAATATAAAAGCCCATAGGAATAAATCATCTAAAATTCCTATGGGAAATATTACAATAGGTATTAAATCTATGGGCATAATGAAATAAGCTGCAGCAAAAATCACTAATATCTTTTTAAATATACTGACATCAGGGTTTTTTAAAAACGGTATTATCGCTAATATTCTATTCTTTATCAATCCCATCATAATCCTCCAATAACTGCTCCATTACCTCAATAATTTCTTCCTGCCCGGTTCTTTTTAGTGATGATACCGGAATAACGATATCATCACCTTTAAGACCCAAAGTCTTTCTAATTAAACTAATGTTTTTGCTCATTTCATTTCTGGACACCTTATCGGATTTAGTTGCCACCACAATCCCGTCCAAACCATAGTATTTAAGATATTCATACATCTTAACATCCTTGTCTGACGGCTTATGTCTGATATCAACCAGTTGAATTACCTTAAGCAGATTTTCTCTGTTCTCAAGGTACTCTTCAATCATCTCACCCCATGTATCTGTGAGTGATTTACTTACCTTAGCATACCCGTACCCCGGCAAATCTACTATTCTGAATTCATCATTTATTAAATAAAAATTAATGGTTCTGGTCTTTCCCGGACTTCCGCTGACCCTGGCTAATTTCTTTCGATTTGTTAGTAAGTTTAGTAATGATGATTTTCCGACATTGGATCTGCCTGCAAAAGCAATCTCAGGCATATCTTTATTTGGATATTGCTCCGGTTTAACTGCAATTTTTTCCAGATCCGATTTTATTATCTTCATATCTTGCCCCTATCTAATGATTGCTTCATTAAATGCATCTTTAGCTTCATCAATTAATACAAAATCAATTTGTTTCTTGATAGTTTTAGGGATTTCCTCCAAGTCGACTTCATTATCCCTAGGTATTAATATTTTATTAATACCCGCTCTGTGAGCTGCTAAAACTTTTTCTTTTATACCACCAACAGGTAAGACTTTACCCCTTAAGGTTATTTCGCCTGTCATGGCTACGTCATTTCTTACAGGTAGGCCCGAAAAAGCAGAAAGTATAGCTGTACACATGGTAATACCCGCAGAAGGTCCATCTTTTGGCGTAGCTCCTTCAGGTATATGTATATGCAAATCCGTTTCCTTAAAGACTTCGCTGTCTAATTCATAATGACTTGCTATGGATCTGATATAGCTGATACCTGCCTGGGCAGATTCTTTCATCACCTCACCCATTTGTCCCGTAAGAACAACCTTACCACTTCCCGGAATCTTAAGGGCTTCTATAAATAAAATCGTTCCACCTACCCGAGTCCAGGCCATTCCCGTTGTAACTCCTACTTTGCTTTCACCTTCCATCATTTCAGGTCTATATTTCTTTTTCCCAAGATAACCCTCTAGGCTCCTCGAAGTTATATGGTGGGTTTTCTTGCTGTCCGCTACAATTTGTTTTGCGACCTTTCTGCAAACATTAGCTATTTCCCTCTCCAAATTCCTGACACCTGATTCCCTGGTATAATTATTGATTATATCCCTAATCGCAGGTTCAGAAAATATGAGCTTGCTTTTTTTGATTCCATGCTCCGCCAATTTTTTAGGAATCAAATAATTCTCGGCTATCTTCACCTTCTCATCTTCTATATATCCTGAAATCTCTATTACTTCCATCCTGTCAAGTAATGGTCTTGGAATCGTTTCAGTAGTATTTGCTGTGGTAATGAACATTACCTGAGATAGGTCAAATGGTATCTCCAAATAATTGTCTACAAATGTTTTATTTTGCTCAGGATCTAAAACCTCTAATAGGGCTGAGGCCGGATCCCCCTTAAAGTCAGCTCCGATTTTATCAACCTCGTCAAAAAGGAACAGGGGATTATTACTCCCGGCTTCTTTTATATTATTTATAACTCTCCCGGGAATGGATCCTATATATGTTCTTCTGTGCCCTCTGATTTCAGCTTCATCTCTAACCCCACCCAAAGACATTCTTACAAATTCACGATTTGTTGCCCTGGCAATGGATTTCGCTATGGAAGTCTTTCCAACACCGGGAGGCCCAACCAAACAGATAATAGGTCCCTTTATCTTTTTAGACAGATGTATTACCGCTAAATATTCCAGTATTCTCTCTTTAACCTTTTCCAATCCATAATGATCCTCATTTAATATCTTTTCTGCTTTTTTTATATTGGTATTGATTTTACTGGAAGTATTCCAAGGCAAACCTAAAATAGTTTCTATATATGTTCTGCTAACATTTGATTCCGGACTGGATTGGTGCATTTTGGTAAATTTTGATACTTCCTTCTTTATTTTTTCTGAAACCTTTTCAGGTATTTCTAATGCATCAAGCTTTTCCAACCACTTATTGGCTTCATCTTCTGCATCTTCGTTTTCCCCCAGCTCATCCTTTATCACTCTTATCTGTTCCTTAAGAAAATATTCCCTTTGGCTTTGGTTTAAATTACCCATTACCTTGGCGGATATCCTCTTTTCCAGCATAAGTATTTGGTTTTCATCATTTAGAAATTGAATAACCCTTTCTAATCTTTTATCAACTATGTCTTCTTCTAAAAGCTCCTGTTTTGCCTCATAAGGAATCTTTATTTCTCCTGCCATAGTATTACAAAGCAAGCTGATATCCTCGATTTTATTTATCAGCTCTTTTATGGAATTATCATTATTACCCACCAAATCAATATGCTTAATGAAACTTTTCTTGGCAATCCTTACCAAAGCTTTTATCTCATTTTCATCCTTTAGCAATAAATCAGCCCTCATATTACAATCACATATGAAGGTATTATCCTCTATTCTTATATTTGTAACATCAACCCTGTTTTCGCAGCTGGCCAATACTCTCACATATTCACTGGATTTTTTAACAATCTGTTTAATCTTTA
This sequence comes from uncultured Oscillospiraceae bacterium, assembly GCA_964400515.1. GTDB lineage: Bacteria > Bacillota > Clostridia > Peptostreptococcales > Anaerovoracaceae > JAAYHV01. Next base: position 15,715 of record CAYNTJ010000006.1, on the reverse strand, counting down.
TTAGAACCCCTACTTTATAACAATCATCCACATCAGGGTTATTTACTTTATCATCTATTTGAGTAGCTACAACTAAAGTTTTATCACCGTTGGCGGCAGTATTAATTGCATTTAACGATCTTTCTCTGCCTATATCAAAGCTTACCGTGGTTCCCGGGAAAAATGTTTGTCCGATTAGTGGTATAAACGGTAAATCAATATACTTGTTTGTCTCTTCCATTACAAATCCTCCTCTCAAATATTATTATAAAGCGACATATTGTCAAAAAGACTAATGCCGCTTGATTTATAGTTATTTACTTGTTTATTTCAAAACAAGCTTTGGTTCCTCTCCTGCCGTAACTGTATTTTTTGTAATAATACATTTAGCAACATCATCTCTTGACGGAATTTCAAATGCTACATTTGTCATAACTCGTTCAACTATGCCCCTTAAGCCTCTAGCTCCTGTTTTTCTCAAAACAGCCATTTCAGCTATAGCTTCCACTGCATCATCTTCAAACTCCAGTTCAACATCGTCTAATGCAAACAATGCTTGATATTGTTTTACAATGGCATTTTTAGGTTCCTTCATGATTCTGACCAAAACATCTTCACCCAATTCATCTAAAACTACAGTCACAGGTAGTCTCCCGATTAATTCGGGGATTATCCCAAACTTGAGAAGATCTTCAGGTTCAATTTTAGACATAACATTATTTTCTTCCTCAGTGGTGAGTTTGATTTCAGAATTAAAACCTATTACTTTATCGCCAATTCTTCTTTGTATTATTTTATCAAGTCCGGCAAAAGCTCCTCCACATATAAACAGCACATTAGTAGTGTCAAAGTGTATGAACTCTTGAAGCGGATGTTTACGTCCTCCCTGGGGAGGTACATTTGCCAGCGTTCCCTCAATAATCTTTAATAGAGCCTGTTGAACACCTTCTCCGCTTACATCCCTAGTTATTGACATATTTTCTGATTTTCTTGCTATCTTGTCGATTTCATCCACATATATTATGCCATGCTCGGCCCTCTTTAAGTCGCCATCGGCGGCTTGATAAAGCCTTAAGAGTATATTTTCAACATCCTCACCCACATAACCTGCTTCGGTTAAAGAAGTGGCATCCACTATGGCAAAGGGTACATCTAAAATTTTAGCCAGTGTTTGCGCCAATAAAGTTTTACCGCTTCCCGTAGGACCCAACATTAAAACATTACTCTTTTGTATTTCCACATTTGAAGTTTTGTTATGATTAGTATTATTCTTTTCCAAGTATCTAATTCTTTTATACTGATTATATACTGCAACCGACAAATCTTTTTTTGCCGCTTCCTGACCTATTACATAATCAGATAGCTTTTCGAATATCTCTGCCGGTTTAGGCAATCTAGATATATGTTTTCTTGGAGGTGCCTCAACTTCCTCATCCAAAATGGACTGGCAAAGGGCTATACATTCATCACATATAAATACATCTGGACCCACAATCATTCTATTAACTTGTGATTTTGGTTTTCCGCAAAACGAACAAACCGGTTCTTGTAAGTCTTTTTCATCAGTCATATTTATTTTACCTCTTTTCAATTACCTCATCTATTAAGCCGTATTTTGCCGCAGCCTCTGCAGACATGAAATTATCTCTATCTGTATCCTTTTCGATTATCTCTATGTCTTTTCCTGTATTCTCGCTTAACATTTTATTTAGTTTTTCTCTGGTCTTAATTATCCAATCAGCATGAATCTTTATATCTTCCGCCTGACCTTGGGCTCCACCTAAAGGCTGATGTATCATTACTTCTGCGTTTGGAAGGGCATATCTTTTCCCTTTTTGACCTGCGGCCAAAAGGAATGCACCCATGCTTGCAGCCAATCCGACACAAATAGTAGACACCTCGGGTTTAATATATCTCATGGTATCATAAATTGCCAAGCCCGCTGTAACCGAGCCTCCCGGGCTGTTGATATAAACGCTGATATCCTTTTCAGGATCTTCGGCTTCCAGAAATAACAGTTCCGCCACAACGACACTGGCCAAATGATCATCAATTTCCTGATCAATAAAAACTATTCTATCCTTTAAAAGCCTGGAATAGATGTCGTAAGTGCGCTCACCGGCACTAGTTTGTTCAACTACATAAGGAATTAAACCCATAACAACCTCCTATTCTTATTTTATAACCGCCTTATCAAAGATTAAATCGATGGATTTCTTTAGCTTTAAATCTTTTTCAAAATATCCTAAGTTTTCCATTCCAATCATTTTTTTGATGTCCTCGATATCGGACTGATAAGTATCAGCTATTTTTTGAATTTCTTCTTCAATTTCTTCTTTACTTATTTCTATTTTTTCCTGTTCTGCTATAGACATTAATACAAGTCTTGTTTGGACTCTTCTCTTTGCCTCATCCCTTACTTCATCCCTCATGTCCTTATCATTCTTGTTTAAGAACTGCTTGTACATATCAAGGCTCAATCCTTGATATGAAAGCTGTTGATTCAATTCTTCAAGCATTCTGTCAATTTCATCTTCCACCATTACTGAAGGCACATCTACTTCATTTAATTCAACTACCTTTTCGATTGTTTTATCCTTCATTTGTGCTTCTGCATTTAAATCTGCCTGTTTTTGCATCTTAGCAACTAAATCATTTCTATAGTCTTCAAAGGTTTCAAATTCACTGATGTCTGCCGCAAAATCATCATCCAGTTCAGGTAGAATTTCTTCTTTTACCTCATGAACTGTACAATGGAAAACAGCCTCTTTACCTGCTAAATCTTCTGAATGATATTCTTCAGGGAAAGTTACCACCACATCCTTATTTTCATTTGATTTTGTTCCTATCAACTGCTCTTCAAATCCAGGTATAAATGAACCTGAGCCCAGTACCAATTCTTGATTTTCCGCAGTTCCTCCTTGGAATTGTTCTTCTCCCACAAATCCGGAGTAATCTAAAACCACAGTATCTCCTTCTTTAGCTTCTCTTTCAACTGTTTCAATTCTGGCTTGTTTTTTCTGAACTGCAGCCAACTCAGCAACCACATCCTCATCCTTTACTTCATTGACTATTTTCTCGATTTCCACACCAAGATAATCCTTAACTTCTACAACCGGATATACAGGCACTTCTATGGTTACTGCCAAATCCTTGCCCTTTTCTATAGGTGAAAAATCAGCATTTGGTGAATCGATAACCTCCAGCTCCAATTCTGCTATAGCCTTTGGATATGCATCTCTGAACATATTGTTAACAGCATCTTCAAAAAATACATCTTCACCATAGTGTTTTTCAATTATGGTTCTTGGTGCTTTACCTTTTCTAAAACCATTTATTTCAAACCTATCCTTATTTGCCTTATATGCATCAACAACTGCTGCTTCAAACTCCTCAGCTGTAAAATCCATAGTAAATTTTGCCTTGTTGTCTTCCCTTGATATAAAAGTAGCTTTCATCAAATTCCTCCTAAAAATATATGTTTTTATTAATTAAATACTAAATTAATTGTAAATTATTAGCAATTCTAAAGTATTATACACTTATTATTTACCTGTGTAAAGATTATTTTACACTAATTCCATCCCTTTTACAAACTTACTTTGGTTTTCCGGCTCCAAATTATATTTTTTTGCCAATTCTTCACCTAATTTTACCAAATTCTCCTCTTTTCCCAAAAATAATTCTATTTCCAACTCGGATATTTCACTTCTTCCCTTGCCGGCCGTTATATAACCCTTATCTACTGATATTTCACATATCATTTCCCCATCATCTATTCTGAATTGTCTCCTTAAAAAGTCCATCTTCATTATGGGTATAAGTCTTTTACCCTTAGCTGCTGTCTTTAATCTATCCTCCGCCGGGCTTTGATTAAAAATGTCTATGCTTGGATTATTCATTAATTCTTCATTATTAATAACCAGATTAATCTCTTCCCTTGCATGCTTGCCCTTTTCAACCTTATTATCCCATTTTACCGTAGCTTGGATCTTTTCGCCTTCTCTTCTCATTCTAAATGCTATTTTAGCCTTGGATAAGTCATAATCAATCGTATCATAATAGACCGAATACATTTTAATTGTATTTTCCGAACCAATCTCTTTGATTTTCGCCAAGGCAGGATCGCTAAGTATTCTGTCAGCTATTAAATCATCCGGTAAATTATATTTCAATTCCACTTCCATAAACCCTCCTAAAGAACATCTCTAAATTTTATATCTAAAGTAATTCTTTGTCAATCCGTAAAATGCCGGTACTAAATAAAGATAGAAACTGTATGGTATAGCTTCAAAGCCTACTCCTAAAAAGCTTAGGGGTACAGAACACGCTATACTCCAAGGCACTAAAGATGCTATAAGTATTGCCGAGTTCTCAATATCTATGGCCAGCTCTTCCTTTGTGCCGTTATTCTCAATATATACATTCTTCATAAGATCGTTGCACATCATGCTTGCTATGGTTTGATTGCAAAAAACTCCGGTTGTAAAAAATGACATAGCTGTCATCGTGAAGAATTTACCCGTCTTACTTACCAACCTGCCCAGAAGGCGTTCTAGGTCCTTAAGCATTTTGGTACCATCAAATATCCCTGAATAAGAAGAAGAAATCATTACTATAATAACCACTTCCATCATGGATATTATTCCGCCGCCGCCAAGTATATTATTTAATATATCATTATCAGAGCTATATCCATATAGGCAATGATTAAATAAGCTAAAGATACTTTCCTTCTGCACAAACACCGATATTAAAGCACCGCTTATAATGCTAGACAATAGTGCATATATTACATTTACCCTAAATAAAGGAAGTAAAACCATAAAAACAGCAGGTACTAATGCCCAAAGGGATATTTCAAACTCACTTTTTAAAAGATTTATAATTGAATCATCTACATTTTGTATTGGGTTTTGATAACTTAATATACCATATATTATTAGGCAAGCCGCTATAGGTAATACCGCCGATTGAAACATTCTTTTGACATTATCAATTAAATCGGTTTTTGTAATGGTTGCCACAAGTATGGCACTGGAAGAAACCGGAGACCCTCTATCACCAAAGAAAACCCCGGACATAACGGCTCCTGCGGTTATTATTTCATTGACATTTCCGCTTCTGGCCAGGGACATAAATATAACTCCTACAGTTCCCGCAACACCAAATGATGTCCCCAATGCATAAGCCAGGATTGCTGATAATAGGAATGTTATCAATATAAACAGCTCCGGAGAAATAAACTTAACCCCATAGTATACAAAAAAAGAAATAGTACCTGAAGTTCTCCAAATCGCGGTAATGAATCCAATTAGTATTAGTACTTCAGCTACAACAATGGAATTTTTTATTCCGTCTTTTGCAAATTTGAGTAATTCGTCCTTTGCAAAATTCCTATGCCTTCCTACTGTTATAAATATTACAAAGCCAACCATCAAAGCTATAACAGTTGATATATCCAACAATATGCAAATTATCATTACGACTATGAATATTACAAAACCAATTATTAAGTCCATTATTTTTCCTATTTTGTGTCCTCTGATTTTTTCAACAGTTCTTTTATCAACTGTTTATTAAACTCTTCCCTAGTGCTCTTATATTCACTTCTACTCTTAATCAAAGCTATTTGAACCGCTTTTAAATGCTTTGAATTGATCTTTTTCCCTATTTTATTCACAATAGCTTCCTTTATCAAGGTGGATTGTATTGATTTACTTATCAAGTAAACCCTGGCTATCATATATGAGTTAACAGAATTAACCTCAACAATACTTTCTATTTCTGCCATGTTTTTAATAACCCTATTAACTCTGTCCTTAACATAATCCAGTATTGTTTGGGCATAGTACTTATTTATGAGCAGCCAAAAAGAAACAGCAAATACAGTCGCCAGAAAAACAGCTATAAGCACGCCAAAGCTATAAAATGTTCCTAAGAACATAGTTGTTCCCAATATTAAAGAAAACCATCTTGATTTTTTTATTAAGTTTAATCTTTTCTCGTAATTCATCTCTACCCCCGTCAGTATTATAATGGACAAGCACAAACTTGTAAAGTTTTTTCATTATGATATAATGTGTTAAGTAATTAATAAATACCCAGGAGGCATGTTATGAAACCCTTAAATAAATATTTTGATCACACCCTGCTTAAACCGGAAGCCACAAAGGAGCAAATAAAAACCCTTTGCGAAGAAGCTATGGAAAATGATTTTTATTCCGTTTGTGTTAATTCATACAGAGTAAAGGAAGCCAGCGAATTATTAAAAGACTCACAAATTAAGGTTGCTGCCGTGGTGGGCTTTCCTTTAGGCGCAATGACAATAGCTGCCAAAACATACGAAACAATAACGGCTCTAAGGGACGGTGCAAATGAAATAGATATGGTGATTAACATAGGCGCCCTTAAAGACAAGGACTATGAAACCGTTGAAAAGGACATATACGCTATAACCAGTGTGGCCAAAGACTATAATGCCATTGTTAAAGTAATTATCGAAACCTGTCTTCTAAGTGATGAAGAAAAGATTAAGGCATGCAAATTATCTGAAAAAGCAGGCGCAGAATATGTAAAGACTTCCACCGGCTTTAGCTTAGGGGGTGCTGAAATTAACGATGTAATTCTAATGAAAAAAACCGTGGGCAACCGTCTAAAGGTAAAGGCATCGGGTGGTATAAGGGATTACAAAAAAACCATTGCCATGATTGACGCCGGTGCAGAAAGAATAGGTGCCAGCGCAGGTGTACAAATATTAAAGGAAATAAAATAAATAAAAATACCGGATCATATCCATTTATGACCCGGTATTTTTTTATTATTTATGACTATTAAAATAGAGTACTACTCCAAAAATAGTTGTAACTGCTGTTCCGATTATCAATGTTCCATGGTAAAGGGGATCAAAACCTTCTCCTGTCACAAACAATAATACGCATCCCAGTGCTATAAACAAGAATCCCAGCAGAGCTGAAATATATAGTCCGAAAGTTCCCCCCGGCACCTTGTAAGGTCTTTCGGTTTTATCCTTTTTACGCAATTTAACTGCGGTAGGGAACAACCAAAGATAAGGTAGGAAGAATATCAAAAAGCTGAATGACAGTATTGTCCAAAACGCTTCATTGGCAGACTCTCCTAATGCGAAGTTCATTACAATAAGCACTGTAGCTATTACGCCCATTAATATATAGGAGTAATCCGGAGTATCGTATTTGCTGTTACGATGTCCTAAAAGCTTAGTCTTTTTAGTGAATTCAGCTTCATCTAAAACCTCAACACCACCTAAAGTCCATGAGATCATGTTAGATACCAGTGTTATCAGTGCTACTCCGATTATTACGCTAAAAGCAACTTGTTGACCAGGTCCAAATACTACGCAAAGTTCTTGAATCGCATAAAAGAAACCAGCTAATGGATCTACTTCTGCTGCCGGTATTGCCACCAAAACACCAAAGGTTCCTATAATGTATAGAGCTGCTATTAATATTCCGGCAAGTATTGTCATCTTAGGTATATTGATATGTGGATTCTCTATCTTAGAAGCTATTGAACTTATCAACTCAAATCCCAATAAATTATATACTATTGCAGAACTGTATGCCACTGTATCAAAGTTGAATTCCAGGGCAAAGGATGACAATGAGAAATCATTTGCAGCGCCATATTTTGCGGCATATACCACTCCTAACAGACCGAATATGATAAGTACAGAAACTTTCATAATTGCAGCTATATTGGCAACCTTAACGCTTACATCCACACCTCTTATTCCAATGTATACCACCAGCCAACACATGGCAATTGCCAACATAGCCGAAGGCCATATTCCTAAGTCCGGTGCATATGCCAGTGCAAACCACCAACTGAAGGCAATGAATACCGCTGGCATCCAAAATGCCACATTGACCCAATAAAACCATGCAACAAGTGATGCTTGAAATTCGCCAAAAGCCCTTTTAACCCATGCATAGATTCCTCCATCTTCAGGATAAGCTGCTCCTAATTCGGCATTTATTAATCCGTATGGTATGAAGAATAGAATTGCAGTCAACAGCCATACAGTTATTGAGGATACTCCCATTGCAGCAGGAGCCACAAATGTATCAAGTACTACTATACCACAAACTGTAAATGAGACCATTTTAAATAAACTAACTTTATTTGTTTCCATAAAAACTCCTTTCATCTATTACTAAAAGTAGTAATATAATTAACCTAACGGTTGCTGTTGGGTAATGCAATGAATATTGCCACCGCCCAACAATATCTCCCTTGCAAAAATTCCAACTACTTTACGTTCCGGGAATACTTTTGATAAGGTTTCAATTGCCATTTTGTCATGTACCTCATCTCCGAACATAGGCACTATCACTCCTCCGTTTGCTATATAGAAGTTAGCATATGATGCTGCCTGTCTGTCCCCTTCATTTCTTGGCAAAGTACCGTCTACTTTATCGACACCTTCGCTTTCTTCCTTGGTTATAAGAACTTCATCAGGAATGTGCAGCTTTATAATATCAAGGGTCCTGCCCTTTGCATCCTTCTCTTTGGATAAGCAATCATAAGCTGCTTTTGAATAAGCATATTGGGGATCATTTTGGTCATCTGTCCATGCTAAAACAACAACTCCCGGTTTGCAGTAATGGATTATATTGTCCACATGCTCGTTGGTTTCATCCAGGTAAATACCATGGGGCAACCATATCACTTTCTCAATACCTAAATATTCCTTGAGGGTATCCTCAATTTCCTTTTTTGAAAGGTTTGGATTTCTTCCCTCTGATAATAGGCAAGCCTCTGTAGCAATTAATGTGCCTTCACCATCGGTATGTATCGAGCCCCCCTCTAAAACAAATTCTTCCAAGCTATAATAATCTATATTTTCAATCTCACACACTTTTTTTGCAATTTGATCATCCTTATCCCAAGGAAAATAAAGACCATCCACCAGTCCGCCCCAAGCATTAAATCTCCAGTCAACACCCCTTACACTTTCCTTATCGTTTACCACAAAAGTAGGGCCCTCATCTCTCATCCAAGCATCATCATTGGACATTTCCACAAGCCTTATCTTAGGGCTCAGCATTTCCTTAGCCGCCATGAACTGACTTTGGGAAACACACATGGTTACAGGTTCAAATTCAGCAATAGCTTCTGCCACCAATGCGTATGCTTTTTGTGCAGGCTTAGCTCCATTTCTCCAATTATCAGTTCTTTCAGGCCATATCATCCAACAACCCTTGTGCTCTTCAAATTCTCCGGGCATCCTATATCCGTCCTTTTTAGGCGTGCTATTTATCTTTTTCGACATATCAATTCTCCTTTACTTAAAGTTTTGATAAATAATCATTCAGCTTCTTCTCGTGCATCGCTTTCTTTTCTTCACTTGGTTTTGTTATATATTTATTTGTAAAATACACCAATATAGCCATTTGTGCAGTTAATCTGTTTTCTGCTTGATCAAATGCAACACAATACTCTCCTTCTAAAGCTTCCCTGGTAACCTCTTCCTTGTCATTTGCAGGTAAGCAATGAAGAAGCATTGCACCAGGTTTTGCCTTTTTCATCAGCTCCTCGGTTATTACATAATCAGGCATAAAAGCAGCCAAACGCTCTTCTTTTTCATCGGTTTGAGTTACCCAATAAAAGCTGTCACCATATATAACATCACATTCACTCACTTTTGAAACATCGTCGGTAATTTCATAGCTAGCACCGGATTCTTTGCAATATGTATCTGCCAAATCCAACCATTCTTTTTGCATTTGATATTTTTTAGGACCAATTTGTTTAAAGTTCATTCCGTATTTTGTACATGTAAGCAGCAAGGAACGGCAAACATCTGTGGCATCTCCCATGAACGCCAAAGTTAAATCAGTCAGCTTTTTGCCCTTAGGCATATGTTCTTTTATTGTAAATATATCCGCCAACATTTGAGTCGGGTGAAATCTTGTATCCAATCCGTTAATAACGGGTACCGTGGACATTTTGCATAAGGCATCTATTGTCTCGGGATTATTTGTTCTTGCCATTATTATATCGCACATTCTGGATAATACTCTAGCTGTATCATCTATTGATTCCTTACCACCCAAGTGAATATCCCTAGGCGATAAGAATAAGGCATGTCCCCCGAGCAAAGTAGCTGCCACCTCAAAAGATACACGGGTACGTGTTGATCCCGCCTCAAATATCATTGCTAAAGACTTATCTTTAAATAGATGCGGAATGGCATTATCCTTTCTTGCCTCCTTTAATAGAGCCATAAGCTCCATCATTTGGTCCATTTCTTCCTTTGAAAAATCCTTCATAGAAACCATATGAACCATGTTCTTCTTGTTTAAATCCGTTGCGGATGAAGATGGTAATTTCATATCAATTCTCCTTTATTTGTTTATTTTCGTTGATGTATAAAAGTTCAATTGGTACAACCTTTTGCTTATTCCTTGTAATATAGCTTACAGTTAATATAACCAACATGTTAGCCAGTGCCGGTATTAATGTAAAAAACTCCCAAGGCTCCGGAATAACTGAACCTTGTATTATGCAGCCAAATGCATTTATGGAAAATCCCACTATCATGCCGGATATAATTCCGTATGTATTTACCGATTTTGACTTTAGTGCAAATACAAAAGGAAAGAAAAGAACTCCAAACTGCAATGTGAACGCAAATATTGTTAAATCATATATATTACTGCTTAATAAACCTACAATAGCTGATAGCAGTCCTACTATTACTACAAATATTCTGGTTGCCCCTATCATACCTTTATTATCCAAATCACCTTTGCTTTTTATGCCGGATATTAAAGGTTTGTATATATCATTTGAGAACAGTACTGCCGTAGCAAACAGTGATGTGCTGGCACTGGATATTATTGCAGCAACTAAAGAAGCTACAAATATTCCCATTCCAACGGGTCCTAATAGTTCTTTAGCCATAACGGGTATTAAAAGTTCACTGTCAGCATTAAATATACTTTCGTTTAAAATACCTTTATTGACTAAAGTAATTCCTATAAGTCCGATAATAATAGGTATAAACCCCACTGTCCAGTAAAGGCCTCCTGCTATTATCATTCCCCTTTTAGCAGTTTTTACATCCTTGGCCATAAAAGCTCTTTGAGCTATATCAGGGCTTGGGATATTACCCAATCCCATACCGACCCACATGGCAAGATATGTGATCCAACTACTTAAATTTTTTTCCCTTGGTAATATATTCCAATAATCTTTTGGTGTGTTGGCCATTATTTCACTGGTTCCGCCTGCAGAATTAATACCTACAACAAGAATCACAATCAATCCAATAAAAATTATTGTCATCTGTATGGCATCGGTCCATGCAACAGCCAATAGTCCGCCCATATAGGTAAATGAAACTATTACTACAGTAGCCAGAATAAATGTCAGATTAAAGTTTATACCAAACATAACATTTAAAATCTTACCAATTGCCAAAAGCTGTACAGCGGTCCATATTACATAAGTGGGAATCATAAGGGCAGAAGCAAGATAACCTGTGGTTTGACCAAATCTCAACTTATATAATTCCCCTATAGAACTAATGTTTAGCTTCCTTAATATTTTAACAAATATAAAGCCTATCAGTATGAGGGCTAATCCCGCAGCAAAAGGGTCTTCCACGACTCCGAATATGCCATCGTTATATGCTGCTCCGGTGGCCCCAATAATGGTACCTCCACCCCAAAAGGTTGCGAACAAGGTTCCTACAACCAAAATTAGCGGTGCACCCCTTCCTGCAACCAAGTAATCCTCAGAGGTTTCGATTTTAATACTGGCAATCTTACCTACTATTATTATTCCTATAATAAAGACAACTATTATTATTATAGGTATCAACTCATTAAGGTTCATATCTTTACCTTCCTTAAGTTAATTCAATATCTGTTAAAAACAGATAATTCCAATTATATTACAACAAACATACATCAACCTGTCATAATATTATCATCACTTTAGTATTTTGTCAACATGTTTGTGTCTGTTTTGATATTTATTTCGTCCGTTTCGGACACTTATTTATCCTATATTATATATTCCCCTTGATATATTGTATATAACATGATATATTGTATTAAGACCACAAGAAAAGGAGTAGCCATGTCTAATAGAATTAAACCCTACGATCAAATCGATTACATGATTATTAACGAATTGTCAAAGAATGCAAGAGCATCTGCAGCTTTAATTGCTTCTAAAATAGATGTGAATGAAAGAACTGTAAGAAGAAGAATCAACCATCTGATTGATACTAATGCAATAAGAATAACAACAATAGTGGATCCTGGTAAATTCGGTTACCAGTCCATAGCAGATATAAATTTAAAAGTCGAACCGGAGGTTTATGAAAAATTCATAGAGTCTTGTAAAAAGAACCCAAATGTTTGCTATATAGCTACCGGCTGGGGAAAGGCAAATCTAGCCATTGAAACAAGATTTTTAAACAACGAGGAAATGTATGATTTTATAAATTTCACTTTACCTGAAACCGAAGGAATAGAAGTTATAAATTTCTTTATTATACCTAAAATTATTTATAATATTGATCAGTGGTTACCTACATCCACGGATTTCAAAGAATAGAATGTGATTTTTGGCATCAAAAAAGGATACTGATTTCAGTATCCTTTTATTATTATGCTAATGATGCAGTTATTATAGCCATTTTATATACTTCTTCAGCATTACAGCCCCTGGATAAATCATTTATCGGTGCATTTAGACCCTGAAGAACCGGTCCGATAGCTTCAAAGCCACCTAGTCTTTGAGCTATTTTATATCCTATATTACCCGCATTTATATCAGGGAATATGAATGTATTTGCATGTCCTGCTACTTTTGAATCCTTACACTTGGTTTTTGCAACCACCGGGGAAAAAGCGGCATCAAACTGTAATTCTCCGTCTATTTCTAAATCCGGGGCAGCAGCTTTGGCTTTTGCCGTTGCATTTCTCATCTTGTCCACCGAATCTCCCTTACCGGAGCCAAGGGTTGAATATGAAAGCATCGCCACCTTAGGATCCATTTCAAATACCTTTGCGGTATTTGCAGTCTCAATAGCTATTTCTACTAAATCATCTTCCGTAGGGTCTATGTTAATTGCACAATCTCCCATGGCATATCTTTCAAATGAACCGTCATCCTTTGTTCTGTTTAATATGAAGCACGAGGATACAAGTTTATTTCCCGGCTTTGTTTTAATCAATTGTAGGGCAGGCCTAACCGTATCTGCAGTAGAGTATGTTGCTCCACCTAAAAGTCCGTCTGCTTCTCCCATTTTTACCAGCATGGTTCCAAAATAGTTACCCTTTTCTAAAGCTTTTGCGCACTCCTCTTCAGTCATTTTACCTTTTCTCAGCCCAACCATTTCTTTTATCATATCGGGCATCTTAGAGTAATTTAGGGGATCAACTATATCCGCCCCCAAAATATCGAATCCGTTATCCTTGGCAATTCCCTTGACCTCATCAACATTCCCTATCAATATGGGTTTTACTACACCCATTTTTATTAGGTTTTGTGCGGCTTCAAGTATTCTTACATCGTTTCCTTCTGTGAATACTATCCTCTTGTTCTCTTTTTTTAGCTTTTCAATAAACTGCGTTAACATTATTAATATCCTCCATAAATCTATCACTCCAAAGAGTTAATTATTAGCAATTCAATCATCAAATTTCATGATATTTGTGTCCACTTTGTCTTTATCAAAGAAAAGATTAATCATGTTTAAGAAATTTTCAGAAAGGTCGCTGGCATAACACAGGTTTTCCCTATCATTATTTTCAGCAAGCATGTTCTCCTTAATCAAAATATCCTTAACCCTATAAACAACAGCTTCCGACGGATTTAGAAGCTTAACATCAGGATAAATTCTTTTTAAATTCTCCTTGATAATAGGGTAATGGGTACATCCTAAAACAAGCTTATTTATACCATTGATTCTAATAAAATCATCAAGGTAATACTTGACTGTAAGATCCATTATTTCATTTTTGACTATTCCTTCTTCTATTAAAGGCACAAGTGCAGGACATGCTAATGATTTTATATTGATATTATCATTTAGGCCCTTTACCGTTTCCTCATATACACCACTGTTTATTGTCACTTTTGTACCGATAACTCCATAGTTATCTCCTTTTTCATATTCCTTTGATATATACTTGGCCATGGGATTAATAATACCCACTATAGGAATTTGCGGAAATCTTTCCCTCAAAGTATCCAGGCAAGTAGCGCTTACGGTATTGCAAGCTATTACTATCAGCTTAACATCATGGCTCATTAAATACTCAACAATTTGAATCGAAAATCTTCTAATGTTTTCGATTGATTTTGAGCCGTATGGAGTTCTAGCTGTATCACCGTAGTATACTATTTTTTCCTTTGGTAATTCTCTATGCAGAAATGGTATGCAAGTCAGCCCTCCCAAACCTGAATCGAAAAATCCTATAGGTCTATTATCCATAATATGCCTTTCCTTCATCATATCAAAAAAAATATGCGCAAGCTCTATCACTTGCGCATTTATTTTATCACTAGGTATTATCTTTGTCAATTGGAGTACCATTAGTTTAATAAATAACGATATCCCCTCTCTTCCATCTCGTATAAAGGTATAAACAACAGGGAATTGCTATTCATACAGTATCTAAGGCCCCCTTTATCCGGAGGTCCGTCATTAAACACGTGCCCTAGATGTATGTCCCCAAGATTGCTTCTTACTTCCGTTCTGGAATCAAGAATACCATCTATATGTTTTATAACATTTGGTGCTATAGGCTTAGTAAAACTAGGCCATCCTGTCCCCGAATCATATTTGTCTTTTGAAGAAAAAAGCGGAACTCCGGTTACTATGTCAACATATATACCCTGGTCCTTGTTATCATAGTATTCATTATCAAAAGCTCTTTCCGTGCCATTATTAATAGCGACTTCATATTGTGAATCTGTTAACATTTTTCTAATTTCATCATCACTTGGTACCGAATATTTACTTTCATCTATTACTATCCCCTCCTCTTTTAGGAAAGGAATCTCTTCATCTGCCTTACCTAAATCAATATGGCAATATCCGTTGGGATGTTTTTTTAGATAATCTTGATGATATTCTTCCGCCCTATAAAAGGCTGTCAAAGGTTTTACCTCTATAGCTAATTCCGCATCATATTGCTTCTGCAGATTTTTTAAGCTGCTTTCTATAATATGAAGATTACTTTCGTCAACATAGTAAATTCCTGTTCTGTACTGGCTACCCACATCATTTCCCTGCTTATTAACAGATACGGGATCAACCACTTTATAATAGTACTCCAGAATTTCCTCAAGGGATAATATCTGTTCATCATATATTACATGAACTGTTTCCGCATGATTAGTTGTTCCTGAGCATACTTCTTCGTATGTCGGATTCTTAGTATTGCCGTTTGCATAACCACTTTCTGCCAAAACAACCCCTTCTATTCTGTCCATATATTCTTCTATGCCCCAAAAGCAACCCCCGGCTAAATAGATATCTTTCATATTTTCCGTCCTTTCTATATCAGTTTCCCTTTGAGTAACTACATCTTTACCTTTATTATTTATGTTTATAACCAGTATTACTATAGCTATTATAGCTAATGCCAGTCCTATTTTAAATATATCCATTTAATCACCTTGTATAATGAAATTATAGGGAAATTCATTATACATTTTCCTTTCTGGA
>CAYNTJ010000005.1:0-148932 GCA_964400515.1 uncultured Oscillospiraceae bacterium | reverse complement strand
AAAATGTTGAGATAACCATTTCTAGTTACCCCAACATTTATTATAGAACCATAATATTGAAAACTCCCTTAAAAAAGGGAGTTTTTTTAAATTAATTCCAATAGCATTTTAATGAAATCAATAAATAATGATGCGCCATATAATATTATAACTAACCCGCAGACTATGTTTATATACCTTAATATTTTGTCATTGAACTTTGCACTAAATATGGTGATTAAAAGAGTTATACCAAAGAACCAAACGAATGATGACAAATTGCATCCCAATATGAATTCGGTTGCGTTTGACGCCCCTACAGAAACTCTGGAGGCTCCTAGCAGCATGGTTCCGTCGATTATTGCCTGTGGATTAAACCAAGTAACCACGCAGGCAGTACCGATTACTTTTTTAATTGGTATATGAACATTGGTGCCGGTGTCCATTTTATCCTTTGATCTTAGTATGGATAAACCGATCCACATAACCATAGCGCCTCCTACCCCAAGTATCAATAGGGTTAATATGGGGAATCTGCTGAGAATTCCACCTATGCCAAAAAAGCAAGCAAGAGCCAAGGTCACATCAAAAAATATGACAATTAAAGCCGTTAGGTATGCCCTCTTCTTGGATTGGGTAAGGGCAGTGTTAATAACAAATAAGTTTTGCATTCCTATAGGAGCTACGTATGCCAGCCCCACTAAAAAACCTTGTATAAAATGTTGCATATATTTTCTCCTTTTAGTTACGTAAGGACAATATAACATTTATATAAAGAAAAGTAACCTACCAATTATCATTAATTTACCAACCATTAGATGACAAAATAAAAACTCCCGTAATGGGAGTTTTGTATTGCGATTTTTTGATTAACGTTTTGAGAATTGGCTTGCTCTTCTTGCTTTTTTAAGACCGTATTTCTTTCTTTCCTTCATTCTAGGGTCTCTTGTTAAGAAACCTGCTGCCTTTAAAGAAGGTCTGTATGCTTCTTTATCTGCAACGCATAAAGCTCTAGAAATACCATGTCTTAAAGCTCCTGCCTGGCCTGTGAAACCGCCGCCCTTTACAGTGGCAATCACATCGTAATTACCTTCTGTGCCGGTTACAGTGAAAGGTCTAATTACCTCTCTCTTAACGATATCCATTCCAAAATATTCGTCTAAATCCTTTTTATTGATGGTAATCTTTCCGGTTCCAGGGAGTAATCTAACTCTTGCAACCGATGATTTTCTTCTACCAGTACCTTGATATTGTAGTTTTGCCATAAGTTATTCCCCCTTTCTAGAAATTCCATACTTCTGGATTTTGAGCAGTATGAGGATGCTCATTGCCAGCATAAACTTTTAATTTCTTAAACATCTGTCTGCCCAGCTTTCCGTTTGGCATCATTCCCTTTACAGCGTGAAGAATAATTTCTTCAGGCTTCTTGGCTTGCAATGTTTCAAAATTAACTTCTCTTAGACCGCCCGGATAACCAGTATGTCTCTTATAAATCTTTTCTTTTCTTTTTTTGCCGGTTACAGCTACTTTTTCTGCGTTTATTACTATTACATAATCTCCGCAGTCAACATGTGGTGTGTAAATCGGTTTTTTCTTACCCCTTAAGATAGAAGCTACTTCTGAAGCTAATCTACCTAAGGTTTTGCCATCTGCATCAATAACGTACCACTTACGTTCTACTTCTGCAGGTTTTGCAATAAATGATTTCATTTTTTTCCCTTTCTACCTACTAAAATCAATGATTGTTTTCGGTCCTGCCTACTAGGATGTTAATCTGGTTCGGCATACTAATTAATTTAGCTTTGGGCTTTTCGGACGTTAACCATCCTGCCCTGCACATAGTGCTATAACAGTTTATTACTTTTTACCATGTTTGTCAACAAAAATAATGAAAAAAAACGGGCAGAGCCCGTTTAATTATGAATTAGGTAAAGATTTCATCGCATCAAGGGTTTTTTGCATCAATTCATCCAGTTCCATGCCCAACATTTCTGCGCCCTGCTTGATAACATCTCTGTCACAACCTGCTGCAAATTTTTTATCCTTAAACTTTTTCTTTAAAGATTTTAATTCCATATCCTTGCAACTTTTTGAAGGCCTCATAAGGGCGGCGGCACCAATTAAACCGGTCAATTCATCTGTGGCAAACAGAATTTTTTCCATTTCGTGTTCCGGCTTAATATCTGAACATAATCCATAACCATGGGAAACAATAGCATGTACCATTTCCTCGGGAGCTTCGATTTCTTTAAGCAATTCCGGAGCTTTTTTGCAATGTTCATTTGGCCACATTTCGAAATCAACATCGTGGAGTAAACCCACCATTCCCCAAAAATCAGGATCATATCCCTTTGCCTCGGCAAAGTATCGCATAACCCCTTCAACTGTTTCGCCATGTAAAATATGAAAATCTTCTTTGTTGTATTTTTTTAATAATTCAAATGCATTTTCTCTAGTTACCATAATTTTTTCCTTTCACTAAACTGCTTTTTTAATAGTTTCCTTGGTTGGCATCTGAGCCAATGTAATAGCTACAAACATTATAACACATCCTATGATTTCTCTCAAAGACATAGTTTCACTTAATATGATGGCTCCCGCCAAAACTGCGAACACAGATTCCAAACATAATATTAGTGATGCCACAGTAGGGTCCGTATCCTTTTGGGCTATTATTTGTAAAGTAAAACCTATGCCGGCAGATAAAACCGCTGCATATAGAATTGGAATTGCGCTTGCCAATATTGATTTAATATCCGGATTCTCCAGTAAGAACATAAAAAATGTGGAAAAAATACCTGCGGTGAGAAATTGTATAGCAGACATTTTTATACCATCCACCTTGGGGGAGAAATAATCTATAACCAAAATATGTATGGCAAAGGCAAAGGCACATATAAAAACAAATGTATCTCCCTTGGCTATACTAAATCCATGGGCAGGAATAC
The DNA here is from genome assembly GCA_964400515.1 of uncultured Oscillospiraceae bacterium. Taxonomy (GTDB): domain Bacteria; phylum Bacillota; class Clostridia; order Peptostreptococcales; family Anaerovoracaceae; genus JAAYHV01. The sequence goes on along the minus strand of CAYNTJ010000005.1, from coordinate 146,005 downwards.
ATAGAAAATATAATCCCATGGCAGCCAAAAATGCACAAAACCAAATGAGCTTTGACACTTTTTTGTGGAAAAAGAGACTTCCCATAATAGGGACCAAAACTACATACAAGGCGGTTATAAACCCTGTTTTTCCTGCGGTAGTATATTGCAATCCTATTTGCTGAAGTATCGCGCCTACAAACAAAATAACTCCGCATATTATACCACCCTTTAAAAGAGACTTGCTTTCGCCCGGAGTTTTACTTACAGATGAATTCTGCTTTGGTGAAAAAACAAAAATTACCGGTAACAAAGTTAAACTGGCAATTAAAAACCTGACGGCTGAAAAGGTAAATGGACCAATATATTCCATTCCCGTTCTTTGAGCAACAAAAGCCGACCCCCAAATAAAAGCTGTAATAAAAAGAAAAATATTACCCCTTGTTTTCCTAGACATAATTCACCATCCTTAGTATATTTCGCCCATTATAACAGAAGGCCATTAATATTTGCAATAGAATTTGGTATGTAATAATTACAATATAGACCGGGAATAATTGTAAACCCCGCCAATTGCAAGGGTTTTTAATAGGGTGTATCATTAAATTAAGAATTATTAATATGGGAGGTTACTATGAAAAACTTTAAATTTGATGTTGATTATGTAAGGGATCAATTCCCGGCAATGTCCAGGACGGTTAACGGCTACCCCGCAGCTTATTTAGACGGACCGGGGGGAACTCAAGTTCCCAAGAGGGTTGTTGAAAAAGTCAACGATTATCTATATTATCACAATGCTAATTGTGATGGTGCTTTTGCAACTTCCAGGGAAAGTGATGCCATGATTCATCATGCTAAGGAGGTCTATGGAGATTTCTTTAACTGTGGTGCCGATGAGGTGGCTTTTGGTGAGAACACTTCTTCAAATAACTTTAAACTGGCATTGGGTTTAGTAAGGACAATGAAACCCGGAGATGAAGTTCTGATAACAGATATAGATCATGAAGGTAATAGGTCCCCTTGGAGAACACTGGAGGATTTTGGAATTGTTGTAAAAAGCGTAAAAATAAACACTGAAGATATTACATTAAACTGGGAGGATTTCAAGTCAAAACTATCAAATAAAACTAAAGTTTTGGCTATCAATTGGGCGGCAAATTCATGCGGCACTATAACTGATGTAAAGAAATACATCGATGAAGCCCATAAATTCGGAGCGTTAACTGTTGTTGATGCGGTCCATTATGCTCCTCATAAGCCAATAGATGTCAAGGCAATTGATACGGACTTTTTGCTTTGCTCAGCATATAAATTCTTTGGTCCACATGTGGGAGTTATGTATATAAAGAAAGAAATAGCCGATGATGTTAAAAGCATAAGAGTTATGGCTTATGATAATGGAGAAACCCCTCATAAATTTGAGACGGGAACTCCGGATGCAGAAACAATCATGGGAGCAGCTGAAGCGGTGGAATTTATAGCGGATATAGGGGAAAGACATGCCCAGTATTTTGAAGATGAATTAAAAGGACTAACAGGAAGAAGAAGAAATGTAGTTGCAGCCATGATGGCTATAGACGAATATGAAGAAGGATTAGCAGTTCAACTCAGGAATAAATTTAGGGAATTCCCTGGACTTAAATTATATGGAGTTGCAGAAGGGGAACCAAGAACCTCAACTGTATCCTTTACCATCGACGGGGTGCATACCCATGATATAGGGGTGTTCTTCGGAGACAGAGGACTTTTTGTTTGGGATGGGGATTTCTATGCCATTGAGACAATCAATAATGTTTTAAAACTGGAAGAAACCGGTGGACTTCTTCGAATCGGATTAGCCCCATATACTTTGCAAAGCGAGATAGATAGGGTAACACAAGCATTGGAAGATTTTTATAAAACAATTAAGAAATAAGGGGATATGATATGACACTTAAAAATTATTCGATTTCATTTCCCACAAGAATTGAATTTGGAGAAGGCATAATTGGGAGGACCGGAAAAGAAGCTAGGATATTGAACAGCAAAAATGTACTGATAGTTGCAGATAAAGGTGTTATTAACGCAGGTCTTGTTGAGCCCGTAATTGATTCATTAAACACGGAAAACATAAAGTATATTATATTTGATGATGTTGTGCCAAACCCGAGGGATTATCAAGTACAAAAAGGATACGAGTTGGTTAAAGATAAAAACATCGATTCGGTAATAGCAGTTGGCGGAGGAAGTTCCATGGACACGGCCAAGGCTATAGGTGTTCTTTTAACCCATGGAGGGGATATTAAGGATTGGTGCGGAACGGATTTATTGGAAAGGGATATTGTTCCGTTGATAGCGATACCAACCACAGCGGGAACCGGTAGCGAGGTTACTCCGTTTTCCGTTATAACGGATACCATGAAAGGCGAAAAACTAAATGTATTCGATAACAGAGTTGCGCCTAAAGTGGCATTAATTGATCCAAATACAATATTAAAACTTCCTTCAACAATTATGGCTGCTTGCGGAATTGATGCTATGACTCATGCCGTGGAGGCTTACACCTGTAAAATAGCAACTCCCCATACGGATGCTTTTGCCCTATACGCCATTGAATTAATCGCTAAAAATCTAAGAGCTGCAGTTAGTAGTCCGAACATTGAAAACTGCTCTAATATGATGCTGGGAAGCACTATAGCGGGATTAGCTTTTGGATTTTCTGATACGGCAGGAGTGCATTGCATGGCAGAAGCCTTAGGGGGAAGATATGATATACCCCATGGTGTAGCAAACGCCATGATATTGCCAACGGTTACAGAGTATAATGTGACCGCCGATTTTGAAAAATATGCGAATGTTTCTAAAGCCTTAGGCGTAAATGTTCAGGAAATGAGCGTGGAAGAAGCTGCATATGCTTGTGTATCGGAATTAGAGAAACTATGCGAAGATGTGAATATTCCTAAAATGAAAACCTATGGAATAATAGACAAGAAGGATTTTCGAGATTTGGCAAAAGCCGCAGAAAAAAATGTATCAACTCCGGATAACCCAAGGGAGGTGAATGAAAGCATTTTTTATGAACTTTTTATAAAGGCATATGAGAAATAGTTTATTAGCTGTGCAATTGCACAGCTAATTTTTTAATGTAATATTAAGTTCATAATCTGAAAGCTCGTCATAGAAATAATCTAGTTTTGAATATGTATACATCATATAATGGGCTTCATAGGAATCATTAATGTTCAATAAACTTTGGATTTTTTTAATCCTATACCTTATAGTATTTGAGTGTTGATATAACTGATTTGCCGTTTCATTAATATTGCCATTGTTATTAATATAGGCTATAAGGGTCTTTTTAAAATCAGAAGAATATTCTTCGTCATGGGATTTAAAAATATCTTCCACATATTTATGATACTCCAACCCATATTTTGAAAAAACTATGGGGAAGAGGAGCTTCTCTCCGGATAGATCATCATATCTTATCGGGTTTTTATATGTATATCTTGAAATCATTTGGGAATAAACACTTTCCCAAATTGCCGTTTTGAAGTTATTAATATTTCCTTTATAGCTGCTGCATCCTGCACTTTTCCCAATGACGGAGTAAAGTTCGTTTACGGCGGTGACGGCTTTATTCATATGATTTTTTGGATAGGTTATGATTATGAAAAAGTTTTTTAGTCCTGTTATCAGAGTGTAAATTAAATCTGTATTTTTTAGAATCAAAATAATTTTACCCTTTACGGTTTCAAAATCCTTATCTATATCTGTAGATATGAATATGAGATTTTCGCTAAAGTATTTATTTATACCATAGACAAGATCCTTCGCTTCGGCTTCATCATCTTTTTCTAAAATTTCATTTAATTTTTGCAATTGAATATTATTTAAAGAGTCAGTTATAAGAGCATTCTTGATAACATATATTATGTCATCAATATATGTTGTTTCAAATACAAATATAGGGATGTTCTTTTTCGTAGCATAATCAATAAGCTCCTCCGGAAGATTAAATTCAAATGTTTTTTTTATGGCAAAGGCTGAAACCTTTTGATCGAAAACCGAATAAAGGGAATCTAAAACAGAATCACTGTAATTATCATCCTTTAGTCTGGTTAAAGTTGTTAAAACGAATTCGCCCTCATTAAAGGTTCTTTCCACATCTTCTCTGTTTTCCCAATCAAATATGGCAGTTCCCGTTACCTGGTTACTTAATCCCTTTAAACTGTTTAAGCTTTTGAAATTATTAAAAACATGAAGCGAAAGAATTTCTGATAATATCATTGAAACCTCCATAAAAAAATAGATGGGCAAAATGCCCATCTTAAATTAACTATTTTGCTTTTCTTTCCTTTGCCATAAGTCGCTCTTCTTTAGTTGGCATTTGGGCTAATACTATTGCCACAAACATTATTAAACATCCTGTAAATTCCCTTACCGATAAGCCTTCCCTTAGTATCAACACTCCTGCGATAACAGCGAATACCGATTCCAAACTAAGAATTAATGATGCTATTGTAGGGTCCGTGTCCTTTTGGGCAATGATTTGCAATGTATAACCAACGCCTGCGGATAATATACCTGCATAAAGAATTGGGATTATAGCGTCCCATATTGAGGCTAAGTTTGGCTCTTCAAAAATAACCATACAAATCAGCGCCAAAACACCGGAAACAAAGAATTGTATGGATGATAGTTTGATGCCGTCTGCCAAAGGCGAAAAATGATCTATTGTCAAAATATGGCCTGCAAATGCTATGGCACAAAGAAGCATTAATGCGTCTCCCTTTGCCAAAAAGAATCTGTCACCGGTCATACTCAGTAGGTATAGTCCCACCGCAGCCAGTAGTACACAAAGCCATATCAGCTTTCTGATTTTTTTATGTAAAAACAGACTTCCGATTATTGGAACAAAAACTACATAAAGGGCAGTTATGAACCCCGCCTTGCCGGCGGTGGTGTATTGTATTCCTATTTGCTGTAGGGAGGTGGCAATAAACAGAGCAAATCCGCAAGCAATTCCTCCTATTATAAGGTTTTTCTTGTCAACCATCAGCTCGCTTTCGGTTTTTTTCGAACCATCCTCCTTTAACAAAGGGTCAGGTGAAAAAAACTTCATAACAGGTATTAAAACAACACTCGCTATAATAAGACGTATTCCACTGAAGGTGAATGGACCGATATAGTCCATACTTGAACGTTGTGCAACAAATGCTATACCCCAAACCAATGCGGTTATTAGGAGAAGGATGTTACCACGCATTTTTTTACTCATAATAATTTTACCTTTCTTAATTTATTAATTTCAGTATTAATATATATGTAAGTTTATCATTAATCAATTGGTGATATTATGAAATTATTTATGCTGCCTTGTAATATTTACATATTATGTATGCCGCCTATATAATTATAACAGAAAGGTATGAATATTCAAGGCAAATAATTCCCTTTATTTCCCATTAACCTTGTGTTAGAATTGTCTAGAAAGGTTGGAGATATGAATATTAGAGAAAGATTGTATATAGCAACATATGCGGATAAAGCTTTGGAGACAATAAAAAAACACAATTTAGGTATGGAGTCTAATCATATATGCATCACCGAAAACTTAGATGATGATAAGACTATGGATAACCTTATTAATGATATAAAGCTATCAGAATGTGAAGACAGATTCATAATACACGGACCTTTTACCGAGATAATCCCCATGGGGATAGACAGAAAACTTGTGAAGGCCGGTATGGATAGATTGGATTCGGCTGCCGAGTTTACATTAAAAGCGGGTGCCCATAGGATGGTAGTGCATACCGGATTAATAACCGAAATGTATTATGATAGCTGGCATATAGAAAAATCTGCCGATTTTTGGCAAGAGTTTATGGCAAATAAACCCGGAGATTTTAATATAATGATTGAAAATGTATTTGATAAAAGTCCCATGGCCCTTAAAGAAATAGTAGATAGCATTAACGATGAAAGAATAGGTATTTGCTTTGATGTTGGCCATGCCAATGCCATTGGCGGAGATTACAGCGTATATGACTGGATAAAAATGCTGGGTAGTAGAATTAAACACTTTCACATTCATAACAATTACGGGAAAAAAGACAGGCATCTTCCTTTGGGGGATGGCGACATAGATTATAAAGAAGTGTTTCGTTGCATAGATGATTATTGTGAAAGCGAAGTCACTTATGCTATTGAGAGCATGAATTGCATAGACAGTGTCAACTGGCTTATTGAGGAGGAATATATATGATAAAAACCGAAAAAGATTTAATGGGATTATTGGAATCAATAAAGCCTTTAGATGAAATTGCCATGAAAGAAGCAGCCGATAGGCAGAGTTATTTAGCCAAACCTCCGGGAAGCTTGGGATATTTGGAAGAGATATCCATTAGATTGGCAGGGATAACAGGAAAAATTAAAAATGATGTAAAAAAACAAGCGGTATTGGTAATGTCGGCAGATAATGGTGTTTGTGAGGAGGGGGTAGCTTCTGCTCCGCAGCAGGTTACCTTAGCTCAAACAATTAATTTTACCAGAAGAATTACCGGAGTGTCTTCTATGGCTGAATATTTTGGATTTGATTTAATGGTAATCGATATGGGGGTTGCCATGGAAATACCTAAAGAGCTTTACACATATGATATGTGCGAAGAAAAAGACGGTACAAAAAAAATACCGAGAAAAATAGTAAATCGAAGCCTAGGCAAGGGAACAAAGAATCTATATAAGGAAGCAGCAATGACCAGAGATGACGCACTTAGGGGCATAATGACGGGCATAGAGGCAGTAAAAGCCTTAAAGGAATGCGACATTCAGCTTTTTGGTGTTGGAGAGATGGGGATAGGTAACACAACCACTAGCTCATGTGTTTTGGCTGCCCTTACCGATTTACCGGCAAAGGACATAGTGGGTAGAGGCGGCGGCCTTGATGATGAGGGACTTAACAAAAAAGTCAAGGTAGTTGAAGAATCCACAAAGGATTTAGATAAAAATGATATAATAGGGATAATAGCTTCGGTGGGAGGATATGATATTTCTGCCATGGTGGGTGCCTTTTTAGGTGCGGCCATATATAGGATACCTGTTGTAATTGATGGATTTATATCTGCTAATGCAGCCTTGCTTGCCAAGAAAATATATCCCGGGGTCACGGATTTTATGTTTGCTTCCCATAAATCTTATGAAATAGGTTATATGAAAGCGATGAACGAGCTGAATATGAAGCCTATGTTTAGCTTAGGAATGAGATTGGGAGAAGGTAGCGGCTGTCCTATAGCATTTAAAATCATAGAAGCTGCCACAGGAACCATGAATTTGATGTGGACATTAGAGGAAGCCAGCATAGATGGTGGATACCTTGAAGAAATTCGAGAAAAAAATTTGTTTTAGAAGGGAGCCGTATAGTGAATTGTTTTATAAGCGGTGGATGCAAGAACGGTAAATCATATCATGCCCAACACTTGACCAAGGAAATGGCAGAAAATGGTGGTTTGCCTTTATATTATATAGCCACTATGATTCCCATAGATGAAGAGGATCATATCAGAATAGAGAGACATATAAGAGAAAGGGATGGTTGGGGTTATACAACTATAGAGCAGCCTATAAATATATTAGATGTTTTTCAGAAGGCTGACAGAAAAGGAGTTTTTCTGTTTGACAGTGTAACAGCATTACTTATGAATGAAATGTTTCCCGTTGATAAGGAACCATGTCTAGGGGCTGCTGAAAAGATAGCCAAAGAGCTGGAGAAATTTTGTAAAATATCTAAAAATACAGTTTTTGTTTCCGATTATCTTTATTCTGACTGCAATAGATTTGATGATTTAACAGATAAATACAGAGAAGGCCTAGCGTTACTTGATAAAACCTTGGCTAAATCTTGTGATAGAGTAATAGAAGTGGCTTATGGATTTACCAAAGTCCACAAATAGGAGTTTGAAATGAAATTATTAACGGGATTTTTTATGGCTTGGAGCAATTATTTAGCCCTGCCGTGTCCTTATAGGAAGTGGGACGATAATGCAAAAGGACTCATGGTAGCCCTGCTGCCCTCCATAGGGGCAATAATAGGAGCTTTATGGATGCTTTTGTTAGCTGTTATAATTAAAATAGATATGCCTGTAATATTTGCCGCATTCCTCATGATGCTCTATCCCTATAGGGTTTCGGGATTTTTTCACCTTGACGGTTTTATGGATTGCACTGATGCGATTATGTCCAGAAGATCTTTAGAGGAAAGACAAAGGATTTTAAAGGATTCAAGGGTTGGAGCTTTTGCGGTGATATCATTGGTTATGCTGGTTTTGTGCATGTACACGGCATTTGTCAGCGGAGGCTTATATGCAAATAGCTGGAGTTTTTTTATAATCCCAATAGCCAGCAGAGGTATGGCTGCTGTTTGTGTCATGTCATTAAAACCCATCGGCCATAGTCAATTTGCCGGGGAGTACCAAAAAGATAAAAAAATAGCTGAGAAGATATATGTAATAATTCAGATGACAGTGTTTTTGGCAATTGCAATAATGTTAACGGAAGAGGTTATGGAAATCTTAATGGTGTTTGGTACTACTGCCATCGCAGGAATTTTAACATCCGTTTACGGAAAGTTGCAGTTGGGTGGATATTCGGGAGATATAGCCGGTATGTCCATCGTTGTATCTGAATTGGCAGCGGTGGTTCTGTTAATATTTATATAGGAGAAGAGAATGAGATTAATATTTGGAGGTGCTTTCCAAGGAAAGCTCGATTACGCATTGGAAACATATAAAATAAACAAAGAGGATGTATATACTTGTAAAAGCGATTCCATGGAAATTGATTTTTCAAAAAAAATAATTGATAATCTGGAGGAGTTTGTTTATGCTTGTGCGGAAAACAAGGTTGAGGCAAAGACGATTTTAGAAAGTCATAAAGAAGAATTGAAAGATAAAATCATAATTTGTGACGATATTTCCCAGGGCGTGGTTTCTATGGTAAGATTAGAAAGAGATTGGAGAGAGATGGTGGGAAGAACCATGCTCATGCTAGGGAAAGAGTCGCAAGAAGTTGTAAGAATATTTTGCGGTATTCCCGATAAGTTAAAGGGGTAGTGATGAAGTCATATATTTTTTTTATTAGACATGGAATAACCGAGGGGAATCAAAAAAAATGGTTTTACGGAAGCGTAGATATACCTCTGGTTAAAGAAGGAATAGAAGAGCTTAATAGGCTAAAGGAGGAGGGTATATACCCTCATTTTGAGAGAGCCCAATACTTTACAAGCGGCATGACCAGAACAGAACAGACATTAAATTTGCTTTACGGTGAGGTGGAGCATAAAGTAATACCGGAATTTAAAGAAATGAATTTCGGTGAATATGAATGCAAAACCTATGATGATCTAAAGGATGATGATGCCTTTAACAGATTTGCATATAACAATGATATAGATTATATCTTTCCAAAAGGAGAAAGTAAAAAAATATTTGCCATGAGGGTTTATCAAGGCCTTGAAACATTGTTGGACAGTCATTTAAAAAATGATGTTTTTGCTTCCATTGTTATAAGTCACGGAGGGGTAATTACCGCTAGTTTGGACAGACTCTTTCCCGATGAAACTAAAAATATGTGGGATTGGATGCCGAAGCCGGGAAGGGGTTATAAAGTGCATTTAGTTAATGGTAAACCGGTGGAATATGAGGAAATATAATAAAAAATATTGAAAATATAATAATATTTTGTTGACATAACACAAAATTGCTGTTAATATGTATTCAACTTAAGATTAAATACTTTGAAAGGAGTCGCTATGTACATAAAATCTATGATGATGGAAATGAATATGATGGGCATGTGCATGTGCAGCGCCAAAATCGAATGTAGGTATTTAATCTAACAGAATGCTGTTGAGAAAATCTATAGAGGTTTTCATGTATTAAAGGGGACAAGGCAGGTCGTTAGTGACCTGCCTTTTTTATTTACTCTAGAAGATGAAAGGAGAGAAATGGCTGAGAATAAAACAATAATTAGTCTAAAGGGTGTTACCAAAGATTTTACCACCAAAGGCGGTAAAATAAGAGCACTAGATAACATTAACCTTGATATAAAGGAAGGTGAAATATATGGAATCATAGGACTTAGCGGAGCGGGTAAAAGTACGCTTGTCAGATGTATAAACTTACTGGAAATGCCTACAGAAGGTAAGGTAATCTTTAACGGAGAGGCTTTAACAACGCTGAAAAAGAAAGAATTAAACTTTAGGAGAAGGGAAATAGCAATGATATTTCAACAGTTCAACCTATTGATGCAAAGAACGGCATTGCAAAATGTATGTTTCCCACTTGAAATTGCCGGAATGAGCAAACAAGACGCGATCAAGAGGGCAAAGGAATTACTAGAACTTGTAGAGTTGGATGACAGAATGGCTTCATATCCTTCCCAACTTTCAGGAGGACAAAAGCAGAGGGTTGCAATAGCAAGAGCGTTGGCAAATAACCCTAAGGTGCTTCTCTGTGACGAGGCTACCAGTGCACTAGATCCTAAAACCACAAGATCCATCTTAAAGCTTCTTAAGGATATTAATAAAGACTTCGGCATAACCATAGTTATAATCACTCACGAGATGAGTGTAATAGAGCAAGTTTGTGATAAGGTGGCAATAATCGAAGCCGGTGAAATCGCTGAAGAGGGAAGGGTAAATGAAATATTTACTAAGCCTAAAACTAAAGCTGCTAAGAAGTTGGTGTTTCCTGATCAAGAAAAAACCGGTGGATTAGAAGGAGAAAACCTTGTCAGATTGGTATTTGATGGTACTACATCATATGAACCTATAATATCTAATATGGTTATATCATCTAAATCTCCGGTGAATATAATATATGCAAATATTCAAAATGTTGAAGGTGTAAATAAAGGACAGATGGTTTTAGAACTGGCCAAAGAAGAAGGTATTAGAAACAAACAATTGGAATATCTGATAGAACACAATGTGGCTTTTGAAGAAATTAAGGAGGTGGAATAATGACAGAACTATTTTTACAAGGACTTTGGGATACAGTTTTTATGACTTTGGTATCTACGTTAATAGCTTATGTTATAGGATTACCCCTAGGAGTAACTTTAGTAGTGACTGAAGATGGAGGTATACACCCTATGCCTTTAGTTCATAATATGGTTGGACTTTTAGTTAATGTTGTTAGATCAATACCATTTCTTATTTTATTAATTGCAATGATACCGTTAACAAGAATAGTTGTGGGTACGTCTATTGGTACAAACGCAACCATATTTGTACTTATAGTTGCAGCAGCCCCATTTATTGCTAGGATGGTTGAATCATCAATTAAAGAAGTTGATGCAGGAGTTATTGAAGCGGCCCAATCAATGGGAGCTAGCAATATGACAATAATTGTTAAGGTGATGCTAAGTGAATCAAAGCCTGCTTTGATAGTAGGAATGGCGCTTTCAACAATAACCATATTGGGTTATTCGGCAATGGCGGGAATTATAGGAGGTGGCGGCTTAGGTGATATAGCGATTAAGTATGGACTGTATCATTATGAAGCCGAAATCATGTGGATGGCCGTGGCCATATTAGTAATAGTTGTACAAATTTTGCAGGAATTTGGAATGAGATTTTCAAGAAAATTAGATAATAGATTATGAGAGGTATAAATTATGAAAAAGAATATTTTAACAGTTTTAGCAGTTGTTGCTCTATCTGCCTTATTATTAGTAGGATGCGGAAATGAAAGCTCTGAAGAAGAAGGTAGAGTTATAAAGGTTGGGGCCACTCCTTCTCCCCATGCAGAAATACTTAACTATATTTCGGATGCTGTGGAGGAGCAGGGATATACTTTGGAGATAGTAGAATTCCAAGACTATATTTTACCTAATACTTCCGTAGACGAGGGGGAACTAGACGCCAATTTCTTTCAGCATCTACCTTATTTGACGGATTTCAACGAAAAAAATGGTACGGACTTGATTTCTGTAGGTGCGGTTCATTATGAACCCCTTGGCATATATGTGGGATCAAAAACAGAAATAGCCGATTTGGAAAAAGGTGATAAAATCGGAGTTCCCAATGACACTACCAATGAAGCCAGAGCGTTACAGCTGTTACAAGCAGAAGGGGTAATAAGGTTAAAAGATGGTGTGGGATTACAGGCTACAAAAATAGACATAATTGATAATCCCTATGATATAGAAATAGTAGAGCTTGAAGCTGCCATTATACCAAGAAGTCTTCCGGATTTGGCATTGGCGGTTATAAACGGTAATTATGCCATAGATGCAGGGCTAACATCTGACGATGCCATTGCATTTGAAGCTGCAGATTCTGAAGCTGCAGAAGAATTCGCAAATATTTTGGTGGTAAAAAACGGTAATGAAAATGAAGATTATGTTAAGGTACTGTACTCCGCTTTGACCAGCGAAAGTGTTAAAGAATTTATTGAAGAAGAGTATAAGGGGTCGGTATTACCCGCATTCTAAAAAACCAAATATTTAAAAAGCACCCGGTACATCTTAGATGTGACATTTCCGGGTGTTTTTTAGTTTCAAAAAACTGTTATATTAAGAGACTGAATTGTTAAAACATTGACGCAAATGACACAAAGTGTTAAAATAATAACAGATGAAACGGAGGTGGCGGTATGGCTAAAGTTTATAATAAGAATTGTTGCAAGGAAATGACAGAAGTGGAGAAGTATGCATTACTTGATGAAGTAATTAATGACTATAATAAAAAAGAAAGTAATTTAATTCAGATTTTGCATATAGCACAAGTAATTTTTGGTTGCCTGCCAAATGATGTACAAAATTTTATTGCTGAAAAAATGGATTTGCCTATATCAAAGGTAAGTGGGGTTGTAACCTTTTATTCTTTTTTCTCTGTAGAACCTAAGGGTGAATACATAATAAGTGTTTGCCTAGGGACGGCTTGCTATGTTAGAGGTGGGAAAAAGATTATGGAGAAGCTCAAAGAAATACTGTGTATTGATGTGGGTGAAACTACGGAGGATATGAAATTTACATTGGAAGTCGTTAGATGTATGGGGGCTTGTGGATTAGCTCCTGCCGTAAGAATTAATGATAAAGTGTATAAGCGTGTTAATCCCAATAAACTTCAGCAAATACTAAAACAGTATAAATAGGGGGTATATATAATGAGTATAAATGAAAATATTTTAAATACTTCTGACTTAGATAGTATCAAGAAGCAATTTAAGGAAGACTCTGATAAATATGACAGAACCCTTTTGTTTTGTTCAGGCTCGGGGTGTGTATCTTCAAACTGTGAAGAAGTGAGGGATGCTTTAATTTTAGAGCTTGAGGAAGCGGGGCTCACATCATCCACCAAACTTTGTTTAACCGGTTGTATAGGAATTTGTGAAGTTGGTCCTAGAATGACGGTTCTGCCGGACGGAGTCTTTTACTGCAAGCTTAAACCGGAAGATATGAAAAAAATAGTAAATGAGCATTTGCTAAACAATAGAATTGTAGAGGAATTATGCTACGAGGACAAGGAAAGCGGAAGGATAATACCTCAGATGAAAGACATTCCGTTTTTTAAAGGACAAAACAAAAAGGTTTTAAGAGACTGCGGAATGATCAGTTATAGGTCAATGGATGAATTTATTTATCACGATGGTTATTATGCCTTGGCTAAAGCCTTAACCGAGTTGAAGCCGGAGCAGGTTATAGACGAAATCAAAAAGTCAGGTCTTAGGGGCAGAGGCGGAGGAGGTTTTCCCACCGGAGTAAAATGGTCGTTGGCATCAAAAAATCCAAGTGACCAGAAGTATATAGTTTGTAATGCTGATGAAGGTGATCCCGGAGCCTTTATGGACAGGAGCCTTTTGGAGGGAAATCCCCATGCAATAATTGAAGGCATGGCTATTGGTGGCTATGCAATCGGAGCCAGTCAAGGGTATGTTTATGTTAGAGCAGAATATCCTTTGGCGGTGGAAGGCCTTCAAATTGCCATAGAAAATGCCAGAGAAAGAAATGTTTTAGGCAAGAATATTTTTAACAGCGGATTTGATTTTGATATAGAAATCAGAATAGGCGCAGGGGCTTTTGTGTGCGGCGAAGAAACTGCATTAATTAACTCCGTCGAAGGTCGCAGGGGAGAGCCTAACCAAAAACCACCTTATCCCAGCGATGAAGGGATATATAAAAAGCCTACAGTCATTAATAATGTAGAAACTTTGGGAAATGTTCCGATTATTATTCGCGAAGGAGCGAAAGCGTTCGCCGGGGTTGGAACGGAAAAAAGCACGGGAACCAAGGTGTTTTCTCTCACGGGGGATATTAAAAATACCGGATTGATTGAAGTTCCCATGGGAGTTACCTTGGGGGAAATAATATTTGATATAGGAGGGGGTATCCCTAAAGGTAAAAAGTTCAAAGTGGCGCAAACAGGAGGTCCTTCCGGTGGCTGTTTAACAAAGGAATATCTTAATACTCCTGTTGATTATGATTCTCTGGTAGAACTGGGGGCAATAATGGGTTCCGGAGGATTGATAAGTATGGATGAAGATACTTGTATGGTGGATATGGCAAAATTCTTCATGGAATTTATACAAGATGAATCCTGTGGTAAATGTGTACCATGTCGACTGGGTACAAAAAGAATGCTGGAAATACTAGAGCGAATAACAAAAGGAGAGGGAAAGGAAGGAGATGTAGAGCTTCTTGTAGAATTGGGAAACACAATAAAAGACACAGCTCTTTGCGGTCTTGGACAGACTGCTCCTAATCCGGTTCTTAGCACTATAAAATACTTTAGAGAAGAATATGATGAACATATAAGATATAAGTATTGCAGAGCAGGGGTTTGCTCGGAGCTGTTCATATCTCCTTGTGAAAATGCCTGTCCCGCTAATGTTAATGTCCCAGGGTATCTTGCCCTCATAGCAGCCGGTAGGATAAAGGATGCATATAACTTAATAAGACAAGAAAATCCTTTCCCATCTGTATGTGGCAGGGTTTGTACTCATCCTTGTGAAAGCAAATGTAGAAGAGGGCAGATGGATGAACCTATTGCAATCTCAGCATTAAAACGCTATGTGGCAGATGAAATGTTTAAAAGCAATGAGCCTTTTGTTGATCTGGTGTTTCCTAAAAAGAATAAATCCATAGGCATTGTCGGTGCCGGGATTTCAGGTTTAACATGCGCTTATTATTTAGCCAGATTAGGTTATGATGTTACAGCCTACGAGGCAAAGCCTGTTGCAGGAGGAGTTTTGGTTTATGGTATACCGGAATATCGTCTTCCAAAGGAGATATTAAGTAAAGAAATTGACACAATAAAACAAGTTGGGGTAAAGATAATCACAGATGTCGAAGTTGGAAAAGATTTAACCTTTGATGAATTGAGGAGGACTTATGATGCACTGTATATTTCTACAGGAGCACAGTTTTCGAAAAAAATAGAAATTGAAGGTGAAAACCTTCCCGGCGTTTATCATGGCTTTGACTTTTTGAAAGATATAAATCTGGGCAAGGAAATAGATATAGGAGGAAAGGTTGCCATTATAGGAGGAGGCAGCACTGCCTTTGATGCAGCTAGAGTGGCGGTAAGAAAGGGAGCCGAAGAGGTACATATTCTATACAGAAGAACTTCAGAAGATATGCCCGCTGACGAATCGGAAATTAAAGAGGCTATAGAAGAGGGCATTATTATCCATGAACTTGTAAGGCCGGTGGCTTTATTGGGTAAGGATCGCGTTAATAGAATTAAATGCATAAAAATGGAATTATCCGGATTTGATAAGGACGGTAGAAAAAAACCTGTGGATATAGAGGGTTCAGAATATGAGATGGATGTAGATTTTATAATAATAGCAGTAAGTCAGTATTCGGATCTTCCTTTTATAAACAAGGAGGAAGTGGAAGCCACTAAAGTCGGTACTATTGTTGTGGATAAAGATACACAAATGACATCTATGCCCGGGGTATTCTCAGGTGGGGATGCAGTAAGAGGTTCGGATGTGGTAATTACAGCAATTGCCGATGGAAAGAAGGCTGCGTCTGCAATGGACATATATCTTGGAGGAAATGGGGAATTAAACAAAGGAGACTATATTGAAATTCCTCAGGTTTATGATGATGCTGAGGTTATGGAGCATAACCGTTTCGAGATGGAATATCTTAGCGCAGATGAAAGAAAAGATAATTTTGAGGAGGTTTGTTTAGGTTTTCATAGATTAAATGCCATTGCAGAGTCGATGAGATGTTTAAGATGTGACAGAAGGCCACAGACTTTAGGAGGTGAACAAAATGATGAATCTCACAATAAATAACAAGAAAATTTCTGTAAATCCGGGGATGACTATTCTGGAAGCTGCCAAGGAAAATAATATTTTAATACCAACCTTATGTCATTTGGAAGGGGTTCATAAATATGGTTCATGTAGAATTTGCGTGGTAGAAGTGGAGGGACAGAAAAACCTTCAAGCGTCTTGTATTACTCCTGTAACTGAAGGCATGGTGGTA
Organism: uncultured Oscillospiraceae bacterium; assembly: GCA_964400515.1. Taxonomy (GTDB): domain Bacteria; phylum Bacillota; class Clostridia; order Peptostreptococcales; family Anaerovoracaceae; genus JAAYHV01. The sequence continues at coordinate 129,541 of CAYNTJ010000005.1, read as the reverse complement.
CACACCAATTCCAAAAGAGTTAGGGATGCCCGAAAAGTAATATTTGAACTATTGCTATCGGATCACCCAAAGGATTGTCTAAAATGCTCCCGTAATCAAAGTTGTGAACTGCAAAAATTAGGGGAATTGATTCAAATTGATGAATCGAGATTTGAAGGGGAAAGGTCAAAGGTGCTTATTGATGATTCCTCCCCTGCCATTTCAAGAGATGCCACAAAATGCATTCTCTGCCGCAGATGTGTAACCGTATGCAATGAAATCCAAGGTGTGGGGATACTCAATCCGCAGTACAGGGGTTTTTCAACAGTTATTAGTCCCGGAGATTTACCTTTAAACTCCTCTGCATGTACATTTTGTGGACAGTGCGTAGCGGTGTGTCCTGTAGATGCATTAAAGGAAAAGGATGAAACCCAAAAGGTTTGGGATGCTTTAATTGACCCTAATAAAAAAGTCTTTATTCAAACTGCTCCCGCTATTCGTGCCGCCATCTCAGAGGAGTTTGGTTATGAACCGGGTAATTGCGTTACGGGTAAAATGGTAAGTGCCTTGAAGGAAATGAATTTTGATTATGTCTTTGATACTAATTTCGGGGCAGATTTGACTATTATGGAGGAAGGCACAGAACTATTGAAAAGATTGACACAAGCTTTTTATCTGCAGGGAGAGATTACTAAAGAGCAGCTGCAAAAGGTGGGATTTAATGTTCCGGAAGAAGAGCCTGTTTTGCCTATGATAACCAGCTGCAGCCCGGGGTGGATAAACTATATTGAACATTTTTATCCTGAACAGCTCGGGAATTTATCCTCATGCAAATCTCCCCATATGATGTTAGGAGCCTTGGTTAAAAGTTACTTTGCACCGATAAAGGATATGGAAACTAAAGATGTTTTCGTGGTTTCTGTTATGCCATGTACAGCAAAAAAATACGAAATTACAAGACCGGAAATGGAAAACAATGGATATCCCAATGTGGATGCGGTAATAACGACTAGGGAGCTTGGAAAGATGATTAAGGATGCGGGGGTTGATTTTAAAAACCTACCTGATATGGATTTTGATAATCCTTTTGGTGAATCCACAGGTGCAGCGGATATTTTTGGTGCTCCGGGAGGGGTTATGGAGGCAGCCCTACGTACAGTTTATGAAATTGTTACAGGAGAAGAACTACCCTTTGAAAAATTACATGTAAAACCTATACAAGGCTTGGAAATGATAAAATCGGCGGAATTCACAATAAAGGATGCCAAACCGGAATGGGGATTTCTAAATGGGGTCACACTAAGGATAGCGGCTACCAGCGGACTTAAAGGTGCTTCGGTTTTATTGGATGAAATAAAATCAGGGGAAAGCCAATATCATTTCATAGAGGTTATGGCTTGCCCGGGTGGGTGCATCAGTGGAGGCGGCCAACCTAGAATGACAAATAATGAAACAAGATTAAAAAGGATTAAAGCTCTTTATGCCGAAGATGAGGGTAAGACCATGAGAAAATCCCATGATAATCCATATATCAAGAAAATATATAAAGAGTATCTAGGGAAGCCTTTAGGACACAAGTCCCATGAACTTCTTCATACAACATATACGAAAAAAAGCAGATACTAAAATCAAAGGCGCAGAATTAATTCCGCGCCTTTTGTATTTCTTCAAAACTGTTTTTTATAAACCTTATGGTGACCCAAATTGTTAGAATCAGGGCCAATAAAGTTTGGAAGGTGTAGAAATATTTTAAAATTGTAATATCATGACCTAAGGAAGCGTAATAATCATATGAAAGCTTACTTGCATTTATTACTATTATCATGGGAAAAGTAAACGCCACTATGCTTGGATAAAATTCCGTTTTTAATAAGACGGGTAGTTTAACCAGAACTATAATATAAGTTGCCAAATAAATTAAGAGTAATGAAGTGACAATTATAATATTTGCCTTTGTGGTTATTTCCAAATAAGATACAAGAATTATTGCCAATGGAGCAGATAGTATGGTAAAAGAGGGCCTGAAAGACCTGTTTGTTACAGGATATTTGATATATCTTAAATACATTGGTACAAGGAAAATTGCCGTAAAAAATAAGGCTAAATAAAATGTTATTATACTCAATGTTTGCATGTTGTACTTATGGGCAGTCATTGAAACTATAGCCAAACCAATATATGGTATTAAATACGGAAGATAAATATTGTCGAGTCTAAAAGTATTTAAAAATTTAAAGGAAAACCAGATTAATAAAATGAGATATATAGCGAAGGCCAAAGCCCAAACTATATTTAGCTTATATCCTGTAAAGGAAGTTATTTGTAGAGATATGATCATTATTGCCAAGGGATAGGTGGGGGCCATAGAGGATGGCATAGGAAGGTTCAATTCGTGTTTAATCTCTTTTGGAAACATTAATATTTTCATGCTGATTAGAAGCAATAAAAGTAATGCTATAAGCGAGAAAACAACCTTTAAGTTTGAATTATATTCGTAAAGAATGTTCCCTAAGGATGCCATTCCTAGGGAAAGCCCAGATACAGTTAAAGGCATACTTTTAAATAAGATTGATGTATTTTTCACTTTTACCTCCCGGTTAAATTACTCTGTAATTATATACCTCCCGGGGATTTTTTTAAACAAATAATATGCAAGTAGAAGCTTTAAAGTATCTCCCAAAATAAAAGGAATAACGCACAAAGCAATAGTTGTGGTAAAGTTAGATCCGGTCAAAACCATAAACCAAATACTTCCAAAGAAATAGCAAGTCATGGTTCCTAATATAAGGCCTATTATAATATTAAAATTCTTTGAAGCCCCAACAATCAAAGCTATAAGTATATAACTGATTAAATAACCCCCCGTAGGGCCCAATATGATTCCTATGCCGGAAGTGAACCCGCTAAAAACCGGTAACCCGACCATGCCAAGAAAAATATATAATAATTGGCTAATTGTTCCGTATTTTGGGCCAAGCACCAAGCCGGAAATAATTACCGCAAAGGTGGCCATATTTATTGGTACGGGTGTAAAGGGCAGAGGTATGGTAATCCAAGAGCAAACTGCAGTTATCGTAGCAAATAAAGCTGTTAAAGTAAGGTTATATGTTTTCATAATAATATTTCTCCGCTTATTATACTTTCTTTTTTGCCCTTTTTAGGACCTTCTAAATATTCCACAACCAATTCTCCTTTTTCCCCAATATCAAGAACCAATACAGAGATGGGCTCGCCGGAAAAGGTACTTAGCTTAATTACTTTATTTATCATAAAGCAATTTTCCTTATATTTTTCAATTATTGATTTGTTATCCAAGCTTTCCTTGTTATAAAGCAGGTTATTTAAACGGTTTATAATGCTAATGCTCAAATCGTTTCTTGAAACATGGGCGCCGGTAAAATCATTAATAAAGCCCACCTTTTCCCTTAGGTCCGAAGGAACATCGTAATGATAGCAATTTAAACCTATGCCAATTATAATCCTGTCAAATAAATGAGTCTCCAAATTAAACTCTCCTTCAGTAAGAATTCCGCAAAGCTTTTTCCCATCCATATAAATATCGTTAACCCATTTTAATTTAGTGTCCAAATGGCAGGTTTCAAGAATCGCTTCACGTACTAAGTTGGCCACCCCACAGGTTATTAGCATAGTATCCCCCTGGGCCAGCTTGGGTTTAAAGGAATAAGACATGTAAAGTCCTTTGCCCTTGGCGGAAACAAATTCTCTGCCGAGTCTTCCCTTTCCTTGAGTTTGGCCATCGGCGATTACCACAAAAGGTAAATCAGAAGCTGGGATTTTTTTAATATGCTCGTTTGTTGAACTTAATTCATCAAAAACCATAACAGTTGTATCGGTATTCTTGGAAATTATTGCCTCCGACAAAATATCGGAATTTGAAATCAGCCTATATCCCTTGCCATGAACACTATCAATCTCATATCCGGATTTTTTTAGTTTTTCTATGGCCTTCCATATGGAATTTCTGCTTATATTTAACATGGAAGCCAATTTTTCTCCGGATAAGTATTCCTTATTTTTATAATCTATTAAAAGACCTAATATTTCCATATCTGTTTTCATAGCATCCTCCTATTTAGAGGAGTTTAACACAATAGAGGGATAATTGTCAACCTAAAACTATATTAGGGTGACAAATACCCTGTTGAACTTATACAATAAAAAAAGTATAATTACAGTGATGTCATATTAGGAGGACGATGTGAAGGATAAAAATTTACAAAAAATAATTGAGCTTAGGCACGAACTACATAAGATCGCCGAGCTTTCGGAAAAAGAATACAAGACAAAGGAATTTTTAATGAACTTTATTAAGGATAATACCCGCCTAAAGGTCATTGATAAGGGTAATTGGTTCTATGCAAAATACAGTGGAGATAATAAGGGCAAAGCCATGGGTTTTAGAGCTGATTTTGACGCTGTTAGCATTGATGAAAGCATTGATTTATCTTATGCATCAATAACTCCCGGAGTTTCCCACAAATGTGGTCATGATGGACATGCGGCGGTGCTTGCGGGTTTTGCAATGGAAGTGGATGAGAAAGGTGCCGCAGAAGACATTTACTTTATATTCCAGCATGCCGAAGAAATTGGCACCGGAGCCAAGGAAGCATCACTTTTAGTCGGTGAAAAAAATATTAATGAAATGTACGCTTTTCATAATTATCCGGGAATACCCTTAGGGCATATTGGAATCAAGGATGAAACCATATGCTTTGCTTCAATGGGTATAATAATTAAATATCATGGAGTATCTTCCCATGCCAGCGAACCGGAAAAGGGGAAAAATCCCGCCTATGCTATAGCAAATATCATCAATATGCTTTCAGATCTTACAGGGGATGAAAAAAATGAAGGCTTGGTGTTGGCTACGATAATTGAAGTAAGTGTAGGAGAAGAAGCCTTCGGTGTTTCCGCTCATGAGGGAAGGCTGCTTTTAACCATCCGGGCAGAAAAAGAAAAAGATTTGGATAGATTGAAGAACAATATAGGAAAGCTGGCAGCTGCAGAAGGAGAAAAGTATTTTTTGGATATGGAGATAGAGTATTCGGATATTTTTCCGGAAACCAGAAACGATTGTGAGATAGTATCAAAAATAAAAAGCATAGCAAAGGAAAAAGGCTATGTGATTCATGAAATGGAAGCCCTCAGAACCTCAGAAGATTATGGATATTTTTTGGAAAAAACCAAGGGAGCCATGATGTGGATTGGAGCAGGAGAAAACCATGCCCCTTTACATTCTAAAGAATATGATTTTAATGATGAGCTTATTGAAGGAGTTGTTGATTTGTTTTGTCTTATAGCAGGGGTGGAAAATGAATAATAAAATAGTTACAAAACCATCATATGATTTTGAGTGGGAGTTGAGAAAATCAGAGATATTCAATGAAGAGTATGATGTTAATGAGTGGATGTATGTTCCTTGTGAATACAAGAATTATAGATATATATTGGGGACTAAGGGCAATAAACCATTAATATGCATTGGAATCAATCCCTCGACGGCCAAGCCAAATGATTTGGACAATACATTAAAGTCCGTGGAAAGAATAGCACTTAACAATGGGTATGATAGCTTTATAATGTTTAACGTTTATGCCCATAGGGCTACAAATCCAAATGATATGGAGACCTGTTGTAATGGATTTTTACATGAGCAGAACATGAAGGCTTTCGAATATGTGCTTAGTAAAACAAAAGATGATAGACCTTCTCTTTGGGCCGCTTGGGGTACTATTATTGAAAAAAGGGAATACCTTTTCGGTTGTTTAGAGGAAATGATAAGAATTGGCACTAAATATAACGCAAAATGGTATTCTGCCGGTAAAAGATCAGTTAAAGGACATCCCCATCATCCCTTGTATTTAAAAAAGGAGAGCCCTCTGGATGAATTTAGTGTTGAGGAATATTTATACAAATACAGCAATTGACCTTGCTGTTTTTTTATACACCAATTCATCACTTTAAATATACATGGCTTTATAGTATAATATATATTGATTTATTATGATTTGGAAGGATAAAATGATGAATGAAAATACACTTACCTATTATATTTTAGGAATAATTGTTTTGATAATGTTTTCGGCATATTTTTCTGCCACGGAAACCGCCTTTACTTCCATCAGTAGAATCAGGTTAAAAAATCTGGTGAATGATGGAAACAGTAGAGCCAAAAAGGTTTTGGCATTAGAGGAAAGATACAATGAGCTTTTATCAACCATACTAATAGGTAATAACTTAGTTAACATAGCAATGACAGCCGTGGCTACGGTAATGTTTGTTGACATATATGGATCCTACGGAGCTACTATAGCTACTATAGTAATAACTATAGTGGTTTTAATATTTGGGGAGATATCTCCTAAGAGCATTGCCAAGGAGCAGCCTGAAAGATTTGCCATGTGGTCAGCTCCTGCAATAAACTTTTTTATGATTATGCTTACTCCGATAAACTGGATTTTTTCAAAATGGAAACAGTTCATAAGTAAAGTATTCAATGTTAGTAATGACAGAAGCATAACAGAGGATGAGCTTTTAACTATAGTGGAAGAGGCTCAAACTGATGGAAGCATTGATATGGACCGTGGAGAACTTATAACCAATGCCATAGAATTTAACGACATAGAAGCGTGGGATGTGCTTACTCCGAGGGTGGATATGGTGGCTATAGAGATAGACACATCAATAGAAGAAATTGGACAGATGTTTTTGAACACAGGATTTTCAAGAATGCCGGTTTATGAAGATGATTTAGATAATGTTTTAGGTGTACTTAATCAAAAGGATTTCCATAACTATATAGTGGGTAAAGATCAAAAAATCAGTAATTATGTTAAACCCGTAGTATTTGTTGCCGGTTCCATGAAAGCTTCCGTTTTACTAAAAAAAATGCAGGCTAATAAAACACATATTGCAATAGTGGTGGATGAGTATGGAGGAACTGCAGGATTGGTCACCATGGAGGACTTGATAGAAGAATTGGTGGGCAAAATATATGATGAACATGATATTATCGAATCAAAAGAAATAACAAAGCTATACAACGGGAGCTATAAGGTTTCGGGAGGAGCTAATGTAGAAAAAATATTTGACATGTTCGACGAAGTAATAGATTTGGATGTTACTACTATAAATGGATGGGTTGTATTACAGATAGACAGATTACCCAATGTGGGGGATAGTTTTGTATATGAAGCAAAGAAAAAGTATTTCAAAGTAATTGTTACTAAGGCCGATGAAAGAAGGGCTTTAGAGGTTAATATAAAAGTTGAAAATAAACCTGAAGAGGACGACGAATAGAAAGGGGTATACTTAATGGGTTTAATGGAAAAAATATTTGGTGATCTGAATGCCAAAGAAATAAAAAAAATTGAAGGTTTAGTAGATGCAATTGAATCATATGATGAGGAAATGAAAAGCCTGGATGATAATGCGTTAAAGGCAAAGACGATAGAGTTCAAAAACAGGTTTAATAATGGTGAAACCTTGGATGATTTGCTTCCCGAGGCTTTTGCTGTTTGCAGAGAAGGCGCATGGCGTAGCCTGGGCATGAAGCATTTCAGAGTGCAATTGATAGGTGGCGTTGTTCTTCACCAGGGTAGAATTGCCGAAATGAAAACCGGTGAAGGTAAAACCCTTGTGGCAACTTTAGCCGCATATTTAAATGCATTGGAAGGCAAGGGTGTTCATGTAATAACGGTTAATGATTATCTTGCAAAAAGAGATGCCCAGTGGATGGGTAGATTATATAATTTTCTTGGTTTAACTGTAGGCTGTGTAATTCACGGAGTAGAAGGAGAAGAAAGAAAAGCTGCTTACAATACCGATATCACCTATGGTACAAACAATGAGTTCGGATTTGATTATCTAAGGGACAATATGGTAATTTACAAAGAAAACTTGACTCAAAGACCATTGAACTTTGCCATAGTTGATGAGGTCGATTCCATATTAATAGATGAAGCGAGAACACCTTTGATTATATCGGGCAGAGGCAATGATTCCAGTACCATGTATCAAAGCGCCAACAGCTTTGTCAATACCCTAAGGGAAGAAGAAGACTATACCATAGACGAAAAGGATAAACAGGTTTCCCTCACAGAAGAAGGTGTTACAAAATGTGAAAAACATTTTAAGATAGATAATTTTTCCGATCCCGAAAACATGGAACTCAATCATCATGTAATACAGGCATTGAAGGCAAAGACCATGATGAAAAGAGATGTGGATTATATCGTAAAAGACGGAGAAATAATAATAGTAGATGAATTCACCGGTCGTTTGATGTTTGGAAGAAGATATAGTAATGGATTACATCAAGCAATCGAAGCCAAAGAAAGGCTAATGGTTAGATCTGAATCAAAGACTTTGGCTACAATAACTATTCAAAACTATTTTAGAATGTATCAAAAATTATCCGGTATGACTGGTACCGCAAAGACAGAAGAAGATGAGTTTAGAGATATATATAATATGGATGTTGTTGTAATACCAACAAACAAGCCAATAGTAAGGGAAGACATGCAGGATTCCATATATACTCATGAAAAAGGTAAGTTTAAGGCTATAGTAAGGAAGGTTGCTGATGCCCATGAAAAGGGCCAACCGGTTTTGGTGGGTACAATCTCCATTGAAAATTCGGAACTTATAAGTGCAATGCTAAAAAAGAAAGGTATCAAGCATAATGTTTTAAATGCCAAGCAGCATGAAAAGGAAGCCGAAATAGTAGCAGAAGCAGGAAGAGAAGGGGCCGTTACCATTGCCACTAATATGGCTGGTAGAGGTACCGACATTATTTTAGGCGGAAATCCTGATTTCGAAGCCAGAAGGGAAATGAGAAAAGAAGAATACTCTGAAGATCAGATAAATTTTGCCACCGGGTTTGAAAAATCCGAAGATGCGGAGTTGATTAAAGCAAGAGAAAGATATAATGAGTTATTAAACAGGTTCAAAGAAGAAAGAAAAGAAGAGCAGGAAAGAGTAAAAAATCTTGGAGGTCTTTGCATAATAGGTACGGAAAGGCATGAGTCAAGACGTATAGACAACCAGTTAAGAGGCCGTTCCGGTAGACAGGGTGACCCAGGTTCTACCCAGTTTTTCATAAGCCTTGAAGATGATTTGATGAGGCTTTTTGGCGGAGAAAGGATGCAGGGCTTTATTAATCGTGCGGGTATGGATGAAGATGAACCGATAGAAGCAGGTGTACTAACAAGAACCATAGAGAACGCACAGAAAAAAGTGGAAGGTCGAAACTTTGGAATCAGAAAATATGTTCTCCAATACGATAATGTAATGAACAAACAAAGGGAGATTATATATGAACAGAGAAGGATGGTTTTAAATGGCGAAAATCTTAGGGAATATATAAGGAATATGACCAGAGAAATAATTGATGGTGTGGTTGGAAATGTAACTGTTGTTTCAAAGTATCCTGAAGAATGGGATATGGAAGAGATAAAGCAAAATCTCAAGAGCTTCGCGCCTAAGGCCGAAGGAATGATTAACTATAAAGAAGAAGACAAGATAAATCTGACGGAAGAAATATTAAAAGAAGAAATTTATCAAATATTTGACCAACTTTATGAAGAAAAGGAAAAGGAAGTTGGCATAGAACATATCAGAGAAGTTGAGCGTATGATTTTATTGAGAGTAGTTGATAATCGTTGGATGGATCACATTGATGCCATGGATCAACTGAAAAGCGGGATAGGGCTAAGGGCTTTGGGACAGCAGGATCCTGCTATGGCTTATGCCAGCGAAGGATTTGCCGTGTTTGACGAGATGGTTTCAGATATTAAGGAAGAAACAGTTAAATATTGCTATAATGTCACTGTAAACACTTCCGTTAAGAGAAGAAGCGCTGCCAGTATAGATAATTCAAAGAAGGAAGATTATAGGGATAATTTGGGTAAGGGACCTAGTGAAGCCCCAAAAGAAAGCAAAGCTAAAGCCCAAGAGACAATAAGAAGAGATGCACCTAAAGTAGGAAGAAACGATCCGTGTCCTTGTGGTTCCGGAAAGAAATACAAGAATTGTTGTGGTAAAGGAAAATAATTATGATAGATATGGAATATATAAAAACAGAATTGGCTAAAGCTAAGGGACAGTTTAAAGAAATCGGAGAGTCTCTTTGACCTTGTGGGAATCAAAAAAAAGCTTGAAGAAATAAACGGCCTTGTGAATGACAATAATTTGTGGGACAATCCCGATAAGGCTAAGAATCTTTTGATTGTTAAAAAAAGTCTGGAGGATTCAATAGATGAATACAAATCGATTGAAAACACTTTAGATGATATGTTTTCTATGATAGAAATATTTGAAGAGGACAGGGAGTTACTAAACGAGGAAGAGTTAAAGGAGCTGGGAAATCAATTAGATTGTATTCACGAAAAAATAGATAATCTTAGAATCAAAACCTTACTTAAAGGTAAATATGATGCCAATGGAGCCATATTATCAGTTCATGCCGGAACCGGAGGCGTAGACGCCATGGATTGGGCGAGTATGCTTTATAGAATGTATGTAAGATATTGCGAGAAAAAGGGATTCAAGGTAAGCGTAGTAGAATATCAAGATGATACAGAGGCGGGGATTAAGAGTGCAACTATAATGGTTGAAGGGGAAAATGCCTATGGTTATTTAAAAAATGAACATGGGGTTCATAGATTGGTAAGAATATCGCCTTTTAATGCCGCAGGTAAAAGACAGACCTCTTTTGCTCTTATTGAAGTAACACCACAGGTTGAAGATGATTACGATATTGAGATAAATAGTGAAGATATACGTGTAGACACATATAGAAGCAGTGGCGCCGGAGGACAACATGTTAATACTACCGATTCCGCAATTCGTATAACCCATATCCCAACCAACATAGTGGTGACGTGTCAAAATGAACGTTCCCAACACCAGAATAAGGAAGTTGCCATGAAATTGCTCAGTGCAAAGCTGGCTAAGCTTAAAGAAGAGGAGCATAAAGAAAATATTAACGACTTAAAGGGTGATTTTTCACTAATTACTTGGGGAGCTCAGATAAGGTCATATGTTTTTCAACCATATACATTGGTAAAGGATCATAGAACCGGGGCGGAAAAAGGTAATGTGGATGCTGTTATGGATGGGGATATTGAATACTTTATCTCAGAGAAATTAAAAAAGGATTCTATAGAAGGAAAGGTTAATTAACAATGATAAAAAAAGCCGTAATATTCGACTTTGATGGAACAATAATCGATACAAATAAGCTTATTATCAATTCCTGGCAACATGCGTTTTTACATTTTGAAGGTAAAAAGAGAGATGAAAAGGAGATATTGAAGACATTTGGAGAAACTCTTGAATATTCCATGAAAAACATGATGCCTAAAATAGATACAAAAAAAGCTATTGAAAAATATAGGGAGTATCAAATAAGTAACAGTGAAAAAGAGATAGAAATCTTTAATGGCATCGAAGAGCTTTTGATTGGATTAAAAGAAAGAAAAATAAAAATCGGAATTGTGACTTCCAGATTGAGAAATACAACTTTAAAATATCTGGAGCATTTTGACTTAATGAAATATTTCGATGAAATTGTAACGTGTGATGATACTGTTATACATAAACCTGAGCCTGAACCTGCATTAATTGCCATTAAAAAAATGGGAGTGAATGTTGAAGAAACTATAATGGTGGGGGATACAAAATTTGATATTGGTTGTGCTAATAACGCCGGTATAGATTCAGTTCTTGTTTCCTGGGGCATGGCCTATGATTTGGATGAGATGTCAGATATTTTTAAACCCAAATATATAATTAGAGAACCGATGGAACTTTTTGAGGTGATGTGATGATTAACATCTATTATGGTCGCAATAGCTTGAATCTGGAAAAATTTGTATATGATAGTATTCAAGGCAATACCATTATTTTAGTGCCCGATCAATACAAGTTTACTGCTGAAAAGCAGGCGCTAAAGTATTTGGGGTTACCATGTATAATAGATATGGAAATTACTGATGTTTTTGGTTTGGGAAGAAAACTAATTAATGACAAATATATTGAGATGCCCCAGATAATCGATAGCTACGGAAGACATATGTTAATAGGCAGGATTATTAAGGACAACAAAGAAAATCTTAAAGCCTTTAAGGGTATATCGGATAAAGAGGCTTTTATTGATCTTGTCAGCGATTTTATAATAGAGTTTAAACAAAACGGTGGAAACATTAATACTTTAAATGCCATTGACAAGATAGAAGGTACGTTAAAGGACAAAATAGAAGATATAAAAATAATATTTAATGAATATGAGCGAGTTTTAGAAAATAAGTATTTGGACAATGAAGATTTCGTAGATAAATATATAAAAGTTATTTTAGACTCGGATGAAATAAAAGAAAAAGACCTATGGATATATGGCTTTGAAAACATGAATGTTATTATGTCTAACCTGGTAAAGGAGTTATCACAAAAGGCCAAATCTGTAAATCTTGTGTTTAGCTATGATAAGGAATCCAAAGATAAACAGTTTGTTTTAACGGGAAGGCTTATCGAAAGGATAAAAAATGATACTAAAGAGGTATATGAATTTGAAATACCTGATAGCTATGAAATTGATAAAGCCTCTGATTTAAAAAAACTTGAAGCGGCATTTCAAAATCATGATATGATAAAATATGAAGATTGCAAACCGGAAAATATCAAGATTGTTGAAGCGGCAAACCCTTATTACGAAGCGGAAACAATAGCCGGAAATATTTTTAATTTGGTTATGCAGGAGGGCTATAGGCTAAGAGATATTGGGATTATCTGTAATGATACAAATAAAATGGGTTCAATAATGGAAAGAACTTTTAATGAGTATGGAATAAGTCTTTTTCACGATAAAACCAAAAATATTTCTTCTTCACCCATTGTCCATTTTATTATTAACCAATTGGAATTTATTAACAGGGGTTATACCACCGATGATGTATTTGCCATGCTAAAAACAGGACTATACGACATCGACAGGGATGATTTGGAAATTTTTGAAATTTATGCCAATAAATATTCCCTAAAAGGTGGTATGTGGAAGGAAAAAATAAAGTACGGAAGTTTTGAGTATTCGGACATTGAATTATCAAGGCTAGAAGATATAAGAGCAAGGATAATAAACCCGATTGTTAAATTGGAGCAAATCATAAGCCAATGCAAAACATATGAGGATTTCGCCCTGAACTATTATGATTATTTAATCGAAGAAATGGATTTTGACAATAGAATAGAAGGTCTATGCAATGAACAAAGGGATATGGGGTATTTGGAAGAGGCTTTGGAAAATAAGCAAATTTTGAACACATCTTTTGATATCATGAATCAGCTTGTGGAAATATTGGGTGAAGAAGAATTCTCATTAAACAGATTCCTAGAAACTTATCTGATAGGCTTGAAATATGTGAAGGTTGGTGTAATCCCGCCTAAGGTTGATGAATTGGTAATGGGTAACAATCAACGTACAAGGCTTGGGGAAATAAAGGTTCTTTTTGTAGCAGGTGTAAATGAAGGGGTACTGCCGAGTAATCCTTCCGCCAACAATCTTTTATCTGCTGAGGAAAAAGATGTTTTAATAAATAACGGCCATTTAGTAGCCAGAAACGAAGAAAGCCTACAATTGGAAGAAATGGCAGCGATTTACAGAAACATTTCCAAGCCAAAGGAAAAGCTCATATTATCATACAGCATGTCAGATGTGGAGGGGAATGATATGAAGCCTTCATCCATAATAGATGAGATTAAATACATATTTCCCCTAATTAACACAGAAAAGGATGTTATAAATCAAGATAACCCCTTTGCATTAGTAAGCGGAAGGAATAGCACTTTAAGACATTTGACGGAGTTCCTGCAGAGAAAAGAAAAAATCACAGATACAGTTTGGACGGATGTGTATAAATGGTTTATGGATAATGATCCTGCTAATCTTAATAAACTAATTGATGGAATTTGCGAAGATAACAGCAAAGATCCCATTAGTAACGAACTGATAAAAAGCCTGTTTATGAAGGACGGAAGCTTTTCGTTTAGCCCGTCAAGGCTGGAAAAGTACACAAGATGCCCCTTCGAGCATTATGTTCAGTATGGCCTAAAACCACAAGAATTAAGGACATATAAATCCGAAGGGAGGGAAATAGGTGATATATATCATGAGTGTTTGATGAGATTATCCAAGGAATTAACAGAAGATAACATTGCCATTAAATCCGTTGATTCAAAATGGATAACAATTACAAAAAAAGATTGTGATATATTGGTGGAAACCATATTAGACGCCTATGCACAGGAGTACAGAGGAGGACTGTTACTGTCAAATAAAAGGGAAGAGTATCGACTAAAAAGAATAAAGGATATATGTAAAGAAGCCGCGTGGAATATGGTTATACAGATGAGAGTTTCCAATGTGGACAAAGCATATTTTGAGGAAAGCTTTGGAAGAAAAGGCTTAATTCAGCCCATTGTTATAGATTTGGATGGAACCAAGGTTTTCATTGAAGGTAAAATAGACAGATGTGATTATTTAAAGAATAACACAGTTAGGATAATAGATTATAAAACCGGTACTGAAAAATTTGATAAAGATGAAGTAGAAAAAGGCTTTAGACTTCAATTGATGCTATACTTAATTGCGGCTAAAGAAAATGTAAAGGAAACAGCCGGAGTCTTTTACTTTCTCATAAAGGAAAAAATGTTTAAAGCAGATGAAAGTAGCAACGAGAATCTTGAAGCCGGTATTGAAAAAGAGCTTAAGCAAGCATATAGACTTGATGGTATATTTGTTTCGGAGGATTATATTATTGATGATCTGGTAAATTGTGATAAATTTGAGAATTATGAACCTTCGGATTTCATAAAAGTAAAATATGATAAAAAAACAGAAAAATGGGTATCTTCGGGTAGGGCTTCATCCCTTAGCAAAGAAGAATTTGTTGAACTGGAAGAAAAGGCACAAAATGCCGCAAAAAAAATAAGCAGAAATATAGTAGAAGGCAATATCAGTATAGAACCTGTTAAATTGACGAAAAAAAGCAATAGAACGGAATGTGATTATTGCAAATATAAAGGTATTTGTAAGTTTGATTTGGATTTTGAGGGGAATAAATATAACTATATCTAATTGGTAATTAAGACTTTACAATTAATAATAAAGTGTTATAATGTACTGAGAGATTAGTTATTTTATTAACAATATATTTACTAGTTTATTTAGGAGGAAATTATTATGAAAGTTGGCGTATTAGGAACTGGTACTATGGGAGCTGGAATAATCCAGATTTTAGCACAGGATGGTCACGAGGTTGTAATGAGAGCAAGAAGAGAATCTTCTGTTGAAAGGGGCATGGCAACTGTTACAAAAAATCTTGACAGGTTGGTTAAAAAGGAAAAAATCACTGAGGAAACAAAAAACGAAATATTAGGAAGAATTCAAGGTTCAACTGATATTAGCATTATTGCGGATGCTGATTTGGTAATAGAAGCGGCAACTGAGGAAATGGAATCAAAGAAAGCTTTATTTAAAGAATTAGATGAATTATGTAAGCCTGAAACTATAATAGCTACAAATACTTCATCTTTATCCATCACTGAAATAGCTGCAGCTACAAATAGACCGGACAGAATTATAGGCATGCATTTCTTTAATCCGGTACCAATGATGAAATTAGTAGAAATCATTAGAGGATTAGCTACATCTGATGAAACAATGGAGACTATAGTTAATCTTTCAAAAGAATTAAATAAAACTCCGGTTGAAGTTGAAGAAGCTCCCGGCTTTGTAGTAAACAGAGTATTAATTCCAATGATTAATGAAGGAATCGGAATATATGCCGATGGCGTTGCCACAGCGGAAGGAATAGATTCTGCAATGAAGCTTGGTGCTAATCATCCGATGGGACCTTTGGAATTGGGCGATTTAATTGGACTGGATGTGTGTTTGGCAATAATGGATGTACTATACAAAGAGTTTGGTGATCCTAAATACAGAGCTCATCCATTGCTTAGAAAAATGGTTAGAGGCGGTTTGCTTGGTAGAAAATCCGGAAAAGGATTTTATGATTACAGCAAATAATTATTAATATAAATTAGAGAAATCGGCGGACATTATATGTCTGCCGATTTTTAGGTTGACTTAAGGCTGGTATTCTGCTAGTTTTAAAGTAGAAGTTATATAAATTAAAGGAGGTATTCAATGAAAAAATATTTAGTATTATTTATTGTATTTATGATGACAATTATGATGACCTTTGTGGGTTGTTCTGATTCTTCAGAAGTTGATGTGGACAATGGAGGAGAAGAGGTTTCCGAAGGTCTGGATGATTTGACTGAACTTTTTTCTAAGTCTGAAGATTATTTAAGTGACGGAATTTCATATACACAAACCATGACATCGGGAGAAATGACTTCAAGAGTTACTACTTGGATGAAGGATGATTTGTTTAAAACATCCACAAGTATGGAGGGACAGGAAGTTGTAAGCATTATTAATTATGAAACAAATGAAACTACAGTTTACTATCCTCAACAAAAAACCGGAACGGTAATTACCATGTCTGATGGAGATGCGGAGAATGACAGCTTTGATATAAGTGATTTTCAAGAGCAAGTAGATCCTGTGGATTTTGACAATTTAGGTACAGAAACGATTAACGGCGAGAAGTGCTATGTTATTGAAAGCAAAGATATGGTTACATCATCTTCTGCAAAGATGTGGATCAGCCAAAAATATGGTATAGTAATGAGAATGGAAGCTATAGATTCAACAACAGGAGAAGGCTTTGTTTATGAAATTGAAGAGATGACTATTGGTATAGACGACAGTGAATTCGAGGTTCCGTCCGATATTAATCTACAATCCTTTTCATGGTAAAATGAAAAACGATTAAAAAATTCAAAATCAATTAATTGACTGAACTCAATGAAGAGTTCAGTCTTTTTTTAAAAATTTCTTTAAAATTAACTTGTTGTTTCAGGGGAAATTATATAGTATAATTTTAAATATATTATGAGAGAGGAAGTTAACTATGAAAAGGATATTAATACTATTATTGATTTTAACTTTAAGCATAATGTTTACCGCTTGTGGTTCATCTGATGATGAGAAACAGGGTGAAGAAGAAGTGACTACCAACGAAGAGGTTAATGAAGATATAGAAGAGGAAACTGAGGAAGAGGAAGAAATTGAAGAGAAAGAAATTATTGTAGTAGAAGGTGGAGAATATACGGATCGCTCTAAAGGGGCAATCACTGTGACTGTGCCCGATGGTTATATTGCAAGCGAAGATACAGCTTACAGTTCAGAAGAAACCCTTGCTACAATTACCGTAAGACCCCAGGACGCAGGGGTTGAATTGCTAAATACCTTCCTGATGGTACAGATAATTGCTGCCGAAGGTGGAGAATCCAGTGCAAGAGAGTATCTTGAAACCTATGCATCAAAAAAAGACCTTGTGGCAGAAGTTGAAGTTGCAGGGTTAAATGGATTCAGCTTTAAATCGGATGGTTCTTCCGGCTGGACAAATGAATATTATGCTTTAGTAGGGCCTAAAACCCCGGATGGCGGATTCGATTATATAGTCATAATTTGGGGGCTTGGATTGGATGCTTCATATATTGATGATGTTCATGGAATGATAACAAGTTTAGACTTTAATTTTAGCAGACTATAAAAAGATTTGTGCTAAACCAAAAAGGTTTAGCACTTTTTTTTTTAATTTACCATAAATTGATGGTTTTTATGATATAATCTATATATTCAATCATTAGGGGGGACAAAAATGAGCCTAGGTTTTTTTTCGGTGGCTAGTAGCAGTTCCGGAAATTCATATATTTTATTCAACGAAAAAGCCGGAATAATATTAGATGTGGGAGTAAGCGGTAAAAGAATTAAAGACGCATTAAACGAATACTCGATACCATTTAATCATATTAAGGGAATATTGATTACCCATGAACATATAGATCATATTAAAAGTATTGGTATAGCAGCAAAAACTTTTTCCGAAGCGAAAATTTATTGTAGCAGAGGAACGGAAATGGCCTCAAGCAGAATGATTTCCATTGATAACGAGAGAAAGCGAATTGTTACTGCCGGAGATGCTTTTTACATTGAAAACATTATGGTCAGGGTATTTAATTTGTCCCATGATGCCAAAGAGCCCGTTGGATATTCCTTTCAATGTGATAATGACAAAATAGTAGTAATCACAGATACCGGGATAGTGACGGGGGATATGCTTGATGAAATGGCTGATGCAGATATAATTTTACTGGAATCAAACCACGAAGTGGCTATGCTGGAGGTTGGGTCATACCCATATGCCACCAAAAGAAGAATACTTAGTGATTTGGGACATCTGTCCAATGAAACAGCGGCAAAAGCCCTTTGTGATGCTTTAAGCTGCAGGGTAAAAAAAACTATACCCGATGTACTCTTGGGTCATATTAGCTCTGAAAACAATGATTATTACAATGCAAGAATTGTAATGTCAAATATTTTGGAAGAGAATGATTTAATAATAGGCAGAGATGTAAATATAGACATTGCCACTAAAAATAAGGCAAGTAAATTATATAGGTTGAATAATGAACATTAAGATAATTTGTATAGGAAAATTAAAAGAAAAATATTGGAAGGATGCAGTAACAGAGTATTCAAAAAGAATTAGCGGATATGCAAAGGTAAGTATTACCGAGCTAAAGGAAGTGAAGCTTCCAAACAATCCATCCGAGGCGGATGAGAAAAACGTAATAAAAAAAGAGGGTCATGAGATTCTCTCCTGCGTTAATCAAAACGATTACATAATAGCTTTAGCCATCGAAGGGAAAAATCTGAATTCTTTGGAATTGGCAGAAAAAATTGAAGAGCTTGCATTGAAGGGTATTAGTGATATAATTTTTATTATAGGCGGGAGCTTGGGATTGTCGGATGAGGTTATTAAAAGAGCAGACTTCAAGCTTTCTTTCTCAAGGATGACGTTTCCTCATCAAATGATGAGGGTGATACTTTTAGAGCAGATTTATAGAAGCTTTAAGATAATTAGAAATGAAAGTTATCATAAATAGGTGATTTATGATGGACAAGAAAGGTATAATACTAGTAGGACTTATTGTAAACTGTGCATTTAGCTCATTGGCTATATTTGTACTTCATGATGCTTTACATATAATTTCCGGAGTTTTTACGGGAGCATTAATTGCTGTTTGGAATTTGTTTCTAATGGAAATTGTTATAAATGCAACTTTAAGACATAAGAAGCCTGTTTTGGCTTTAACACTTCAAATAACCAGACTATTAATCTATGGTGCATTCGCATACTTATCATATGTTTTTTCAATACATTTTGCTTTAGGCTATGGAATAGGAGTAGCTTCCCTTGGCATAACCTTGGCAATATACTTCAGAAAGGGTAATGGGAATGAATGTAAATGAACTTGGAGCCAGAATAATAATTTCCTTCGGAGATGGAGAAATCTTTTTATCAGAAAGTTTCTTGCTCGGAGTTTTAGTTGCCATAATATTAGCAATATTTGGTATCTGGATGGGCACGGGACTACAGACAGTACCAAAGGGCAAACAAATAATCAGCGAACTCATCGTGGGATGGGTATATAAATATACAAAGGAAAATGTGGGAAAGGGAAACGAAGGTTATGCGCCTTATGTGGGAACAGTGTTTGGGTTTTGCTTGCTGGGAAGTGCATTGGGTCTCTTTGGATTAAGACCCATAACCGCAGATGTAAATGTTACTTTTGCACTTTCCATTCTGACATTTTTACTGATACAGGGTAGTGAATTTAGGAAATTTGGCATAATAGGAAAATTTAAACACATGTGTGATCCATATCCTTTTATGCTTCCCCTCAAGATGCTGGAGGAAGTTACATTGCCGGTGTCTTTGGGCTTTCGTTTGTTTGGTAATATACTAGGTGGATTGATAGTTGTAGATATATGGCTTAATTTCATGACATATTTAAGTGAGTATGTTACTGATGTACCATTTCTTAGAGCTATAACCGTACTACCGTTAAATGGATTTTTTGATATATTTGAACCTATAATTCAAACCTTTATCTTCACAATGTTAACCATGATATTCTTGGGACTGGGAATTAATATAAATAAAAAAAGCAATTAAACTTAAGGAGGAAGTAAAATGAATGTTATCGGAATCGGAATTGGTTTTTGCATGGGGCTTGTCGGCCTTGGTATTGCCCTTGGACAGGGTAGGGGCTTAGGTAATGCTGTTGAAAGCATAGCAAAGCAACCGGAAGCCGCAAACGACATAAGAACCACTTTAATAGTTGGTATGGCAATTATGGAAACTATGGGAGTATTAACCTTTGTTATAGCCATTATTCTATCGGGAAAGCTATAAAATGCGATGTATTAGGAAGGGAGGATGATATATATGGAGGTTACTTTGCACCAGGATTTAATTGAATTCAATTGGAATCTACTTTTTTCAATGGTGACAGTTTTTGCCCTATATCTCATCCTGAAGCGTTTCTTTTTTGAAAAAGTGCATGATTTTATGATCAAAAGAGAGAAAAACGTAAGGGACACATTGGAAGAGGCAGACAGAAAGAATCGTGATGCCGAAAAAAAAGCAACTGAATACGAGAATAGAATACTAGGGCTGGAAGATGACGGAAGAAGAATAATAGGAGATGCAAAGAAAAGAGCAAATGAAATTTCCGAAAAAATAATATTAGAGGCTAATTCTTCAGCAAAATCCATAATATCAAAGGCCGAACTTGAGGCAAGGCATAAAAAGGAAGATGCTGAAAAGGAAATGATAAATGAAATCGCTCAAATTGCAGTCATGGCAGCGGAAAAGATTATAGAAAAAGAGATTGACGAAACAAAGCACACGGAGATCATAGACGGTATTATTGAAAAGGCGGGTAAAACAAAATGGCAGGGTTAACGGTTGAAATAACTTATGGCAATGCTATTTATATGGCTGCAAAAGAAGAAAATATATTAGATGATATTAGAGACGAGCTAAAAGAAATCGAAAAAGCTTTTTTAGAAAATCCCCAGCTTAATGAGCTTTTAAAAAATCCCGCTGTATCCACAACGGATAAAAAAATAATATTAAACAAGATTTTTAAAAATAATATAAATGAAATCAGCTTTAATTTTTTGAATGTTTTAATTGATAAAAGAAGGATTGGGTCATTCGGTGGAATATTAAAGGAATTCAATAAATTAGTAGCAGAAAAAGAGGGGGTTATGGAAGGTATAGTATATTCCGTTATTCCCATCGACGAGAAAAGAATCGGGCAATTGGAGCTAGAAGCAGAAAAGCTTCTAAACAAACAGGTTAAACTAAAAAATGAATTGGATGATACTCTAATTGGAGGAGTATCAATAGAAATAGAAGGCAAATTAATCGATGCATCTTTAAAAAGTAGACTTAAGGGATTAACTAAGGAACTTTTGAAAAAATAAAGGACGGATGTGAAGTGAAATTAAGAGCAGAAGAAATAAGTTCAATTATTAAAGAACAAATAAAAAACTATAGTAAAGAAGTGGAGATAACCGACTTTGGAACAGTAGTAGAGGTTGGCGACGGAATAGCCAGAATTTATGGTCTTCCCAATTGCATGGAGGATGAATTGCTGGAGTTCCCCGGAGAAATTTACGGGATGGCATTAAATCTGGAAGAGGATAATGTTGGTGCTGTAATCTTAGGTTCCGATACAGGAATTAAGGAAGGGGACATTGTTAAGCCTACAGGCAGAGTAGTTGAGGTTCCCGTGGGTGATTGCATGATCGGAAGAGTAGTAAATGCTTTGGGTCAGTCAATAGATGGTAAAGGGGAAATAAGATATTCAAAAACCCGACCAATAGAGAGCGAAGCTCCCGAGGTTTTAGACAGAAAATCGGTATTTGAGCCTTTACAAACAGGAATAAAGGCCATTGATGCCATGATACCCATTGGGAAAGGCCAAAGGGAATTGATAGTTGGAGACAAACAAACGGGAAAGACTGCAATAGCCATAGATACTATAATAAATCAAAAAGATAAAGATGTGATATGTGTATATGTTGCAATTGGACAAAAAAGGTCAACGGTGGCACAAATAGTACAAACACTGGAAGATTTTGGTGCAATGAAATATACCATCGTTGTTTCTTCAACAGCAAGTGATGCGGCGCCGTTACAGTATATTGCACCGTATTCGGGATGTGCCATTGCAGAAGAATTTATGCATCAAGGTAAAAGCGTACTTATTGTTTATGATGATTTATCAAAGCATGCGGTTGCCTATAGGGCAATGTCGCTGCTACTTAGAAGACCTCCGGGTAGAGAAGCTTATCCCGGTGATGTATTCTATTTGCACAGCAGATTGCTTGAAAGGGCAGCTAAGCTCTCGGATGAATTGGGAGGAGGCTCCATCACAGCCTTACCAATAATAGAAACTCAAGCCGGTGATGTTTCGGCCTTTATACCAACAAATGTAATATCAATTACAGACGGACAGATATATTTAGAATCGGAGCTTTTCTTTTCGGGGCAAAGGCCTGCTATAAATGCAGGAATTTCGGTTTCCCGAGTGGGAGGGAACGCTCAGCTTAAGGCTATTAAAAAAGTTTCCGGTAAATTGAGATTGGAACTTGCCCAGTACAGAGAACTTGCAAGCTTCGCCCAATTTGGTGCTGATGTGGATGCGGATACAAAAAATAGACTGGACCATGGAAGAATGCTTATGGAGCTTTTCAAACAGTCCCAATATAATCCCATGGCGGTAGAACACCAAGTCATAGTGTTTTACGCTGCCGTTAATCATTTTATTGATGATGTACCTATAGATAAGCTTAAAGAATTCGAGAAAAAGCTTATAGAATTTATGGATCGTTCATATTTTGAGGTGGGAGAAGACATACTTGATAACGGTGAGATATCGGAGCATTGTGAGAGAATCTTAATTGAAAGCTTAACTAAATTCAGAGATAAGTTCCTTATGGAAATTGATGAGGCGTATTAATGAGCAACGATTTACAGGCTATAGACAGGAGAATAAAGAGTATAACAGGCACAAAGAAAATAACAAGCGCCATGAAGCTGGTTTCTGCTGCTAAATTTAGAAAAGCTAAAAAATCCTATGATGAATCAAAGGGTTATTTAAACTATATTAGGCAAACCATTGCAGGGATACTTTGCCATGAAGAAAACCAGGATGTGGTGTCGTCCTATGAAAGGAAAAGCAAAAATATAGGGAGAACTTGCTATATTCTAATTACAAGCAACAGGGGATTATGCGGAGGCTTCAATAATAATCTGATTAATAAATTAGAAAGGCAGATGGATATTGATCCCGGGAGAAAGGAAATAATTACAATCGGAAGCAAGGGGTATGAATACTTTAATCGCAGAGGGCTGAAGATTTCTGCAAAGTACTTCGAACCATTGGAAAAAATAACCGTAAATGAAGTGTCGGAAATCATCAAACCTATATTAAAAAGATTTGAAAATGGTGAAATAGATAGGGTAAAGACCATTTATACTTCTTTTGTTAATAACTTAAAGCAAGAAGTTAAATGCATTAATATTCTTCCATTTGATGTGGAGGATGCAATGACGGACTGCAAAATGTCCAAGGATATGTTGCTTAGCCATGAGATTGAATATGAACCTGAGGTTGTTGAAATACTTGATTATTTACTGCCGAAATATTTGGAAATGAGCTTGCATAGCAGTATTATTGAATCCACAACTTGTGAGCAGAGTGCGAGAAGAAATGCCATGGAGAATGCCACTAAAAATGCGGAAGATATGCTCAAGGATCTTTCTTTATACTATAACAGAGCAAGGCAAGCTGCTATTACTAACGAATTAATTGAAGTGGTTTCCGGTTCGGAAACGCAAAAATAGGAGGGGACAATGCATAAAGGGAAGGTACATCAGATAATAGGACCTGTGCTAGATATTAAGTTCAACCAAGATGAATTGCCGGCACTTTTAAATGCTATTTTAATAGAATATAACGGTAGAAAAATAATTGCCGAGGTAGCCCAGCACATTGGTGATGATGAGGTTAGATGCATAGCACTTTCATCCACCAACGGTTTAAAAAGAGGAATTGAAGCTACTGATACGGGCAGTCCTATTGAAGTTCCCGTGGGAAAAGAAGTTTTAGGGAGAATATTTAATGTATTGGGAGATCCGATTGATCATAAGGGAGAAGTTAAGACAAAATTTAAAGCACCCATACATAATGACCCACCCAGCTTTGAAGAACAAAGTACTTCGTCAGAAATTTTTGAAACAGGCATCAAGGTAATTGATTTAATTGCGCCGTATACCAAGGGTGGTAAGGTGGGTCTTTTTGGGGGCGCCGGAGTTGGCAAAACCGTTCTAATTCAAGAGCTTATAAGGAATATAGCAACAGAACATGGTGGTACATCGGTCTTTGCCGGAGTTGGGGAGCGTACTCGTGAAGGTAATGATTTGTATTATGAAATGATAGATTCTGGCGTAATAAAGAAAACTGCCATGGTTTTTGGTCAAATGAACGAACCGCCGGGGGCTAGAATGCGAGTGGCGTTAACCGGGCTTACAATGGCGGAATATTTTAGAGATGCTGAAAATCAAGATGTACTTTTATTTATAGATAACATATTTAGATTCACACAAGCAGGCTCTGAGGTTTCTGCGCTTTTGGGCAGAGTACCGTCTGCTGTAGGCTACCAACCTACGTTGGCTACGGAAATGGGCCAATTACAAGAACGAATAACATCCACAAAGAATGGTTCAATCACATCGGTTCAGGCAATTTATGTTCCTGCCGATGATTTAACGGATCCTGCTCCTGCCACAACTTTTGCCCACTTGGATGCGACTACGGTTTTGTCCAGAAAAATAACGGAGCTGGGCATATATCCTGCGGTTGACCCCTTGGAATCAACATCTAAAATCATGGATCCCAGAATAGTAGGGGAAGAGCACTATAATGTGGCAAGGGGAGTACAAGAGGTATTACAGAAGTATAAAGAACTACAGGATATTATCGCTATATTAGGAATGGATGAGCTTTCGGAAGACGATAAGATAATTGTTGCAAGAGCAAGAAAAATACAACGTTTTCTTTCTCAGCCCTTTGGTGTCGCTGAACAATTTACTGGAATGCCAGGTAAATATTTATCCCTTAAAGAGACTATTAAAGGATTTAAGGAGTTGCTTGAAGGAAGGCATGATGACATACCCGAGGAATTGTTCCTGTTTGCCGGGGGTATTGATGAAGTTGTAGAAAGATATGAAGAAAGGTCGATTGCGAGACATGGCTAAAACTTTTAATTTAGAAGTAGTAACTCCCACCAAGCATTTTTTTAATGATGAAGTGGAAATGGTTATGGTCAATACAATATCGGGATATGAAGGGTTTATGGCAAATCATATTTATGCCACTAAATTGCTTTCCGAAGGCAAGATGAAAATTAAAATGCCCGGAAAGGACAGATATTTATTTGCGGAAATAAGGAATGGATATATAGACGTAAAAGATAAGGTTTTAATATTTACGGAAAGAGCAGTTTGGACAGAGATATAAAAGAAAGGGAGTATGCAAGTGCATACTCCCTAATTAATAATATATTGAACATTTTAGATTCCCCTTAGTGATTTATGGAGCGGCAATAATACCGTAACGAAGCAGCTTATTGGTAAATCGGGTTTGTATAAAAAACAGGGTGATGGATTGTTAAAAAATAGATGAGTACAGCTTTTTAGAATACTTGCATTTATTTCATAGGTAAAATATAATGGAATAATAAATTAAGAGGGGTAATAAAAAATGGGGAATAGATTTATAGCAAAGAGATACAGAGATTCGGTCAGAACTGCAATGGGTGATACTGACAGTAAAAGCAGACTTTATGATGATGTAATTAATTTTAGTTTGGGAGATCCGGACTTGATTACTGATGATTATATTATTGAAAATGCATTTCTGGATGCAAAAGCAGGACACACCAAGTACACTGACTTTAGGGGTGATAAGGAGCTGATTGATGAAATCTGCAGGTTTTATGATGAAGAGTATGATATTAAATTGCCTGATAACGAAGTTTTTATAAGTGCATCGGGATGTATAGCCATGTACTTGGTTTTAGAGGCAATTATTGATGATGGCGATGAGGTATTGATGCAAGCGCCTTACTTTACTCCATATGAGCAACAGATAAAATTAGCCCGGGGGGTTCCTGTGGAATTGCCAACCTATGAAGAGGATGACTTTCAAATAGATACTAAAACTTTAGAAAAGCATATTAATGACAAAACAAAGGCTATAATAGTTAATTCTCCAAGTAATCCCACGGGTTCTGTTTTAACAATTGAAAACATGGAAGAAATATTAAAGACTGCAATAGAACATGACTTGGTTATAATATCCGATGAAATATATACGGCTTACAGCTTTGAAAGGAAATTTGTACCATTTCTTTCTTTGGAGGGGGCCAAAGAAAGAACTATTACCATCAACTCTTTTTCCAAGAATTTTATTATGACAGGTTGGAGAATAGGTAATATTATAGCTGAAGAAGAGATAATAGAGACAATTCAAAAAATAAATGAAAATGTGGTTTTCACAGCGCCTTCTGTATCCCAAAGAGCTGCAATACATGCTCTTAGAAACAGGAGAAATATACAACCTAAAATAATTGAAGAATATAGGGAAAGAATGTTTTATGCGGCTAAGAGGGTAAATGGGATAAAAAACATGCATGTAATTTATCCTCCTAAAGGGAGTTTTTATCTTTTTATTAACATTAAAGATACGGGATTAACATCTAAAGATGTTACGGAAAAGCTTTTCGAAGAAGCACATATACTTATGATTCCCGGCAACGGCTTCGGTAAATGCGGAGAAGGATATGTCAGGATGGCATGCACAAAAGATGTAAAGACAATGAAAATTGCCTTTGACAGAATAGAAAGAATGAGCATATTTGGTAAAAAGGATGAATAATAAAAAAGGTTTATATTTACAGGTGCTTTTGATAGGCATATTTTGGGGAACATCATTTGTAGCAATAAAAATTGCATTAAATTATATATCTCCTTATGATTATCTTTCGGTAAGATGGACAATTGCTGCATTCTTGGCATTGGCTTTGGTGGCTAGGGGCACACTTAAAGTAAATTATAAAGGGAAACCCACTAAACACTTGGTGGTGCTTTCAATAATACAACCGGGACTTTATTCTCTTGTGGAATCATTGGGAATAGAAAAAACCACGGCTTCTGAAGCATCTATTATGCTGGCTTTAGTTCCCATTATGACGGCTTTTATTGTGGCTATTATTCTAAGGGAGAGGGTAAAAATCGGTACGATATCAGCAGCTATGATATGTTTTTTGGGCGTAATTTTGACAGTGGCCTTTGAACCTAGCTTTCAGATAAAAGGAGATATTACCGGATATGCATATTTATTTTTATGCGTTATACTAGCAGGCACATTTACGGTTTTGAGTAATAAACTGGCAGCCTCTTATACTGCTACTGAAGTAGTTGTAGCGATGACCATAAGCGGAGCAATATGCTTTAATACCCTTTCTCTAATGAGAGGCTCTTTAATAGATGGATATGTGGGGGTGTTTTCCGATTGGAGACCACTTGTTGCCCTTGTTTATTTAGCGGTTTTTTGTTCAATAATCTGCTTTATAATGTATAATAGGGTCAATGGCAGACTTAATCCTGCTCAAACATCTTTGTTTATTTCCAATAGTGTTACTATAATAGGAGTTATCAGTGGTGTTTTAATTGTGGGAGATTCCATGAGCATATACAAGGCGGTGGGAGTAATGCTTATAGTATTTGGTATTATTAAACATGGAATAGAAGATATAAAAGAGGAGAAGAGACTTGAACAAGAAAAATTCATACAAGAAAAAACAAAAGTTTAATAGAATCGTTGCATTGGTTATAATTATTTCTATGGTGTTATTTGCCATTATAACAACAGGAGTGGCTTTAATGGGTTAGGAGAGACATATGTATATTTCTGATGTACTCAAGATGTCTGAATTTAAAGGTTTTAGACGTATAACTAATAGCACGGGCAAAACGAATATCTTAAAAAATATAGGAATTCATGACTATGAAAGCATAGAGCAAATTCCATTTTCCTTTGGTAAGGGTGATTTTGTTTTGACCACATTATTTGTTTGCAAGGATTCGGTGGAAGAGGTAGAGATATATATCAATGCGCTTTTAGACGCCGGAATAGCAGGACTTGCCATTAAGGAGGTTTTCTATAAAGAAATCCCAAAGAGTTGTATCATAAGGGCGGATGAATTAGATATACCTATACTTTTCTATCCAACGGAAGTCTACGCAGAGGATATAATAGTAGGAATAAAAAACCTTATAAACAGTAGCAACAAGTATAGTGATTTTCAGCTTAAAATAGACAAGCTTCTAAAGGGAGAAATGGGTTCTGCCGAATTAGGTGAACTAATGGCAGAGGTAAATAAAGTATCATTTAAGCATACTGCAGTTTTGTACGGATTACAGAAGGATCGCGAAGAAAGAGTACTAATTGATGAGTGCAAAGCTTTGGAAAGCATGATTGATGCTATGCCAATAAAGAATGAAATATACATGGGACTTTATAAAGACGGGTTGATGTTTTTTTTAAACTATGATGAAGCCCCAAAGGGCAGCAGCTTATTAAAATCCACATTAAATCTAATCGATAAAGAGAATTATTATTTAGGGTATCAGTTAAATGACAGTAATAAATATGATATAAAAAATACCATAGACAGAGGACTTATTGCGGCGGAAGTTTCAAGTATTGAAGGCATGGAAATATGTTCCTATGACAATATTGGTGTATATAAAATGTTGTTACCAAAAGTCAAAAATATAGGGCTTTTCAAACAGTGTGAAGAATACATTTCACTAATAAATGAGCATGACAAACAATATAATTCATATTTTATGGAAACTGCAGAAGTTTTTATAGATAATGAAGGTGATATACTGGAAACATCAAAAAAGCTACATCAACATCCAAATACGATAAGATATAGGATAAACAAATTAAAGGAGTTATTAAGCGAAAATGGTAATGGTTATATAGAGCTTTACTTAACTATGAAAGTATATAAGATTAACAAGGTAACGGGGGAAACTAATCCCCTTGTTTTTTTACAAAAATATTTTGCTAATATTATAATAACTACAAAGAATATAATATAAGAGGGATATATAATAATATTTAATAGGAGGTGTATTATATGAACGAGATAATAATTATTAATGCCGAAGAAAGTGAAAAGTTGTTAAAATACGAAGAAGTTATAAAAACCGTAGAGGATGTATATGTGCAGAAGGCCAATAATAGGAGTATTGTTTTTCCTTTAGTATTTCATGAGTTCAACCCGGGAGTAGCAGACATGGATATTAAATCAGGATGGCTTATGGATTCTGAAATATTCGGATTAAAGCTAGTTTCATGGTTTGGTGATAATGAAAAGAAAGGTTTGCCTATGTTAATGGGTACCATTCTTATATGCGATGCAAATACCGGAGCTCCAAAGGGAATACTAGACGGTTCATATGTTACGGGAATCAGAACCGGTGCAGCAGGAGCAATAGGAGCCAAGTATTTGGCAAAGAAGGACGCTAAAAATCTTATGATGGTGGGAGCAGGTCATGTGGCTAGCTTTATGATACCCGAGACTTTAATGGCAGTTCCATCTGTTTGTAATGTAAAAATATATGATCCGATAGATGTTAAGTATGCGGAAAAGATGGTTGCAAAACTGGAAAAAGCATATAAAGATGTTAGGTTTGAAGCAGTTACAGATATTGAGAAGGCCACTTTGGAAAGTGACATAATAATAACGGCTACCCCTTCTAAAGAGCCGATCATAATGAAAGAATGGGTTAAACCCGGCACACATTTCAGTTGCATTGGAGCTGATATGTCAGGAAAGGAAGAAATCGATCCTGAGATACTAAGGAATGCCAGAATTTTCGTTGACGACATTGAGCAAAACATTAACGTGGGCGAGATAGAAATACCTATCAAAAAAGGTATTATTAGCAAAGATGATATATTAGGTGAAATTGGCGAGGTAATAAGCGGGGGTATAAAAGGGCGAATGTCTGAAGAAGATATTACGGTATTTGATGCTACCGGTACTGCTCTTTTAGATTTATTGACAGGGACCTTGGCAATAGATAAGGCAAGAAAACAGGGTTTGGGAACCACTGTTAAGCTATAGGAGGAGTTATGAAAATAAAAGATTTTGGGGTTGAAATATGGATGAACCTATACGAAAACAATTGTGTATATAATCTGGCAGAAACTTGTGTAGAATCGCTTAAGGTTGGAGAACTGCTTGAAATGGCAGGCTTAACGGAAAGCTTTTATGATGAACTATGTAATATGAAATTGACATACGGGGCCATTGAAGGGTCTTTGGAATTGAGAGAACAAATATGCAAGCTATACAAAAATGTTAGTATAGAAAACACTACTGTTACCCATGGGGCAATAGGGGCAAACGCACTATCCATAATGACTTTGGTTGAACCGGGAGATAGAGTTATTTCTGTATTGCCCACATATCAGCAACATTATTCCATACCAGAGTCAATAGGAGCGGAAGTAAAAATACTTCCTCTAAAGTATGAAAATGAATTTTTGCCTGATTTGCAGCAATTAAAAAAGCTTGCAAATGATAATACCAAACTTATATGTATCAATAATCCTAATAACCCTACGGGAGCTGTTATGGATGATGATTTTCTTAAAGAAATCGTAAAAATCGCAAAATCAGTAGATGCTTATATTATTTGCGATGAAGCTTATAGAGGGCTCACTCATGAAGGTAATAGTTTTACAACTTCAATAGTTGATTTATACGAAAAGGGAATAAGTACTGCAAGCATGTCTAAAACATTTTCCATGGCAGGTATTAGATTGGGATGGATAGCCGGACCCGAGGAATTTATCGAAAGGATAAACAGACAAAGGGATTATCATGTAATAAGTGTGGGGATGATAGATGATAGACTTGCAACTATAGCATTAAAGAATAAGGAAAAAATCCTTGAAAGAAATCTAAAAATAGTCAGGGAAAATGCAAAATTGTTGGATGAATGGGTAAACGGGGAGAAACTGATCTCATATGTTAAGCCTAAAGGAGGCACCACAGCATTCCTTAAATATGATATTGATATGCCTTCGGTAGATTTGTGTATAAAATTACTTGAAGAAACCGGAGTAATGCTTTTGCCTGGTTCTGCTTTGGATATGGAAGGGTTCTTGAGAATCGGTTATTGCAATAGCCCGGAGGTTGAAAAAGCCGGTATGGAGAAAATAACTGAATTTTTAAAGCAATTTGAAAGTTAGGAGGGATAGATGATAGACGTTAATTTGGCTTACTCAAATATAAAGGAAATAGTATATAAGACACCCTTAGATAAAGCCATATCTATAAGCGATGCAGAAAATGAAGTATATTTAAAAAAAGAGTGCTTGCAACCCGTGAAAAGTTTTAAGCTAAGGGGAGCAATGAATAGGATGCTGTCCCTAAGTGATGATGAAAAAAAGAAAGGTGTGGTTACAATTTCTTCGGGGAACCATGGCTTGTCGGTAAGTTACTGCGCAAAACTTCTGGGTATAAATAAAGCAATAATAATAGTGCCCGGTATTACGCCAAAGGCTAAAACAGATGCCATAAAAAAATACGGAGGGGAAGTAATTTTTCTTGGTGACAATTATGATGAGGCTCACACGATGGGAGAAGAATATGTAGAAAGAAGTGGGATGACCTATATTGATCCCTATGATAAAGATCCTTTGGTATATGCAGGACAGGGTACAGTAGGCCTTGAAATTATGATGGAACAACCGGAAATCGAGAGCATTTTGGTTCCTGTTGGTGGTGGCGGTTTAATAACCGGAGTTGCTTATGGGGCAAAACTTATTAAACCTAGCGTTAGGATAATCGGAGTACAAACCGAGGCTTGTCCTGCTATGAAGGCTTCAATAAATGATAATTTTTGTTATAAGCAATATCCCAATGATGAGTCGATATGCGAAGCACTAATTGGAGGCATAGGGGAACTTGCCTATGAGTCTAAGGATGAATGCATTGATGATGTTGTATTAGTTAGTGAAAGGAGCATCACTGAAGCAGTAGCCTTTTTGGCTTTAAAGGAAAAGGTTATAGTAGAACCCTCAGGGGCAGTATCTGTAGCGGCAGTGCTTAATGATAAAAGGCGTTTTGGCAATAAGGTTGCTTGTGTGTTAAGCGGAGGCAATATTGATGAAAAATTGTTTACGGATATAATAAAATCACACGGTTAATCCCGTGTGATTGTTTCTTCTAAAAATTCTTCAATTTCATTCCAGGCATCTCTTGATTCTTTAATTAACCACATGGCCTTCTGAAAATTATGAAACATGCCTTCATAAATAGATAGTTTTATATCTACTCCGGCCATTTTTGCTTTGGCCGCAACTCTTGTTGAATCGTCCAATAGCATTTCGTATGATCCGACCTGTATAAGCATCCTAGGGAAACCGACATAGCTTGCGAATAATGGGGATAAGTATGGGTCCCTTGGATCTGCGTTTTTTACATAATCTTTGCTATACAACAGTGTGTTTTGACTTCCTCCAAATAAAGGATCTAATTTGTAATTATATTTTACAGAGTCACCGGAAACGGTTAGATCTGTCCAAGGGGACATGACTATAATGCCGCTGGGTGATTTGTAGCCTTTATCGAGAAGATATCTGCATAGGGATAAAGCCAATCCGCCCCCTGCGGAATCTCCCGCTATAATTATTTTCTTATAGCCTCTATAAATTAACCATTTATATGAATTAATTGCATCTATCAAAGCAAAGGGATAAGGGTGTTCAGGAGCCAGCCTATAGTCTATGGTTAATATATCGCTGTTAATGCTTCTGTTGGCATAAAGGCAAGCAAAGGTTCTGTATATATTATTTAAACCTCCCACAAATCCGCCGCCGTGAAGCTGCAATATTGCGGTATCTCCTTGGCCTTCCCTGGGAGAGATTAATTCCATATCAAAATTTCCTATTCTGAAGGTTTTCCAAGTGAACCTTAAAGGACAAATCCACCTTGGCTCGGATGTTTTCTTAAGCCATTCCCCGTTTTTTATTTGTTCACCGTATTGCCCAAAAGAGGTTACGCCGGATATCATATCCCTAATTAACCTTCCGTTAAAGCTTTCATCGGTTATTAAACTGTCTTTAATAAATCCCTCCAAATGATGCTTTTCCAGATTTTTTTCTAATCTTTCTTTTTCGGGTATCATATGACTCACCACCTATCTGTTGATATGAAACCTGTGCTTTAGCTCATATAGAGCTTTATTGCCTCCGATTATTGTTACCGTTATAAAGCTTAGGGCTATATAGATGTTAACCAAGACAATTACCATAGGATAAGTTATTATATTTAGCAATATAAGTACCAATGACAGCAAGCTTATACCAAGTAGTGTTAATTGAAAAACCAAATAGCTTTGCCAATTTTTTCTCCTGATGACGATGAACACCAGTGATAATGTGTTCAGCACCCCTAAAGCAATAGGTAATATAAAATTTACGCTCCAACCATCATAACCGTTACTCATATCGGCAGTAATAACCAGAAAAACAATCAAGAATGTTCCTATTACAACTCTCCATCTTCCGCTTCCCGATCTAACCAATGCAAATCTCATAAGGAAATATCCGTAAAGAAGATATAATCCTATAAAAGGGCTCCACCAAGTTTCGTGTCCGGTATAGTAGTTTATAGTTATTAGTATGGTTTCTATTACTATTGATAAAGCTAAAAATATTCTTAAAAAAAGACTTAGCTTTTTTCTCTTTGGATGGACATTGGGGTAATTGTTTATGGAAGTATTACCATCAATTCTTTCCAAAGCACCGTGGCATAGCGGACAAATTTTATTGTTGTCTTGTATATATACTTGGCATTGATTACATTTTTTCATCATAAACTCCATTGCTTTCAATAAAAACATCAATATCATCTAATGCAAGCTGTCTGAAGAAGGCTCGCTGTATTCCGGTTGTAACAAGATTAGAGCTGAAGGTAAAGATTAAATCATCCTTATAGGAACAGATGGTTCCCTTTATGCTTTGTCCCAGGGAAATAGATAATATCGCATGAAATGATTTTATATATTTTTCAAAACGAGATTCCACCTTAATATTACCTATGTTAGTGATTGTAGAGGTGTTTGCCAAAGCGGCCTTTCTGTATACTGATCTAACTGCAATGTTTTTTAGCACTAATGGAACCGCTCTGGTTATCAAGTTTTTTTCGTTAGAGACATTATATGACAATGTCTCTTTTAATTTTTCCTTAGTTATTTTGCTCCTTAAATCAACGCTTACCTCCTTTAAGACATCCTCAAAGGCATAATCCATTCTGGAAGGCTTGAATTCCGCCGAAACCATAATAAAGAAGTTCTTAGTGGTGGTGGAGTGAAAATATGGTCTTAGGTTGACGGGAACTGCAATTCTTATGGGCTTCTTGTTTTGCATATTTTCATGATATATACTATATATGAAATTGCTTACCAAATATTCGTTTATACTTACACCATATTTCTCACAAACCCTTTTTAAATTACCTACGGACATAACCCCGTGTATTACTCCCAGTTCTCCGGGGAGCATTTTTTCACCGCGAACGATCAAGGCTTTTTCGCTGGGATATTTTTTTATCTTCTCAGGATCATAGTATTTTAAAAAACTATCCTCCCTGTTGGTGGTTGTATTAGAGCTGTAGTACATGTCTTGGGATTCGTTCTTTGTATGAACCAAATCCAAATAATGATATGTTAATTCCAAAAGGAAGTTAATGCCTCCCACACCGTCTGCCAATACATGAAAGACTTCCAAGTTGATTCTGTTTTCGTAATAGGTAACCTTAAAAAGGTAGTCATTATTCTTCTTTTGATCAATGTAACGACAAGGATAGTCGGATTCCATTTCTATGATAGGTGATGGATTT
This sequence comes from uncultured Oscillospiraceae bacterium, assembly GCA_964400515.1. Taxonomy (GTDB): domain Bacteria; phylum Bacillota; class Clostridia; order Peptostreptococcales; family Anaerovoracaceae; genus JAAYHV01. The sequence goes on along the minus strand of CAYNTJ010000005.1, from coordinate 94,494 downwards.
TTATTTTCTTCAAAATAGTACCAAAAGAAACCAAGTTTTAAAGACACTTTAAAACCCGGAAATTTAGGAAGTACCCTATCCAATGCAATCTGAAGCTTTTCGGGCTCGATTTTCTCATTTAGAGTAACGCTTATCCTATATACATTGGTCATATTTGTGCCTGCAATTGCAGGGAAAAGAATGGCGGCATTATCTAATTTTTCCCATTTTATGTTTTTGTTTTCCATGTTAATCCTTTACTTCATATATAAACCTGCAAGTTCCATATCTTCATCAAAATAGAATGTGAAAATATGATTTTCGTTTTCATAAATACATTTAAGTATTGCTACTGCGTATACCACATCTTTCTCTCCCCTTTCGGAGGATAATACTATTTCGTCTATTTCAACAAAATCGCCGGCAGAATCAAGCATAGGTGCCCATCCCTCTTCAAGCTGTTTTGGTGTGATTACGGGCTGCAAATCTTCTCTTATTAAAGAATGTATTTGGTCATATTCCTTTGTGTTTATTACTTCGATTATTTGTTTTGTTCTGTTTTCAACCTCGGTTGAATCGAAGCCCTCGGGCAAGCTGGGGGTTCCGCAAGAAAACAGAAGTGTGGTTAAAACCAATAGCAATAATATTAGGTTTTTCTTTTTATTATTTTCTTTCATTTCTCAATTCCCTCCATGAAAATGCCAATGCAAAAATTGCAAATGGTAAGAGCATTAATTCAATTTGATACAATTTATAATTATAATATACGGCAATTACTGCCAGCATATCTGTAATCGTATGCAATAGTATGGGGATAATTAACCAAAAGACTTTTTTTGTTTGCACAGCTTTTACAATCATTATGGACATACCGATATGAAAAGATATGGCAATCAATCTTTCTATTCCTCCCAATGCAAGTTCATATGAGCTTCCCATGGGAAGGGAAAGAATCAAAGCTATGATGACATTTATGCCCACCAACAAAATTGCCTCTATGCCTCCATGGCCTATTCCAAAGCACAGTCCTGATTTGGGATTAAGATTTTTTTTCATAAATAATCTTATAACCACATAACTTCCTACTTCTTCGAAAATAGCGGCTGTTAATCCTAAAAATAGAGCATAGGACCATGGGTTTAATGTAAGCTTAGTATACCACATAGTTCCGGGAAGTACTAACTGTAATAAAGGTATTCTTAATACCAATTGAAAGAAAATAAAGGTTAATGCGCCCAATAGTATTGGCTTTATATTTCTTTTATTATTCTTAATCATTAAAGCTGCTAAAAATAAGGGCAATATGATGGAACAAATCAAAATAAACAGTATAACCATGGCTTTACTCCTTATGATATTTCCTATAAATCAAATATGAATATACAAAAGGGAAAATCACTATAAATATTATCACTACTATTATTATATACATTGAAAGAGTGTTTTGAAACAAGAATCTATTTATTATCATAATAGCGCCGGCAAAAATCCAAATGGGGCCTGATATTCTGTGGGTCCTGTTCCATACGTTTTCATCCGCCAACGTCCAAGGTGTTTTTATTCCCATAGTATAGTTATGCTTGAACTTTGGCATATAGTTACCTATTACTATAAAAACCAGTCCCAGCATGGCAGGTACCAACCTGTCTACGGAAAAGGTTTCCGTCAGATTAGACAAAGAGGACTGGGTAATAACTACTATCAATCCCATAAAAAGAAGGTTAATTGCCACCCTAGAAATATCAAAGGACTTAAAAAATCTCGAATAATTTTCTCTTTTCGGATCAATTTTTGCTATTGTAGGCATAAGTATATTTAACAAGATCAAAAGCCCGTAGATTACGAAAATATATGATTTTTTGCTATAACCATCGGCATTCCCCGATACTCCGAAATGGGTGGGTATAAGATCAGGCAAACTTGGATACACAATTAATATGTATACCAGGGTAATTGCCAGTAAACAGGCAATTATAATATTTATTTTTTTGTTTTTCATTTTAATTTTCCTCACTGCTTATAAAACCGGTAATCCATTTTAATACTTCCTCAAAAACAGAGGTGTTAATTTCATAAATAAGTTGGTTTTTGTTTCTGGTCTGACTTAATAAACCCGCATCTTTTAGCACCTTCAAATGATGGGAAAGGGTTGCTCCGGTAACATCCAAATTCTTAAGTATATCACCGACACTTTTTGGCTCATCCTTCAAAAGCTCCAGGATTTTTCTCCTTACAGGGTCATTTAATGCCCTGATAGTTTCTTGCATCATAATAATCACTACCTTATAGTTTTAAATGTATCTAATTAGACTCTTATCTAAATATAATATATTTGTTAAATATTGTCAAGCTTTATGGTATACTTGCAGTGACAATTGGAGGTGCCGCTATTGGATAGAAAAAACTTACTGAGATGTACAGGAGGCTATATAGCATGGGTAATAGGTTCCGGTTTTGCAACGGGGCAAGAAGTATTACAGTTTTATAGTAGCTACGGCTTTAAAAGTATAGGTATAATAATAATTAACCTTTTTCTGTTTATGATTTTAGGTTCCCATATAATGGAAACCGGTTATAAAAACAGAATGAATAAAAAATTCAATCAATACAGTTTTTTTTGCGGTAAATATCTTGGCGGAGCACTGAAGGAAATAATGCCGATTATAATATTTGCAATTATGGTTATATTAATTTCAGGAGCGGGGGCCACATTGGAAGAATATTATGGAATTAACCACTATGTGGGGGCGGGTATTATGACATTACTCATACTTTTTGCATACCTGTTTGGATTTGAGAATCTGGTTTCGATAATATCAAAAATAGGGCCTTTGATAATAGGCTTCACTATACTCGTGGGGCTTGTTACTCTGTTTAGAGATTTCGGCTCCCTAGAAGAGGTATCGGGTAATTTCCACCTTTTGAATGATAAAAGACCTGCCATAAATTGGTGGTTCAGCGGAATCTTATACGGAGCCTACAATATTTTTTGCGGCAGTACCTATTACTGCTCGTTGGGGTCTTCTGCTAAAAGCATAAAAGAAGCTAAATGGGGCGCTATAATAGGTTCATGTGCATTGATAACGGCGGTTGGAATTATGAATTTTGCCATGTTATCAAATTTGGGCGATATAGCAGCTTTATCAATCCCCACTCTTTATTTGGCGAAAAAAATATCGGTGGTATTGGGAATGAGTTTTTCGGTTATACTGATTGCCGGTATTTTTTCTTCTTCCACACCTATGATGTGGATGGTGTGTGATAAGTATGTAGAGGAGGGAACAAGGGGAGCGAAAGTATTTGCAGGTACCGTTGCTGTTTTGGCATTTGTCTGCGGAATGCTACCTTTTGATCAATTGATAAATAAAATATACCCTTATTTAGGGTATATGGGAGTTGTTTACCTTATGTCTGTTGCATATAATAAAATCAAGAGTTTAAATATTTTTTAGTTTCGTTTAGGTACTTCATAAGCATACCTAAATCGGCATAATATAAAGTGTATTTATATTCTTTTTTAATTTCCACCAGGTTGGCATTCTTAAGTATCTTCATATGCTGGGAAACGGTAGCTTGAGCATAACCAAACTCTTCGACTAAAGTTTTAGTATAAACCTTTTCCAATCTTTGATTGGCGTTCATAATATATTTTAGCATTTTTAACCTTGCCGGATGGGCCAAAGCATCAGATGTATCGGCTATAAATTTTAAATCTTCATCTGTGGCTTTTGATATTTCGTTACGTATTCTCATAATTAGTCTTCCTTTTTAATATCGTTTAATTGCTTTAATAGTATACTATTTTTGAAGGGCTACTTCAAGGGAAAGGATTTAATTATTGTGTGTTTAAATAATTGCGATTATGTTTATGAAGAATTGAAAAAATTAAATATTGAATATGAGGTGGTTAGCCATCCTCCGGCATTGGACATTAAAACCGCAGATGAATATATAGAAGGAAAAGAAGGGCTAAGAACAAAAACCTTGTTTCTTTGTGATAAGAAAAAGAAAAACTACTTTTTGTTGGCAATGGATGAAAACAAACGAATTGACATAAAAGCATTAGCGGAGAAGCTTAATCAAAGGAGTTTAAGTTTCGTGTCAGAGGAAAGGATGCTCGATTTAATTGGGTTAAAGCCCGGAATGGTTTCGGTTTTCGGAATACTAAATGATACTAACGGGAAGGTAACTGTTGTTTTAGATAAAGACATGCAAGGGGAAACTCTGACCTTCTATGCAAACGATTGTACGAAAACGGTTTTTTTAAGCTTTGATAGTGTGATTAAATTTATAGAAGGGCAAGGCAATGAGATGGAGTTGTTGGATCTTTAGTGCAAATATATTTGCACTATGTTTTTTATTATGATATAATATGTGCCGAAAGGGAGGGTTGTGATTTGGACAGAGAAGATTATATAGAAATTATCAGAGCGCTTATAAGCATGGTGGATGAGGGTGTTTATATAGTAGACGATAAGGGCAAGGGCCTTTTCTATAATGAAGCCATGGCAGCCATGGAAAAAGTAAACATAAACGAAGTAATCGGGAAGGAATTTCATAAGGCTTTTCCGGGAATTTCAATATCTGACAGTACAATGTTTAAAGCTACAAGATATGATCAATCCACATTGAATCTGGAACAAACATATAAAAGTCTCCACGGAAGAACAATAACCACCACCAATAGCACGGTTCCTGTGCATAGCAGGGGCAAAATCATAGGAGCAATAGAAATTGCCAAGGATATTACCCATATAAAATCCCTATCTGACAGGATTCTTGAATTGGAAGAAATACCAGAAGATGAATCTCTTGTGACGGCTAAAAAGAAGCCGGAGATTAAAAAGTATGTTTTTGATGATATAATTGGTGAGAATACAGAAATAATCAAATTAAAAAACAAGGCGAAAAAAGCCGCAAACAGCAGCACTTCGGTTATGATAATAGGCGAAACGGGAACAGGTAAAGAGCTTTTTGCTCAAAGTCTTCACTATGGAGGAAAAAGAAGAAATAAACCTTTTATGGCACAAAATTGTGCAGCACTACCTGAAAGTCTTTTGGAAGGCATATTGTTTGGGACCAGTAAGGGCGGTTTCACAGGTGCTGTTGATAGGCCCGGCATGTTTGAACAAGCCAACGGTGGGACATTGCTTTTGGATGAAATCAGTGCTATGCCATACAATTTGCAAAGTAAGCTGCTCAGAGTTTTACAGGAAGAGTATATAAGGAGAGTCGGGGGTGAAAGGGATATTCCCATTGATGTAAGGATAATCGCAACTGTAAATCAATCACCTCAAATGTTGATAGATAAAGGCCTTTTGCGTAAGGATCTATTTTATAGACTTAATGTTGTGAGTTTATTAATACCTCCTTTAAGAAAAAGAAAAGATGATATTGAGAGGTTGTCCCAGTCCCTTGTAAATAAGCACTGCAGAAGATTTGAAAAAGAGCCGATGCTGATTTCTGAAAGGGCATTGAAAAAACTGGAGAGTTATGATTATCCCGGAAATGTTAGGGAGCTGGAAAATATTATTATGCAAGCCGTTTCCCTTTCCGATGACGCAAGAGTATTAAACGAACATATGATATCCCTTCCGATAGCGGAGATGGAAGCATATAAACATGTTAATTCTGCTGATAATATAGGAGGATTGGATGAATACTTAAGTAATATTGAAAGGGAGCTTATAAGGGAGGCTTTGATTAATCAAAAGAACAATATTACAAAGGCGGCGGAGGAATTAAGCATAAAGAGGCAAACCTTGCAGCATAAGATTAAGAAGTACAATATAGAAGCTAAAATATAAATAGCAAATATATTTGCGGCAAATAGCAAATTTATTTGCACTGATAAAAGGAGAACCGGCGTGGTCTCCTTTTAATTTTGCGCAGTTTGAGAATAATTGTAAACAATACAGCACTTTCGACAAGTTTTCCCGGATACTTAGGGAAAAACACAAATAAATAACGAATCATGTATACATAATACCCATCTTGTTTGGCACAATACTTGCTTAATATATAGGTGCGTAAAAAAGTGGTGTTTCACTTATATTATAATTATTATCAAAGGAGAAAAAAGATGAAAAACGTAAAAGTAATTATTTGGGGATTTGGTGCTATGGGTAGCGGAATCGCAAAGACCTTATTAAACAGAAAAGGAATTGACATCGTAGGCGTTGGTGATATAGGAGCTAAAGTAGGAAAATCTATGTTTGAAGTTCTTGGCGTAGAGAAAGGCGATAAAGAAGAAGTAATAATCGGTGATGCTATGGAAATTATAAAGCCGGGTGCAGCTGATATCGTAGTTGTATGTACTGATTCTTTTACTAAAGGAGTATTCCCTAAGCTGAAGTTTGTAATGGAGCAAGGAATAAACGTAATTACTTCTGCAGAGCAAATGGCTTATCCTGCAGCTCAGGAACCGGAATTAGCTGCTGAAATAGATAGAATTGCTAAAGAAAACGGCGTTTCAGTATTGGGTACAGGAATCAATCCTGGTCACATAATGGATATGCTGGTTTTGGTTATGACAGGTGCTATGACTGATGTTGAACATATCGTATCAAGAAGAGTAAACTCCCTTTCTCCATTTGGTCCTACTGTAATGGAAGAGCAAGGTATAGGAATATCAATTGACGAATTCAAGGCAAGAAAAGCAGACGGTACTATGGCAGGACATGTAGGTTTCCACGAATCAGTAGGAATGATGGCTGAAGGTCTTGGCTGGGAAATAGATAAGTTTGAACAAGATATGGAACCTATAGTAACAGATGTAGACAGAGTTGCTCCTTACGGAGAAGCTAAAGCAGGAACTTGTGCAGGCGTTGCCATGGTTGGAAATGCATACATGAACGGTGAATGCGTAATTGAAATGGATCACCCTCAACAGATTGAACCTGAACAGGTTGGAATTAATACAGGTGACTATGTAATAATTAAAGGAACTCCAAATATCAATATGGTTAACAGCCCTGAGGTAGAAGGTGGATTGGGAACTATTGCTATGCTTGTTAACATGATTCCACAGGTTATCAATGCTGATGCAGGATTACACACTATGCTTTCACTTCCAATTCCATGCTGCGTATTAGGTGATTATAGAGATAAGATCAAAGAAGATAAGAAGATTGTAAAATAGTAAACATGTAAGGAGAAATGTTATGGTAAAAAAAGGAGAATGGGTAAGAATAAAAAAAGTCTTGCTTCCCGTTGGTGAAAGAGCACCACAGGATCCTGAAGATACAAAGGCTACTCCGCTTGTAATGTGGACAAAGGGATTCTTAAAAGAGAATGCCGAAATTGGTGATGAAGTTGAAGTTGTTACAGCAGTAGGTAGAACTGAAACAGGAGAATTAACTGAGGTTAATCCTTATTACACTCACAGCTATGGTAAATTTGTACCGGAGCTGGTGGAGATTGACAGAAGATACAGAGAATTTTTGTTCGGAGGTGATGAATAATGGCATTGGCAAAAGATTATGCTTCCGTAATGGGACGTAAAGGCGAAGTAATGAAGGCTGCTTTAGGAATGGATTATGATGAATTTGAAAGCGGTTCAATTGCATTCGATTATGAAAAAATGATGCGTTCCACAGGATTCACACTGGAAGAAATAGAAAGAGTTCAAAGCTTAACAGGTGTTGGTAATACCCCGTTATTTGAATTAAGAAATTTAACTGCACTTGCCAGGAAGTGCGCAAAACCGGGTTTTGGTGCAACAATATGTGCTAAAGACGAATGCTCCAATCCTTCCGGTTCATTCAAAGCAAGAAGAGCTGCTTGTGCAGTGGCATTTGCAAAAAAGAATGGCTATAAAGGAGTAATAGCAGCTACATCTGGTAACTATGGCGCTGCAGTAGCTTCTCAAGCTGCTATGCAAGGATTAAAATGCATAATAGTACAAGAAGCCTTTGACTCAAAAGAAGTAGGACAACCGGAAATAATTGAAAAAGCCAGAGCATGTGAAGCATTAGGTGCTGAAGTAGTTCAAATTACCGTAGGTCCTGAGCTTTTCTATGAAGCAATTTCATTATTGGAAGATACAGAATACTTCAATGCATCTTTGTATTCACCATTTGGTATAGCAGGTATCGAAACTTTAGGCTATGAGATTGCTATGCAGTGCAGAGAAAGATTTGGAAAAGATCCGGATGTAGTTGTTTGCACAAATGCAGGTGGTGGTATGGTTACAGGAACTGCCAGAGGACTTAGAAAAGCAGGCGCAAACGATTCAAAGGTATATGCTGCTTCTATAGACCTTACAGGACTGCATATGGCATCAGACAATCAATTTAACAAGAAATCATGTACAACTGGTCACACCGGTTTTGGAGTACCTTTTGCAACATGGCCTGATAGATCCGATGTACCTCGTTCAGCGGCCAGACCTCTTCGTTACATGGACAGATATGTTACTGTAACCCAAGGCGAAGTAATGTGTATCACTGAACTTCTTGCTACTTTTGAAGGTATAGAAAGAGGCCCTGCAGGAAATACTGCGCTAGCTGCAGCATTTTGTATAGCTCAGGAAATGCCTGAAGATCAAATACTTGTAATCAGTGAAACAGAATATACGGGAGCAGGAAAACATGTGCAACCTCAGCTTGATTTTGCCAGAGATAACGGAATTGAAGTTAGATTCGGAAATCCTGACGAAGACAAACCGGGGGTTAATGTGATAATTCCGGAATCTGCTAAAGATTTCAGAGTTAAGGATTTAGACATTAATCGTATGAGAAATTCATTAATTAAAAAGGCTCTTACAACCTACACTTTAGAACCAACTGAAGAAGATGTTAAGTTCTTAGCGGAGGAAACTGCTTTGACAGTTGAAGAAGTAAAAGCTAGAATCGAAGAAATTAAAAAAGCTTTATAATTCGTATCAGATTATTTTTGGCATACCGACTGCTTTTAGCAGCCGGCATGCAATTATATAAGTATTAAGGAGAAAAAAGATGAAAAGAAAAGATGATTTTGAAGAAAGAAGAAAGCATATAGCTAATCTTTCTGATGAAGAGCTTTACAACAGATTTTGGGAAACTACAGAAAAAGTAGTTAATCCTTTACTGGAATTAGGCTATAAGAATACTACACCTTCTGTGGAAAGATCCGTATTACTGAGAATGGGAGTATCTTCTTTAGACACTCAAAAAATTGTAGAAAACTGCATGGATAGAAATTTGATGCGTAAGGGTGCTGGCCACTGCGTGTACAAATTAGCTAAATTAAGAGACATCTCTATCAGAGAAGCTAGCATAAAGCTTGCTGAAGGAGATGGCTGGAACGAAGTTGCAGAATCATTCAAGGAGGTAAAGTAATATGGCAGACATGGTATTAAATAGAAATGAAAAGCTGGATGTTGATGAAATACTTAAAGACCTTGAACATTATGAACCAAGAAGAAGAGGTTGGACTTGGAGAAAACCTGTTGAGAATCTTCAAATGGGACCTTTTACTTACAGACAATGTTCAGAACCTCTAAAACAGGGAGTTCCACTACCTCCTGCTAAGTATTTTGATGGAATAGACCCACAACCAATCGAAACAATAACTACCGAAATTGCTTCAGGTAGATTTGAAGATGATATTAGAAGAATGAGAATGGGTGCATGGCACGGTGCTGATCACCTTATGGTAATAAGACACATGGGACAGTCTCACATCGACGGTCTTATGGAAGGTACACCTCAAGGTATAGGTGGAGTTCCTATTACAAGAAAGCAAGTAAGAGCTCAGAGAAAAGCGATAGATGCCATTGAAGATGAAGTAGGTCGTCCAATAAACTACCATTCATATATCTCCGGAGTAGCAGGACCTGATGTAGCTGTAATGTTTGCAGAAGAAGGTATAAATGGTGCTCACCAAGACCCTCAGTACAATGTTCTTTACAGAGATATAAACTGTGTAAGATCCTTCGTAGACGCTTGCGAATCAAAGAAGGTAATGCAATGGGCAGAAATTCTTCAAATAGACGGAGCTCACAATGCAAATGCAACTGCAAGGGATGCATGGAAGGTTATGCCTGAGTTAATAGTGCAGCATGCAATAAACTCTTTGTTCTCTGAAAAAGTTGGAATTAAACCAGAGAATATCAGTTTATCAACTGTACCTCCTACAGCAACACCTGCTCCTTGCTGTTATATGGACTTACCATATGCGGTAGCTCTTAGACAAATCTGTGACAGATATAAGATGAGAGCTCAGATGAATACTAAATATATCGATTCATCAACTAGAGAGGCTACAGTTACTCACGTAATGAATATGCTTATTTCAAGAATGACAAGTGCGGATATCCAATCCACAATCACTCCTGATGAAGGAAGAAATGTACCTTGGCATATATATAACATAGAAGCTTGCGATACTGCTAAACAGGCGCTATTAGGCTTTGATGGTTTAAACGAAATGTTACAGCTTAACATGGATCCGGAAGGACCTCTTGTAAAGACCGTAAGAAGACTTAAAGAAAAAGCCCTATTATTCATGGAAGAGATCATAGAAGTTGGCGGATACTTCCAAGCAGTTCAAGAAGGATTCTTTGTAGACTCTGCAGAATATCCTGAAAGAAACGGTGATGGTATTGCTCGTCAAATCGAAGGCGGAATCGGTTATGGTTATATCTTTGAAAGAGATGAAGACTATATGGCTCCTGTAACTGCCCACTATGGTTACAATAATGTTAAACAATATGGTGCAGACGAGAAAGATCCTGCCGCATTAATTGGTGGATGTACTTTTGAGGACAGGTCCAAAATCGTATTTATAGATGAGCTTGATGAAGATAATGTTGACAACAGACTAGCTGAATTGGAAGAGTACAGACATGGCACTAAGGTAAAGCCTGAAGTGGAATGGTGTGCTGATGGTACAATACTTATTACCATGGCAATTCCAACTAACAGAAGAACTGCTGAAGTTGTTGCCATCGAAATAGCTAAAAAGATGGGTCTGGAAAGTCCTGAAGTAATCAGCAGAGAAGTATTACAAGACGCTGAAGGAACCAGAATTGAAATCAAGGGTAAAGTACCGTTTGATATCGATTTGGCCGAATTGGTTATACCTCCGGAACCAAAATTCTTAACAGATGCGCAGCTTTATGATGAATTTGAGAATCATCCTTGTACAGTAGTATGTGGTACTGTAGGTAATGATGAGCACTCAGTAGGTCTTCGTGAAATCATTAATATTAAGCATGGTGGTATCGAAAAGTGGGGAATTAAAGTTCATTACCTAGGAACTTCAGTACCGGTTGAAAAACTAGTAGATGCAGCTATAGAGCTTAATGCAGATTGCATAATGGCATCAACTATAATTTCTCATGATAATGTTCACTATAAGAATATGAAGAGAATAAATGATTTGGCAGTTGAGAAGGGCATAAGAGATGATGTTATAATCGTTGCAGGCGGAACCCAGGTTATACCTGAAGATGCTATAAAGACCGGAATAGACATGGGATTTGGAAGAAATTCTCATGGTATAGATGTAGCTACTTTCATAGTAGAAGAAAAGAGAAAAAGAAGAGGAGAAGCTTCTTTAATTGATTAATTCACATCGTGAATGTTTGTGTATACTTGTGTGGGGCGGGCTAAAGCCCGTCTCGCATACTTTAAATTTGAATGATATTGGTTTAACCGTTAAATATAAAGGAGTTAATTATGAAACTTGATGTATTAGTTGCTGAAATAGGTTCAACTACTACTGTAGTAAATGCTTTTAAAGATTTGGACACTGACAATCCTGTTTTTTGGGGACAGGGACAAGCTCCGACATCCGTATTGGAGGGTGATGTTAGAATAGGCCTAAAAGGTGCCATCGATGATTTGTGCAAGAATATGAATGTGGATAGCATCGAGTATGATGAGATGATGGCCACTTCATCAGCAGCCGGTGGTCTTAAGATGACAGTGCATGGTCTTGTTTATGATATGACAGCTAAGGCGGCAAAGGAAGCTGCCCTTGGAGCAGGTGGAATAATTCACTACATAACTGCCGGTAAGCTTAGACGTACAGATATAAAAAAAATTAAGGAAATAAACCCTAACCTCATCTTAATAGCAGGAGGTGTTGATTATGGTAACAGAGAAGTTGCCATAGAAAATGCTGAAATGATAAGAAGTATGGGTATGAAAATTCCGGTAATCTATGCGGGTAATATTGAGAATCAAGAGGAAATGGAATTAATTTTTGATGAGGAAAGCGGTCAAAAATTATACAATGTGGAAAATGTATATCCAAGAATAGATGATTTAAATGTTGAACCTTGCAGGAAGGTGATTCAAGATGCCTTTGAGGATCATATTATTCATGCACCGGGAATGGAACACATAAACGATTTAGTTAACGGGGAGATAGTGCCTACACCGGGAGCTGTTATGCAGTGCACTAAATTATTAAGTGAATGCATAGGTAATCTTATTGTATTAGATGTAGGCGGCGCAACAACTGATTTACACTCCGTATGTGAGGAGTCTGATGCGGTTTCAAGAATATTAATAACACCGGAACCAAAGGCAAAGAGAACAGTTGAAGGTGATTTGGGCGTATATGTAAACAGAATGAAGGTTATAGAATCTATAGGAGAAGACAAGCTGCGTCAAGAATGCGAAGAAATGGGTATAGATTTAGACGAAACCTTAAAAAATTATGTTGCAATACCTAACACAGAGGACGAAATCAAGTTGGTTGAAAGGCTTACCACCGAGGCTGTATTAAAGGCTGTTGAAAGACATGCCGGAGCCATAAGATATATATATGGGCCATCGGGAAGATCAACCGTGGCAGAGGGAAAGGATCTGACTCCAGTAAAATATATAATAGGTACCGGAGGAGCACTGACCAGATTGCCACACAGAGTTGAAATTATGAAAAAAATTCTTACTTATGATGAAACGGGACTTTTGCTGTTTCCTAATGATGCCGCAGAAATCCTAGTGGATAACGACTATATAATGGCATCATTGGGAGTACTATCCATTTCCCACAGGGAAGCTGCAATTAAACTTTTGGAAAAAAGCTTGAACATTAAATTCCCTGAAAAGCTAGAAGATACAAGGGATGCCAGGGCAGAAGTTATTGCAGAGATTCATAGAGTTAATAAGATAAAAGAAGAAAAAGAAGAAGCTTATAGGAAGCATATTGAGGAATGTAAAGCTATGGGATACGTTGTTGAGGAAGAAGACGACCCGACTAAAATCTCAAGTATCCCAAAACAGCTTTACAAAAGGTAAGGGAGAAGTGTATGTATTTAGGATGTCATATATCTTCAGCCAATGGCTATGAAGGTATGGGGAAGGCAGCTTTAAGTATTGGTGCCAATACTTTTGCATTCTTTACAAGGAATCCTAGAGGAGGAAATACTAAGGCTATTGATATCAATGATATCAATAGCCTTAGAGCTATATTAGCCAAAAATTCCTTTGGCCCTCTGGTAGCCCATGCCCCGTATACAATTAATCCTTGCAGTAAGGATGAAAGGGTTAAAGAATTTGCCCAAAAAGCCTTTAGGGAAGATCTTAATAGGATGGAATATATTCCGGACAATTACTATAATTTTCATCCCGGTAATCACACCGGCCAAGGTGATGATAAGGGAGTAGAAATTTTAATCGAGTTTTTAAATGATTGCCTATTTGAAGACCAAAAAACCACAGTGTTGATAGAAACCATGTCGGGAAAAGGAACTGAAATAGGTAAAACTTTCGAAGAGATAGGTAAAATAATAGAAGGGATAAACCTTAAGGATAAATTGGGGGTTTGTTTGGATACATGCCATATATTTGATGGCGGATACGATATTGTTAATAGGCAAGATGAGGTTTTATATGAATTTGATAGAATCATAGGTATTGACAAATTAAAAGCCATACATATAAATGATAGCAAGAATCCCTTTTATTCTAAAAAAGACAGGCATGCCAAAATAGGAGAAGGATATATAGGGAAGGAAGCTATTGTAAGATTGTTGAGCAGAAAAGAATTGAAAGACATTCCTTTTATACTGGAAACCCCACAAGAAGATTTAGATGGTTATAAGGAAGAAATAAAAATGCTCAGAGGCGAATTAGATATCAGAGGATATACTTCTTGATGCGATTAAATCTGCCCCCGTGTCTAAAATATTGGAGATAAGAACATCTCCTTGGTTAACAGGCGCGATGGCTTCAATTTTTTTTATTTCTTTAATAACATCAAAAATCATTGCTTTTGGCACTTCCTTGCTTAGAATTACCGGTAATCGCTTGTTTTTACTTCCGGAAATTTTAATGGTGCTAGTTACCATACGCATGGGATTGGTAATTTCATCTGTGGCGTAGGTGATGCCTCTGTCGCATAGATTTCCTTTAATACCAACAATATTTTTATCATTGTGCTCTATTATTAAATTACAGCTGTTTGGGCATAAAATGCATGTTAGTTCTGTTATCATGTCTATTCCTCTTTCAAACCTATAGTTAATTCGTTGCCTTTTAATAGAGCTTTGCTTATTAAGATTTTTTCCATAATACTGGGCACTAAATTTGTTTTCTTTATTTCTCTTACGATTTCATTGCCACACCTTAATTCGATGGTGGCTTTTTTAAGCGGATATTTAATCCTATACATCAATTCGACATTGCCCTCATGTTCCTTTATAATCTTATTTGGAAGAATATATGATAAATTAGAATCATGATTTATTGAAATATAATCATAATCTTCCTTTGGATTCATAACATATTCGGCAGCTCTTTTTCCTGCCTTAAGTCCTTCCTTACTTACATAATCCACCAAATCATGGACATGAAGTACATTTCCACAGGCGAATATTCCCGGTATCGAAGTCTGCAGATTGTCATTTACAATGGGACCGTTTGTCTTTTTCTCAAGGGTAATACCTGCCATTTCGCTTAAGTCGTTTTCCGGAATCAGACCTACGGATAAGAGTAAGGTGTCCACCTCAAAGGTTTTTTCCGTTCCCTTTATTGGCACAAGATTATCATCTACCTTTGACAAGGTTATACTTTTCACTCTGTCATGACCATCTATAAAGGTTATTGTGTGGCTTAGATATAAAGGTATATTAAAATCATCTAGGCATTGTTTTACATTCCTTGGTAGTCCGTTTGAATATGGCATAATTTCCGCCACGCCCATGACCTCTGCTCCTTCTAAGGTCATTCTTCTGGCCATTATCAAGCCTATATCTCCGCTTCCTAAGATGAATACTTTTTTCCCTATTTCATTTCCTAAGATATTGATATACTTTTGGGCTGTCCCTGCGGTTAATACCCCCGCAGGCCTATAACCGGGTATGGCAATGGCACCTCTGGATCTTTCCCTACAACCCATGGCCAAAACTATGGACTTTCCTTTAATTTTGCTATAGCCCTCTTCTTCGTTGGAATACTCTATTGTTAAATCGCTGTTTATGCTTAATACGGCGGTATCAAGTTTAATATTTATATTGGTTTTTTGAACATTTCGAATCCATCTTTCGGCATAGGTCGGACCGGATAATTCTTCTTTAAACATATGAAGACCAAAGCCGTTGTGAATGCATTGCAATAAAATGCCTCCCAATTCGGGTTCTCTTTCAATAATCAATATGTTATTTAGGCCGTTTTCATAGGCACCCATGGCTGCAGCCAACCCTGCGCTTCCGCCACCTACTATAATTAATTCATATTCCTTCAATTTATCTCTCCCTTAGTGATTATTTGGGAACCCTTGTTGAACATAACAACTTCTGTAACGGGTATGTCTAATTCTTTTGATATAATTTTTATTATCTCCGGTTGGCAAAAGCCTCCTTGGCATCTGCCGGAGCCGGGTCTTACCCTCCTTTTTATACCATCCACTGTAGTAGCGCCCAAGGGCCTTCTTATTGCATCTATTATTTCGCCCTCGCTTATGCTTTCACATCTGCATATAATATTACCATAGGAAGGATTTTCAGCCCAAAGCTTTTGCTTTTCTGTTATGCTCATTCTGTTTAAGATTGGAAGCTTGGTTCTTTTAATATATTCCTTCTTTTCCTTAAGTAAAACCTGGTTCTCTATTATATTATTTATCACATATTCGGAAATAGCAGGGGCAGATGCCAATCCGGGAGATTCAATGGCTGCCACATTGATAAAACCAGGAAATTCATATGATTCGGAAATGATAAAGTCTCCGGTGTTTCCTGTTGGTCTTAAGCCTGCATAAGTTTTGATTACCTTATTAAAGGGAATATTTCTAACGGTTTTATTTACCTGGGTCTTTACATATTCCAATGTTTCGGTATCGGTAAAATTACCCCTTTTATCTTCAATAAATTCAGAGCTTGGACCAAGGAGAGTGTTTCCGTGAATAGTAGGTACTACCAATACGCCCTTTCCCTTGGATGAAGGAATGGGGTATATAACTCTGCTAACAAGGGGCTCAGCCATCTTGTCTAGGATATAGTATTCTCCCTTTCTTCCGGTTATGGAAAATTTATCCCGAGGATTTAGCATATTATATATATCATCCGCATAAACTCCCGCAGCATTAATTATATTGGCAGCTTTAAAGGTGCCCTTATCGGTGATTATTTCATAGCCGAGCTTGCCCATGGAGTCACATTTATCGATGTAACATGTTTTAGGCCTAGGTATAATACCCAGTACTTTTGTATTTAATGACAAAGATACTCCGTTAATAATGGCTTCTTCCATTAGGTTAAAGGCCACTTCCCAAGGCGTTATTATTCCTGTGGTGGGGAGGTTTAATACCTTTACGGTGTTTTCGGTTAAATTTGGTTCTAGGCTCAATGCCTGCTTCTTATCCAATACTTCACAAGGTATATTGCGGCCCTTGGCTTGGGCGTATAGCATATCTATAGAAAGGGACTCCTCCGTGCTTGTGGCAGTAACGAAGGCGGAAGTATATTTAAAGTCTGCATCAAGATCCTTACAAATACCGGGATATATTCTGTTACCCTCAATATTCAATTTGGCCTTAAGGGTTCCGGGCTTTGGATCATGACCGGCATGAACTATAGCGCTGTTTGCTATGGTTGCCCCGGTGGCCACATCCGGGCCCTTTTCAATTACCAAAATATTCAACTTGTACTTAGATAGATCATGGGCTAAAAAGCTTCCGTTTATTCCGGCGCCAATTATAATGTAGTCATACATATTATCTCCTTTAGAGCATAGATATATCAAGTTCTGGGTAATTAGCCAATAAATACTTTAATTCAGCAATAGCTGAGTCAATATCTTCTTTGGAATGTCCTTCAATATTTAATGGCATTACAGGGTCATGCAGGGATTTTCTTAGAAGCATCCATCCCCCCGCAAAGTTTATTCTAACACCTTCATAGTTGGGATATTCCAAAGATAAATTTTTGCTTTTGCCGGCATATTTACTTAAAGCATCGATTACTATATCTCCTATTTCGCCATAATTTTTTGCCTTTATCTTAATCCTATATTCTCTGCTTTCCTTGGGATGCTTCAAATTCTTTATTAGATAATCAATACCTTTTCCTTCTTTTTTAAGCCTTGCGGTTTCAATGACTATTTTTACCGCTAGATAAGCACCGTCATCTAGAAAATAGTTGTCCCTATAGGCAGCATGACCTGAGGTTTCTATGGCCAGAAAACAGTTATCGATCTCCATTCCTTTATTTATAACATTTCTGTATCCTCTTTTGTATCTTAGATGTTTAACGCCCAGTGCTTTTTCCAAAAACTCCTTCAATTCTATAGAAGTAACACTGTCGGTAACCACTGTGCCCATGGGATTTTCTTTGGCGCCTATTGCTGCAGCCAAAGCTACAATTGCGTTACGGTTTATTTCTTCTCCGAAACCGTTCACGGCGGAAGACCTGTCAACATCAGTGTCAAAGATGAGGCCAAGGTCGGCATTAACTTCCTTTACCTTTGAACATATTGATTCCATAGCACTTTTGTCTTCGGGATTTGGAGGATGATTTGGAAAAGTACCGTCAGGATTAAGGAACTGACTACCCGATATATCTGCTCCTAAAGGTTCAAGTACTCTAGTTGCGAAAAATCCCCCCGCGCCGTTTCCTGCATCAACAACTATATGGAGACCCTTTAATGGCTTATCGTTGTTGCTTGATATGAGATTTCTCAAATGTTTGCAATAAGTATCTAAGAGGGGTATTTTCTTAATGGGAACTGAAAATTCCCTGTAACTATAATTACAAGTGTTTTCCAATATTTCTCTAATATCTTTTTTATCAAGACCTCCGTTTTTACTAAAGAACTTAAACCCGTTTCTGTCATATGGTAAATGGCTTGCCGTTATCATTATTGCACCATCACAGTTATATTCTTCAAATAACGTGGACATAAACATTGCCGGAGTTGAACATAATCCCGCATCCATTACTTTTATACCATTTAAACTAAGTCCGCTTGCCAAGGAACTTTTCAAATCTTCAGCAGTTATTCTTGGGTCATGACCTATGGACACTGTCAAATCCTTACCTTCTTTTTTATATAGCTTTTCCAACCACACAGCATACGAAGCTCCAATTAAAAAGGCTTCCCTTTTAGTGAGATTTTTATCATCACCCAAGGCAATACCCCTAATATCGCTTCCGTTTTGTAGCTTTAATATATCATCTATCATAAGTTCCCCCTATTTGTTTATATACTTATATTATATAACTTGCTTATTAAATGTAAAGGCTTACTTATGTGCGGAAAGTAAAACAAAAATACTGTATAGTATTCTTATGAATAGATGGAAGAAAACAATTATATTATCATTTTTTATCGGGATAACTTTATTAGGAGGGTATAGTTCTGTTGATTCGACCAATAAATATATCCAAGCAAGATGTAGCTACAGATATATTAGGGAAGATTATCTAAAGGACATCAGAAATTTAAAAGGAATAAATAATGATATAACGGGATGGATTAAAATAAAAGGGAGCGATATCGATTACCCTATACTAAAAAGCACAAATAATATTGACTATCTCCATACACTACCCACCGGAGAGATAAATCCCTGTGGAAGTATTTTTATTGATTTTAGATGTGAAAAGCCCTTTGAGACCTTTAATACTATCATTTACGGTCATAACATGAAGGACGGAAGCATGTTTGGCCCGCTAAAAAATATTAAAAATGGGGTTATAGAAGTAATAACAACAAAAGGGATATATAGGTATGATATCGTTATAAATACTTTGGTTGACTGTAATAGCATAATATATAACAGAATAAACTATGATAACAGCTTGGAAGAGGAGTTTAATATGGTTAAAAAGGATAAATATATAACCCTTAGCACATGTGCCTATGAGTTTGAGGGGGCAAGGAGAATAGTAATAGGAAAGCTGCTGTGATTAACAGCAGCTTGTGGTTTTATTATTTAATGCTTCCGTCAGGATTAAAAACAGGGAGTACCTGCAGGTAGGTGATATCATCCCTTGTTGTGGCTTCGCCTTCAGCTAGGACTGTCATTCTTCCTACTATGTTTCCGCCAACCAATGTAACCAGTTTCTCTAAAGATTCAACGGAATTACCTGTGCTGATTACATCATCAACTATCAGAACTTTCTTACCCTTCATCATTTCGATTTCTGTTTTTCCAAGGTAAAGAGTTTGTATATGGTCTGTAGTTATTGAATCAACTTCCGTGGAAATAACATCGGTCATATAGAGTTTAGGTGCTTTTCTTGCTATAACATAATCAGCGCCCTTTGACTGCCTGGCCATTTCATAAGCAAGGGGTATTCCCTTTGCTTCAGCAGTTATTATAACATCAAAATCCGGGGCTTTTTTTAGAAGTTCCCTGGCTGCTACTTCGGTTATTTCAGTATCTCCAAACATTATGAAAGCACCTATATAAAGATCATCTGTGACTTTACACAATGGAAGCTGTCTTTTTAATCCTGCAATTTCGATTTCGTAATACATTTATTCTGTCCTTTCAAACAATATTTTAAAAAACAAAATAATTATATCATTTTTTCAGCTTATTGCAATAGCTCCTAGTCAACTTCTACTATGCCATTTTCTTTTATGGTTATCCTCATGCCTTCTTTTACATAATCCAAAAACTCCTGCCCTAATCTATCAACCGTGGGCATTGAAGTACTAGTCCATATATCGGATAAAATAGCTCCGGCTGCGGCAAGAGAATCTATAGATTCGGAAAAGAGAAGGCAAGCGGGGGAAGCTCCCATTTCCGAAGCACAATAAAGTACAATGCCTCCGGTGGTGGAACCTATGGTTTTAGGTAGGCATAAAGCTTTCTTGGCCATTGGCTTTTCGTAAATATCTTTATTATCCTGATCAGAACAAGGGGCATCTAGCTTTTTTGCCAATAAGGCTTTTTTAAAGCTGGCCAAAGTATTAAAGCCTTGTCTCGAAACCAGTGCAGTTGCAGTAACGGTACCCGGTACAACAACTCTACCTTTGAATTCTCTCATTTATCCAATCTCCTTTCCCAGTATGTCCAAAAGCTGGTCATCTCTATAGTACTTGGCGGTAGTATATGTTCTAAGCTTGTTGGAATTTGTTATAATCGGCATTTTTGAGCAAAGGGGATTACTC
Organism: uncultured Oscillospiraceae bacterium; assembly: GCA_964400515.1. Classification (GTDB taxonomy): domain Bacteria; phylum Bacillota; class Clostridia; order Peptostreptococcales; family Anaerovoracaceae; genus JAAYHV01. The sequence goes on along the minus strand of CAYNTJ010000005.1, from coordinate 73,960 downwards.
AAATACATGAGGGGACAAATGTATGATAATTTAGCCCCGGTGCTTATTAATATTTGGTATTCCTCGGTTTTCTTAAATTCATTTATCACAGGAACCGAAGAGGTAAGAACGGTGGGAACGGAAACCTTTTCTCTTCCCCGGGATCTTAGCTCGGCATCAATTTTATTAGACCAATCCTTTAACTGCAGAAGAGATAAATGCGGGCAACCTATGAATGCCAGCTTAGGCTTGGCTTTTGGGTCCTTCCAAATACAAGGGTAGCTTTCCTGCACCCTTAACAATTCCTTTTCGTCAATCAAATATGTTTTAGCATCTTTTGCAATTAAAGCATCATTAAGCTTTTTGGCTTCAGGAGTTATTCCTTCCACATGATATAGCCCGACTGCTCCGTTGGAAGCGGTGGCAGCGCCCATATCTTTTAAATAGTCCTTTACCTCTTGCGTAAGGTCGTTGCCCAAAAATTTATCTAAGCCCCTGATATATGGAACATCTTCCATAACCTTCAAGCCTATGGCGCTTCCTAAAACTTGGGCTTCGGGAAGCTTATCAGCATTTATATCAATTATCCAGGTTGCTTTCCTTCCCTCGTCGGTGGTTAATCCGAAGTTTGGGACATAGCCTATAATTGAACCGAACATCTCAATTATTGCCGAATTTCTGTTACAACGGGCTCCTAATACCGAGTTTGCATATACTACTGCCGAGCTTTCTGCCCAGCTTAGTATATCACCGTAATCAGGGATATTTCCCACTTCGTCCATATAGCAAGTGCAAGTGTACATGTCTTCGCCCTTGATTCCCATTCTTTTTAACTGGTCATCGTATCTTTTCTGGTTTTTATATAGTATTTTGAAAACCAGTTTTTGTATAGGCGAGGCAGGTACATTACCCATATCCATAGGGCTGGGATCGACCGTGAAGCTTTGCTTGGATTTAACGCCTGCCTGTAAGAGGGATTCAAACATTTCATAGTATGGATCCATTACATTAATACCAAAACTTGTGACTAAGTGACCCTCTTCACTTGTTATGGGAATTAATTTATCGGCTTCAAATGTTTCTCCGTACATAACCAAGGTTTTCATAATCTTGGCCATGGTATCTCCTTGAGAACCGTTTAGTATATCGGTTTGTTCTTTATCAAGATACATTTTTCCCTCCTTATATTCTCGTGGCCAGTCTGTAAGCAGCTCTAGTAGCCTCTAATACCTTGCCGCCTTCAAAACTGTCACCAATATTATATACGGTTGCAGCTATATTATTCTTAACGGCTTCATAATACATGGAATCATCAGGGCATACACCCGCCGCCATAACTACCAAATCCGCCGCTAAAAGTTCCTCCCTAAGCTCTTCCTTCAATTTTGTGGCAAGGGGATTTTCTATATTTTCAGGAAGTATAGGATGCCATGTCAGGTAAGGATTGGGAACGGTTTTAGATATGTTTTTAGAAACCTTGACGCCGTCTTCCGTCAATTCTAAAACCCTAGTGCAATTCATAAGACTCACGTTGTTTTTCTTAAGGCTATATATGATGTGGCCTCTGTTGGCGGTACAAACATGGTCCATAAAATATTTTTCCATTTCCACAACGGTAACATCTATGTTCTTCTCATAGGACAACCATTGGGCTGTTTCGCAGCCTACTACGCCGCCGCCAACAATTACAACCTTCTTAGCATTGCCCAATTTTTCCGGATTAAGAAGCAAATCCACAGCATCGATGTTGTTAATTTTATCATAACCATTTAGTGGCAGTTTAATTTCTTTTGCCCCCATGGAGAAAATAACGGCATCGTATTTTTCTTTACCGAGCTTTTCTATTCCGATCATAGTGTTTGGCATATATTTTAATGCATAATTTTTAGATGTTTTTTCAACCTGCCTGTTTAAATATTCCTTATAGCTTTCCAGTTCGTATTTTATCTTTGGTATGCTGCCGGGAATAATTTTACCACCTAATTCATTATTACTATCGTATAAAGTTACTTTGTGTCCTCTTTTTGCCGCAACTATTGAAGCTGTTACCCCGGCAGGACCTCCACCGATAACTGCGATTTTTTTAGGTTCGTTGGTCTTTGAAAGATTTGAAGGGTATTCATGCTCAAATCCTGTTCTGGGATTTACGGCACATTGAGGATGTCCTCCTTCTACAAATTCATTAATGCAGCCTTCCTGACAACCTATGCAAGGTCTTATGTCTTCAACTTTTCCGGCATATGCTTTGTTGCACCACTCTGGATCTGCCAAAAGTGGCCTTCCCAACATTACCATATCACATAACTCTTTTCTCAAAGCGTCTTCCGCAAGGTCCGGATATCCCAGTTTTCCCACTCCTACCACAGGAACCGGAACACCGGCGTTTGATAATATTCCTTTTTCCTTGAAATATTTTTTAACTATTTCACTTAAAGGCAAGAAACAGCCGGGAGGCATGCTTGAAGGCGGATGAGGTAACCACCAATTATCATAGCAACCCATATCCACATCAAATATATCTACGCCTGCTTTAACAAGATTTTCCATATATTCTAAAGTCATTTTGATGGTTCTTCCGTTTTTAAATTTTCTGAGAGACTTATTATCCATGGTTTCGGAATCATATGTTTCGTTCAAAGCCAATGTAAGATCGATTCTATACATTATAGGGAAATGTGGCCCTACACGTCTTCTCATTTCGGAAACACAGTCCAAACCGAAATTTTGCCAATTGGAATATCTGCCCAAAGCCCTTCTGTTAAAAGCAGGGTTAGTCATCTGTTCCAAAAGGTAACCTTCGTGGCCGTGTAAATATACACCGTCTATTTTCATGGCTTTTGCGTCGGCTGACGCTTGACCCATGTTTTTAATTATCTTTTTAAGTTGTCTGTCGCTTAAAGGGGTACATGGTATTTGAGGGATATAAAAATTGGGATTATATGATGCGGATTTTGGAAACTTTTTCATTGTGATTAAGCACTGGGGATTTCCTACTCTGCCTAAACCCGGAGTCAGTTGAACGAATATTTTGCTTCCGTAGGAATGGACACCTTCCGCCAGATTACGCCAGCCCATAAAAACAGTACGGGAACGGTCTATCCTCGGGAAATAGCTTAATTTGCCCAGCTCGGTAACGGAAGTATCTATTCCGTGGCTGACGGGAACTAATCCTGTGGTTATCAAACCCACTCCGCCTCGGGCTCTTTCATAAAAGTATTGCAACATTTTTTCGCTGGGTCTTCCGGTTTCTTCGCACATACTAATGTTGCCCATAGGCGCCATGACCAGCCTATTTTTGACAGTGATTCCATTGATTTTTATAGGCGAAAATAGATTTTCATAGGGATAAAGGTTGCTTGTCATTTTGCCTTTATCCATTGCGCCTTCCTCCAAAAACCAGTCTGAATACCCGTCAATCCATTCCTTGACTTTGGTGTTTACTTTCATTTTTTCTCCTTTCAGAAAATATATCGGGGACGATTGCTTATCTTAATTATATCAATTGTCAAATAAGTGTCAAGCTGTGCAAAAAGCTTAAATATTTAGTAAAATAAGCATAAAAAAACCGGCACAATAACTTTGTGCCGGCAATATATATATTTATTATAGTGTAAGTCCTGTAATCAATGTCCAGAATCTTAAAATGAATAATACGAATGAAATCCACATTACCATAGGAACTTCTTTGGCTTTGCCTGTGCAAACCTTAAGAATTACCCATGACAAAATACCAAACATAATACCGTTTGCAATGGAGTAAGTGAATGGCATGGCAACTAATGCCAAGAATCCGCCAACTGTATCAGCAATATCATCTGTGAAGCTCATATTTTTAAGGGAGCTGATCATTAATAGTCCAACATAGATTAATGCGGGAGCTGTTGCAAATCCCGGTATAGCTAAAAATATTGGTGATAAGAATAATGCCAATATGAATAGAACGCCTGAAGTTACAGCAGTAAGACCTGTTCTACCGCCTGTAGCAACACCTGCTGTGGATTCAACATAACTTGTAACAGTTGATGTTCCGAGGCAAGCTCCTGCTATTGTAGCGAAAGCGTCAGATAATAGGGCTCCTTTGGCATTTGGTAGTTGACCTTTTTCATCTAGCAAATCCGCTTTTGAAGCAACGCCTATAAGTGTTCCGACTGTATCAAATAAGTCTACAAATAGGAAAGAGAATACGATTACAGCAAATTCCAATACATGTCCGCTTACCCAGCTAAAATCAAATGCGAAAGTGGAAGGTGCTGAAGGAAGAAAGCTTCCGGAAAAGCTAGGGTACAGAGAATAGATTCCTGCATCTATATCAACAACATACCAACCCACAGCTTGAGCAAGCATTCCTAAAACCCATGTAGATAGAATACCAAGTAATACAAATCCTTTGAAATTGAAGTGGTTAAACACTGCTATAAGTAGTAAACCAACCATAGCTAATATGAATTGCGGTGAACCGACATTTCCCAAGGCTACTAATGTAGCAGGATCATCAGTAACGATTCCGGCACCTTCAAACCCTATAATTGCAATAAATAGTCCTATACCGGAAGTTATTGCATATTTTAAATTAGATGGAACATCGTTTACCAGCTTTTCTCTGAAGTTGAACAGAGACAGGATTACGAAAACGATACCTTCCACTAATACTGCAGCCAAAGCTACCTTCCACGGATCCTGAACACCGGCCTCAGCTAAAGGTATACAGATTGAAAAAGCAAAGTAGGCATTTAATCCCATACCGGACGCCAAAGCTACCGGATAATTTGCTAAAAGCGCCATAAGGATAGAACCGAAAGCTGCAGAAACTGCAGTTGCAGTAAATACTGCCGCAGGGTTCATTCCTGCTGCCGATAAAATACTAGGGTTTACAGCTAAGATATAAACCATTGACAAGAAGGTTGTAGCACCGGCGATTATTTCTGTTCTTACATCGGTGTTATGCTCCTTCAATTTGAAAAAGTTTTCCATAATGATCTCCTTTGATAATTAATAATTTATTGTTAATTCCATAAATCAATTATAGCACCAAGAAAAACCATTTCAAGAAAATGTTCCTTTAAACGCCATAAATATTGGCAAATCAAGGCAAAAAATGCCCGAAAAAGCACAAATCCCGAACTTAAAGAAAGAGTTAGATGATAAAAGTTCAAATTACCTGTTGCATATAAATTAACACATTGGTAGAACATGAACAAAAAAAGACACGATGTTGAATAAAACCTTGATTTATGATTTCCTTTGTGGTATTCTAAGCAATAGTCATCAGATTAATATAGTAAAGGAGTTTAGATAGATATGGCAAATATAACTGATAAAATTAGAGCTGCCGGTGTAAAGCACGTATTGCAATATTTAGATGAAAATCCTGAACAGAATATTCCTAAAATATTTGATTGGCTAGAAAAGCATGCGACAGAAGATGGTATTGGCAAACATTTAAGAGCCGCAAAACCTATTTTAACCAACAAAGACAGTAACTGGAACGTACTGCTCAAGAAAATTTACACAGATATTGAGCCGGGGGTAAGAAAAACTATTTTTGAGAATTTTCTCTTAAATACTGCGATGGTGGGCCTACCCATGGAAACAAAGATGAGGGAAAAACATCAATGCAATATTCCCTGGGCAATATTATTTGATCCGACAAGTGCATGCAATTTACATTGTGTAGGCTGTTGGGCGGCAGAATATGACAAGACATTAAATTTGTCTTTTGAGGAAATGGACAAAATAGTTACCCAAGGCAAAGAGCTTGGTACATTTATGTACATAATGTCCGGTGGAGAGCCTACGATAAGAAGGAAGGATATTTTTAAGCTTTGTGAAAAGCATGGAGACTGTCTTTTTAGCTGTTTTACAAACGGACAGTTAATAGATGAATCCTTTGCCGATGAGATGCTAAGAGTAAAAAACTTGATTCCCGCATTCAGTATCGAAGGATATAGGGAGGCAAATGATTTCAGACGTGGTGAAGGCACATATGACGGAATAATGAGAGCTATGGAAATTCTGAAAAGAAAGAAGCTTCCTTTTGGAACATCATTATGCTATACAAGACAAAACACTGAGTTAATAGGAAGTGATGAATTTTGGAACTTCATAATTGATAAGGGAGCATTGTTTTCATGGCTTTTTACATACATACCCGTGGGAAATAGTGCGGCGCCCGAACTTATAGTAACGGCAGAGCAAAGGAAATATATGTATGAAGTTGTGAGAAATAACAGAAAAACAAAACCAATATTTACAATCGACTTTTGGAATGACGGAGATTATATAGACGGTTGCATAGCCGGGGGCAGAAGGTACTTACATATTAATGCCAACGGAGATATTGAGCCTTGTGCTTTTGTGCATTATTCGGATTCCAATATCAGGGAGAAATCTTTATTGGAGGCATATAAATCACCTCTTTTTATGCAGTATAGAAAGAATCAACCATTTAATGAAAATCTTTATAGGCCTTGTCCAATGTTTGATAATATAGGGGAGCTTACAAAAATGGTAAATGCCAGTGGGGCAAAATCCACAGATATGGCAAGCCCGGAAGCTGTTGAAAATCTAACAGGAAAGTGTGTAGAGCAAGCAGTTAATTGGAAGCCCGTTGCAGACAAGCTTTGGTCAGAAAAATTCAAAAAGGTTAATTGAGATTAATTTATGGGCACAATGTGCCCATTTTCATTTACTGGGTTATGTGCCCGGTTGAGTACGCGAAGCGTGCGAAACAATAAACTACCCGCTATGCGGGTACGCGTCGGTTGTTATACAAAAAAATCACCTAATGCTATAATAGTGATGTTCAAGCCACTATAAAGCAAAGGAAGGTGATTTTTATGGCCCAAAAGGCTAATAGTTTAGCACACACAAAATGGTTATGTAAATACCACATCGTGTTTACACCTAAGTATAGACGAAAAGTTATATATAATCAATACCGCGAAAGTCTTAAAGATATACTGACATTGTTGTGTAAATATAAAGGTGTAGAAATAATCGAAGGACACCTAATGAAAGATCATGTGCATATGTTAGTAAGTATACCACCCAAGACGAGTGTATCAAGTTTTATGGGATATCTAAAAGGTAAAAGTGCAATGATGATGTTTGATAAACATGCAAATTTAAAATACAAATTTGGCAACAGACATTTTTGGGCAGAAGGATATTATGTTAGCACAGTAGGCTTAAATGAAGCTACTATAGCTAAATATATTCGTGAGCAAGAAGAACATGATATAGCAATGGACAAATTAAATACTAAAGAATATATTAATCCGTTTAAATAACACCTTCAAGGGGTGGCCAAAGTGGCAAATACAATGTGGTTTGAACGAAGTAAAAACCAGCGCCTTGAGACGCCGGTAGGTATAATGGGCTTATAGCCCTAGTGCAAACCACCCGTTTTACGGGTGGTTATGATTTGAAAAAACCAACTAGATCAAAGCATACAATACTTGGAAATCTTGACATTATTAGGGTAAAATGGTAAAATTCAATGATGTACAATTATACTGATAATGGATAGTTATACTCATTTATATGGGGTGATTTAATATAGGTAGGAATTATGAATGATATAAAATATGATAAGAAATTTTATGATGTAAGATATGTAGATACTTTAAGAGATTTGATATTTGGTAGCACAGGCATATATAAAGAAAGAAATGCATATCTGGTAAAAAAAGACCATAAAAGTGAATATCAACCCATTACTTTTGGACAGGTAGAAAGCGATATCAAATCCCTGGGAACAGAATTGTTGCAAATGGGTTTGCTGGATAAAAAAATCGGAGTTATAGGTGAAAGCAGTTACGAGTGGATAATAACTTACTTTAGCGTTGTATGCGGAGGTGGGGTTATTGTACCTTTGGATAGGAATCTGCCCGAAGGAGAACTGTTGAATCTTGTACAAAGAGCTGATATAGAAACCTTGTTTTACTCAGAATCAATGGGTAAAAGTGTAGCATCAATAAAAGAAAATGTACCGGGTTTAAAACACACATTTTCGCTAATTGATACTGATGAAGATAACAGCATAAGAAAATTAATAAAAATGGGTAATGAGATCTATAATAATGGGAATAAAGGCTATGATGAAATAAAAATAGATACAGAGCAATTGGCAGCCATTCTTTTTACATCAGGTACTACCGGTATGGCAAAAGGAGTCATGCTTTCCCATGGCAACATATCTCAAAATGTTTATAATATGTCAAAATATGTAAATATTCCTGAAGGTAAAATAGGCCTTTCGGTATTACCTTTACATCATTCTTATGAAATGACATGTCATATATTCACAGGCTTTTTCCAAGGAATGACTGTTGCCATATGTGAAAGTCTAAAGCATATGCAGAGTAACTTGTTAGAAGCAAATGCCAATGTTTTATTGGGGGTTCCGTTGCTTTTTGAAAATGTACATAGGAAGATATGGAAAAAAGCGGAAAAAGAGGGCTCAAAAGAAAAGCTGCTAAGGGCTATTGAAATATCAAAAAAAACAAATTTAAAAAATAAGCCTATGGTAACCAGAAAGATGTTTAAATCGGTACATAAGGTTTTAGGTGACAAACCATACATATTTATTGCAGGCGGTGCCGCAATTAATCCTAAGGTTATAGAAGATTTCGAAGCCATGGGCTTTCCTATGATACAAGGCTACGGAATGACAGAAAATGCTCCTATCATAGCTGTTAACCAAGATAGATACAGTAAGGCAGCTTCTGTGGGAAAACCTATGCCGGGAACAGAAATCAGGATAATTGAAAAGGATGAAGATGGTATAGGGGAAGTTATTTGTAAAGGACCGTCTGTTATGATGGGATATTATAAAGATCCTAAAAGCACTGCAGAGGTCATAAAGGACGGATGGCTTTATACGGGAGATTATGGCTACTTTGACGAAGATGGTTTTTTGTATTTAACAGGAAGAAAGAAAAGCGTAATTGTAACAAAGGGCGGCAAAAATATATTTCCTGAGGAAGTGGAATACTATATAAATCAAAGTGAATATATAAAAGAGAGTTTGGTGTACGGAGAAGAAACGGATAGCGGTGTAGTAATTACCGCAGTTATATATCCCGACTACGATCTATTTAAAGATGAAGGTATCACTAAAGACATTGATATATATAATAGGATTTATGATGAAGTAGATAACGCAAATAAGAAAATGCCACCGTATAAGCGGGTGGTAAGAGTCGGGCTTAGAGATAATGATTTTATAAAAACTACTACCCAGAAAATAAAGAGATTTGAGAAAGATAACCGTAAAGTCAAGAAGATTAAGAAGGAAAAAGGTGTTACATTGAATTACGAAGAAGTAAAAGAAAAAGAAATGGAATACTCCATTAAAATGATGGAAGGTTTGAGAAATTCTACTGAAGAAAACATAAGATATACACACAGAAGACCAATTACAGATATTAAGCAAATGTTTAAGACTAGTGTTGAATTATATGGTAACAGAACGGCATTTCATCAAAAATTTGAGCATAATGAGCCGTATAAAGAAATATCATATAAAGAAGCTTTTAATGATGTCAACGGTCTTGGAACCTTTTTATTAGATGAAGGGATGAAGGACAAAAGAGTTGCCATAATAGGTGACAATTGCTACCAATGGGCAGCATCCTATTTGGCCGGTATTTCGGGAGTGGGAGTTGTTGTTCCCCTGGATAAGGAGCTTGGTAAAAATGAATTAAAACAGCTGGTAATAGCAGCTGAGGTAAGCTGTGTAATTTTAACAGATAAATTCGAAAAAATGTTTGTTGAAATGAGAGACTCCGGTGATACCCAAATAGAACTTATAATCAATATGAATATTAAAGAGCATGATGAGGACAAAAATATCAAATCATGGTTTGAGGCAGTTGAATTTGGTAAATATTTAATAGAAAAAGGCAATTTGGATTATGTAAATGCAGAAATAGTAAATGAAGATATGGCAGTAATACTATACACTTCAGGAACCACAGGAATTGCCAAGGGGGTAATGCTATCAAATAAAAACCTAGCGGTGGATATAATGAATGCCCCTACTATATTAAATGTAAATCCGGAAGATATATTCTTTTCAGTGTTGCCAATTCACCATACATATGAATGTACTTGCAGTTTTCTGATGGCATTATATTGCGGAGCATCCTTGGCATTTTGTGAAGGGCTTAAGCACATACTTAAAAATATTCAGGAAGTAAGGCCTACTATGGTGCTAATGGTTCCTTTGATTATGGAGAACTTCTATAAGAAAATTATGCAGGGTGTAAGGAAAAAAGGCAAAGAAAGGCCGCTTAAACTGTTACTTAAGCTGAATAGAGTAACTAAAAAAGTTAAGCTGGATATATCTAAAAAAGCAGCAGCAGAAATAATGGATACATTTGGCGGTAGGATAAGAGTTTTCATTTCCGGAGGTGCTGCCATCGATCCGGAGATTCTGGAATTCTTCAATGATTTGGGAGTTGTTGCCATACAAGGCTATGGTCTTACGGAGTGCTCACCTATGGTGGCATTAAATCCGGACATCAGAAAATATATGAGAAACAAATCCGCAGGATATGTGTTGCCTTGCCTAAAGGTTAAAATTGAAAATAAAAACGAAGAAGGCATTGGAGAAATTTGCTTCAAGGGCGACAATGTAATGATGGGTTACTATAATATGCCGGATGAAACAAATGATGTAATTAAAAACGGATGGTTCCATACCGGTGATTTGGGTTATGTTGATGAAGAGGGATATATATATATAACCGGTAGAAAGAAGAATGTCATAATAACGGCCAATGGTAAGAATGTATATCCGGAGGAACTTGAATATTATCTTGGAAAGGTACCTTATATTGCCGAGTCTTTGGTTTGGGCAAAAGAAGACGAATTAAACAGTACAAGTATAATTGCTACGGTTTTACTGGATAATGATGAGGTAAAAGCAGTATTAGGCGAAGACTTTAAAGAAGAAGACGCTTATGATTTGGTTTTAAAAGAGGTGGATAAAATCAATGCGGATCTGCCATTATTTAAAAAAATAAAAAATGTTATTGTCAGGAAAGATGAATTTGAAAAAACCACCGGTAAAAAGATTAAGCGTTTTGTAGAATCAAATAAATCTAATTAATAGATCATCAAACAGGAGGAAGAAATGAATAATTTAGGTTATCCAAGAGTAGAAATCGATTTAGAAAAATTGAAACACAATGTAACAAAGGTAAATGAAAGATGTATGGATAATGGGATTACTATGACTGGTGTTATAAAAGGAGCAAATGGTCTTCCTCTGATAGCAAAAAAATATTTGGAAGGTGGTGCTAATATAATAGGTACATCCAGACTTGACCAAGTATTTAACTGCAAGAAGTTTGGAATCGAAACAACTTATATGCTAATAAGGGTGCCAATGATTAGCGAAGCTAAGGATGTTGTGGAATTAACGGATATAAGCTTAAACAGCGAAGTAGAAGTGCTAAAAGCGTTGAACATGGAGGCGAGAATACAGGATAAAGAACATAAAGTTATTCTAATGGCAGATCTGGGAGACCTTAGGGAAGGCTATTGGGATAAGGAAGAGCTTATAAAAACAGCTGTATGGATAGAAAACGAATTACATAACCTTAAACTGGCAGGAGTAGGAACAAATGTGGGTTGTTATGGTTCCATATTACCGACAAAAGAAAAACTGAATGAGTTGGTGGAATTGGCTGAAGCAATAGAAGAAAATATCGGAAGAGAGTTGGAATTTGTTTCCGGAGGAGCAACAAGCAGTCTTATGAGACTTTGGGACGGAGACATGCCAAAGAGAATTAATCATTTAAGACTTGGAGAAGGAGTACTCCTTGCCAGAGACTTGGATGTGGTGTATCACTATGATATGAGCTCTTTGCATAATGATGTATTTAAAATAAAGGCAGAAGTCATAGAAGTAAAAAGAAAGCCTTCACACCCTGTGGGTGAAGTGGGGGTCGACTGTTTCGGACATAGACCTAAATATATTGACAGGGGAATGAGAGACAGAATGCTTTTAGGAATGGGAAGAGTTGACTATGGGGATCCTAGTGAATTAATACCTATCGATAAAGGAATTGAAATAATAGGGGCATCTTCGGATCATACGATTGTTGATATTGAAGATGCAGAGAAGAAGTATAAAGTTGGAGACATATTGGAATTTGAAGTGTGTTACGCAACACTGGTTTATATAACCAGTTCAAACAATGTTAAAATAGTATACGTATAAACCGGGAGGAAAGATTAATGACTATGAATAATTATAACCCTGAGAATGATATCACTCAGGAAGGGTATGACCGTTTAGTGGAAGAATTAGATGAATTAAAGGCAGTAAAAAGAAAAGAAGTGGCGGAAAGATTAAAGGAAGCCATATCTTATGGTGACTTGTCTGAGAACGCAGAATATGATGCGGCTAAAGATGAACAGGCCGAGCTTGAGGAAAAGATAAATTATCTGGAAAACAGAATCAGAGAAGCCAATGTAGTAAACAGCGACGAGCTTACAGTAGATGTTGTAAGCGTAGGATTGAAAGTTAAAGTACAGGATATGACAAGCAAGGAGAAATTAGACTTTACAATTGTAGGAACAACGGAAGCGGATCCTTTTAACGGAAAGCTTAGCAGTGAATCTATGGTTGGGAAAAGTCTACTTGGTAAACGAAAAGGAGAAACCGTAGAAATTCAGATACCTGATGGAGCATCTAGGTATAAAATACTTAGTATAGAAAAATAAAAAAGGGAGAAACTATGAGTAATCAAGATATAAATAATATCCAAGAAGAAGAAATGTCTCTTGAGAGTTTAAATGAACAAAGACAGATAAGAAGAGAAAAATTAAAAAAATTACAAGAGGATGGTAGAAATCCATATTTAAATGAAACATGGAATGTGACTGCCCATAGTAAAGATATAAAGAAGAATTTTGAAGCGATGGATGGTGAAGAGGTTTCTTGTGCGGGGAGAATAATGGCTTTCAGGCAAATGGGTAAAGCTTCTTTTATAGACATTCAAGACAAACAAGGCAGAATACAATGCTATGTGAGAAAAGATGAAATCGGAGACTTGGAGTATGAGTATTTCAAAACCTATGATATAGGTGATATTGTTGGCTTGGAAGGTGTAGTTTTTATTACAAGACACGGTGAAATATCAATAAGAGTCAAAAAACTAGTGCTGCTTACTAAATCATTGCAGGTTTTACCAAACAAATTCCATGGCCTAAAGGATGTGGATATCAGATACAGACAAAGATATGTTGACCTTATTGTCAATGAAGAGGTAAGGGAGACCTTCATTAAAAGGACTAATATTATTCATGAAATAAAAAGAGTTTTAGAAGATGATTTTGGATTTTTGGAAGTGGAAACCCCAATATTAACTGCCGTGGCAGGCGGTGCAAACGCAAGGCCGTTTTTAACGCACCATAACACTTTAGATATGGATATGCAAATGAGAATTGCTAACGAACTTTATTTAAAGCGTTTAATTGTTGGTGGTTTAGACAGAGTGTATGAAATGGGCAAGATGTTTAGGAATGAAGGTATGGATAAAAACCATAATCCTGAATTCACATCCATGGAATGCTATATGGCATATGGAAACATGGAAAGTGTTATGGACGTAACCGAGCAAGTTGTATATAAAGCTGCGATGGCTACTAACGGGACGCCGATAATATCTTACCAGGGTAAGGACTTTGATGTTACGCCACCATGGAGAAAGCTGGATATGACAGAGGCTGTAAAGAATGTAACCGGTATTGATTTCAATAAAATAGATGAAGATACTGATGCAAGAAAAGCTGCAATGGATTATGGCATGGATAAGGATGAAGTAAAGAACTATACAAGGGGCAAGATAATAGCCGAAATGTTTGAGCAGTATTGTGAGGATGTTCCGGGATTACTTGATGGTCCCATATTTGTAACGGGTCATCCCGTTGAAGTTTCGCCATTATCCAAAAGAGATCCCGAGGATCCAAGAATAACAAGAAGATTCGAAGCATATATTAACGGATGGGAAGTTGCAAATGCGTTTTCCGAATTAAATGATCCTATAGATCAGTATGAAAGATTTAAAGAGCAACAATCACAAAGGGATACGGGAGCCGATGAAGAAGCACATCCTATGGACATGGATTTTGTAAATGCATTGGAGGTAGGTCTTCCTCCGACAGGAGGACTGGGTATTGGTATTGATAGAGTTATTATGCTTATAACCAATGCTCCTACTATTCGTGACGTAATACTTTTCCCAACTATGAAACCGGAAAAATAACAAGGAGTTAAAAGTGAAAGACATTCAAATTAGATCAATTTTTAAAGAGCCAGAAAAATATAGTGACAAAGAAATAATTGTAAGGGGATGGATTAGAACAAATAGAAATTCTAAAAAATTTGGGTTTGTCGAATTAAATGACGGCACATTTTTTAAATCCATACAAGTAGTTTATGAGGAAGATGAAATAAGTAATTACAGCGATATATCAAAAGCCACAATAGCCAGTGCACTAATGGTAAGGGGTATCCTTGTATTAACGCCGGAGGCAAAACAACCCTTTGAATTAAAAGCAAGGGAGATAGTAATTGAAGCCGATTCCGATTCGGATTATCCCCTTCAGAAAAAACGCCATACAATGGAATATTTGAGGGAGATTGCTCATCTTAGAGCCAGAAGTAATACTTTTTCTGCGGTGTTTAGAGTAAGGTCCATAATAGCTTATTCCATACATAGCTTTTTCCAAGAAAACAATTTTGTGTATGTGCACACCCCTATCATTACCGGCAGCGATGCGGAAGGTGCAGGAGAAATGTTTAGGGTAACCACTTTGGACTTAAATGATCCTCCTAGACAGGAAGATGGCAAAATTGATTATAATAAGGACTTTTTCGGAAAGGAAACCAGTCTTACGGTTAGCGGTCAGCTTGAAGCGGAGACCATGGCATTGGCCTTTAGAAATGTTTATACCTTTGGCCCCACATTCAGGGCTGAAAACTCATATACAGCAAGACATGCTTCTGAATTTTGGATGATAGAACCTGAGATAGCTTTTGCGGATTTAAATGACGATATGGAATTGGCTGAAGCTATGATTAAACGAATCATAAGAGATGTTCTTGAAAAAGCACCGGAGGAGATGGAATTTTTTAACAAGTTTGTTGATAAAGGTCTTATTGAAAGATTAAACAATATTGTTGAATCCGATTTTGAAAGGGTAACCTATACAAAGGCAGTGGAGCTTTTGAAGGAAGCTAAAAAAGAATTTCAATATGAGATTGAATGGGGAATGGATTTACAAACAGAACACGAAAGATATTTAACTGAAGAAGTTTTCAAAAAACCCATATTTGTAATTGACTATCCAAAGGATATAAAGGCTTTCTACATGCGAGTAAACGATGATAACAAAACCGTTGCTGCCTGTGATTTATTAGTGCCGGGGGTTGGCGAAATAATCGGCGGAAGCCAAAGGGAAGAAAGGCTTTCTGTTCTCAGAGAAAGAATGCAGGAAATGGGTCTTAACGAAGAAGACTATTGGTGGTATATGGATTTAAGAAAATATGGTGGCGTAAAACATGCAGGATATGGTCTCGGTTTTGAGAGGATAATAATGTATGTAACGGGTATGAGTAATATCAGGGATGTTCTCTTGTTCCCAAGAACACCAAAAACAGCAGAATTTTAATGTAATGGGGGATGATATCATCCCCCAATTTTTATAGGAGGTAGCTATGAATGTATTAGAACGATTATTAAAGTATGTGTCCTATGATACCCAGTCGAAGGAAGGTATGGCGGATTCTCCCAGTACGGCTAAACAATTCGATTTGGCATTGGATTTAAAAAAGGAGCTTGAAGATTTGGGCTTTGACAAAGTTTTGCTGGATGATAAGTGTTATCTTTACGGAAGACTAAAAGCCACAGAGGGTATGGGGTCAAAAAAAGCAGTGGGGTTTATTTCCCACATTGATACAGCTCCGGATTTTAGCGGATGTGGTGTGAATCCGCAGATAATTGAAAATTATGATGGCAATGATGTTTTGTTAAAAGGAACAGGGGAGTTATTAAAAGTCAGTGACTTTCCTGATTTGATTAACCATAGGGGTAAAACACTAGTAACAACTGATGGCAATACACTTTTAGGAGCTGATGATAAAGCAGGTATTGCAGAAATTATTACCGCAATGGAAGAGATAAAACAAAAGAATATCCCCCACGGAGACATTTGGGTTGCCTTTACCCCTGATGAAGAGGTGGGTTTAGGCGCGGCAGAATTTGATTTGGATTATTTCAAAGCGGATTTTGCCTATACGGTGGACGGCGACTACGAAGGTGAGATTGCATATGAAAACTTCAATGCAGCAAGTGCTAAGGTTGAAGTTAGGGGTAAAAATGTGCATCCGGGATCCGCAAAGGATATAATGGTAAACGCAGCATCAATATTGAGCGAGATTCAAGATAAGATGCCTAAGGAGCAGGTGCCTGAAAAAACAAAGGATAGGGAAGGCTTTATTATGCTTTGTGAGCTAAAGGGAAATGTTGCTTATGGTGAAGCCGAATATATTATTAGGGACCATGATATGATTGAATTTGATAAAAAGAAGGATTTGGTCAGTAAGATTATAGAGGAAATCAATCTCAAGTACGGCAAAGAAGTGGCAAGAGTATTGATAGAAGACACCTATTTTAACATGGCAAAAGAAATGACAAAACATATGGATGTTGTGGAATTGGCTGTGAATGGAATAAAAAGTTTGGGGCTGGAAGTGTGTTCTAAACCCATAAGAGGCGGTACGGATGGTGCTACTATCACAAATAACGGATTGCCATGTCCGAATTTGGGAACGGGTGGCTACGCCTTCCACGGACCTTACGAGCATATTACAAAAGAAGGTATGGAAAATACAGTAAAAATAATAGAGTATATTGCAACAAACGTTAAGTAGCATAAATGTGTTTAAAGTGTAAATTATTATTGAATTATCAGTCACCGTTTGATATAATATTTTCGATACGTAAAAAAGATAATGGGAGGTCTAGAAATGAAAGGCTACACAAGTGACAAAATTAGAAATGTGGCAATTTTAGGTCATGGAAGCTGCGGTAAGACAACTTTTTTGGAAGCAGCACTGTTGGCTACAAAAGTAATCACAAGATTAGGTAAAGTTGAAGATGGTAACACTACTTCAGACTATGATAAGATGGAGATAGAAAAAGGTTATTCAATAAATACTACTTTAGTACCTGTTGAATACAGTGGTTTAAAATTTAATTTCTTAGACACTCCGGGCTTTTTTGATTTCGTAGGAGAAGTGAATTCTGCCATGAGGGCAGCGGGAGCTGCAATTATGATGGTGGATGCATCATCCGGAGTACAAGTAGGAACAGAAAAGGCTTGGCAGGCATGCGAAAAATATTCAATGCCTAAGTTCTTTGTACTTAATAAAATTGATAAAGAAAATGTTAATGTGGATGCGGTTGTTCAAGATTTAAAAGACAAATTCGGAATTTCCGTTGTTACATTAGACGATAAAGACGCACTTAATGAAGCCATAGCGGAAACAGATGAAGAATTACTGGAAAAATTCTTTGAAGTGGGGGAATTTACTGATGAAGAATTTAGTAAAGGCTTAAGAAGCGGCATAGCTCACGGAGAAATAGTGCCGGTTTTGAAGTGTTCTGCGATAACCGGTGAAGGTGTAACCGAGGTGTTGGATGCTATAGCTAAGTATGTTCCTGCCGCTACAGAGCATGGAACTTACAAGGCCTTCAATGACAATGATGAAGAAATAGAATTAAAATGCTCGGATGAAGGCAGTCCTAACTTATTTGTATTTAAAACAATTGCAGATCCGTTCCTAGGCAAAATATCTTATGCAAAGCTTATTACAGGAAAACTTACTCCGGGAGGAGAGTTATATAATCCTCGTGTGGGTAAGGCGGAAAAGCTTGGGGCAATGTTTTTTGTAAGAGGTAAAAATCAGTTGGATGCTCCGGAAATTCATGCGGGGGATATTGTAGCAATAGCTAAGTTGCAGTATACGAAAACCGGTGATACGCTATGCGAAAAATCCCATCAAATAAAATTCCCGGCTGTTAATTTCCCTGCTCCGAATTATTATATAGCAATAGAAGCAGCGGACAAAAATGATGATGAAAAAATGGCCCAAGGCTTACATAAGCTAATGGAAAGTGATCCAAGCTTTGTTTTGGAGAGAAATGCAGAAACTCATCAATCACTGTTAGGCGGTCAGGGAGATATACAAATTAATGTTATAATGGCCAAACTTAAAGAGATGTATGGAATTGATGTTAAGGTTATACCTCAGAAGATAGCATACAGAGAAACAATTAAGGGCAGCTCGGATGTTCAGGGAAAACATAAAAAGCAATCAGGTGGAGCAGGACAATATGGTGATGTTCACATTAAATTCTCTCCTTCAAGCGAGGACTTTGAGTTCAGTGAAGAATTATTCGGCGGTTCAATACCTAAGAACTATGTTCCTGCGGTTGAAAAGGGCTTGGTTGAAAGTATGGAAAAAGGACCTTTAGCCGGTTGCAAAGTAGTAAACATTAAGGCCGTGCTTTATGACGGATCTTATCATGATGTAGATTCCAATGAAATGGCCTTTAAAATAGCTGCTTCACTGGCATTTAAAAAGGGTATAGTAGAGGCAAAGCCTTGCTTACTTGAACCTATTATGAATGTAGAAATATTTGTTCCTGAAGAATATACAGGTTCAGTTATGGGAGATATGAACAAGAGGAGAGGAAGGATTCTGGGAATGGAGCCTTTCGAAGGCGGTACAAAACTGATGGCTGAGGCCCCTCAGGCTGAGATGTTTGATTATGCTATAGTATTAAGAGCAATGACTCAAGCAAGAGGTACGTTTACCATGGACTTTGCTAAATATGAAGAGGTACCTGGTAATATTGCAGAAAAGATTATAGCTGAACATAAAGCTGAAAACGAATAATAGCTTGTTTAGAGCCGCATAATGCGGCTCTTTTTACTTAATGGAGGAATGATGGCAAAGAAAAAATTGGTTTATGTGTGTAGCGAATGTGGCTATGAAAGCGCAAAATGGCAGGGACAGTGTATTTGCGGTGCATGGAATACAATGAAGGAGATGGCAGTTTACCAAGAAAAAGAAGCCGACTCGCGTAGCAGAAAAAGAAGCGAGAATAAGCCTCTGGAGCTTAGTAAAGTGGGAACCTTGGATTACAAAAGAATAGATACGGGAATACCTGAACTTAATAGGGTTTTGGGTAATGGTTTGGTTTTAGGTTCTTTGACATTAATATCAGGGGAACCCGGAATAGGTAAATCCACAATTATTATACAAGCCGCAAATAATATAGCGGCAAGATATGGCAAGGTTTTATATGTCAGCGGAGAAGAATCAGAAGAACAGATTAAGCTTAGAGCTGACAGAGTTTGCGGAGAAATAAGCGATGAACTCCTTATTTTTTCCGAAACCAATTTGGATAAAATCGTTTTGGCTTGCGAAGAAGAAAAACCAAAGTTCTTGATTATTGATTCCATTCAGACAATGTATTCTGAGGAAATTGATTCTGCCCCGGGAAGCGTGGGTCAAGTAAGAACTTGTGGTAACCTTCTCATGAGAATCGGCAAAGCAGGTAAAATACCCATATTTATAGTGGCACATGTAACAAAATCAGGGGATTTGGCCGGACCTAAAATACTGGAGCATTTAGTAGACTGTGTTTTGAATTTTTCCGGAGAAAGAGATAGGGATCTAAGAATATTAAGGGCTTATAAAAATCGTTTTGGCACCACCGATGAAATAGGAGCTTTTACAATGAATGAAGACGGAATGAAGGGTATTAAGAATCTTTCGGGTAGTCTTTTGGAGAATACGGACTCGAATATTGAAGGGTCTGTAGTGGCGGCCATATATGAAGGAAGCAGGCCGGTATTCTTTGAGATACAAGCTCTGGTATCTCCTGCAAATGTTGGATTTGCAAGAAGAAATTCCGTTGGTATTGATAGTAATAGAGTAAGTATGATTTTGGCTGTTTTAGAAAAAAAGCGGGATTATCATTGCTTAATTATGATGTATATGTCAATGTGGTTGGGGGGATGAAGCCGGATAGCACATCAACTGATTTGGGTGTTGCTTTGGCAGTTTATTCATCTGCTACTTCTAAAATTTCCAAAACAAAAACCTTTGCGTTGGGGGAAGTTGGTTTAACGGGGGATTTAAGATCAATCAGAAATGGTGATAAGATAATCCAAGAAGCCCAAAGACTTGGATATGAAAGAGTTATTATACCAAACGGCAGTTATAAAAGTGATGGTAAAGATATTGAGATTGTTAAGGTCAAGTCGATAAATGAAGCCATAAAAGAATATTTTAAATAAAAACAAGGCATATCGCTATGATATGCCTTGTTTTCCGTTGTTTACAAAAGGCCTGCCGGTTAGGACTGTGGCTCTCTTATAAAATTCATCTTCGTTTATTTCGCCTTTTGCGTACATTTCTTTTAAAACATTAATGGAATTATCATCTTTATTGCCTTTATTGTCCTTGCTTTTAATAAATAATACTAAAGCTATGACTATCAATGCTATGCCTATCAAACCTATTAGTATCAGTGGTAATAAGCCATGACCAAATTGTCCGATTAGTAATGTTCCTCTCATATTAATACCTCCTCGTATATATCTTTATATTAATATGATAAACTTTAATTATGGCTAGATTATGACAGAGGCAAATTAATTTCCACAGTTGTTCCGTTACCTAATTCGGAGTCGATTTTAACGGTACCTGATAATGCCTCTATATTTGACTTTACTATATATAAACCAAGCCCAAGTCCCTTTATATGGCAAACATCATTACTTCTGTAATATGGTTTGAAAATATTTTCCAAGTCACTTTTAGATATACCCATCCCCGTATCAGTTATAGTTATTTTTAATAAACCTTCCCCCGGAGTACAATTTATTGTAACCTTTCCCTGGGACAGGGTGTATTTATACGAGTTCAATAAAATATTCATTATGCTCTGACTGAGTAAGCTTTTATCGCTTTTTAATTCAATTTTGTCTTTAGGCATACTTACTAACAACTCTATATTTTTTTTCTCGAATTGCATTCTTAAACCGCCTGCAACTTGGTTTATCACATCTGACAGATAAAATGTCGTTATATCAGGGACTATTTCATTGCTGTCGGATTCAATTACTTCTCCCATATTTCCTATTAAATCAGTTAATAGGGAAACCTGTGCTTTACATATTTCCAATTCTTCATAAGAGGGGTCGATTACTCCGTCCTGCATCGCCTCCAGCTGGGATTTTATTATTGTCAAAGGTGTTCTTGTTTCATGAGTCAGCTGATCAATTTTTGATTTTCTTGTGGTGGCCTTTAGTGCTAACTTGGAATTAAAATCCTCCAGGGTGTCATTGACATCCCTTATCTCTTTTATTCGAGTAAAAGGACGAATTACATTTTCGCCGGATTGCATTGATTTAGCCATATTAGAGGTGGCTTTAAGGGATTTACTCATTATTCTCCCGACTATGGAGCCTATAACTATGGCCAAGATTAAGGCAAATATTAGTGAGAATATCATATTTTTGATGATTTCGGAATTTACTATTTGACCCAATGTAAGGCCATTATCAAACATTTCTTCAAATATATGATTTCCCATGGAGTTAATATTTTTGGATCTTAAAGGTCCCCTGGAGAAATTGTTAATAAAGCCTTTCATTAATCTAAAGGTTATAAATGAATTTATAAGTATGGCAAATAAAGAAACGCTGGCTATACCCAGTACCAATAGTTTCTGTAATGAAATTGTTTTTTTAAATACTTTCATGGGGTACTCCTTATATAATCAAGATATAACCGCCGCCATACTTAGTAATTAAATATTCGGGGTGCTTAGGATCGTCTTCGATTTTATTTCGAATTCTCTTTATATATGTATCTATTGTTCTGTCATATCCCTCATAATCAAAACCGAAGGCCTTATTTATTATCTGGTCTCTGGTTAGAAGCTGATTTTTATTCTCAAACAAAACAGACAATACTGTGAACTCCGCTGCCGTTAATTGTAATATATTATCATTTTTTGTTATGGTCTTTTCTTTTTTGTCAATTTTGAAAGGTCCGTAATTGGATATGGAAGTTTCCTCAGCCTTGTAAATTCTCTTTATAAAAACATCTACTCTTTTTACAAGCTCCTGGGGACTGAAGGGTTTGACAACATAATCATCAGCTCCCTTGTTAAAACCATTGATTCTGTCCTCCTCCAACTCCTTCGCCGTTAACATTATAACGGGTACGTTTGATGTTTCCCTTAGAGTTTCCAAAACTCTAAACCCGTCTATTCCCGGCATCATAATATCTAGTATGACAAGATCAAAGGCATTTTTTGAAAACAAATCAAGAGCGATGAAACCATCGCTCGCAATTTGGCAATTATAATTTGCTTTATTCAAATATTTTTCCACTATCCTACTTATGGCGGGTTCATCTTCTACTATTAGAATTCTATACATTTTTTACCTCTGCATATTCTCTCTAAATTCTTCCGAATCTCCGTTTTCTGAGATTAAATCCTTAAGTGTAATATTGTTTTCATGTAAATACTCTATTAATTCTTCCTCGTCTATTCCCAAAATTTCCGAATATACTGATAACGAATCGCTTCTTCTGTTATTTTTAGATCCCCCTTGTTCTATTCCCTCGCCGCCACATTCACTGTGTTCATCAGGCAATTGAGCGTTTAAGGCAATTTCGGGGCTTTCTTTGATTAAGCTGTCTTTTTCCAAAACAAGACCCACTCCCGAAATGGCGATAAGTAACGAACCTATTATAAGTAATGTAATAATTTTTTTATTGTTATTCATAAATAATCCTCCTTTATTATTAAGAAGTATAATTTATAAATATGGCTAAAATATGACAAAAGCACCTTAAAGGTGCTAATTATCTTCTTACTAATTCCATCTCAAACCAAAAATCACTGCCAATACCCTCCTGGCTTTCTACGCCGTAGTTGGCATTGTGAATGGTTAATATGCTTTTTACTATTGATAAGCCTAGGCCGGTGCCCTCGGTGTTTCTTGCATGGTTAACACTGGTTTTATAATATCTTTGCCAAACATGGGTAAGCTCTTCTTCAGGAATACCTGCTCCGTGATCGATTACATCAAATCTGACCTTTTTGCCGACTCTTTTGATATTTACAATAATCACTTTATCTTCTCCGCAGTACTTGATGGCATTTGTAATTAAATTACTCATAACCTGTTTCATTTTATTGATATCACCGTTTACATAAGCTGATTTTGGAGTATTGAATTCAATGGTATATCCGTCTTGATCCGCCAATATCTTATATGTGGCCAGTACCGAATTTGCGGCCTCAACCAAATCAAAATCTTCCTTATCTATGCTTATGGCATTTGATTGCATTTTTGACATGGTTAGCATATCCGATACGATAGAGTTCAAATGGTTGGTCTCGTCAATTATAACCTGTAGATGCTCTTTTCTCTTTTTGGGATTATCTCCTGATATATCCTGTATCAGCTCTGCGTAGGACCTTATCATGGTCAAAGGTGTTTTCAAATCATGGGATACATTTGCGATCATGTCCCTTTGATAAAAATCGGTTTTTTGCATCTCGTAGGAAGCTTTGTTTAGAGCTTTGGCCAAAGCATCAAGCTCTGTGAATTGGCCCCCCTCGAACTTAACATTATAGTCACCCTTGCTGAGTTTAACCGCCGATTGGGTTATACTGTTTATTGGAGTTGAAATCCTTTGGGAAAGATAAAATGCCAATAACAGGGCTAATAATGCTGAAATTGTGGTTATATAAAATAATTGTACCCTTAGTATTGATATTGTCGATGCAACAGGATACAAAGGAGCAACCAGATATAGTATGTTGTTGTCGTCCTTATTTGCATTAGGAGTCATATAAGAAGCATATACCAAAAGCTTTGTACCCGTTGCCGTATCTTCTATTATACTTGATACTGTGTTTAAATCAGAAGAATGCAATTTATTTCTTGCGTGGTATAGCTGAGTATAATATGCATAGTAAGATGAAGGCCCTCCGTTATTGGGAGAGTAAACAAAAGAAGTCTTATCCGTATCTAGTCGGATAAAGATGTCATTTTTTATTGCTACAGCCCTGGCATCGGTTTCAAAGGTGTCAGGGCTTGTATAATACTTTGTTTTTAACATTTGAGCATTTGATTGAGTTTCGGTAATTTTCATTTGTTCATAATAATGATCAATAAAAAACATCTGAAGAAGCCATATTAATGATACAATTATTACGGCAAAAATAATGAAATATAACCATGATTTAAAACGTATACTGAAAAAATCGAATTTATTATTCTTCATATTCAAATTTATAACCAACTCCCCTTAGCGTTACTATGAAGTTTCTATATGGACCCAAATTGTTTCTTAAATTCTTAATGTGTGTATCGATGGTTCTGTCATCCCCGAAAAAGTCATAACCCCAAATATCAGACAGGAGTTTATCCCTGGATAACGCAATATTCTTATTTTGTATCAGATAGAATAAAAGCTCGTATTCTTTTGGCGTCAAATCGATTCTTTTACCATCAACAGAAACCGTCCTGGCAGCAAAATTAACCTCCAGTCCGTCGAAGGTCATAACGGCATTTGAGCCTTTTGCAGAATTGTTTTTTCGAGTTAGTATGGCATTTGCTCTTGCCATCAATTCCTTAGGACTAAAAGGCTTAACAACATAATCGTCTATTCCCAATTCAAAGCCGAATAGCTTGTCGTATTCTTCTCCCCGAGCGGAGAGCATAATTACCGGTATATCCTTAATCTTCTTTATTTCCTTAACTGCACTATAACCATCAAGCTTAGGCATCATTATATCCATAATTATTAAGTCATAATCATTCAACTTGCATAATCCTATGGCGCTCATTCCGTCCGCTGCTTCAGTTACATTGTATCCGCTAAAATCCGCATACTCTTTGATAACTTCTCTGATTTTAGGTTCATCATCCACTACTAAAAGGTTATACATATTGTCACCTTCACTTTCTTGATAATTAATTATTTATAACACTAGAATACAGTTTAGATGTGTAGTTTATATGAATGTTCTGTCAAAAGCTGTTATTCTAAACAAATTATACCATAATATCATTGAAAATTAAAGATATTAGTGGGTAAACGGTTGAATACCCTTGTGTCAAATGTTATATTAGTTTAACAGGAGGGGATTAAATATGAATTCATCTACTTGGATTATTTTTCTACCTATATTTATTGTGTTTATTGTGGAGCTTGAGACTCGTTTGACTACAAAAGCAAGAATAAGAAGAAAGAGAGGACAATTGGCAATCATGACTAATGAAATAATTAGGGAATGCGTTGGAAGGATTTGTACAATCAATATGGGTTATACAGGTTCGGGTTTTAATAAGGTTTTAGTAAAGGAAATCCATGATAATTGGATGAAGGTTGAATCCAAAGGTAAAACCGAGATAATCAATATTGAATATATACAGAATATAAAAATAGTTTCATAAAGCAAAGGTTAAGAACGCCTCTTTTTAACATGTGATATTTATGTTGACAATATGTTATGTATGTGATAAAATAACATTTTTTATTGCAAATATCAAAAAATTCACGTATACTATAAACATGGGAATAAGAGGAGGCAGAAATGTTTGCAATAGGAGATAATATACTATATCCAATGCATGGGGCAGGAACCATTAAAAGCATTGAAAAGAAAGAAATTCTTGGGGAAAGCAGGGAGTATTACTGCTTGTTTTTGCCTTATAGTAAGATGAATGTAATGATTCCTGTGGATAATTGTGATAACATTGGTGTAAGATATATTATATCCAACAACCAAATAGAAGAGGTTTTTGAAGTACTGGGGAGTGATTCCGAGGAAATGCCCAGCAATTGGAACAGAAGATATCGAGAAAACAATGAAAAACTAAAAACAGGAGATATTATTATTGTTGCCGGTGTTGTGAGGGATTTAATAAGAAACGATCGGGTTAAAAAGCTTTCCACGGGTGAAAAAAAATTATTAAATACGGCAAAACAAATTTTAGTAAGTGAACTCATACTTGCCGGTGGCTATAGCTTGGATGAAATTGAGAAATTGGTAGAAGAAACAGTTTAATTTAATAAAATTGTTGATTTTAACTAAAAAATGCGGTATATTAATTGATAATGACGGAAAGGAGGTGGATGCATGATACGAAAGATACTTAGAACCGTTTTTACTTTAGTAGGTTGTTTAGTAGGGTTGGTTGTTTATTATTTATTATCTAATTGGGTAGAGGCTACGCTTGATGGTGAAGAAATGTTCACGCAAACCGAAAGCATAGGCGCTGCGGCAATTATTATTTTTATTTTTGGACTTATATTCTTTAAGTTGACCCCTCTTTTGAGCAAACAAGGAGCAAAAACGGCTAACAACATAGGTGAAGACCTCAGAGAAATATCGGCAAATGATTTGATTGCCGGGGTAATTGGCTTTGTTACAGGTATAGTGATAGCCCTATTAATTTCTATGATTTATCGTAATGCCATAGATGGAGCTTGGTATGTCCTGATAACAGTGTTACTATATATTGTTTTCGGATACCTTGGAATAGTAGTTGCTACTAATAAGGAAAGAGAGATTATCGGAGGCGCATTTAACGATGTTTCAATTAGGCATGGTAATTCTGAGGGAATTGGCCTTATGGGTAAGAATCGAATAGATGGCTACCCTAAGGTTTTGGATACCAGTGTTATTATTGACGGTAGAATTGTTGAGATACTAAAAACCGGTTTTTTGGAAGGACCGATCGTAATACCGGAGTTTGTCCTTGTGGAGCTTAGACATATAGCAGATTCTTCTGACAGTTTAAAGAGAACCCGGGGAAGAAGAGGTCTTGATATACTGAAAAAGATACAGACAGATTATGGTATCGAAATATATAATACTGATAAAGAAAAGGCCATAAAAGAAATCCCGGAAGTGGATGTAAAGCTTTTAAAGCTGGCTCAGATTCTGGGTGGTAAGGTTGTGACAAACGACTATAATCTTAATAAGGTTGCAGGTATTAATGAAGTTCCGGTACTAAATATCAATGAACTTGCCAACACACTAAAGCCAATAGTATTGCCGGGAGAAAGTATGGTTGTTACTTTGGTAAAAGAAGGTAAGGACAGCAAGCAGGCGGTAGCCTATTTAGATGACGGAACTATGATTGTTGTGGAAGATGGTAAAAGACGCATAGGAGAAACCACAAATATTATTGTTACCAGCGTTTTCCAAACT
This sequence comes from uncultured Oscillospiraceae bacterium, assembly GCA_964400515.1. Taxonomy (GTDB): domain Bacteria; phylum Bacillota; class Clostridia; order Peptostreptococcales; family Anaerovoracaceae; genus JAAYHV01. The sequence continues at coordinate 46,637 of CAYNTJ010000005.1, read as the reverse complement.
TCTGCAGGTAGAATGATTTTTGGGAAATTAAAAACCGATGAAAAATAGTGTTAAAGTCGTGGCAATAATTGTTGCCGGCGGCAAAGGCATAAGAATGGGAGGATCCGTTCCCAAACAGTTTTTATCATATAAGGGAAAGACAGTTTTGGAATGTGCCATAGAACCGTTTCTTATGTGCAAAAAGGTTGAACATGTAGTAATAGTTGGACCTAAAGACAATGATAAAGAATTGGCAGAGATTTATAATAGGCTTAGTAATAAATATACTAAGCCTATTAGTGTTACTTATGGTGGAGAGACAAGGCAAAAATCCGTAAAAAAGGGAATTGACGAAGTCAACCTTATAAGTAATATAGAATCTGATTGTATAGTAGTTATTCATGACGGAGCCAGGCCTAATGTTTCAGTGGAAATAATTGAAAACAATATAGAGGCGGCCGAGGTTAACGGTGCGGCAGTTACCGCCGTGGGAGCTACAGACACCATGAGACTAATTTCTGATTATGGCTTGAAAAGAAATGAGAATTATCCTATAATTCCAAGTGAGACATTACCAAGGGAACTTTTATACAATGTCCAAACTCCCCAAGCTTTTAAAAAAGATATATTGGAGGAGGCTTTTGCTTATGCAGAAAAGGATGGTTTTATAGGAACGGATGACAGCGTTCTTGTGGAAAGATTAGGTGTTAATCCCATTCTTACCGAAGGTTCATATAGTAATATAAAAGTAACGAGAAAAGAGGATTTACCATTGAGAAGTTTAGTGGGAAATGGATTCGATGTTCACAGATTGACGGGAGGAAGAAAATTAATTCTTTGTGGAGTAGATATACCTTATGAAAAGGGCCTGTTGGGACATTCGGATGCAGATGTAGCGTTGCATGCACTAATGGATGCTATTTTAGGCGCTGCGGCTTTGGGAGACATAGGTAAGCATTTTCCTGATACAGATGAAGCATACAAAGATATTAGCAGTATGGAATTGCTAAGAAGAGTTAGGGATATGGTTAACTGTGAAATTCAGAATATCGATATAACCATTATGGCGGAAAAGCCTAAAATTTCCTTGTATATAGATGAAATGAAGAATAATATAGCTGAAGCCTTAGGAATAGGCCAAGAAGCTGTAAATATAAAAGCCACCACTACCGAAGGCTTAGGTTTTATCGGAAGGGGAGAAGGCATAGCGGCATTGGCTACTTGCGTAATTAATAAATAGATAGAGGAGAAATTTTTAATGAGATTATCGAAGATGCACTTAAAAACCCTTAGAGAGGTGCCAAACGAAGCAGAAATTGCAAGTCATGTTTTATTGGTAAGAACGGGAATGATACGAAAATTGGTTTCCGGAGTTTATGGATTTATGCCCATGGGCTGGAAATCCATTAGGAAAATCGAAAATATTATAAGGGAAGAGATGGATAATTCCGGAGGTCAGGAAATACATATGTCTGCGGTGCAGCCTGCTGAGTTATGGCAAGAATCCGGAAGATGGTATGCTTACGGACCGGAGCTATGGAGACTTAAGGATAGAAACGGAAGAGATTTTTGTCTGGGGCCTACCCATGAAGAAATATTTACCGATATAGTAAGAAATGACATATCTTCTTATAGACAATTACCGATTAACCTATATCAAATACAAACCAAATATAGGGATGAGGCAAGACCTAGGTTTGGATTGATGAGAAGCAGAGAATTTATTATGAAGGATGCTTATTCTTTTGATAAGGATACTGAGGGTCTGGACAAGAGCTATGATGATATGTATAAGGCTTATGAAAGAATTTTCACAAGGTGCGGACTTACTTTTAGACCTGTTGAAGCGGATACGGGCGCTATAGGAGGCAGCAATTCCCATGAATTTACTGCACTATCTGAAGTGGGAGAAAGCGAAATCGCATACTGCGATAATTGCAGCATGGCGGCTACTGTTGAAAGGGCGGAATGTGTTGATTCGGTTCCTGATGACTGTGAAATGCTGCCATTGGAAAAGGTATTAACACCGGAAACAAAAACAATAGAAGCAGTAGCTGAATATTTGGGGTTGGATCAAAACAAAACCATTAAAGCCTTACTGTTTGTTACATATGACAATGAAGGTGACGCCGCCGGATATGTGGCAGCCTTTATTAGGGGTGATAGAGAATTAAATATGGTTAAGCTTGTTAATGCTCTTGATATACCGGAGCATGCCATAGAATTTGCAGACGAAGAAGAAATGGGTCTTGAGACGGGCTGTGTCGGAGGATTTACCGGTCCCATCGGACTTACTAATTGCAAGGTAATCGTAGACAGTGAGCTGGTAGGATTAAGAAACATGTGTGCCGGTGCCAATGAAAAAGACTATCACATAAAAAATGTGAACTATGGCAGGGACTATGAGGGAGATATAGTAACGGACATTAAAACCTTAAAGGAAGGGGATCCATGTCCCCAGTGCGGCAATCCTGTTAAACATGCCAGGGGTATTGAAGTGGGCCAGGTTTTTAAGCTAGGAACAAAATATTCAGAATCCATGAATGCCATGTATAAGGATGAAAATCAAAAGGATCATCCGATAGTAATGGGTTGTTACGGTATTGGCGTAACCAGAACGCTGGCTGCTGTTGTGGAACAACACCACGATGAAAACGGAATAATTTGGCCGATGTCAGTGGCGCCTTACCATGTTATTATCACTCTTTTAAAGCCTAATGATGAAATACAGTCGGAAGCTGCGGAGAAAATTTATGAGGCCTTGATAAATGAAGGAGTTGATGTACTGTTGGATGACAGAAAAGAGCGACCCGGCGTTAAATTTAAAGATGCTGATTTATTAGGGATTCCCATTAGAATAACTGTAGGAAAGCTAGCCGATGAAGGAATAGTGGAATATAAATTAAGAAGAGATGAAGACAAATTGGAGCTCAAGATAGGAGAGGCTATCAAGAAAACTGTAGAATTAGTAAATGAAGAAAAATAGTTTAAAAGAAAACCTATTAATCGACTTATTCTTTACCTTTTTTAAGCTGGGACTTTTTACTGTAGGAGGGGGCATAGCTATGATTCCCCTAATACAGGATTTGGTAGTGGACAAGAAAAAATGGCTTACTGACAAAGAGGCAATGGATTGTATTGCAATCAGTCAAAGTTTGCCCGGTGTTATTGCCATAAATATGGCAACATATATAGGAAGAATAAAAAAAGGTCTTTTAGGTTCAATAGTAGCTACAATAGGTGTCATTACACCCTCCTTCTTTGCTATTATTCTGATATGGGAAGTTTTGGATAAGCTTGGAAGCAACAGCTATATAAACGGTGGATTCATAGGACTTAAGTCCGCGGTGGTAGCTATGATTTTATGGGCAGCGATAAGAATAGGTAAGAGGGTGTTAAACAATATTTTTTCTTGGCTTATATTTATTATGGCACTTTTGGGATTGATAATTTTTAACTTTGATGCAATATTCATCATTTTGACATCTGCCGTACTGGGTATTTTATACAGTAAGTATGGTGAAAGGGGTGAAAGATGATATTTAGCATCTTTTGGGCTTTTATAAAAATAGGTATTTTTGGTTTCGGCGGGGGAATGGCTATGTTACCCCTTATATATCAAGGCATGAGCGGCTTGGATTTAATGACAACAAAAGAATTTGCGGACCTTGTAGCAATTTCACAAATAACACCGGGACCTATTGCGGTTAACGCCGCAACTTATGTGGGTTATCAAGAATTAGGCATAAAGGGAGCACTGGTGGCCACATTAGGGGTTTCCATACCGGCTTTTTTGCTGGTAAATCTAGTATTTGAGTTTATTAAAAGATTTCGCGAAAGTCATTTGGTAAAAGGATTGTTAAAGGGTATCACACCGGCTACGGTGGCATTTATATTGGTAGCCGCATTAATAATGGCTAAGGCCACAATGTTTTCTTTGGGTACTTTAAAAATTGTGCCTGTAATCATGTGTATAGCTTCGTTAATACTGTTGGAAAAATTTAAAGTAAGTCCTTTGTCAGTTCTTTTTATTATGGGAGTTTTAGGAGTTTTATTATGTGGGTAGGCGGAGTTAGAGTAATTATAATTGATGAAAAAAACCGAATACTATTGGTTAAACAACATCATGAAGAAAGAGATATTTGGATAGTGCCGGGAGGTGCCATTGAAGAAGGCGAGACTTCTGCTGATGCTGGCAAAAGAGAGGTTTTTGAGGAAACCGGATTACATGTGGAAATCGTTGATATGATTTGGCATGTTGAAGAAGTGAGCAAAGAAAGAGGGCAAAGATTTGTGGATTTCATGCTGGGTAAAATAGTTTCGGGAAAGGCAGAGCTTGGTAAGGATCCGGAATTTGATGATGAGCATCAGGTGCTGAGGGAAATAAGGTATTTTACAAAAGACGAATTAAGTCACTGTCCGGGCTTATATCCGGCATGCTTAAAGGATGAATTATGGGAAGTATTGGATCACAAAAAATGTAATCCGTATAAGATAAAAAAAGAAATAAGGAGATGAATATGAAAGAATTTATTATAGAAATGGAAAACGGAGAAATAATGGAAGGTGAACTATATGAAGATATAGCCCCTGAAACAGTTGCAAATTTTGTTAAGCTTATTGAAGAAGGCTTTTACAGTGGATTGATTTTTCATAGAGTAATTCCGGGATTTATGATACAGGGCGGTTGCCCGGACGGCACAGGTATGGGTGGCCCGGGACATACTATAAAAGGAGAATTTGCTTCAAACGGTTTTAAAAATGATTTGAAGCATTCCAGGGGAATATTGTCAATGGCAAGATCAATGATGCCAAATTCAGCAGGTTCCCAGTTTTTTATTATGGTGGAAGATGCGCCTCATTTAGACGGCGAGTATGCTTCCTTTGGTAAAATCACTTCTGGAATGGAAGTGGCAGATAAGATAGTAAGCGTTAAGAGAAACAGAATGGACAGGCCATTGGAAGACCAGAAAATCAAGAGCATAAAAATAAAGTAAGGAGTATGTAATGGCTTTTTTTAGGGATATTAGAGATGATCTAAGAGCTGCTGTGGAAAGAGATCCGGCCGCAAGGAATACCTTTGAGGTCTTGTTGTGCTATCCCGGAGTATGGGCATTGATATTTCACAAGCTTACACACTTTCTTTTTATGCATAAGCTGAAATTTATAGCCAGACTTATATCACAATTGGTTAGATGGTTGACGGGAATCGAAATACATCCGGGAGCCACCATAGGTAAAAGATGCTTTATAGATCATGGTATGGCGGTGGTAATAGGCGAAACCACAGAAATAGGAGACGATGTTACTATTTATCAAGGAGTGACTTTAGGCGGCACGGGAAAGCATTGCGGTAAACGTCATCCTACCATAGGAAATCATGTGGTAATCAGTTCCGGTGCCAAGGTTTTAGGGCCTTTTAAGGTTGGAAACGATGTTAAAATCGGAGCAGGTTCTGTGGTTTTAAAAGAAGTTCCCGACGGGTCTACGGTTGTGGGAATACCCGGAAGAATCGTTAAACAAAAAAACAAAACCGTGGACGAATTAAATCAGGTGGACATTCCCGATCCGATTGCAAACGAATTACGGGATTTGAGAAAGGCTATTAAGCGATTGGAAAAGGAAGTAGGTACTTTAAAGGAAGAAAACAGACATCTAAGGGAGGATAATTAATATGAAGATATATAATACTATGACCAGGAAAAAAGAAGAGTTTATCCCCATGGATAAAGATGATGTTAAAATATATGTATGCGGACCTACTGTATATAACTATTTTCATTTGGGAAATGCAAGACCTTTCGTGGTATTTGACACATTGAGGAAATATCTGATTTATAGGGGATATGGCGTTAATTTTGTTCAGAATTTTACTGATGTGGATGATAAGATTATAAATAAAGCCAAAGAGGAAGGTAAAACCGCTCAAGATGTGGCGGAAACATTTATAAAGGAATATTTTAATGACGCAAAGGCTTTAAACGTTTCCTTGGCGGATTCTCATCCGAAGGTTTCTGAAAATATTAATGAAATCATTGACTTTGTCAGTACCCTTATAGAAAAAGGATATGCATATGAAGCTGATGGGGATGTATATTTTAAAACTAAAGCCTTCGAAAACTATGGGAAATTAAGCAGACAAAATCTGGATGACTTGGAGTTGGGTGCCAGAATAGCCGTTGGGGAAGTCAAGAGGGATCCAATGGACTTTGCTTTATGGAAGAAAAGAAAAACCGAAGATGAAATAGCTTGGGAATCACCTTGGGGCTTGGGAAGACCCGGATGGCACATAGAGTGCTCAACCATGTCGAAAAAGCATTTGGGAAATACCATAGATATTCACGGAGGAGGACAAGATTTACAATTCCCTCATCACGAAAACGAGATTGCCCAATCAGAGGCTTGCAATGGTTGCAAGTTTGCAAATTATTGGATGCATAACGGATATATTACAGTGGATGGAGAAAAAATGTCTAAGTCATTGGGAAACTTCTTTACCGTAAGGGATATTAGGAAGCTATATGACGGGGAGGTAATTAGATTTTTCTTACTGTCGGGACATTACAGAAGTCCAATTAATTTCAATGATAAGCTAATGGAACAAGCAAAAGCGGGGTTGACAAGACTCAGAAATGCCAAAGAAAATTTGAATTACCTTATAAATAAAGGTGAAGGAGAATTATCAGAGTCTGAAAAAAGCAGATTAAAGACTTTTGATAATTACAGGGATCAGTTCATAACGGCTATGGATGATGATTTAAATACAGCAGACGGAATCAGTGCAATATTTGAATTGGTGACTGCCATTAATACTGCTGTAATTGATGGCTGCAGTAAAGAATTTGCGGAGAAATCAAAGGATATATTAATGGAGCTTTGCAATGTTCTTGGAATACTTCAAAATGAAGTGGAGGAGGACATAGACGAAGTTGTGAAGGCTTTGATAGAAGAAAGACAGAAAGCAAGGAAAGACAAGGACTTTAAAAGGGCAGATGAGATCAGAGATATTTTAAAGGAAAAAGGCATAGCCTTAAAAGATACTCCAAACGGGGTACAAATTGTGAGGATTTAAACTGTGAGTAATGATATTAATACAACGGCATTGGCATATATTGGTGATGCCGTTTACGAATTACAAATTAGAAAAAAACTTGTGGATACAGGCAAACCTAATGTGGATGTTCTTCATAAAGAAGCAATTAAATATGTTTCTGCCAATGCCCAAGCCAAAGCAGTAAAAGTTATGCTTAAGGACTTTTTGACAGATAATGAAATAAGATTGGTTAAAAGAGCCAGAAACCAGAAAATCACATCAAAACCCAGGAATGCTGAAATAATAAACTATAAGCTGGCCACAGGTTTTGAAGCTTTAATTGGTAATCTTTATATGGAGAATAATTTAAAGAGACTTGATGATTGTATAGACAAAGCAATTGAAATAATCGGAGGAGAAAATGAGTAAGGCAGATAAACTGTTTGTAAAGATGTGTGAAGAAATAATTAATAATGGCTTTAGCACTGAAGGACAAAAGGTCAGACCAAAATGGGATGACGGAACCCCTGCTCATACCATAAAAACCTTCGGGGTCGTAAATAGATATAATTTGCAAGAGGAGTTTCCGGCCCTCACATTAAGACCTACGGCAATAAAGCTGGCTTTCGATGAATTATTATGGATATGGCAAAAAAAATCCAATAATGTTTGTGAGCTTAATAGCCATATTTGGGACCAATGGGCAGATGAAGATGGTTGCATAGGTAAGGCCTATGGGTATCAGCTGGGGAAAAAATACAGGTTTTCCCAGGGAGAAATGGATCAAGTTGATAATGTGCTTTATCAGCTTAAGAATAATCCCTATTCCAGAAGAATTATGACTAATATATTCAATTTCGATGATTTGTGTGAAATGAATTTGGAACCCTGTGCATACAGCATGACCTTCAATGTAACAGGAGATACCCTAAATGGTATTTTAAATCAAAGATCCCAAGATATTTTGACTGCAAATAATTGGAATGTTGTGCAATACAGCCTTTTGCTGATGATGCTTGCTCAAGTTTCAGACCTCAAGGCGGGGGAGTTGGTTCATGTGATTTCAGATGCTCATATTTATGACAGACACATAAGTATAGTTAAAGAACTAATAAAGAGAGAGCAGTTTGATGCCCCTAGGGTTAGTTTAAATAAAAACGTAAAGAATTTTTATGAATTTACAACCGACGACCTGGTTGTTGAAAATTATATTACTAATCCGCAGGTAAAGAATATACCCGTGGCAATATAGGAGATGAAGAATTGAATTTAATAGTAGCTGTTGATGAAAATTGGGGAATAGGAAAAGAAGGACAATTGCTTGTAAGAATAAGTGGTGATATGAAGTTTTTTAGAGACACCACCATGGGCAAGGTGATTGTAATGGGAAGAAAAACATTTGAGAGCCTTCCCGGCAGGAAAGCTTTACCCGGCAGGACAAACATTGTATTAACAAGTAACAAGGACTACATTGCCGAGGGATGTAAAGTATTAACTTCCATGGGAGAGCTTTTCGGTGAAATACATAAATACAATAATAAAGATATATTCTTAATCGGTGGTGAAAGAATGTATAATGAATATTTGAACTATTGCGATACCTTATATATAACCAAAATATATGATAGCTTTGAAGCAGACAAGCACATGGTTAACATAGATGAGCGAGGTGGCTATAGGATCACATGGAAAGGTGAAGTAAATGAGGAAAATGGTATAAGATACCAATTCTTTAAATACGAAAGGGAATAATATGTCCAAAAGAGACAATCCGAATTTTAAAAAAAATAAAAAAAGCATAAAACCCGTAACGGAAAGAAAAAGCTACGAAGAGGTAACAAGGGGACAGGACAATCTAATAATTGGTAGGAATCCGGTAATTGAAGCCTTAAAGGGACATTCTGAATTTGAAAGAATTCTTGTGGCCAAGGGAGCTGAAGGTTCTATAAACAAAATATTGGCCATGGCAAAAGATAAACAGGTAATCTGCCATTATGTAGAAAAAGTTGTCTTAGATAAAATGGCACCGGGACTTAGTCATCAAGGTGTAATTGCGGTTATAACAGAATATAAATATGCTGAAATCGAAGATATTATGAAAGTAGCGGCGACAAAAAATGAAGAACCTTTTGTAATAGTCTTAGATGATATTCAAGATCCCCATAATTTGGGAGCAATAATGAGAACGGCGGAATGCGCCGGTGCCCACGGAATAATAGTTCACAATAGAAATTCTTGTGGCCTTACTGCAACTGTTGCAAAGGCATCAGCGGGAGCCATTGAGTATATGCCTTGTGTTAGGGTTACAAACATCGTGCAAACTTTGGAAAAGCTGAAAGGACAAGGCTTTTGGATAGCCGCTTGCGATATGGGAGGGCCCAAATACTATAAGCAGGATTTAAAGGGCAAATTGTGCTTAGTAATCGGCAATGAAGGTAAAGGTATAAGTCCCCTTGTAAAGAAAAAGAGTGATTTTATAGTTTCCATACCGATGGTGGGTAGAATTAATTCTCTCAATGCTTCAAATGCAGCAGCAATTATTATGTATGAGGTCAGAAGGCAAAGGGACATGGTCAAATAAATGGTTTATAACGAAGAACTTTTAAAAATGTCTGATGAAGAGCTGGTGCTTTTGGCACAAAGGGGTGACAAACCTGCAGAAGAATATTTAATAAACAGATATAAAGGTTTGGTTAGAAGCAAGTCCAAAACATACTATATTTCCGGTGCAGACAAGGAAGACGTAGTGCAGGAAGGAATGATTGGCATTTTTAAAGCCATAAGAGATTATGACAGGGATGCCGGAACGCTATTCAGCACCTTTGCTTCCCTATGTATAAAAAGACAGATTATAAATGCCATAAAGAGTGCGGAAAGAAACAAGAATAAGCTGTTGAACGAATCGTTTTCAATAGATGCAGATGCCAATAATGATAACAGTGACTATGATAACATACCAATTACTAATGATTTGGATACGGAATCCAAGATATTGTATAAAGAATTTTTTGATTTTATGAGTAGCGATAATGGTATATTCAGTGAATTTGAAAGGGATGTATGGTTTCTTAAATTTGATGGAAATACATATACGGAGATAGCAAAGATGCTGGGGAAATCACCAAAGACTATTGATAATGCCCTACAACGTATTAAAAAAAAGATGAATAAGCTGTTCATGAACGAATAAGAAGGCAACGCCTTCTTATTTATATTTTTGACTACAAATGATTGATGTTATGGGTATGGTAAGTATTGAAGCTATTCCCGCTATTGCAATTGTGATAACCTCTTGGGCGAATTCTTTGGAATTAATCATTTGGGAAAATGTATAGTATTTAGCGAAGTATAAAAATAGAGACATATATTCTGCAATAAATATAAAGAACAATGTGTTAATGGTGGAGCTGATTATACCTTTTCCAATTGTAATCCCTGATAAAAATATTTCGGTTTTGTTTAATTTGGGATTGTTCTTTTTTACTTCATAAAGGGAAGATGAAACAGCTAAAGATGTGTCTATAGAGCTTCCGATAAGTACTATGAGAATTACTGCAATTTGAAGATACATCATGTTTACATCTATTGAATCCAAATAACCGTTTGAAGGTCTTATCTCGTATTGACCAACAGGGAAGCCTTGAATATTTCCGTAATAAACAACCGGGCAAGTAAAGAATAAGGAAATAAAGATAACAAAACATACGGAGAAAAAGGATATTTTAGTTTTTATATTGATATCATTTTGATAAAAAAGTGTAATAAGGGAGATTAAAATACAACCTATTACGGTGGCAATAATCGCATTAATTCCAAAATAAATCATAATTAACGTAAGGAAAAACACAGAAAAATTAATTGATATTGTTACTATGGACTTTGCCGTGCGGTTGCTTCCAAAAGAAAAGATTAATGCTATAAGGGAAATCGTTAATGCTATAATCATATGCTTTTACTCCTTTCATTGAATTTACTTACTATAAATATTGAAAGGGGGATAGCTATTATTATTCCTATACTGCCGGTTAAGAATCGGATGGTTTCAAAATACATATTGTTATTTATGATTGTGCTTATTCTAAAGCCATTATTTATTGCCAATATAAATATTGGCATAAAGGCAGCTATGTTGGTTAGAAGCACAACATTTATCATGGTTCCCGTGATATCATCTGCTACCTTCTTGCATGAGTTTAACAATGACTTCAATTTTATATTTTTATCCTTAGCTATTAATTCGGAAGCACATGTAGTTATGGTAACAGATATGTCCATGATAACCCCCAGGCCGCCTATCAATATTTCCGATATCAATAGCAGGTTTGCTTCGCCTTTTGTGTGAGGCTCTGGCATAAATTCGGTAAAATCATAGGGAATATCCGGTGAAAAATATATTATTATCGTTGATAGGACTCCGATAAAAAACACAGAACTTAATGTTGAAAAAATACACATTAAGGTATTTCGGTTTTTGCCGTTTATCAAAAAGAGTATCAAGCATGAAAATAATATGACCATGACTATAGACAGAGGTAATATGCTAAGACCCTTTGAATAAAGATATATGGCCAAAGTAAAAACCAGGATATTAAAAATCAAGCCGATGACGGTATAAAGACCCTGTTTAGTACCAAAAATAATTAGAAGATTTATAAGTATCAAAAGCACTAATGCGATTATATGGTCTCTCTTCATGCCTATTATAGTCCATGAATTTGAAATTTCAGAATAGCTAACAAACAAGAGATTGCCCTTTTTATAATTATCATCATAAACCAAGGAGTCTTCATAATCGTTTGTTAATTTAATCCTTTCCCCTTTATCGTCCCCGTTTAGGATAGAAGCAGTTAATTGTCCACCGTTGACACCTTCTACTTTGGCGATTGTATCTTTATACAAATAAAAATTATTGTATATCCCCATGTACAATACAATATTGATTAAAACTAATACCATTAATTTAGTTAATATTTTTTTATCCTTAATCATAATAATGATATTATAGTATTTATTATTTTACATGTAAAGCCTATTAGTCTTTACTTAATAAAGGGATGCTTGTATAATTTAAGTTAGTTTATGACATAAGAAAGGATGCGGTATGAAAGAGGATATTCACTGTGTTTATGTAAATTTATTAAAAAAAGAACTTATCCCTGCACTGGGCTGCACTGAACCGATAGCATTAGCTTATGCATCAGCTAAAGCCAGGGAGGTCTTGGGTAGTAAGCCAAAGGAGCTTATTATAACATGTAGCGGTAATGTTATAAAAAATGTAAAGGGCGTAATAGTACCCAATTCCGGAGGACAAAAGGGTATTGAAGCAGCTGCCGTATTGGGGGTTTTGGCAGGAGATTCAAGCAAGGGCCTAAATGTTTTGGAAGATGTGACCGAAAGGGACATTGAAGAAACAAAAATTCTGATTTCTTCAGGTTATTGTATATGCAAGCTTAAGGAAAATGTTGACAATCTATATATAACGGCTAAAGCTATAAATGGCGAGGAATATTCTGAGGTTACCATAGTTAATAGGCATACCTTGATTGTTGAAATAGTTAAAAATGGTGAAATCATATTTAAAAATGATATTGATTCCATAAAGGATGATGATAGCAGTGAAACCACGGTTTCCCTTTTGTCTATATATAATTTTGTTAATGAAGTGCCAATAAGTGAAATAAAAGATGTGATAGAATATCAAATAAAATGCAATTGGGAAATAGCAAACGAAGGAATTAATAATCCCTATGGTTCTCAGGTGGGTAGAACCCTAATGGAAACTTATGGTGATAAAGTGGAAATAAGAGCAAGGGCTATGGCTGCCGCAGGATCAGATGCCAGGATGGGGGGCTGCAATATGCCCGTAGTAATTAATTCCGGTAGCGGAAATCAAGGTATGACCATATCTCTTCCCATAATCGAATATGCGAGAGAACTAAAGGTAAGCGATGAAAAGCTTATAAGGGCATTGGCTTTGGGTAATTTAGCGGCACTCCACCAAAAAAAATATATTGGAAGGCTTTCTGCATTTTGCGGTGTTGTTTGTGCAGCGGCGGGAGCCGGGGCCGGAATAGCTTACCTTTATGATATGAATCTTAAAAGCATATCAAATATTATTGCAGATACTGTGGCCAATGTGGGAGGTATAGTTTGTGATGGTGCTAAGGCATCTTGTGCAGCTAAAATAGCCAGTGCCGTTGATGCTGCCATATTGTCCTTTAACATGGAAAAAAGAAATCGTTCATTTATACCGGGAGACGGAATAATCAGCGAAGACATTGAAAGAACCATCAGAAATGTTGGGCATATAGGCAAAGTGGGCATGAAGCTGACGGATGCAGAAATATTGAATATAATGATTGAAAATAAATAGGTGAATTATGAATTGTGCTTACTATAATACTTCTTTATGTCCCATAGAGATATCCTATGAGAAAGATATAATTATGAGCATAAGAATATTACAAGATAAAATAAAAGATGAGGGAAGAAGAACGGCTTTTAGCGATAAAGCTTTTTGTAGTTTAGAGGAATACTTTAGCGGAAAGAAAAAAGATATTATTTTAGACTATGTGCTTTTGGGTACGGAATTTCAGATTAAAGTATGGTCTGCTATTTTACAAATACCCTATGGTGAAACAAGAAGCTATAAAGAAATAGCCGAAAAAATCAATCACCCCAAAAGCTATAGAGCGGTGGGCAGTGCCTGCAATAAAAACCCCGTACCCTTTATTGTGCCATGTCACAGAGTTATTGGTAGCGATGGCAGGATGGTGGGTTACGGCGGCGGTATCAATATAAAGGAAAAGCTAATAGGATTGGAGAAAATTAATGAAGAAGATTGATTTAAGCTGTGTGGACTGTAGAACTAAGGCGTGTGAATATCCGGAGGTTAAAAACCCTGAGTTTTGTGTTTCTGATAGGATTGATGAAAAAAAGAAGGAGGAAGTGAAGGAAATATATTTAAATGATCAACAGACAATGGATATTTTTGAAGCTTCTTCAATTTTGGAAGGGAATTATTATTGTACGAAAACCAGAGTGGAAGAAACTATAATGTTTCTAACAGAAATGGGGATAAAAAAAGTAGGGATAGTTTCTTGTGTAGGAACACTAAAGGAAGCCAAGGCTTTTGCCGATATTTTGAGGGATAAAGGCTTCGAAGTTTATGGGGTTTCATGCAAAGTGGGAAGCTATGATAAAACTGAGCTTGGAATAAGGGAAGAGGACAAAATATATCCGGGAAAATATGAGCCTTATTGCAATCCCATAATGCAGGCGATACTTATGAATGAGCAGGATGTAGAATTTGTTGTAGCCATGGGCCTATGTGTCGGACATGATACTTTGCTGTTTAAGTATTGTAAAAAGCCTATAACCATGCTTTTTACGAAGGATAGAATTACCGGTCATAATCCTGTTTCCGTATTGTACACCTCAAAATCCTACTACAAAAACAAAATTAATCATATTGACACGGATAATTAATTGTGGTAATATTTGCTAAGAATTGAATAGTTATCAAGTGTGAACATAGAATTCACATAAGGAAGTTGTTTACGACACGCGGTTCCGCCACTGTATGCGATTTATTCGTTAGCCAGGAGACTTGCTTGATAACGGTAGTAACTAACGGGAAATTAGCTATGCTATCAATGCCATGAGTTTTTGTGGTAAAAAATAACGTACAGGAAAACGGTCTGTTTATACAGACCGTTATTTTATTTTATGAATCAGATTAAAGAATATAAAAAAAATAAAAGAAAAAGCGTGGCAACCGGTTTAATTATGCTGGCCCTAGTAATAGTGCTTATAGTGTTTTTTACAGGTCAAGGCGCCATGGATATCGATTTTGTCAGTACACAAAAAATACTGGCGGGAAAGATTTTTAAATGGGATAAACTATTATACGGCTTTCAGGATAATGAAATTGCGGTAATTATGGATATAAGATTACCTAGAATTATATGCGGGGTTTTTGTTGGGGGAGGTTTGGCCATGGCAGGGGCGATGTTTCAATCTCTACTTAGAAACCCCTTGGCAGATCCATATACCTTAGGAGTATCTACGGGAGCCGCATTCGGAGCTTCATTGGCTCTCTTAATAAATATATTATTTGCACTATATTTACCGGTAACATTATTTGCCTTTGTATTTGCTTTTGTCACTTTGATTCTGGTAATTTTTGTGGCAAATCGGGGCGGTGGCATATATAGCTCAAATCTGATTATAGCGGGAATTATAATAGGTTCGGTATTATCTGCCGGAATAAGCTTTATAAAAATGACAGCTGGAGAGAATGTCAGTGCCATAGTATTTTGGCTAATGGGAAGTCTGGCCTCAAAAACATGGGTGGATGTATATATAATTGTGCCGGTGGTTATAGTCGGTGGGTTGGTGGCATACTATTATGCCGATGATCTTAATATAATGACTGCGGGAGAGAGCAATGCAAAAACCCTAGGGGTTAATACCAAGAGTATAAGACTGACATATCTTGTAACGGGATCGGTTATTACTGCTGCATGTGTGGCTGTAAGCGGAATAATAGGCTTTGTTGGACTTGTCATACCCCATTTGTTAAGGTACTGGTTAACTTCTGATAATCGAATGCTAATACCCCTCAGCATGGTTTTAGGCGGAATAATACTTCTCCTTGCCGATAATTTTACCCGGCTGTTGTTTGTGAGTGAAGTCCCCGTCGGGGTATTAACCACATTAATTGGTGGTCCCTTCTTCATATATGTATTTATAACCAAGGAGGGCAAGGCATAATGAAGGATAATGTAATAATGAAGGTTGATAATCTTTACTTTGGCTATGGAGAAACACACATATTAAAGAATATAAAATTTGAATTAACGGAAGGCAAGTTCACATCCCTTGTTGGTCCCAATGGCAGCGGCAAGTCAACCCTGGTTAAACTCCTGTGTGGGATAATTAAGAAGGAAAAGGGCTGTGTTACCTATAAAAATCATGACATAGATAAAATATCCACATTAAACAGGGCGAAGGAGATTACTGTAATTCACCAAAGGGAAAAAAACGAATTTCCATACAGTTGTATAGATACTGTAATAATGGGGCTTCATCCCCATAGGAACAGGTTTGAAGCCATATCTGATGAACAGCTATATTTTGTAAAAAGCGTTATGGATAAAACTGATACATTAAGGCTTGCAAATAAACTCACGACTCAAATAAGCGGAGGCGAATTGCAGAGGGTTATACTTGCCAGAGCGTTGGTTCAAAAACCAAAGCTGTTATTAATGGATGAAGCCATGTCGGATATGGATGTGAATGCAAAAATTCAGCTGACAAATGTTGTTTTGGATCTTGTCAAAGAAGAAAAGCTTACTGTGCTTGCAGTTAATCATGATTTGAATTTTGCCTATAGGTTTAGCCATGAAATCATTGCATTAAACCATGGTGAAATAGATTCTGTGGGTAATCCGGATTCTGTCATGGATGAAGAATTTTTTAAACGCGTCTTTAAGGTGAAGGCTGATATTATCAAGAATAAAGGCTTTTTCATCATAGATAAAATATAATATTTGGAGGAACAAAATGAAAAACTCAAAACTATTAAAACTTATTATCTTAGCTCTAACAATGTCAATGGCGGCATTTGTTTTTACCGGCTGCTCCGGTGACGATGCGGATACCCCTAAGGTTGGAGATCCGGAACAAAAAGCAATATTGGTTGTTAGCTTTGGAACAAGCTATAATGAGACCAGAGCAAATACAATCGAGGCCATCGAAAACAAAATCAACGAAGAGTTTGGCGATGAATACGATGTTAGAAGAGCTTTTACTTCTCAAATAATTATTGATAAGCTTGCAGAAAGGGACGGCCTGGAAATAGATAACGTTGAACAAGCAATGGAAAGATTAGTAGCAGATGGCATTGGCACACTAATAGTTCAACCGACCCATATAATGCACGGTGAAGAATATGACGAGCTTATGGCAGTTGTAGAAAAGTATGAAGGCAATTTTGAAACTTTAGCAGTGGGAGAACCACTACTTACAAGCCATGAGGATTATGCGGCTGCTACAAAGATTATCAAAGAAGATACAGCTGAATACAATGTGGACGGAACAGCTATAGTATTAATGGGACATGGTACCCCTCACTATGCAAACGCTACGTATGCATGCTTTGATTCTCACTTAAAACATGAGGTGGGAAGAAACTATTTTGTTGGAACTGTAGAAGGATATCCTATGATTGATGAAGTTATAGCAGATTTGGAGCTGACAAACGCTAAAAAAGTAGTATTATTTCCTTTCATGATAGTAGCAGGGGATCATGCCAATAATGACATGGCCGGAGAAGAAGAAGATTCTTGGGCAACTCAACTTAAAAAAGCAGGATATGAAGTGGAAGCAGTGCTAAAAGGTCTTGGAGAGTATGAAGGCATTCAGGATATGTATGTGGAACATGTACAGGCAGCTATAGACGGTCCTACAGAAGAATAACTAATAACACTATATATAATAATATTTGCTAAATGGCTGTGGGATAACCTGCAGCCTATTTGGCTAAAATTAGGGGAGAGTATGAATAAAAAGAAATTAACAATATTATTATCACTGGTTATGATATTTTCATTAATATCCATGGGCTGTGACAATAATGATAAAACAAAGGATAATAATAATGCGGCCATTAGCTTTATAGATGATGAGGGAATTAAAGTAGATTTAGACAAACCATGCGAGAGAATAATATCATTTTATTCTGCCCATACAGAAAACTTATACACTTTAGGAGCCGGGGATAAGCTTATAGGCAATTACAAAACAGGAATATATCCTGCAGAAGCCGCCGCTCTTGATATGTATGATTATCAATCAGACCCTGAAAAAGTTATTGCGGCCAACCCGGATTGCGTAATTATCAGACCCTTTATAACAAGAAAAGCTCCTGAGTTTGTGGAAGCTTTAAAGAATGCAGGTATTACAGTGGTATCCCTTTATCCTGAGACCAGGGATGATTTTGATGAGTATATAAGAAGGCTGGCAATGGTTGTGGGAGCGGAAGAAGAAGCTGAAAACCAATTGGAGCTTCTTAATAGCAGGATGAACGAGATTTCTGAATTAACTTCTAATATTCCGGATAATGAAAGAAACAGTATTTTCTTTGAATCCACGGAAGTA
The DNA here is from genome assembly GCA_964400515.1 of uncultured Oscillospiraceae bacterium. Lineage (GTDB taxonomy): Bacteria > Bacillota > Clostridia > Peptostreptococcales > Anaerovoracaceae > JAAYHV01. The sequence goes on along the minus strand of CAYNTJ010000005.1, from coordinate 28,462 downwards.
AATTTAAGAACAGTAACCCCTGATTCCATGGCGGGATTAGCCATAGAAATAGCAGGGGGTATTAACATTGCAAAGGATGCCGAAGCTATTGAACCGGGAAGCTCAATTGCCGTATTTGGTGAAGAGGCAATAATGGCAGAGGCTGATAATATTGATGTGTATGTTACCCAAAGAGGAGCAATGAACTGTGGGGGAAGCTTGCAAAGCATATCGGAGCGTTCCGGATTTGAAACTGTAAAGGCCATAAAAGATGGAAGGGTATACACTATTAATGAAAAAATAATATCATCGCCCACATTCAGACAGTATAAGGGGGCAAAGGAACTTGCCAGGTATCTTTATCCGGATTTGATGGATAGCTACTCAGAATATGAGAATGATGAAATTGCCACAAGGGAGGATATGGCAAATATTGCGGTTAAAATGTTGCATCTTCCATTATGGGTGCCATCATCATCTAAATACTATGAGGAAGATTATAAAGGGCATACATTTGGTCTTTTTGATGATGTGGATTGGAGAGATGATAATTTCGATTATATAGAAACCATCACAATGTCAGGGGCTATGGAAGCGTATTTTGAAGATGATAAAGAATACTTTAAGCCTGATAAAGAGGTGACAAGAGAAGAGCTTGCCCTTTTATTAATAACATTGGGAGATTTTAAATCCCAGACATATAGCTATAGTATTTCTGACTTAAAGGATTGTGAAAATCCTAAAATGATCCAGATGGTTGTTGACAATAAGGCGATGGCTTTAAATGGCAGCAAATTTGAGCCAAAGGAATTGGTTACAAATCAGGAGATTATTGACGCAATTAAGATAATATTGGATTAATAAATATAGCGCAGTTTTAAAGCTGCGCTACATTAGATATAACTTTTGCCGAGGGAAGAAAAATGAGACTATGTATAAGCACTGCACAAAGGGATAAAATAATTAAAACCATTAATAACTATGAAGCAGATATATATATTTTCCCCGAGTGTGCATTAACCGGCTATGGTAATAATGAATTTATAAATGCTTGTGACATAAAAAGCTTCGGTAAAAATACTTTTTTAGGGGCATCGATTGAAGAATCTGACGGAAGATATAATGAATATCTTATGATAAATAAGAATGGTAATATATATAAATACAAAAAAACACACCTGGGCATTAATGAAAAGAAAATATATAAAAAGGGCAGCGAATTGACACTTTTTAATGTTGACGGTGTTTGTTTCGGAGTAGGGATTTGTATAGAAAGCCATATGCCGGAGCTTACTCAAGCCTTATGTGAAAACGGTGCAGAGGTAATGATATATCCCTTTGCCACACCTAAAGCTTGCGGAAGCCGAAAAAATATTTGGAATAAATACATGAAGGCCAGGGCTTATGATAATAATGTCTTTGTTATTGCAACTAATCTTTACGGAGGAATAATGGTCATAGGCCCCAAGGGGGACACCAAAATCGAAGATTATGTTAGAGATGCTGCAGTTATAGATATAGATATTGATGAAGTTCATAGACTAAGAAATAGCGAGAAGAAGAACTTTAATAAAAGACTTGATAAAGAAGCGTTAAAAAAGGTGAGTAAATATGGCATTTGATTTGTATGTAAACAATGGAAATAAAAGGCTAAGGTGTGGTTATACCACGGGTAGCTGTGCAACCCTTGCCAGTAAAGCCGGAGCCAGAATGCTGATGGAAAACACCGTTGTGAGTATGGAAGAAATTATTACTCCAAAAGGGATTCCCGTTAGAGTTGATATAATAGGTGCAATTCTTAATAAAAGCGCAAAATGTGCGGTCAAAAAAGATGCCGGAGATGATTATGATATAACGGACGGAATATTGATTTATTCCACAGTAACCTTAAAGGATGATGTGGGAGTTACTATAATAGGCGGAGAAGGAGTGGGGGTTGTTACCCAAAGAGGTTTAGATCAACCCGTGGGAGCCGCAGCAATAAATTCCACGCCTAGAAGAATGATTACAGATGAACTTAGAAAGATTGCAGAAGAATATAAATATAAAGGGGGATTTCATGTGGTCATAGAGGTTCCCCAAGGGTTAGAAGCCGCTAAAAAAACCTTTAACAAAAAGCTTGGAATCGAAGGGGGAATATCCATCATTGGAACTACGGGAATAGTGGAGCCGCAAAGTTTGCAAGCGCTCATTGATACAATAGAAGTGGAAATGAAGGTTTTATCTTCAAACGGAAGAAAAAGTATTATAGCAACCCCGGGTAACTATGGTAAGGATTTTATTGAAAAGTACCCGAAGCTTAGCTCAAAACCCGTTATCTCATATTCTAATTTTGTGGGGGAGATGTTGGACTTTGGAAGCAGTATGGCTTTTGATGAAATTCTAATTGTTACCCACTTGGGAAAGGGTATAAAACTGGCCGGAGGTATTATGAATACCCACTCTAGATATGCGGATGCAAGAGCCGAAATATTTGCTGCTTATACGGCCTTAGAGGGTGGAAGCCGAGAATTAATTAAGGAGATTATGGATGCTAAAACCACTGATGCCTGTGTAGAGTTATTATTAAATGAGGGATTATTGCAAGGCACAATTGATGGAATAATTAATTCTGCCCAATCCCATTTGGAATATAGGGTGGCAGGGAAATACAGCATTGGAGTTATTGTGTATAGCAACATATATGGATTGCTTGGAATGAGTGAATCCGCAAAAAATATTATAGACGGGTGGGAGAAAAATGAGTAAACTATATGGCATAAGCGTTGGCCCCGGAGACCCTGAGCTGATGACGATTAAAGCAAAGAAAATCTTGGATAATTGCAGGGTGGTGGCGACGCCTGTCACTAAGGGTGACAAAACTTTAGCCCTTGATATTGCAAAGGGTATTATAAGCTTAGATGATAAAGAGATATTAAGATTGGAATTTCTTATGAGTAGAGATAAGAAGGCCATTGATGCCAATCATAGGGAAAATGCAGATAGAATTATTGATTACTTAAAGGCAGATAAAGATGTGGCTATGCTTAACCTGGGAGATGCCTCTTTATATTCATCGTTTTCATATATAGCAGACATCGTTATAAAAAAAGGCTACGAGGTGGAGGTTGTTCCGGGAGTTACCAGCTTTTGTGCTGCGGCAGCAAAGCTTAATACCAGTTTGACAGAAATGAATAAACCGCTACATATCTTTCCGGGAGCAATAATTGATGACACCATTGAGTTAAATGGTACAAAGGTTTTAATGAAAAGTGGCAAGAAGATTAAGGAAGTAAAGGAAAAACTATCGGGCTGTGATGTTATGGCAGTACAAAACTGTGGACTAAAAAATGAAAAAATATGCATAACATTAGAAGATATTGATGATGACGCAACATATTTTACTACGTTGCTTATAAAATAGGAGGACAAATGATTAATTTTGTGGGAGCAGGCAGTGGAGCAGTGGACTTAATTACGGTAAGGGGAGCAAAGCTATTATCTGAAGCGGATGTAATTATATATGCAGGCAGCTTGGTTAATAAAGAATTGTTGTCCTATGCTAAAAATACATGTGAAATATACGATAGTGCAAAAATGACATTGGAAGATGTCATTGATGTAATGGAAAGAAACAGAGATAAAGATATTGTTAGGTTACATACGGGAGATCCTTGCCTTTATGGAGCCATTAAGGAACAAATGGATATTTTAGAAGAAAAAGGTATGGGATTTAACTATGTGCCCGGCGTATCCAGCTTTTGCGGAGCAGCATCCGCATTAAAAACCGAGTACACCTTGCCGGATGTGACTCAAACTGTAATAATAACAAGAATGGAAGGTAGAACCCCTGTACCCGAAAATGAAAAAATGAGATTGCTGGCAAGTCATGGCAGTACTATGGTAATATTTTTAAGTACCGGTTTAATTCCAAAGCTTGTGGAAGAGCTTTTGGCCGGTGGAGTTTATACAAAAGATACTAAAGCAGCTTTGGTATATAAAGCCACATGGGATGACGAGAAGGTTTACAGATGTACGTTGGATACATTGGAAAAGACAGCTAAAGATAACAATATTATCAAAACCGCACTGATTACTGTGGGGGATTTTTTGGGAAGCGATTACGATAGGTCAAAGCTATATGATCCTACATTTACTACTGAGTATAGGGAGGCCAGCAAATAATGAAAACCAGCATTATTGCTTTTACCGAAAAGGGTTGTGGGATAGGCTTAATCCTTGCCAAAGAGCTCAAGGGTGATTTTAGCTATGGCACCGGTAAAAATAAAGTTGATTCAAGCAAATGGATAGAGGATGTATGGGGAACTTCAGAATTAATTATCTTTGTTTCAGCCACGGGGATAGCAGTCAGAAGGATAGCTCCGTTTATCAAGAGCAAGGTCGAAGATCCGGCTGTATTGGTAATTGACGATAATGGAAAATTCTGTATATCCCTTTTGTCGGGGCACATTGGAAAGGCAAATAAATATGCGGAATATGTATCAGAAATTATTAATGCCATTCCGGTAATAACTACGGCAACGGATATTAATAGTGTTTTTTCCATAGATGCATGGGCAACAGAATGCAATATGACAATAGTTAATCCGGAAAAAATTAAAGATGTTTCTAGGCGTGCTCTAAAAGGAGAGGCTATAGATCCATATAAGGATGCTGAAATAGGAGTTTATAGGAAGGTAACAGATAAGCTGATTTTGGTTCCTAGGGTACTTACGGTAGGAGTTGGCTGCAAAAAAGGAATAGAGCCTAAGAAGTTACTTGACTTTTACAGTAAAGTGTTTAATGACAATAATATATATGAGTGCGCTGTGGAGGCAATTGCAACCATTAATATAAAAAGAAATGAAGAAGCTATTATAAACCTATGTGAAGAAAAGGGAGTAGACTTAAAGGTATTCACTTCCGAAGAATTAAATAGATTAGAAGGCGAGTTTACATCTTCTGATTTTGTTAAAAGAACTGTGGGAACTGACAATGTTTGTGAGAGAAGTGCGGTTTTATCCAATCAAGGGAAATTGATTGTGAAGAAAACATCTCAAGACGGTATGACAATGGCGATTTCAATTAAGGAGTGATTAAGTGAAAAGAATATATATAATAGGTATTGGACCGGGTAAAAAAGAAGGTATGACGACTGAAGCAAGGGAAGCATTAATGGAAGCGGATGTTTTATGTGGTTATACAGTATATATAGATTTAGTAAAGGATCTTGTTCCAAATAAAAAAGTTATTTCCACGGGAATGACCAAGGAAATCGAAAGATGTCATGCCGCCCTTTTAGAAGCGGTCAAAGGCAATACCGTAGCCATGGTTTGTAGCGGTGATGCCGGAGTTTTTGGAATGTCAGGCCTTATATACCAGCTTAGCGTAGAGTATGATAAGGTGGAAATAATTCCCGTACCGGGAGTAACGGCAGCGTTAAGTGGTGGTGCGATATTAGGGGCACCGTTAACCCATGATTTTGCGGTTATATCTTTGAGTGATCTTTTGACTCCCTGGGAGTTAATTGAAAAAAGGCTTAGATGCTCTTCGATGGCGGATCTTTGCATAGCATTATACAATCCTTCCAGCAAAAAAAGACATGATTATTTAAAAAAAGCATGTGATATAATGCTTAAGGAAAAATCAGGAGAAACTGTTTGCGGGTATGTTAGAAATATTGGTAGAGAGGGCGAGGAATATAAGATAATGACCCTTAGGGAATTAAAGGACGAGAATGTAGACATGTTTTGCACAGTATTCATAGGAAATAGCAATACAAAGGTGATTAATAGTAAAATGATTACACCTAGGGGATATGAAAAGAGGATGCAGTGAAAAAGATTTTGATTTTTGGAGGAACCATAGACGGTAGAGAGCTGGCTGAAAGACTATCCTCTGACAGCAACATTAATGTGACATTATCCGTAGCGACAGAGTTTGGCAAATCTTTAATTGATGATAAGATTAATACAATCGTTGGTAGATTGGAAAAGGATGAAATAGAGCAACTTATATCGTCCTTTGATGCTATAATAGATGCCACACATCCATATGCCAAGATAATCAGTAAAAACATCTCAGATGTATGCCAAGATAAAAGGGTATATAGACTTATTAGAGATGAGAGCAACCTTGATGGAGTTATAGAAGCGGAGGATATTAAGGAGGCCTGCAAAAAATGCGGTGAAGGTAATATTCTAGCTGCCACGGGTAGCAAGGAGATTGCCCAATATATTAATCTAGAACGTGTTTATGCCCGAGTATTACCAACGAAGGAATCGGTGATGTTATGCAAAATGGCAGGGCTTAAGGAAGAAAATATAATTGAGAGTTTTGGCAAAGTCACAGTTGAAGAAAATTTGGAAATAATAAAAAAGTACAACATCAAAAACCTTATTACCAAGGACGGGGGTAAAAGGGGTGGCTTTGAAGAAAAAAAGGAAGCAGCAAGAATTGCCGGTATAAATTTTATTGTAATAAGAAGACCTAAAGAAGAGGGCTATCATTTAGAGGAGCTTATTGCACTGCTGGGAGGAAAGAAATGAAAATATCAATCGTTGGAATGGGAATGGGTAATGATGAGACCATAACCAAAGCAGGAGATAGAGCCATTTTGGAAGCCGACTTTTTAATCGGAGCCAAGAGGCTTATTGGATGTTTTCCAAATAAAAAAGGATTTGATGAAATTTATCCTGAAAAGATTGTAAAAATTGTAGAAGAAAACGGAAACTATTCAAATATCGCGGTATTAATGAGCGGTGACACCGGATTTTACAGCGGAACAAAAAAACTGTTGCCCCTATTAGAAGACTATGATGTGTCGGTTATACCGGGTATATCTTCAGTGCAATACATGGCATCAAAAATTAAGAGGCCTTGGCAGAATGTAAGACTTGTTTCTGCCCATGGGGTTAAGGTTAATATACTTGGTAATGTTCTAATGAGTAAGGAAACATTTTTTCTTACCGGCGGAGAAATAACTCCCAAAGAAATAATTGATGAGCTGAATTATTTTAATTTAGGTGATACAATAGTATATGTAGGAGAAAATCTTTCCCTTGAAGACGAAAAAATAAAAAAGGGATTAGCTAAGGACCTTACGGGAAAGATATTCCACTCATTAAGTGTGGTTTGGATTATCAGAAAAGATTTTACGGAACTAAATTCATATAGGGGCAGTATTGAGGATGGTATTTTTGCCAGGGATAAAGTCCCCATGACTAAAATGGAAGTGAGGGGTACAATTATATCAAAAATGGGTATCAAAGATAATGATATTGTTTATGATATAGGGGCAGGTACCGGTTCAATAGGAATAGAAATGGCCCTATTAAACAAAACTTCCAAAATATATGCTATAGAAACAAACGAATTGGGTGTAAGCTTAATCAGAGAGAACAGAAAAAAATTTTCTGCATATAATTTGAAGGTAATAGAAGGAATGGCTCCCCGGGTACTGGATGAATTACCAAGGCCGGACAAAGCATTTATTGGTGGAAGTAAAGGAAATCTAAAAGAGATTTTCAGTAAGCTGATGGAAATGAATCCTGATGTAAAGATAGTAATTAGTGCCATAGCATTAGAAACATTGAATGAAGCCTTTTGTCTTTTTAAGAATCCGGAGGTTACACAAATAAGTGTATCTAAGGCTAAAAATATTGCGGGATATAATATGATGATGGGACAAAACCCAATATATATCATAAATGAAGGAGAAAATATTGAAGAGTAAAAAAATACCAAGAATAATGATAGCGGCCCCCAGAAGCGGTGGAGGTAAAACCACAATTACCTGCGGGCTATTACAAACACTGGTAAATAGAAATATAGATACATGCTCTTTTAAAGTTGGACCGGACTATATTGATCCGCTGTTTCACCGGGAAATAATTGGAACCAGGGGCGCTAATTTGGACTTGTTCTTTATGACGGAAGAAAAATTAAAGGGGCTTATGGCCGAGGTTACATATGACAGCGAGATATCGGTAATTGAAGGAGTAATGGGTTATTATGATGGCCTGGGAGGCAAAAGTACAAAGGCCTCGGCTTACGAAATATCCAAAGTAACCAAGACTCCTGTAATTTTGGTTATAGATGTGCATGGTGCAGCCTTATCTTTATGTGCTGAAATAGACGGCTTTAAAAATTTTAAAAAAGATAGTAATATTAAAGGTGTTATACTGAACAATTGCAGTAAAATGATGAGTGTCCTTGTAAAAGATACCATAGAAGATTTATGCGGAGTCAAGGTCTTTGGCTATGTACCTAGGGATGAAAGGTATTCTTTAGAGAGCAGACATTTGGGACTAGTCAACTCCTTTGAGGTTAAAGATTTAAAGGAAAAGCTTTCCATACTTTCAAAACAAATGGAAGAAACCGTGGATATTGATTCTGTAATAGAATTGGCGAATTCTGCTGATGTATTAGAATATGAGGAGCTTAAAATAAATAAAGTAACGGATAAGAAGCCGGTAATAGCTGTAGCCAAGGATTCATCTTTTTGTTTCTATTATAAAGAAAATCTGGATTTGCTTATAAAATTAGGAGCTGAAGTTGAATACTTTTCTCCCGAACGAGATGAGATGCTTCCTCCATATGCCTCTGCTATATATTTAGGAGGAGGATACCCGGAGCTTCACCTAAAGGAGCTTGGAGAAAATATATCAATGAAAAAAAGCATAAAGAATGCCATCGATGGAGGTATGCCTGTATTTGCAGAATGCGGAGGCTTTATGTACCTTTTACAGTCTATGCTTAACAATGAAATGGTGGGAGTGCTGCCCGGAGAAAGTTGGAATACGGGAAGTCTAAATAGGTTTGGATATATTGAAATAACGGCAAAGAAAGATAATATGATGTGTAAAAAAGGGGGAAGCATAAAGGCCCATGAATTCCACTATTTTGACACGGATAATAATGGGGATGATTTTATTGCATCCAAGGCATATGGTAATAATGGCTGGGAATGTGAGCATGCAAATGAAAGCATGTTTGCAGGTTTTCCCCATTTATATTTTTATTCAAATATTGAATTTGCAAAAAATTTTGTTTTAGCCGCAGAGAAATATTTAACGAGGTAAGATATTGAAAATGACACTGATACTTATGGGGGCATATTTAATAGATTTAGCCATTGGAGACCCGAGGGTTTTACCCCATCCTGTAATTCTGATGGGTAGGCTCACATCTTTCTTGGAAAGTAACATAAGAAGGGCTGTTAAATCTGAAAGAGCAGGAGGATTTTTACTGGTAATATTGGTTTTGTTAATAACCGGTGGAATTACCTATGGACTATTATACCTGGCTTACATGATTTCTAATTATCTTGGAGCAGCTTTGGAATGTATACTGATATATCAAATATTTGCTACCAAATCCCTAAGGCAAGAGAGCATGAAAGTGGCAGAAGGCTTAGAAAAAAGTCTTGGGGAAGGACGAAAAGCTGTATCATATATCGTAGGTAGAGACACAAAGGAATTAGATGAAAAAGGTGTGATTAAAGCAACGGTGGAAACCGTGGCGGAAAATACCACAGATGGAGTTGTGGCACCCATTGTTTTTTGTGCCATAGGAGGAGCGGGCCTTGGCATGATATATAAGGCTGTTAATACCATGGACAGTATGATTGGATATAAAAATGAAAGATATATAAAGTTTGGTACTGTGGCTGCAAGGCTTGATGATTTTGTAAACTTTGTACCGGCTAGAATCACGGCCTTTATTATGATAATCGCTTCGGGGCTTCTTGGAATGGATATAAAAAATGCCATAAGGATATTTAAAAGGGATAGATTTAATCATAAAAGCCCCAATTCGGCACAGACGGAGTCCGTTTGCGCAGGGGCACTAGACGTTGAGCTGGCGGGAAATGCATGCTACTTTGGGGAGCTTTATGAAAAGCCAACCATAGGAGATGACATTAGAGATATAGAAATTGAAGATATAAGAAAGGCGAATAAGCTAATGTATTTGACATCGGCTATAGCAATGGCTATATGTATAGGTGTAAGAATATTAATATTTAAGGGAATATAAGATGAAACACGGCGGAGATTATGTAGGATATATAAATAAATACGGCAGGATGCCCATTGATTTTTCAGAGAATACCAGCCCCTTTGGCATGCCCCAAGGAGTAAAGGCAGCAATTTGCGATTCATTGGATGAGGCATCGAGGTATCCGGACCCCCTTAGCAGAAATCTAAGGGAAGCCCTGGCTGAGCATCATAAAGTGGAACAGGATTATATAATTTGCGGAAACGGCGCAGCGGATGTTATCTTTAGATTGGTATTGGCGTTAAAACCCAAGAAGGCCATGGTAACTGCACCGACATTTTCTGAATACGAAGAGGCACTAAAACTTTCGGGATGCAAAGTTAATCACCACATTCTAAAGGAAGAAAACTCCTTTGAAATAACAGAGGGTATATTAGATGATGTGGATGATGACTTAGATGTTATTTTTATATGCCAACCTAATAACCCGACGGGTAAAATTTGTGATAGGGTTATATTAGATAGAATTCTTAATAAATGTAGGGAAAAGGAAATTCTTTTGGTAATTGATGAGTGCTTCTTGGATTTCATTGGAAATGGTGAATCGAGCATATCAAAATTAAAGGACTACAAAAATCTATTCATACTCAAGGCATATACAAAGCTTTATGCCATGGCAGGGGTTAGGCTTGGTTACGGAATGACCTCCAATAAGAAGCTAATGGATGAAATTATTAAATCGGGTCAACCTTGGAGCGTGTCAATCATGGCCCAGGCAGCGGGGATTGCAGCTTTAAGGGAAAAAGATTATGTAAAGAAGGTTCTAAAGAACAATGAAGAAGAAAGCAAATATATAAAAGGAGAGCTGACAAGATTAGGTATTAAATATTTTGACTCAAAGGCCAACTATATACTATTTTATATAGATGATTATATGTTTGATATAAAAATGGAGGAAAAGGGTTTTCTCATCAGAAATTGCTCAAACTATATCGGTCTTGATGAGGGCTACTACAGAATAGCTGTTAAAAAACATGATGATAATACTAGGCTGATTAAAGCCATGGAGGATATATTAAGTGGCAGGTAAGATTCTATGCATAATTGATGGTGCTACAGACGAAAAATTTAATATTGATGAATCCTTAAGGCCATTTTTAAAGGGATATTTTAAAACCACTAATAAGGGAATGGAACCGGAAAGCTGTAATTGCATAATGAATCTTTTGGGAGTATTGGATATACCTAAGAATTCAAGGGCTTGGATGGAAGCTATCGGAGACAACATTGAGCTTAAAGATAATGACTTTGTAATGAGAACTTCCATGGTTAATGTGGATGAAAATATGAAAGCCGTTTCTTTGTGCCATAGAAGTGATGAAATTCATATGCCGGGCTATTACAGCCTAGGCAGCTATAAAGGGATATATATAGCTAAGGGAAAGGAAGCAGCGGACTTTCCTGTGCATAAGCACATGGGGGAAAAACTTCCCATTGATTTGGGCATTCCTCAACCCCTTAAGAAGGAAGGGATATACCTTGTCCCTTGGGCACCTTCGGTTTGTCCCGGGGTAAATGAGAAAATCGATGGCTATGCCGTTACAGGTATATCTTTAGTAAAGGGAATAGCGAAAACACTAGGGATGAAGTATTCCGACCTTGATGACTTTACCGGTGATGTGGATACTAACCTGTCTAAGAAGATTAGTCTGACATTAGAGAAGGCCCATACCGAAGAATTCGTGCTGCTTCATATAAATGGTACAGACGAAGCTGCCCATAGGCTTAATCCTTTAGAAAAGGACAAATTTAGAGCCACAGTTATTAATATCGTTATAGAAAATCTAATGAATTCTAAAAATGAGGTTATAGTAACCTCTGATCATGGGACTAGTCCCATAACGGGCAAACATATTGACATGAAACAACCATATTATGCAAATTTTGAGATAAAATTAAAGGAAGATGAGGGCGTAAGAGAATGGCTAAGGCAATAATGGTGCAGGGCACAATGTCTAATGCGGGAAAGAGCATTATAACTGCAGGCTTATGCAGAATATTTAAACAGGACGGTTACAAGGTGGCTCCTTTTAAAAGTCAGAATATGGCATTAAACAGCTTCATAACTAAAAACGGTCTTGAAATGGGAAGGGCCCAAGTTGTACAAGCTGAGGCTGCAGGCATTGAACCTGATGTAAGAATGAATCCCATATTGTTAAAACCCACAAATGATAAGGGGAGTCAGGTAATAGTTAATGGAGAGGTCATTGGAAACATAAATGCACAAAACTACTATGAATTTAAGAAAAATCTCAGAAGAGATGTGGAAAAGGCTTTTGAAGATTTGAGTTCAGAATATGATGTAATAGTAATTGAAGGTGCCGGTAGTCCTGCGGAAATCAATTTAAACGAGGACGATTTTGTTAATATGGGAATGGCAAAAATTGCCAAAGCCCCGGTTATACTAGTGGGAGATATTGACAGAGGGGGTGTATTTGCCAGTTTGTATGGAACAGTAAAGCTTTTACCCGAAGATGATCAAAAATTGATAAAGGGACTTCTAATAAACAAATTCAGAGGAGATATTGAGATATTAAAACCGGGTTTAAAGCAGATAGAAGATATTATCGAAAAACCAATAATAGGCGTGGTACCTTTTTTGGATGTGGATATTGATGATGAGGATAGCTTATCCACCAAGCTTATGGATAATGATAGGGTGAGCCTAATTGATATTGCGGTAATTAGGACTCCGAGGATTTCCAACTTTACTGATTTTAATGCACTGGAAAGGTTCGACTTTACTTCTGTTAGATATGTAAGGACGGTGGGTGAGCTGGGCAATCCCGATTTAATAATCATACCGGGCACTAAAAATACCATGGCGGACTTACTTTGGATGAGACAAGGGGGACTTGAAGCCAAGATATTAAAAATGCATTCCCAAGGAACCCCTATAATAGGCATCTGCGGAGGTTATCAGATGATGGGGGAAACCATAAAGGACCCCCTTGAAATGGAACATGGCGGTGAGCTTAGAGGTATGGGTCTTTTAAAGACGGGTACCATATTTGAGAATGAGAAGACCAGAACCAGAGTAAATGGTAGGGTTAAAGAATTATCCGGATTTTATGAAAATCTTACCGGGGCCACCTTTGCAGGATATGAAATACATAATGGGGAATCCCAAAATAGCGGAGAAAAGCTTCTTGAGCTTAATAATGGCGTTATGGATGGTTCATATAACGGAAAAGCCTTAGGCTGCTATATACATGGTATATTTGATGAAGGTGACTTCTCTGAAAAACTTATGGATATACTTCTTAAAGATAAAGGCTTAGATGAAGAAACCTCTAGAACCATGACCTTTGCCGATTACAAAGAGCAGCAGTACGACCTACTTGCGGAAGGCCTAAGAAAAAATATTGATATGGATAAAGTTTATGAGATGCTAAACAAGGGAGTATAAAATGACAGAATTACAAAGGGTATTGCCAGCTGATATAGAGATAAGAAGCTTTGAAATAATAGGTGAAGAACTTAAGGAAATGGGAATAACATTGGATCCTGAAAATGAGTTGGTTATAAAAAGGGCCATACATACATCTGCTGATTTTGATTATGCCGAGAGCTTGATTTTCTCAGAAGGCGTCGTGAGAGATGCGGTGGAAATGTTAAAAGAAGGAAAGGTAACCATAATTACCGACACAAACATGGCAAAGGCGGGAATAAATAAAGCCATATGTAAAAAACTTGGAATAGAGGTTAAGTGCTTCATGGCAGATGAAGACGTTGCTGAAGCTGCCAAGAAAAACGCCACGACCAGGGCCGTTGCCAGTATGGAAAAAGCAACTTCTGTAGAAGGAAAATTGATATTTGCCATAGGGAATGCGCCCACAGCCCTTGTCAAATTGGATGAAATGATTAAGCTTGGGAAGATAAAGCCTCAATTAATAATTGGTGTTCCCGTGGGCTTTGTTAACGTAGTTGAAAGTAAAGAAATAATACTAAACGGTGAAACTCCCCACATAATTGCCAAGGGGCGTAAGGGCGGAAGCAATGTTGCGGCAGCCATATGTAATGCGCTGCTATATATGACCGGGAAAAGATAAAAATTAATTAGAAATCATTAAAATTTCCTTGACATTGACAGTGCCTTAGAGTATTATTATTAGGCGACTTTATGATTACGATAACAGAGCAGAGGATTCGGCTCTGAATTTTAGGTTGAAATGGAGGACAGTCGACATGAGAGTAAAAGTAACATTAGCATGTACTGAATGCAAGCAAAGAAATTACAATACTATGAAGAACAAAAAGAATAATCCTGATCGTATCGAACTTATGAAATATTGCAAGTTCTGTCAAAAGGAAACTCTTCATAAAGAGACAAAATAAGGGGCGATAATATGGCTAATAATAAAAAAAATATTAATAAGAAGAAAAGCTCCGGTAATAATAAGACAGCTATTAGCAGAGCTGCAACACAATCAAGAAACATAAGTAACACAAATAAAAAGGAACAAAGACAGTCGCCCAAAGAATACTTTAGAGGCATTAGGCAGGAACTTAAAAAGGTTGTTTGGCCTACAAAGAGTGAACTGGTTTCTGATACTGTCGTGGTAATCGCGGTTTGTGCATTTTTTGCAGTGGGATTTTGGCTTGTTGACACTGGATTCTTAGCATTCTTAAGAGAATTATTGGATATTACCCTTAATTAACCAGAGGTAGGTATTAGTATATGTCAGATAATGAAAAAAAAGTAGTCCCTTCAATTTCTCCTCTGGAAGGAGAAGGAATACGTGGGGATGGCCAAGCTAAATGGTATGTTGTGCATACATATTCTGGTCACGAAAACAAAGTAAAAGTTAATATTGAAAAAATGGTCGAGAATCGTGGTATGCAGGATTTGATTATTGACATTATAGTACCAACTGAAGAAAGAATTGAGCTTAAGGATGGTCAAAGGAAGATAACAACCAGGAAAATGTTTCCGGGTTACGTAATCATAAAGATGATTGTCACCAATGAATCATGGTACCTTGTGAGAAATACTCAAGGCGTAACAGGATTTGTTGGACACGGCTCCGAACCGATTCCCCTTACAAAGGAAGAAGTCGTAAGAATGGGAATTGAAAAGATTAGAATCGAACTGGACATAGAACCGGGAGATACAATCAGAATTATCAGTGGTCCTTTTGAAGGACAGATGGGTATGGTAGAAGAAGTTCACCCGGATAAGCAGATTGTAAAAGCCAAGGTATCCATGTTTGGTAGAGATACACCTGTAGAACTTGAGTTTGCGCAGGTAAATAAACTCTAGGAAAGGAGATAAGCTATGGCAAAAAAAGTAGACGGATACATTAAATTGCAAATTCCTGCAGGCGGAGCAACACCGGCACCACCAGTTGGACCAGCATTAGGACAAAAGAGTGTAAATATCATGGACTTTTGTAAGCAGTTTAATGCAAGAACAGCAGATCAAAAAGGAATGATTATTCCGGTTGTAATTACTGTTTACGCAGACAGATCATTTACATTCATTTGTAAGACTCCTCCGGCAGCAGTTCTATTAAAGAAAGCAGCAGGACTAGATACAGCATCTGGCGAGCCAAACAAAAAGAAAGTTGCAACAATAAGCAGAGCCCAGGCGGAAGAAATTGCTAAAACTAAAATGCCTGATTTAAACGCGGCAGACCTTGATGCAGCAACAGAGATGATTAAGGGAACTGCAAGAAGTATGGGAATAATTGTAGAGGATTAATTTAGTGGGAGGCGCTAAGCGACCGTAGGAACCACAAGGAGGTAAAAATGCCAAAGAGAAGTAAAAATTACAAAGAAGTAGTACAAAAGGTAGATAAAACAAAATACTATGATACTACTGAAGCAACTAAGTTGGTTGTTGAAACATCAAGAGCAAAATTCGACGAAACAGTTGAAGTACACATTCGACTGGGAGTAGACGGAAGACATGCGGATCAGCAGGTAAGAGGAGCTATGGTGTTACCGAACGGAACCGGTAAATCTAAGAAAGTATTAGTATTTGCAAAAGGACCTAAGGCTGCTGAAGCAGAAGCTGCCGGAGCTGATTATGTTGGAGCTGATGATATGGCTCAAAAAATACAGTCAGAGAATTGGTTTGATTTCGACGCAGTAATTGCAACACCGGATATGATGGGTGTGGTTGGTAAATTAGGTAGAGTTTTGGGACCTAAAGGACTAATGCCAAATCCAAAGTCAGGAACTGTAACTATGGATATCGAAAAAGCACTACAGGAAATCAAAGCAGGTAAGGTTGAGTATAGACTTGATAAAGCTAACATTGTACATGTAGCTATAGGAAAGGCTTCATTCGGACCTGAAAAGTTAGAGGAAAACTTAAAAGCATTATTGGAAGCAATTGCTAAAGCAAAGCCTGCTGCAGCAAAGGGACAATATTTTAGAAGTGTTACTTTAGCGTCAACAATGGGACCTGGAGTTAAAATCAATACTGCAACTCTGTAACAGAAATATTAAAACAGAATAATAACCGTAGACAGCGGGTGCTTAAGCTTAATACCCCGCCGAGGTACAATATATATTGTAATCCTACTGTCTACAGGTAGGATTCATTAATTTGTGCCAGAAAATTGAATGGTTAACATTCAGAAAGGAGAATATTAATGTCTATAGAAGCAAAAAAACAAAAACAAATCGTAATTGATGAGATCAAAGAAAAATTAGACGGAGCAAAAGCTTTAGTGGTAATCGACTACATGGGAATAACTGTAGCTGAAGCAGATAACATGAGAAGAAAACTTCGTGAAGAAAACATTGATTACACAGTATATAAAAATACATTGGTAAAAAGAGCTGTAGAAGGTACAGAATTCGAAGGTATAGCTGATGTATTAGACGGACCGAGCGCATTTGTCATAAGCAAGGAAGAAGCTACTGCTCCTGCCAGAGTTTTAAAAGGTATAATGACAGAATACAAAAAAATGGATTTCAAGGCCGGTGTTATTGAAGGTGAATTCATGGATAAGGCAGCTATTACTGAGCTTGCTGATATTCCTTCAAGGGAAGCACTTATTGCAAAATTCATGGGAAGTATTCAATCCCCGGTTTCAAAGCTGGTTAGAACTTTCAAAGCCATTGCTGATGAAGGAGAAGCGGCTAACGCTTAATTAAAAGAAATAAAAATTTAAAAGGAGAAATAAAATGGATAAGAATCAAATAATTGAAGCTATTAAAGGCATGACCATATTAGAAATCAACGAATTAGTAAAGGCATGCGAAGAAGAGTTCGGAGTATCTGCTGCTGCTGCAGTAGTTGCTGGACCTGCTGCAGGCGGTGCTGCTGCAGAAGAAGAAAAGACTGAATTTACAGTAGTATTAGCAGGAGTTGGTGATCAGAAGATTAAGGTTATCAAGGCTGTTAGAGAATCCACAGGCTTAGGATTAAAAGAAGCTAAGGAATTGGTAGATGGCGCACCTGCAAATGTTAAAGAAAATATTGAAAAGGGTGAAGCTGAAGCATTAAAAGCTGCTTTGGAAGAAGTAGGAGCTACAGTAGAACTTAAATAAATTAAAGTTTTACAACTAACAATAGAAAGGGTTTGTAATAACAAATCCTTTTTTGTTAATTACAAAAAAGGGCTTGTATACTTGACAGATGTGTAGTATAATTATAAGCTGCTATGGAATGTAATTTGCTAAAGAATAAGGAGTGATAATATGCCAAAACCGGTTAAAGTAGGTAGAAAAGAACGTATATCTTACGCAAAGATTCATGAAGTATGTCCTATGCCAAATCTGATTCAATTACAAACCAATTCTTATGAGTGGTTTGTTGATGAAGGTTTAAGGGAAGTGCTTGAAGACATCTCGCCTATTAGGGATTATACTAATAATCTTATACTAGAATTTACTGACTATTCCTTCTCAGATAAGCCAAAATATGGCCAAGAAGAGTGTAAGGAAAGGGATGTTACTTATGCAACAACCCTAAAAGTAAAGGTTAGATTGTCAAATAGGGAAACGGGAGAAGTAAAAGAACAAGAAGTCTTCATGGGTGATTTTCCGCTAATGACTGAAAAAGGCACATTTATATACAATGGTGCAGAGAGAGCTATAGTTACACAACTGGTAAGATCTCCTGGACCGTATTATGATGTAGAAATTGATAAATCAAATAAAAAATTGTTTAAGTCAACTATAATACCAAACAGAGGTGCTTGGCTTGAATATGAGACCGATTCTAATGATATTATTTCTGTTAGAGTTGACAGAACTAGAAAACAACCGGTAACCGCGCTGCTTAGAGCGTTGGGTTTTGGTTCAAATAAAGAAATAATCAGCATCTTCGGTGAGGATCCGAAGTTGCTTAAAACCCTTGAAAAGGATAACACCACAGACTACGAGGAAGGTCTAAAGGAAATATATAAAAAATTAAGACCGGGAGAACCTCCTACAGTGGAAAGTGCAAGAACTATGATTAATTCATTGTTCTTTGATCCTAAGAGATATGACTTGGCAAAGGTTGGAAGATATAAGTATAATAAAAAATTAGGTCTTTATGAAAGACTGGTTGATGCCGTTGCCGCAGAGGATGTAATCGATCCTAACACCGGGGAAGTATTGACAGAAAAAGGTTGCAGAATAGATAGGCCTCTCGCCATGAAAATAGAAGATGCGGGAGTAAAGGATGTACTTGTATATAGCAAAATCGATGAATCTGAAACCACAAAGATTATCGGAAGCAATTTTGTAGATGTGAAAAAGTATGTTGATTTTGATGTTAATCCATTTAAGCTTTCAGAAAAAGTGTTCTATCCTGTATTAAAGGAAATATTGGATAATGCTGAAAATGAACAGGACATAAAGGATGGCTTCGTGGCCAGAAAAGATGAATTATCACCAAAACATATAATTATAGAAGATATAATAGCTTCTGTGAGTTATTTGCTTAACTTAAATTATGGTTTGGGCAAGGTTGATGATATCGATCATTTGGGTAACAGAAGATTGAGAACTGTTGGTGAGCTGTTGCAGAACCAATTCAGAATAGGCTTAGCCAGAATGGAAAGAGTTGTTAAAGAAAGAATGACTGTCCAAGACAGCGAAGGCACAACACCTCAACAACTGATTAATATAAGACCTGTTACTGCTGCGGTAAAGGAATTCTTTGGAAGCTCTCAGCTTTCCCAATTTATGGATCAAAATAATCCTCTTGCAGAGCTCACACATAAAAGAAGATTATCAGCATTGGGACCGGGGGGTCTTTCCAGAGAGAGAGCCGGTTTTGAAGTTAGAGATGTACACTATTCTCACTATGGAAGAATGTGTCCGATAGAAACTCCGGAAGGTCCTAATATAGGGCTTATCGGATCCCTTACAACCTATGGAATTATTAATAGATATGGTTTTATTGAAACTCCATACAGAAAGGTTGATAAGGAAAAGGGCATAGTAACAGAAGATGTTCATTATCTTTCTGCAGATGACGAAGAGCTAATGGTAGTAGCCCAGGCAAATGAGCCTTTAGATAGTGAAGGTCACTTCTTAAACCAAAAAGTTGGTGTTAGAGGTATTGGCGGAGAAATTACACTGATGCCTAGAGAAGCTGTAGACTATATGGACGTATCTCCAAAACAGGTAGTGTCTGTAGCTACTGCGATGATACCGTTTTTGGAAAACGATGATGCCAACAGAGCGCTTATGGGTTCTAACATGCAGAGGCAGGCAGTTCCTCTATTGATAACGGAAGCGCCTTATGTCGGAACAGGAATCGAGTATAAGGCAGCATGTGATTCCGGTGTTGTTGTTTTGGCTGAAAATGCAGGTACAATAGAATATGTTGATGCGGAAACTATTAGAATCAGAAGAGATGATAATAATGAAATAGATAAATATAGAATTTTGAAATTCAAGAGATCCAACCAAGGAACTTGTATTAATCAAAGGCCTATTGTAAGCTATGGAGAACATGTTGAAAAAGGCGAGGTTATAGCCGATGGACCGTCAACTAGTTTGGGAGAAATATCATTGGGTAAAAATCTTCTTGTTGGGTTCATGACATGGGAAGGCTATAACTATGAGGATGCAATAATCCTAAATGAAAGACTTCTAAAGGAAGATGTACTAACATCATTACATATTGAAAAATATGAATCGGAAGCCAGAGACACTAAATTAGGACCTGAAGAAATAACAAGAGATATTCCTAATGTGGGAGAAGATGTACTTAGGGACTTAGACGGTGAAGGTATAATCAGAATCGGTGCAGAGGTCGATTCCGGTGATATTTTAGTAGGTAAAGTAACACCAAAGGGTGAAACTGATCTTACTGCCGAAGAGAGATTGTTAAGGGCAATTTTTGGAGAAAAGGCTAGGGAAGTAAGAGATACATCTTTGAAGGTACCTCATGGAGAAACCGGAATTGTAGTTGATGTTAAAGTGTTTAGCAGAGAAAACGGTGATGAATTATCTCCGGGCGTTAATAAACTTGTAAGAGTATATATTGCCACTAAAAGGAAGATTAATGTTGGAGATAAAATGGCAGGACGTCATGGTAATAAGGGTGTAATATCCAGAATTTTACCTGAAGAAGATATGCCATTTAAAGAAGACGGAGAGGCAATCCAAGTAATGCTTAATCCTCTTGGCGTACCATCCCGTATGAATGTCGGTCAGGTGCTGGAAGTTCATTTGGGCCTTGCTGCCAAAACTAAGGGTTGGTATATATCGACTCCTGTATTTGATGGTGCCAGTGAAATAGATGTTATGGATCTTTTGGAGGATTGCGGATATTCCAGAACCGGTAAACTGAATTTAAGAGACGGCAGAACCGGAGAATATTTTGATAACCCTATTACAGTGGGTTATATGTATATGCTTAAGCTTCACCATTTGGTAGATGATAAAATACATGCCAGAAGTACCGGACCTTATTCTTTGGTTACGCAGCAACCGCTGGGTGGTAAAGCCCAATTCGGTGGACAGCGTTTCGGAGAAATGGAAGTATGGGCGTTGGAAGCTTATGGTGCGGCCCACACTTTACAGGAAATACTAACTGTAAAGTCTGATGACATAATAGGTAGAGTAAAAACATATGAAGCGATAGTTAAGGGTGAAAACATTCCTGAACCGGGCATACCTGAATCCTTCAAAGTTTTGATTAAGGAACTTCAATCCTTGGCATTGGATGTAAAGGTAATGTCAAAGGACAACGAAGAAATCAAATTAAAAGAAACTTCAGAATATGACGATGTTACAAATGTGGACAGAATAGTAGATGTAAAGGACATTGTTATTGAAGACCCTCATGAAGAGAATTTAGTTGAAGACAGCGAAGAAATCTTTGAGGAAGATACTGACTTTGTTGAACCGGATATACCTGACGAAAAAGTATTAGAAGAAGAACCAATAGATATTGACTTAGATATTGAAAATATCGATTTAGACATCGATGCCGTTGATGACAAGTTTGATGATACACTCTAATGATGGGAGGTTTTCATGAGTAATAATAATTATGAATTGCTAAAATTTGATTCTTTACAGATAAATTTAGCTTCAAAGGATAAAATATTGGAATGGTCCAGGGGGGAAGTTACTAAGCCTGAGACTATCAATTACAGGACCTTGAAGCCTGAAAAGGATGGACTTTTCTGTGAGCGTATTTTCGGACCTATGAAGGACTGGGAATGTAGTTGCGGTAAGTATAAAAGAATCAGATACAAAGGTATTGTATGTGATAGATGTGGAGTAGAAGTCACTAAAGCCAAGGTTAGAAGAGAAAGGATGGGGCATATAGATTTAGCGGCTCCGGTTTCTCATATTTGGTACTTTAAGGGTATTCCTTCCAGAATGGGCTTGGTTTTAGATATTACACCGAGGTACCTTGAAAGAGTACTGTATTTTGCCTCCTATGTTGTTACCGATCCGGGAGACACTTCTCTTTCATATAAGCAAATCTTGGAAGAAAATGAATATTGGGATTTAAGGGAGCAGTATGGCAAGAGATTCCAAGCTGGAATGGGAGCAGAGGCTGTTAAAAAGCTTCTGGAAAACATTGATATAGAAAAGCTTTCCCATGAACTATATGAGGAGCTAAAGGAAGCAAGCGGTCAAAAGAAGATCAAGCTTGTAAGAAGATTAGAAGTAGTGGAAGCCTTGAGACTTTCGGAAAATAAGCCGGAATGGATGATACTGGACGTGGTTCCTGTAATTCCTCCGGATTTAAGGCCTATGGTTCAATTGGAAGGTGGAAGATTTGCCACTTCTGATTTAAATGACCTTTACAGAAGAGTAATTAACAGAAATAACAGATTAAAGAAGTTACTTGAGCTTGGTGCTCCTGACATTATTGTAAGAAACGAAAAAAGGATGCTTCAGGAATCAGTAGATTCCCTTATTGATAACGGAAGAAGGGGACGTGCAGTAACGGGGCCCGGTTCTAGGCCTTTAAAGTCTCTTTCGGACATGCTTAAAGGTAAACAGGGACGTTTCCGTCAGAACCTACTTGGTAAGCGTGTTGACTATTCAGGACGTTCGGTAATCGTTGTAGGTCCTGAACTTAAGTTCTATCAATGCGGACTTCCTAAGAAGATGGCTTTGGAGCTGTTTAAACCCTTCATAATGAAGGAGCTGGTAGGACAAGGCTTTGCCCATAATATTAAAAGTGCTAAAGGCATGGTGGAAAAATATAAGCCTGAAGTATGGGATGTACTGGAATATGTTATAAAAGATCATCCCGTTATGCTAAACCGTGCACCGACCCTACATAGATTGGGTATACAGGCCTTTGAACCGGTACTGGTAGAAGGAAAAGCTATAAAGCTTCATCCTCTTGTTTGTACTGCATTTAATGCGGACTTTGACGGTGACCAAATGGCTGTTCATGTACCTCTATCAGTTGAAGCACAAGCAGAAGCCAGATTCTTGATGCTGTCAGTAAACAATATATTGGCACCTAAGGATGGTTCTCCAATAACTATTCCGACTCAGGATATGGTTTTGGGAAGCTACTATTTGACCCATGAAGGTACAGAGAAGAGAAATACTGATGCTGAAAAGGGTGACGGAAAGACTTTTGCAGACATAGATGAAATGCTTATGGCTTATCAAAATCATGTTGTGGGTATACACGCTAAGGTTAAAGTAAGAATGTATGCGTATAAAGGTGATAAAGGAAGGCTTGTGGAATCAACGGTTGGTAGATTTATATTCAATCAAGGATTACCTCAAGATATGGGTTTTGTTGATAGAGATGCGGATCCTTATTCACTGGAAGTTGATTTCCTTTGTGATAAGAAAAAGCTTGGTTTGATAATTGATAAATGCTATAAAAAACACGGTAATACCGGAACGGTACTTATGCTGGATTATGTTAAGAGTATGGGTTATCATTATTCTACCATTGCAGCTGTTACAATAAGTGTATCAGATATGGAAATACCTGAATCCAAAAAAGCCATTGTAGAAGCTGCGGAAAAAGAAGTAGATAAGTTCGAAAATGCTTTTAGAAGAGGCTTCATGTCTGATAAAGAAAGATATAATAAGGTTATCGAAACATGGGCAAAGGCTACAGATGAAGTTGCCAATGAGTTGATGGAATCCTTAGATACATTGAATAACTTATTCATAATGGCAAATTCCGGAGCCAGAGGAAGCAAAAACCAGATAAGACAGATAGGCGGTATGCGTGGACTTATGGCAAATGCCACGGGACACACTGTAGAAATTCCAATTACTGCAAACTTTAGAGAAGGCCTATCCATATTGGAATACTTCATATCATCAAATGGTGCTCGTAAGGGATTAGCAGATACTGCCCTTAGAACAGCTGACTCGGGTTATTTAACAAGAAGACTTGTGGATGTTTCCCACAGTGTAATAATAACAGAAGACGATTGCGGCTCCAATGAAGGTATTGAGGTAAGAGCCTTTGCTGATGGAAGAGAGGTTATTGAACCTCTTAAACAGCGTATTGCAGGAAGATATTCGTTAAACGATATAGTTGATCCTAAGACCGGAGAAATTATAGTTCAAGCAAATCAAGAGATTACAGATGAACTGGCATCAGCGGTTGAGGATGCAGGTGTTGAAACTGTAGTGATCAGATCGGTAATGACTTGTAAATGTAAAAACGGTATTTGTGCAAAATGTTATGGAAGAAATCTGGCAACCGGAGAAGATGTTTTACCGGGAGAAGCCATTGGTATTACAGCAGCCCAGTCCATAGGAGAACCGGGTACACAGCTTACAATGAGAACTTTCCATACAGGAGGAGTTGCAGGTAGCGATATTACTCAAGGTCTTCCAAGGGTAGAAGAACTTTTTGAAGCAAGGAAACCAAAGGGCTTAGCTGAAATTTGTGAAGCTTCCGGAGTGGTTATTTCTATAGAGCACAAAGAGGATAATAAAACAAAGGTAGTTATAAGGGGAGAAGAAGAAGAGAGAGCTTATTCAATACCTTATGGTGCCAGACTTAATGTAAAAGAAGGCGACTTCATTGAAGCAGGCGATCAAATTACCAGGGGGCCATTAAATCCTCATGATATTATGAGATTAAAGGGTGTAAACGGTGTTTATGAATATCTGCTAATGGAAGTACAAAGAGTTTATAAGCAACAGGGTGTAGATATTAATGATAAGCACATTGAAGTAATTGTAAGCCAGATGCTTTCAAAATATAAGATTGAAGACGGTGGAGATACCGAGCTTCTGCCGGGAAGCCTTTACAGTAAGCATGATATAGAAGAGGCTAATAACAAGGCTAAGGAAGAAGGCAAAGGGGAAGCCGTTGCAAGAAGAAATCTTCTGGGTATTACTAAGGCGGCATTAGCTACAAGTTCCTTCTTATCCGCAGCTTCATTCCAAGAAACCACCAAGGTTTTAACCGATGCAGCTATAAAAGGTAAAAATGATAAGCTTACAGGACTTAAAGAAAATGTAATGATTGGTAAGCTTATACCGGCGGGAACAGGCATGGACAGATACAGAGAGATTGAAATCGATTATGGTGAAAACGAGAAATTGATGAATCAATCAGAGGAAGATGACCTGGAAGAAGATATGTATGGCCAGGAAACGGATTTTGTTTCCGAACAAAATATTGATAAGGATATTTATTTAATCAATGATTGATTATAGCAAATAAACATTGACAAATTGCTTGTTTAATTGATATAATTCTATTCGGTTTTGCGCGATTTTTCGCATAAAATAATTTTATAAGAAAGGAGAAAAAAATGCCTACTATTAATCAATTAGTACGCCAAGGAAGAACTAGCTCAGTTAAGAAATCTGACTCACCGGCTTTGGGAAAAGGTATGAACACTTTAAAAAGAGTGCAGACAAACATTAATTCACCTCAAAAAAGAGGAGTATGTACTGCTGTTAAAACTGTTACACCTAAGAAGCCTAATTCAGCGCTAAGAAAAGTAGCGAGAGTAAGACTTACTAACGGTATTGAAGTTAGTGCTTATATTCCTGGCATTGGACACAATCTTCAAGAGCACAGTGTTGTTCTTATTAGAGGCGGTAGAGTAAAGGACCTTCCCGGTGTTAGATATCATATCATCAGAGGAACTTTGGATACTGCAGGTGTTGCTGAAAGATCTCAAGCACGTTCAAAATATGGTGCAAAGAGACCTAAAAAGAAATAAGTTAATTTCGGGATTAGCCCTTAATATATAATATATTAAGGCGCCACGGCCTTATATCTAAGGTCGAGTACCCCGCTCGAGACTACTGAACTAGAAATTGCAAGTATCAGTAGAGTAATCCGTAAGGGTGAAGAGTAATGTGCAGTTAATAAATTATTGTGCAGGTGATTAAATCACTTAGCGAGGAGGGAAGAGAAGTGCCAAGAAAAGGTAATGTACCAAAGAGAGAAGTACTTCCAGATCCGGTTTACGGAAGCGTAGTTGTTGCTAAATTAATTAACAGCATTATGCTTGATGGTAAAAAGGGTGTAGCTCAGCAGATTGTTTATGATGCTTTTGATAAGATAAAAGAAACAACCGGAGAGGAGCCTTTGGAAGTATTTGAAAAGGCGATGAATAATATCATGCCAGTACTGGAAGTAAAAGCCAGAAGAATTGGTGGTGCCAACTACCAAGTACCAATTGAAGTAAGACCAGAAAGACGCCAAACATTAGGTTTAAGATGGTTAACAAAATATACTAGAGCTAGAGGCGAAAGAACCATGTCTGAAAGATTGGCTAAGGAAATAATGGATGCTGCTAACAACGCAGGAGGATCTGTTAAGAAGAAGGATGACACTCATAAAATGGCAGAAGCTAACAAGGCTTTCGCACATTTCAGATGGTAATGGTGTCAGAATTGAAAAGAAACATTCAAAAAATATTAAGCAGAAAGGGGGATTATTATGCCTAGAAGTTTTTCATTACAGAAAACAAGAAATATCGGTATTATGGCACACATAGATGCCGGTAAAACAACTACTACTGAAAGAATATTATTCTATACAGGTAGGACACATAAAATCGGAGAGACTCATGAAGGTGCAGCTCAGATGGACTGGATGGAGCAGGAGCAAGAACGTGGTATAACAATAACCTCTGCTGCTACTACAGCACAATGGAAGGACACTAGAATTAATATTATCGATACTCCGGGACACGTTGATTTTACCGTTGAAGTAGAAAGGTCTTTACGTGTATTAGATGGAGCTGTTACAGTATTATGCGCCAAGGGTGGTGTGGAACCACAGTCAGAAACTGTATGGAGACAGGCAGAGAAATATGGTGTTCCAAGGATGATATTTGTTAACAAGATGGATATCATGGGAGCGAATTTCTTTAGAGTAGTTGACATGGTTAAAGATAGGCTAAAGGCAAATGCAGTTCCTATACAACTACCTATCGGTGCTGAGGATGATTTTGTTGGAATTATCGATTTAGTAGAGATGAAAGCAGAGGTATACAAGGACGATTTAGGAAAGGAATTTGACACAATAGATATTCCTGATAACATGATGGAGCTAGCTTTAGAATGGAGAGAGGCTTTAATGAACTCCGTATCTGATGCAGATGAAGATATCATGATTAAATTCCTTGAAGGAGAAGAAATCAGTTCTGAAGAGATAAAGGAAGTCATAAGACGTGAAACCATTTCAAACAATATGATTCCTGTTTTATGCGGCTCTGCATACAGAAACAAGGGTGTTCAGATGATGCTGGATGCTGTAGTTGACTATATGCCATCTCCCGTTGATATTCCGGCTATAAAAGGTGTAAATCCGGAAACTGAAGAGGAAATAGATAGGCCTGCAAGCGACAATGAACCGTTTTCAGCCCTGGCTTTTAAGATTATGGCGGATCCTTTTGTAGGAAAGCTGGCATTCTTTAGAGTTTATTCCGGAACCATTGAAGCGGGCTCACATGTATACAACTCAACAAAGGATAAGAAGGAAAGAATCGGAAGAATATTACAGATGCATGCAAATAAGAGGGAAGAAATTAAAATGGTTTATTCCGGAGATATTGCTGCGGCGGTAGGATTAAAACAAACTACCACAGGAGATACTCTTTGCGATGAAAGTGCACCGGTTATTTTAGAATCAATGCAGTTCCCTGATCCTGTAATAGAGATAGCAATTGAACCAAAAACAAAAGCAGGTCAAGAAAAAATGGGAATAGCTTTAGCAAAACTTGCAGAAGAAGACCCTACTTTCAAGACATATACCAATGATGAAACGGGACAAACTATAATCGCCGGAATGGGAGAATTGCATCTTGAAATCATCGTAGATAGGCTTTTACGTGAATACAAGGTGGAAGCAAATGTAGGTAAGCCACAGGTTTCCTACAAAGAGACACTTACCCAGCCTGTTGATATCGATCATAAATATGCTAAGCAGTCAGGTGGTCGTGGTCAATACGGACATGTTAAGATCAGAGTTTATCCTAGAGAAGCAGGTTCCGGTTTTGAATTCAAAAATGCCATCGTCGGAGGAGCTATTCCTAAGGAATATATTCCGAAGATTGAAGATGGAATCGTTGAAGCAATGCAAACCGGTCC
This sequence comes from uncultured Oscillospiraceae bacterium, assembly GCA_964400515.1. Taxonomy (GTDB): domain Bacteria; phylum Bacillota; class Clostridia; order Peptostreptococcales; family Anaerovoracaceae; genus JAAYHV01. Next base: position 472 of record CAYNTJ010000005.1, on the reverse strand, counting down.
TATAGCGGGATATCAAATGGTTGATGTAGGCGTTGAGCTTTATGATGGTTCTTATCATGAAGTGGATTCATCAGAAATGGCATTTAAAATTGCGGCATCAATGGCTATGAAAGAAGCCGGAGCAAAGGCAAAGCCTGCTTTATTAGAACCTATATTCAAGGTGGAGGTAACTGCACCGGAGGAATATATGGGTGATGTAATTGGTGATATAAGTTCAAGAAGAGGTAGAATCGAAGGCACTGAAATCAATATGGGTGCAGCAGCTGTAAGGGGAATGGTTCCTCTTTCAGAAATGTTTGGCTATGCTACGGACCTGCGTTCAAAAACACAGGGTAGAGGAGTATATGTAATGCAGTTCGACCACTTTGAAAAATTACCAGAAAGTTTATTGGAAAAAATTAACAAATAAATGTTGATTATTAAAAATGTTATTTAGGAGGAAAAAATGGCAAAGCAACATTATGAGAGAACA